>NZ_JBVJPW010000002.1:0-539284 GCF_055609205.1 Streptomyces sp. NPDC036815 | reverse complement strand
GTTGATAGGCCAGATCTGGAAGCCCGGTAACGGGTGGAGGTGACTGGTACTAATAGGCCGAGGGCTTGTCCTCAGTTGCTCGCGTCCACTGTGTTGGTTCTGAAACCACGAACAACCCCGTATGTCGGGCCACGACTGCGGTGCGGTTGACAGTTTCATAGTGTTTCGGTGGTCATAGCGTGAGGGAAACGCCCGGTTACATTCCGAACCCGGAAGCTAAGCCTCACAGCGCCGATGGTACTGCAGGGGGGACCCTGTGGGAGAGTAGGACGCCGCCGAACTCATTTTAGAGAAAAGGGGAACCCCCGCACCATTGGTGCGGGGGTTTTCTGCGTTCTGGGTGTTTCTTCTCTTTCCGTCCGCCGCCGACTACGACGGGCTCACCAATTTCGTGTCGTACGCCAGAATGACCGCTTGCACCCGGTCCCGCGTTCCTGTCTTCGCGAGGATGCGGCCCACGTGCGTCTTCACCGTTGATTCCGCGAGGTGCAGACGAGAAGCGATCTCCGCGTTCGTCCAGCCCTGGCCTATGACCGTGAGGATTTCGCGTTCCCGGTGTGTGAGGGCGGACAGGCGCGGGTCGTCGGCCGGGTCGGACGGGGCCGTGCCCACTGACGGCAGCTGATCCGCGTACGTGTCGAGGAGCCGGCGGGTCAGGCTCGGGGCCACCACCGCGTCGCCCGAGGCGACCGCGCGGATTCCGGAGAGGAGTTCCTCGGGGAGGGCGTCCTTGATGAGGAAGCCGGACGCTCCCGCGCGCAGACCCGCGTACGCGTACTCGTCGAGGTCGAACGTGGTGAGGATCAGGACGCGGGTGCGGGCGCCCGACGCGACGATGCGACGTGTCGCCTCGATGCCGTCGAGGCCGGGCATGCGGATGTCCATCAGGACCACGTCCGGGTGGAGTTCGGCCGTCATGCGAACCGCCTCGCTGCCGTTGCCGGCCTCGCCCGCCACCGTCATGTCGTCCTGGCTCTCCAGGAGCATGCGGAAGCCGAAGCGCTGCATGGGCTGGTCGTCGACGATGAGCACGGTCGTCACGGGGTGTCGTCGTCCTTCGGGAGATGGAGGTGTACCCGCCAGCCGCCTGGCGGATGGGGGCGCGGCCCCGCCTCAAGTGTGCCGCCGTACAACGATGTTCGCTCGCGCATTCCCGTCAGGCCGCGACCGCTGCCGGAGCCGGAGCGGGAGCCGAAGATGGCCGTCTCGCCCGTGTCCGTGATCTCGACGGTGACGCCGTCGGTCCCGTAGGTGACGCCGACGGTGGCCGTGGCGTCGGGGCCGGCGTGCTTGAGGGTGTTCGTCAGGGCTTCCTGGACGACGCGGTAGACGGTCAACTGACGCCCGGCGCCCACCGATTCGGGGTGGCCGCGCAGGGTGTGGCGTACCGGCAGGCCCGCGGCCCGTACGCCGTCGATGAGCTGGTCGAGGTCGGTCAGCGCCGGTTGCGGGGCGAGTTCGGCCGTGGCGGGGGCGTCGTCGCGCAGGACGTCCAGGAGGCGGCGGAGTTCGGCGAGGGCCTGGCGGCTGGTGGTGCCGATGGCGGCGAGCGCCTGGCCCGCGCGCTCGGGGGATTTGGCGGCGGCGTACGAACCGCCGTCCGCGAGGCCGGTGATGACGGAGAGATTGTGGCCGATGATGTCGTGCATCTCGCGGGCGATGCGGGTGCGTTCGGCGGCGGCGGCGAGCTGGGCCTGCTGGTCGCGCTCGACCTCCAGCTGGCGGGCGCGTTCGACGAGGGCGCGGGTGTAGTCCTGGCGTGAGCGTACCGCGATGCCGAGCAGAGCGACGAGAGCGTACGCCCATACGTACGGGATGATCTGCTGGTTCCAGCTGCCCTCGGGATAGCGGACGGCGCCCACCACGAGCGGCGCCGTCATCATCAGGCCCGCCCGCCCCAGCGTGATGAGCGGCAGACGCATCGCGATGCTGAACAGGACCACCATCTGGATGAGGGACGCCTGCAGCATGGCGCCGGTCCAGCTGCTGACCAGGCCCGTGGCCACCATCACCGTGAGGACCGCCATCGGGTGGCGGCGGCGCCACAGCAGCGGCAGCGAGAGGCCGGTGGTCATCGCGAGGACGAGCGGGACCGGTACGTCCGCGTTGGGCGCGACGGTGCGCCAGCCGCCGCTCGCGTCGACGAGGGCGGCGCTCACGAAGAAGCCGGTGACCAGCAGATCCCAGACGAGCGGGCGCCGCCGGTCGAAGGCGCGCACCCGCTGGGTCGAGCGCTGGAGGAACTGGGTGAGGGGGTGCGGCTCGGTCACGTCCTCATCCTCGTGCAGGGGCCCCTCGGGCCGGTACGGGATTCCCGCGTGGGTTCATACGTCGCGCCGCTTGAGCAGGACGGACGCCCCGGCGAGGATCGCGGCGGCCCAGAGGGCGAGGGCGACCAGGGCGGTGCCCGGCGCGACGGTGTTCTCCACCCGGGAGATCGAGCCGAGCGAGCTCGCCGCCTGGGCGGGGAAGTGCCTGACGACGGTGTCCACGGCGCCGAACGGCAGCATCGAAAGGACCTCCGGCAGGATCAGGACCGCGCCGACGAACGCGCCGATGGCGCCGGGGACCGAGCGGAACAGGGCGCCGAGGCCCAGCGCGATCAGGCTGAGCAGGGTCAGGGCGACGGCGCTGCTCGCGAGGGCGCCGAGCACGCCGGAGTCGGTGAGGGAGAGGGCCTTGTCCGAGTCCGAGAGCCAGATCTGGGCCGCGAGGAAGGTGACGACGTTCGTCACGAACGACACGGTGAAGGCGACCGCCGTGAAGATGCCCGCTTTGGACCACAGGACGGGCAGGCGGGTCGGGACGGCGGAGAGGGACGCCCGGATCAGGCCCGTCGAGTACTCGCCCGCGGTGACGAGGATGCCGAGGACGGCGAGGCAGATCTGGGAGAGCTGGGTGCCGAAGAGGGTGAAGACGATCGTGTCGATCTCGGAGTCGTCGCCGTCGTAGGTGGCGCCCATGGTGATGCCGACGGCGAGGACGAGGGCGCTCGCGGTGACCAGGGTGATCCAGGTGGAGCGGAGCGTCCACAGCTTGTGCCACTCGGAGCGGAGGATGCCCTTGGCGCTCAGGCGGTACGGGGGAGTGGGGACAGGGGCCTCGGTGCGGTGGGCGGGCCCGGTGGTGGTGAGCGTGCTCATGCCGCGGCTCCTTGCGGGTGGGGCTGGTGGGTGGCTGGGGCGTTCGGCGTGTATGGGGCGTTCGGTGTGGCGACGTATTCGACGGAGTCGCGGGTGAGGTCCATGAACGCCTGCTCCAACGACGCGGCGTGCGGCGTGAGTTCGAAGAGGGGGATGCCGTGGGCGGCGGCGGTACGGCCGATGTGCTCGGCGTCCGTGCCGCGCACGTCCAGGACACCGGAGGCGTCGCTGGAGAACCGGACGCCGGGGCCCGCGAGCAGCTCGGTCAGGCGGCCCGCCTCGGGGGTGACGACCTTGACCGCTCCGGTGCCCGACTCGCGTACGAAGCGTTCGACGGTGGTGTCCGCGAGGAGTCTGCCGCGGCCGATGATGATCAGGTGCTCGGCGGTCAGCGCCATCTCGCTCATGAGGTGGGAGGAGACCAGGACCGTGCGGCCCTCGGCGGCGAGGGACTTGAGGAGGGTGCGGATCCACAGGACGCCCTCGGGGTCGAGGCCGTTGACCGGCTCGTCGAGGATGACGGTGGCGGGGTCGCCGAGCAGGGCGGCGGCGATGCCCAGGCGCTGGCCCATGCCGAGGGAGAAGCCTTTGACGCGCCTGCGGGCGACTTCGTGGATGCCCGCGAGTTCCAGGACGGCGTCCACGCGGCTCTTCGGGATGGAGTGGGTGTGGGCGAGCGCCATCAGGTGGTGGTACGCGGAGCGGCCCGGGTGGACCGAGCGGGCCTCCAGGAGGGCGCCGACCTCGTGGAGGGGCGCGGGGTGGGTGGCGTAGGCGCGGCCGCCGACGGTGGCGCGGCCGCGGGTGGGGGCGTCGAGGCCGAGGAGCATCCGCATGGTGGTGGACTTGCCCGCGCCGTTGGGGCCGAGGAAGCCGGTGACGGTGCCGGGGAGGACCTCGAAGCCGAGGTCGTCGACGACGGTCTTGTCGCCGTAGCGTTTGGTCAATCCGTATGCCCTGATCATGTCTTCGATGCTGGCGTGCGTGGTGGCGCGGGGCGTCGGACCGGGGTCGGGATGTGCGGGGCGGGCGTAGTACCGGGGTAGGACGTGACCCCGACGTGGAGGGGCCGCCCCTGCCGCCGGGCGGCCCCTCGTCGCGGATGCTCCGGCAAGGCGGTTCTAGTACGGGTTCTCCGTGCGGGCCGTGCGCAGGGCCCTTGCCCACCAGGCCAGTTGGTCGAGCATGACCTTGGCGGCGCCGGCCGCGCCGTTCTCCTCGTGTGCCCGGCCGTCTTCCCCGAAGTGGTCCCAGCCGTTGTGGAAGCTGACCCCGTCGCGGATGGTCGCGCAGTGCAGCTCGGCGAAGACCAGGCGGAGCTGTTCGACGGCGCGCAGGCCACCGCCGAGGCCGCCGTAGGAGACGAACGCGACCGGCTTGGCCGCCCACTCGACGCGGTGCAGGTCGATGAAGTGCTTCAGGGCGGCCGGGAAGCTGTGGTTGTACTCCGGGGTGACGACGACGTACGCGTCGGCGGCGTCGACCCGCTCGGCGAGTGCGGCGAGGGCGGGGGTGCGTTCGGCGCCCCAACCGGGTTGGTTCGAAGGCAGTTCGAGGTCGGCGACGTCGATGACGTCCAGGTCGAAGCCGGTGTGGCGCTCGGCGAGGGCGGTGAACCAGCCGGCGACGGTGGGGCCGAAGCGGCCGTCACGGGTGGAGCCGATGATGACGGCGAGGCGGAGGGGGGTGGTGGTGCGAGACGTGGTGGTGCGAGACGTGGTGGTGTGCGGCGTGGTGGACATGGCTTGCTCCTTGGGAGTTGGTGAGGGAGTCGGTACAGGGTTCGTGCGGCGGTCAGCGCGTCTGCGCCACAGGTGCGGGTGCGGGTGCGGGTGTGGGTACGGGGGCGGGTGTGGGGACGGGAGCAGGTACGGGCGTCGCCTCCGGCCGGATGGGTGAGATGGGCGCCCCTGACACCCCCGTACGCCCCCGCAGCAGCCGCTGGACCAGGAGCGCGAGCCCGGCGACGAGGCCCGCCACGGTCCAGAGCGTGATCCGCCAGGCCTCGGTGAACCGGTCGGCGTGACCGCCCGCGCCGGCCGTCACGCGGCCCGCGAGCTCCGCCGAACCGACCCGGGCCTCCACCAGGGCGAGCAGCAGCGCGCCGAAGAGGGTGAGCATGACGGCGCCGGTGCCGCCGCGGACCGTGTTGAGGAAGCCCGAGGCCATGCCGACCTTCGCGGGCTCGACCAGGCCGAGCGCCTGGGCGTCGATGATGCCGAGGGACAGGCCCTGACCGGCGCCGATGGTCAGCAGGGGCCCGGCGAGCGAGGCCGTGGAGATGCCGGGGTGGAGGGTGGTCAGCCAGCTGTTGCCCGCGGCGATCAGGAGCAGGGACAGGACGAGCAGGTGGCGGGCGGGGACGCTCCGGTTGACCAGGCGGGCGCCGAGCGGGGGCAGGGCGAGTACGGGGACGGTCATCAGCAGGAGGATCAGGCCCGCGTCGCGTGCCGTGGTGCCGCTGGTGCCCTGGAGGTAGGTGGGCAGGAAGACCAGGACGCCGGTGGTGCCCGCGCCGAGTCCGAAGGCGCCGAGGGACCAGCCGAGGAAGGCGGGGTTGCGGGTCAGGGAGAGGTCGAGGATCGGCTGGCCGCCGGTCGTGGCGAGGCGCTTCTCGACGCGTACGAAGGCGGTGAGCAGGGCCAGGCCGACGGCGAGCGGCAGCAGCGTACTCACTGATCCCCAGCCGGACTTGGAGCCCTGCGTGACGGCGAACAGGGTCAGGGAGAGGCCGCCGATGAAGGTGGCGGCGCCGGCCTTGTCGACGTGCGGCGGGGTGTCGGCGCGGGACTCGGCGAGGAAGCGGGTGCCGGTGACGATGAGGGCTCCGGCGGCGGCGAAGACGAGGAACGTGGTGCGCCAGCCGAGGCCGTCCACCATCCAGCCGGAGAAGGTGGGGCCGGTGGCGAGGCCGACGCCCGCCGTGGTCCCGAGGGCGGCGAACACCCTGGTCCTGGCCGGTCCGGTGAAGGTCGCCGCGAGCAGGGAGCCGCCGCTCGCCATGACGCCCGCGGCGCCAATGCCCGAGAGGAGCCGGGCGGCGTCCAGGAGCAGGATGTGGTGGGCGAGCGCGGAACCCAGGGTGCCCGCGGTGTAGAGCGTGGCGCCCGCCGTGAGGACGCGGCGGCGGCCGAAGATGTCGCCGAGCGAACCCGCGACGAGCATGAAGGACGAGGCGGCGAGGAAGTAGCCGACGACCACCCACTGGAGGGCCGCGCCCGACGCGTCGAGGTCGGAACCGATGCGGGGCAGGGCCACGGTGGTGCCGGACATCGCCATCGGCAGTGTGAACATGCCGAGGAGGACGACGAGGAGGGTCAGGACGGGACGGCCCCTGCGGACGGGTTGCGGGGCCTGCGGAGCGGTCTCGGTAGGCATGCGAGTAAAGTACAACGAGCGTTGTAGTTATTACAACGGTCATTGTAATTTTTCTGGGAGAGGTGAGATGGCGAGCAGGACGGAACAGGGTGAAGAGGGGCAGAAGCCTCTGCGCAAGGGGATGTTGGAGAAACGCAGGGCCATCACGAGCGGTGCCCGCACCGTCTTCGGCCGCGAGGGCTACACGCGGGCGAGCATCGACGCCATCGCCGCCGAGGCCGGTGTCTCCACGCGCACCATCTACAACCACTTCGGCGACAAGGAGGGCCTCTTCCGTGCCGTGCTGCTGGAGAGCGCGGCATCGGTGACGGAGGCCGCGGAGACGCTCTTCGAACGGCATCTGCGCAAGATCCGCGACATCGACGAGGACCTCCTGGACCTCGCCCGCGACTGGGCCGGGCAGGGCGCGGCGCACCCCGGGCACTTCTCCGTCGTACGCCAGATCATTCCGGAGGGCGGACGGCTGCCCGCGAGCGTCCTTGAGGAGTGGCAGCGGATCGGGCCGCGGGCGTCCCAGGAGGCCCTGGGGCGCTGGCTGTTGGAGCTCGGGCGGCAGGGGCTGCTGGCCGTCGACGAGGCGAACGCGCGCAAGGCGGCGCGGCACTTCGCGTTCCTGGTGGGCGGCATGGTGACGGCCGAGTCGTACTTCGGGGCGCTGCCGTTGGAGGACGAGACGGTCGAGGAGCTCGTGCGGGAGGGGGTGGGGATCTTCCTGCGGCTGTACGGGGTGCGGGGGGCCGGGGAGGGGTGACGACGGGGCCCGCGGGTGCGGGGGCCGGGGAGGAGTGGCGGGGCCCGCGGGTGCCGGGAGGCTGGAGGTCGGGTTCCGGCCGGGTGGTCAGGTAGCCGGGACGGGAGCGTGGGCGTGGGGCCGAGTCCCGGGAGGTCGTGGCGACCTTGCGTCGCCGGGAGGTCGTGACGCCCTTACGTCGCCGGGAGTTCGCTGTCCGGCCAGCGGGCCCTGCCCTGTTCCCGGGAGCGGAGCAGGGCCAGGGTCGGCAGGCCGCGGTCCTTGCCGCCGGCGAGCAGCTCCGGCAGCTGGGGCAGCGGCGCCACCGCGGCGACATCCTCCAGGACGAGCGTCATTGGTGGGTCGAGCCGACCGGAGGATGACCGTTCGGCCATGCGCCGGCCGTGCTCGACCACGCTGGAGGCGAGTGCCGTGAGCAGTGGCATGGCACCCGGGCCCTGGTGGGACTTGGGATCCTCGATCGCCTCACCCACCACAAAAAGCGTGCCCCCTTCATCGACGAAGGAATCCAGGGTGAGGGCATCAGTTCGGTTCGGCGTGCAGGACTCGCGTACGTGGACCGTGAAAAGCGCGGAGAGGGCGCGAGCCGTCAACTCCTGCGCGATGTCGCGCCGTTCGGGGTATCCGGTGAGGGCCGCTTCCAGTTCGCCCGCGGCGCCGGACGACGCCTTGGGGTGCGTACGGAGGATGCGGACCGCCTCCTGGACCTGGGTGCCCTGCGACCAGCGGTGCACGACCTTCATGGGCTTGTCGCCCACCGCGGCGGCGTGCAGGAAGCTGCGCATCAGGATGTGCGCCGTGTCGGCCACGGCGGCGTCCAGCTTCGCGGCCGGTCTTATCGGCGCGATGAGTGCGGCGGCGCGCTGGTCGGCCGTCTCCTTGTCCTGGCAGCCGGCGGTGGGGGACCAGTGCAGGCGGGCCGGGGTGTCGCACAGGTGGGCGGGGTCGTAGAGCAGGACGGGGCCGAGTTTGGCCCGGGCGTCCTTCGTCTCGGCCCACAGGGTGGGGTCGGAGGTCAGGACGAGGGCGGCGCCCTCGGCGTCCCGGACGGCCTCCACGGCCAGGGGGCGACGGGTCGTCGGGCTGCCGAGGATCAGGGTGCGGTTTGGGTGGGGGAGCGGGGGGTCGGTGCTGTTCGCCGCGCCTCCGGCGCGGGGGCCTCCCGGCTGGGGGAGCGGGGGGTCGGTGCTGTTCTCCGCGCCTCCGGCGCGGGGGGTCTCCGGTTCTGGGCTCAGCACCGGGGGGCCGTACCCCGCGCCTCCGGCGCGGTTTTCCCACCCGCCCACCCTTTCGGCCCGGAGCTCCGTGCCTCCGGCACGGGTGGGGTGGGCGGGAACTTCGCCCATCATCTCCGTGCCTCCGGCACGCGTGGGTCGGCCGGGAACTTCGCCCATCATCTCCGTGCCTCCGGCACGCGTGGGCTGGGCGGGGACCTCGCCTCCCTCCGTGCCTCCGGCGCGCAGGGAGGATCGTGGGGTCGCGTCGGGTGGGGGCGGTTCCGACTCCCGGCGGAGCCTCCGGACCGCCCGCCACCTCGCCACCGTCCCCATCACGAAGATGGTCAGCACGATCAGGATCAGGAGCTGGCCGATGAACAGGCCCCAGAAGAGGCCGTACCCCGAGAGCTGCCCCGGTGGCGTGTCCGGCCAGGCGCCCGCGACGTCGTGCGGCCGGCCGATCAGATGGCGTACGGCCGGGGGCGTGTGGCCGAAGGAGACCTTCTCCGGCCACGAACCCCGCGCGAAGCGCCCCGCGAGGTTCGTGGCCGACCAGACGAGCACCGTGGCCCCGAGCAGGAGGGCCAGGAACCCCACCAACAACCCGTCGGGCACGCCCCGTTGAGGGCTCCCCTGCGGGGACCGTTCGTGCGGGGGCCGCCCGTACGGGTCCCGGCTCCGGCCCCGCTCCCACTCATCCCGCATGCTGCTCCATGTACGCCGCCCGTTCCGCCGCCTCCAGCTCCGCCGCCCGCATCGCGTCGTCCGCCGGTACGTCGTGGACGAGGTCCGCCGACGACTCCGTCATCGCGCGGTCGGTGAAGACCAGGGGGCGTTCCGTCTCCGTGATCAGGTGTTTGACCACCTGGACGTTGCCGTTGACGTCCCAGACCGCGATGCCGGGGGTGAGGGTCGGGATGATCTCCACCGCCCACCTCGGCAGCCCCAGCACCCGTCCCGTCGCCCGCGCCTCGTCCGCCTTCTGGGCATAGATCGTCCGGGTCGACGCCATCTTCAGGATCGCGGCCGCCTCCTTGGCCGCGGCCCCGTCCACGACGTCGCTCAAGTGGTGCACCACCGCCACGAACGACAGGCCGAGGCGCCGCCCGAACTTCAGCAGCCGCTGGAACAGCTGCGCGACGAAGGGGGAGTTGATGATGTGCCACGCCTCCTCCACCAGGAAGATGCGCTTCTTGCGGTCGGGCCGGATCCACGTGTGCTCCAGCCACACACCCACGATCGCCATCAGGATCGGCATCGCGATGGAGTTCCGGTCGATGTGGGAGAGGTCGAAGACGATGAGGGGGGCGTCGAGGTCGATGCCCACCGTCGTCGGGCCGTCGAACATGCCGCGCAGGTCACCGTCGACGAGCCGGTCCAGGACCAGCGCCACGTCCAGGCCCCAGGCCCGTACGTCGTCTATGGCCACGTTCATGGCCTCGGCCGACTCCGGCTCGGGGTGGCGCAGCTGCTCGACGATGTCGGTCAGGACGGGCTGGCGCTCCACGATGGTCTCGTTGACGTACGCGTGCGCGACCTTCAGGGCGAAGCCGGAGCGCTCGTCCAGGCCGTGCCCCATCGCGACCTCGATGATCGTGCGGAGCAGCGCCAGCTGGCCCGTCGTCGTGATCGCCGGGTCCAGCGGGTTCAGGCGGATGCCCATGTCCAGGGCCGCCGTCGGGTCGAGGCGGATGGGAGTTATCCCCAGCTCCTGGGCGATGAGGTTCCACTCGCCGACGCCGTCCTCGCCCTGTGCGTCGAGGACGACGACCTGGCGGTCCTTGAAGCGCAGCTGCCGCAGGACGTACGTCTTCTCCAGGGCCGACTTGCCGTTGCCGGACTCGCCGAGCACCAGCCAGTGCGGTGCGGGCAGCTGCTGCCCGTACAGCTGGAACGGGTCGTAGATGTACCCCTTGCCGGAGTACACCTCACGACCGATGATGACGCCCGAGTCGCCGAGGCCCGGCGCGGCCGTGGGGAGGTAGACCGCCTGGGCCTGCCCCGTCGACGTGCGCACCGGAAGCCTGGTCGTCTCGACCTTCCCGAAGAGGAAGGCGGTGAAGGCGTCCGTGAGGATGGTCAGCGGATCCCGCATCTGGGCAGCCTGCCTCTACGTCTAGCGTCGGATGCCGGTCGCGAACGGCAGCGTATTGACGAAGGCCCTGTGGTGCTCGCGGTCGCACCACTCCAGCTTCAGATACGACTTGCCGGCGGAGGCGCGGATGGTGCGCTTGTCGCGCGCCAGGGCCTCCGGGGAACGGGACGAGACCGTGATGTACCCGACCAGGTTGACGCCCGCCGCGCCGCTCGCCAGGTCCTCGCCGCGCTGGTCGAGGCGGGAGTGCGAGGCGATGTCGCGGGGGTCGACCGTCCGGTTCATCTTGGCCTGGCGGCTGGCCTCCGCCTCGTCGTTCGTCTTCTCGGTCAGCATCCGCTCGATGGCGACCTCGGTGGGTTCGAGGTCCATCGTCACGGCCACCGTGCGGATCACGTCCGGGGTGTGGACGAGCAGCGGGGCGAGGAAGTTGACGCCGACGGGCGTCATCGGCCACTCCTTCACCCAGGCTGTGGAGTGGCACCAGGGGGCGCGGGTCGAGGACTCGCGGGTCTTGGCCTGGAGGTAGGTGGGCTCCATGGCGTCGAGCTCGGCGGGCCAGGCGTTGCGCTTCGTCATCGCCTGGATGTGGTCGATGGGGTGGTCCGGGTCGTACATCGAGTGCACGAGCGAGGCGAGGCGGCCCTGGCCGAGCGGTTGCCGTACGCGGATGTCGGCCTCCTGCAGCCGCGAGCAGATGTCGGTCAGCTCGCGCGCCATGACGACGGCGAGACCGGCGTCCTTGTCGAGCTTCCTGCCACCCTGCGGGCGGGCGGCGCGGGCCATCGCCTGCGCCTCGGCGGCCAGGTCGCGGGAGTAGTGCATGCAGGCGACGAGGTAGGCGCGGTGCTGCTCGCTGCTGGTCGACACCATCGACTGCAACTGGTCGTACGACTCCTGGAGCCAGGGCAGGGCCCGGTCGTCGCCGCGCTGGCTGACGTCCTTGGCATGCGCGTCGGGGTCGGCGGGCAGCGTACGGGCGAGCATCTGCAGGCGGGTGACGAAGCCGTCGCCGTTCGCGACGTGCTTGAGGAGTGTGCCGAAGCGGTCGACGAGGGCCTCCTGGTCCTCGCTGTCCCGCAGGCCGACGCCGGGCCCCTCGATCTCGATGGCGGCGGTGACGGTGCGCCGGTCCGCGTGCAGGAGCACGGCGATCTCGTCGGGGCCGAAGGGCGCGGCCAGCCAGCTGATGCGGCCGATGCCCGGCGGCGGCCCGACCTCGACCTCCCGCCCGTCGAGCCGGATACCGGCCTCGGAGGCGCTGGAACGGTAGGTGGTGCCGCGCTTCAGGGAGCGCTTGTAGCTGCGGTTGATCTCGAACCACTTGTAGAAGGTGCGGTTCTTGTACGGGACGTACACGGCCGCGATGGCGAGCATCGGGAGGCCCGTCAGGAGGACGATGCGCAGGGAGAGGACGGGGACGAGGAGCCCGCACATCATGCCGAGGAACGCCCCCGCGATGATCAGGGCGATCTCGCCCGTCTCGCGGTTCTTGCCGACGATCGCGTTCGGCCGCGCGCGGCCGATCAGATATGTGCGGCGGGGCGCGACCGGCTGGGACACGTGGGACTGGGTCGTCAACGCCCTTCACCTCCCGTGCTGTTGGTACTGCTGTTGCGGGACCCGCCGCGGTGGCCCGCGTGCGGGGTGCTCGTCGCGCTGCTGCGCGGCTGGGGTGCGGCGGAGGGGACGGATCCGCCGCCGTTCGACGAGCCGCCGCCCCCGGAGGGACGGCTGCTGTGCGCGGCGACGCCGCCGCCGACGGGATTGGCGGGGCGCGCCTGGCTGGGCTGGCCGCCCTGGCTGCCGCCGCCGCTGCCGTTGCCCCGGGCACTGTGGGTCTTGATGCCCTGGGAGACGAGCGATGCGGGGGAGCTGATCACGGCGGCGGCCTTGTTCTCGGCGCCGCGCATGATGCGGTTGTTGCGGGAACCGGCGATCTCGTCCCCGAATCCCGGGACGAAGCGGTAGATCATGGCGCTCGCGAAGATGGCGAGCAGAATGATCGAGAGCCCGGAGACGACCGCCGAGAACGAGTCGGGGCCGTCGTCCGCGGAGAGCGCCCCGGCGAGGCCGAGCACGATCACGATGATCGGTTTGACCAGAATCACCGCGATCATGATGCCCGCCCAGCGGCGGACGTGCGACCACAGGTTCTTGTCGACGAGACCGGCGTACACGACGGTGCCGAGGAGCGCTCCTACGTAGAGGAGCGCGGCCCTGATCACGAGCTCCAGCCAGAGGATGCCGGCGGCGAGGATCGACACGAGCGAGACGACGATCAGCATGATCGGGCCGCCGCCGATGTCGTCCCCCTTCTTGAGCGCGCCGGAGAACGTCCCGAAGAACGTGTCCGTCTGACCGCCCGTCGCCTTGGCGATGACGTCCGTGACGCCGTCGGCCGCCGAGACGACGGTGTACAGGATCAGCGGGGTGAAGGCGGACGCGAGCACGGTGAGCCACAGGAACCCGATGGCCTCGGAGATCGCGGTCGTCAGCGGCACGCCGCGGACCGCCCGCTTGGCGACGGCGAGCAGCCACAGGAGCAGCGTCAGGATGGTCGACGCGGCGAAGACGACGGCGTACTGCTGGAGGAACTGGGGGTTCGTGAAGTCGACGTTCGCGGTCTCCTTCACGGCCTCGGAGAGCTTGTCGACGGTCCAGGACGCGGCGTCGGCACAGCCCTTGGCCAGGGAGGCGAGGGGGTCGAGGCTGTCGGGGAGGGGGGAGTCGGTGGGGTACTTGCCTCCGCCGGAGCTGCCGCTCTGGCCTTTTTCGCAGTATTTTTTGGCGGGGCCGACGATGAGGTCACATTTGTCGTCCTTCGGCTCCGGTACCGCGTAGGCACGCGAAGCGAGCAGCACCGCCGAGACTTGCACGGCTGATGCAGCGGCGGTGAATTTCAGTACGCGACGGCTAACGGGCATACGTGAACCCTCCGTACTCCTGGACGGCCTTGGCGATCTCGTCGGCCGTGGAGATCTTGTTGTCGCCGTTCACGGGAGCAGGGCCGTCCTTCGACTGGAAACTCTCGACCTTCCAGTCGCCACCGGACCACCGCAGTTTGAGTGTCAAGGTGAACCAGTCGTTGCTGACCGGGTTGGTCGTGTCCTGGCCGGCCGTGCCGAAGGCGCCCGTGCACCAGACGTCGACCGTGGCGGCACTGCCCGAGTACGCCGTGGTCTTCGTGCCGACAGGCACGGTGCGCGAGACGTACGTCTGTCCGGGGGGAGGGTTGCCCTTCTCGTCGAGACCGATCTTGCCCAGGAGTTCCTTGGAGTACGTTTTGTTGAACTTGGCCTCCAGCCCGCTCACCGCATCGGCGACGAAGAGCTGCCTGACGATCTCGGTTCTACGCTCGGGCTTGAGGATGTCTGCCGAGACCAGCGACACCGCATAGTTGGACGCCGCACTCTGCGCCCCCTGCTCATCACGAGCGAACCCCGCAGGGATCCCCCCACGCTTGCCCCCCACCGGCCTCTCCCCCGAAGGAGCCGTCGGCGCAGCCTCCCGCTTCTTCGCGTCTCCGTCCGCCGAAGAGGAATCGTCCCCTCCCCGATTGGCGAACGCGATCGCGGCGATCAGCAGGACCACGACGCCCACGACGGTGACCAGGCTCCGCGAGGACGTCCGGCCGGAGCGGCCGGATCTGCGCGGGCTGCCGTAGCCGTCGCCGCCCCCGCCATCCCCCTCGGGAAGCCGCGTCCGGGTCTCCCCCGAGCCGCCGAAGAAGAGGCCGTCGTTCCGGTCGTCGTCGGGACTCATGCCGCGCACGCCCCCTCAACCTCTCGCTGAACCGTCGCACAGGACACGTACGACGGTAGCCGTGCTGGTTCCCGCGCGGGCGCGGTGTGGTGACTCGACATCAGGGAGTTGCAACCTCAGCCGGTGGGCACGACGGACGGGTGGGGGAGTGGGGACAGGGAGAAGGAGGGGACGGGGAGAAGGGGACAGGGGGAGGGGGACGTGGGTGGGGGGACGGGCGGAGGCGAGCGGGGGACCGCGGGCCTGCGCCGGGACGTACTAGACCGCCATGCCGTAGACGATCGTGAAGAGCGTGCCGAGTGAGCCGATGATGAAGACGCCGGTCAGCCCCGCGATGATCAGGCCCTTGCCCTGCTCCGCGCTGAACGTGTCACGCAGCGCCGTCGCGCCGATGCGCTGTTTCGCCGCGCCCCAGATCGCAATGCCGAGACAGAGGAGGATGGCGATCGCCATCACGACCTCGATCATCACGCGTGCCTCGTTGCCCAGGCTCCCGAAGGGACCCCAGTCGGGGGCGATCCCGCCGATGATGGTGGTGATGTCGCCCTTTTCGGCTGCCATAAGCATGTGTAACTCACCGCCCCTAGTGGGTTGTTCTGGCACCTCTGCCTACGTCAGTACAGAGGACAGCTCATTCTCGCCGACAATCGGGCCCGCGCATGTCGCCTTGGCGCCATTCGTTGGCTGACTTCGTGCGTTTCCTCGTACGTGACGTCTGGTGACTCTGTGTATCACGCGGTACGACGCCGGGCAATGACGGCCCGGCGTGCCCCTGACCAGGTGTTAAGTGAGCCCGAGCCCGGCGGAGCCACGGGTCACGAAGGAGCAGTCGGTGTAGCGGTAGGCGGTGCTGAGCCTCGCACCGTCGGCTCGATTGCGTACGGTGGCCCGCTTGTAGAGGAAGTGGTACTCGCCGACGGGCAGCCGGAGCGTGGTCCTGGGGTACGACGTGACGCCGGCCCGGCAGGCGGCGTCGCCCTGTGACGTGGTGGCGTAGATGCGGCACGAGGGGCAGTCCTTCAGCTTGAGGGTGCCGGTGGTGGGGCCGGTGTAGAGGACCTCCAGCTCGCCGGGGCCGAGGTTCGCCACGAGGAACTCGACCGTGCCGCCGCCGGAGGAGGAGCGGGCCGGGGGCAGGTGGCGGCCCGCGCTCGGGCGTTCGGCGGCGATCTCCGCGGCGATGGCGATGTCCTCGGCGCGATGGCGTTTGGCGCTGCCCGGGTACTTCGAGGCGAAGCCGTCCAGCGTCGCGGCCGCTTTCGTGAAGTCGGCGTCCTCGAACTGGTCCACGCCGCACGCGTAGACGCCGCGCTCCACGGCCCGGTCGGTGGTGGCGCGCAGGGCCTCCGCGTCGATCCGGTCGCCGGGCAGGGCGGCGGCGGTCTCGCCCAGGGCGCGGAGCTCGTCGACGTCGGGGCAGGGGTCGGAGCCCCGGAGCGCGGCGGAGCGGGTGGCGACGGCGTCGCGCAGGGCGGGTCCGACGGCCGCGGCGCGTTCCGACTCCGGGAAGGTGCGGAGCAGTTCGCCGAGCGGCCCTTTCGCGTCGGCGCGGCCCAGCGCGGCGGTCCCGCATGCGTAGAGCGAGGTGGCGAGGCGGTCGTCGGGCCAGGTGGCGAGGGTGCCCAGGTGCTCCCTGCCGGGGCCGCCGAGGGTGTCGGGGACGGTCCGCAGGTGCCTGAGCGGGGTGATGGCATCGCAATAGCGCTCGGCGGCGTACGGGGTGGCGACGGCCTTGTAGTAGGCGGCGAGGCTGTCGGGCAGCCGGTCCGCGGCCTTCGAGCCGCCGTGGTCCTCGGCGAGGCCGCGGTAGACGCGGAGCGCCTTCTTGTACCGGCGTTCCGTCGCCCCGCCGAAGCGTTGCCCGTCGAGGCCCGCGACGATGCGGTCGGCCCGGTCGAGGCGGTCCAGGAGCATCTGCTCGACCGCGTCGTCGTGCGCGCTCTCGTACGCGAAGGCGCCGCCCGCGGGCACCGCGAGCAGGACGACGCCCAGGCCGACGGCGACGGGTGCGCGCAGCGCTCGCGGCCAGCGGCTCCGGTCCCGGGTGGCCCGGTACGCGCCGTGCGCGGCGGCCAGGAGCAGAACGGCGGCGTAGACGACGAGCACGCCCAGGGGGACGCGGTCGACATCGGCGGGCAGGGCGAGGAGGAGCAGCGCGGCGGTGGCGGCACAGCAGAGGGCGGCGAGCAGGTAACGGCGCAGAAGGAGATAGCCGAGGCCCAGACCGGTGAGGTTGAGGAGGGCGACGGCTGTGGGGTGCAGGGGGGTGGTGTCCGGGGCTTGAGTGGGGCCGGGGGTTGGGGGGTGGGGAGGTGGTGGGTACGCGTAGGGGGCTGGGGGAGTGTGTGGGGGCGGTGGGGCGTACGGGGGTGGGGCGTACGGGGGTGGTGGGACCTGCGGAGGCGGTGGGCCCTGTAGGGGCGGAGAGGTCTGCGGAGGGAGAGAGGTCTGTGGAGGGGGAGAGGCCTGTGGGGCAGGTGGGACGAGTGGGGGCGGGCCGAACTCGCCCGGGCGTCCGTCGCTGGGCTGCTCGGCGGGCCGCTCGGCGGGCTGCTCACCGGTCCGCTCACCCGGCTCCGCACCGGTTCGCTGGCCCGGCTGCTCACCGGTCCGCTCACCCGGCTCCGCACCGGTCCGCTGGCCCGGCTGCTCACCGGTCCGCTCACCCGGCTCCGTACCGGTCCGCTCACCCGGCTCCGCGCCAGGCTGGTCCCTAGGTTCCATCCTCGGCTCCCCCCAGCCGTGGCGCGGCGGTCGCACAACGCCCAATTCCCCCACCATCGAGGTTGGTTGGGGGCGCGTCAATCAGGCGTGGCAGAGGGCTTGAACCCCTGTGACCAGCACGTTCCTCTGGCCACAGGGGTTCCTCTGCTACCTCAGCCCGCGGGGGAGTCGCTGACCTTGACGACAGGGCCGACAGCCAGCTTGGTGCCGCCGGCACCCTCGCCGTCGCTCACCGGCAGGGTGCCCGCGGGCCAGGCGATGGTGACGGTCTTCGTCTCGTTCGGCGGCGTCACGAGGATCTTGGCGATGCGCACGCCGGAACCGCCGCTGTTGTTGATGGGGAACGTGATGTTGAAGGCCGCGGACTCGCCGTCCTTGAGGGTGTCGGGGGTGGCGGGCTCGCCGTTGCGGTCCACGGACATGGTTTCGCCGGTGGCCGACTTCAGGTCGACGCCCGCGTAACCGTTGATGGCGCAGTCGCGGCCGCCGCCGTTCTTGAACTGGACGGTGACGACGCCCTCCGTCTTGTCGGTGCTGTTGTCGACGGCCGTCACCTCCAGCTCGTCGCTGCGGCAGATCCCGGCCTTGCCGCCCTTGTCCGAGCCGGACCCGGAACCGGACCCGGCCGCGGTGCCGGTACCGGTGCCGCCACCGTCGCCTTCCCCGCCCTTGCCGCTGCCGCCGTTTCCGCCGCCGTTGGCGCTGCCGCCCTCGGTGGAGCCCTGGCCGGAGCCCCCGGTGCCGCCGGAGCCGCTCCCGTTCGCCTGGCCGCTGGAGGAGCCGGCGGGGGTTGCGTCCGAGCCGCCGACTTCGTCCCCGTTGCAGGCGGTCAGGCCGAGGGTGCTGATGAGGGCGAGGCCTGCGAGGAGGGTCTTGGTGGCGTGGGCGTGCTTCATGGGGGTCCCCGTGAGTGTGTGGTGTGAGCGGCGGATGTTCGCGGTGCTGCGAGGCCGTGCTGTCCGGCCTGGTGAACAGCGAAGCGGGTGCCGCTCGGACGGGGCAAGGAGTGCCGGTGGATCAGGAACGATGGAACGCATGCACGGGGTCTGACCTGGGGGAATGCCGGTCCCCTGGAACGCCGTCCTGGAACGCGGCGATCATGAAATCGGCGGTCGCGCCCACGTCAGGAAAGGTCGAAGCCCTCCACGAAGTGGTCGAACTCGCCCGCCTGTACGCCGAGTACGAAGGCGTCCCACTTCTTCCGCGTCGTCGTGACGACGTTGTCGGGGTCGCTGGTCTCCCTGAGGTACACCGCGTCGTCCGCACCGAAGGCGATCTCGATCCAGGGACCGGGGCCCGGCTCGTCCTCGGGGGCGGCGCGGATCCAGTCGAGGTCGGTGGGGATGGCGGGGCGGGGGGCGGGTGTCTCGGTCATGGTGCGGGTGGGCGTCCCTTCTGGGGGTGCGGGCGTGGGGCTCAGGCCGTACGGGCGCCTGCGGGCCGTTTCGCGTCGCGGATCAGCGCGGCGAAGGCTGTGGGGGCGGCGGTGAGTATCGCGCCTCGGGCCATCACCCAGAAGACCCCGCCCGACGCGGCGGCATCGTCACTGGGGCCCGCCCGGCAACTCCCCGCCCCCAACGGAGACTTCCATGAAGCCAACCGTATCGCCGCCCTGGACCTACACCCTCCAACTGCCCCACGGCCGTATGGGACTCGAACCCGCAGATCCCGCCAGGATTCGCGGAGGACCACCTGCCCGGCCACCCCGTCGCCGCGGGGGACGCGGGGAAGTTGTTGTGGGCCGAGGTCACGCCCGGGTCGCCGTGGCGGCGCTGCGGGGGCTCCGGATTCGCGTGACCGGGGCCGACGTCGCGAAGGAAGTCGTACGTCACCCCGGAGGGTGGGTGCGAGACGCGCGGGACCCGTGAAGTTCCGGAAGTTTCTCGGGCAATGGCTCCTGTCACTGTCGTACGGGGCCTCTACACTGAGCGCCGGTGGGCTGCCGGCGGTGAGGGGTGGTTGACGGTGCGTAAGGCGTGGCTGGTCGCGTCCGTCGGGATCGGCGGGGCCCTCAGCTTCATCGCGCTGCTCGTCGTCGGGACGTACATGGCCGCGGGAAGCCTCGCGGGCGGCGCGGGCGGCGGTGAGACCGTGGGGCTCGCCAAAGGCGCCGTGCCCGCGACCTATCAGCCCCTCGTGCAGAAGTGGGGCAACCTCTGCAAGGCGATCAACCCCGCGCTGCTCGCCGCCCAGCTCTATCAGGAGAGCGGCTTCAACCCGCGCGCCAAGAGCCCGGCCCAGGCGCTGGGGATAGCGCAGTTCATCCCGGGCACGTGGGCCGCGCACGGCCTCGACGGGGACGGGGACGGGGACCGGGACATCTGGGACCCGCAGGACGCCATCCCGTCCGCCGCCTCGTACGACTGCAAGCTCGCCGGGTACGTGAAGGACGCGCCGGGAAGCCCCACGGAGAACATGCTCGCCGCGTACAACGCGGGCGCGTACGCGGTCATCAAGTACGGCGGCGTGCCGCCCTACCGCGAGACCCAGAACTACGTGAAGACCATCACCAACCTCTCCAAGAGCTTCGCGCGGCCCGTCGGCCGGGTCGCACCCTCGCGGCAGGCGGCCGCGGCCATCTACTACGCGCAGAAGAAGCTCGGCACCGAGTACCTGTGGGGCGGCAACGGCACCGCTGCCCAGAACGGCCGCTTCGACTGCTCCGGGCTCACCCTCGCCGCCTACCGCACCGTCGGCATCACGCTGCCGCGCGTCGCCAACGACCAGTACAACGCCGGTCCGCACCCCAAGAGGGACGAACTGCTCCCGGGCGACCTGGTGTTCTTCTCGGACGACCTCACCAATTCCCGGGCCATCCGGCACGTCGGGATCTACGTCGGCGGGGGCTACATGATCGACGCCCCCCGGCCGGGCGCCGTGATCCGGTTCGACCCGGTCGACACCCCGGATTATTTTGGCGCGACCCGTGTCACCGAGGACGGCGCCAAGGCCTTGCCGGACAAGCCGTCAGAGGTCTGAGAACCCTTTGCACGGGGGCTTGCGGAAGCGTACGCGAGCGGTGATGTGGCTTGAACTCTCCGTTAGTACACTTCTTCTGAGCTGCGGCAATGAGTCTCTCTTCGGTAACGTCTCAGTGATCTTTCGGTGGAGAGTGGAACGTAGGGCGGGGGGCAGGGCGTTCCCTTGACTGGACCGACCACGGGGGTTGATGGACGGGCGCACAGAAAGGTGCGCCCACGGGCTAGGAGACAAGGGGCCGCAGCGCCATGGCTGGACTCGATGAATCCGGGTCGAACCCCGACGTCAGCCTGCTCTACGACATCAACGGACTGGCGAAGGACTCCCCGTCCTGGTTCGACGGCGCGATGGCGTTCGTCGGCGAGTACGGGCTGCTGATCGCCCTGGTGCTGCTCGTGGTGTGGTGCTGGTGGGGCCAGCGCAGGCGCGCCGCCCTCGACGACGCCGCGTCGTCGGTCGCCGCAGTCGTCTGGGCGCCGCTCGCCGCGGGCCTCGCCGTACTGGTCAACGTCCCCATCCGCAGCTTCGTGGAACGGCCGCGTCCGTTCCGCGACCACCCCGGGGTGGAACTCCTGGTGGACGGCAAGACCGACTACTCCTTCGTCAGCGACCACGCGACACTCGCGATGGCCGTCGGCGCCGGACTCTTCGTCGCCCACCGGAAGTTCGGGCTCGTCGGCATCGGGCTCGCCGCCCTGGAGGGCTTCTGCCGGGTCTTCATGGGCGTGCACTACCCGACGGACGTCGTCGGTGGCTTCGCGCTCGGCACGGCCGTCGTCCTGCTCCTGTCGCCGCTCGCCATGGCGCTGCTCACGCCGCTCACCAAGATGGTCGGGCGGAGCGGGCGCGCGGGGTGGCTGGTGTGGGACCGGAAAGTGGCTCCTGTCGCGGCGCCCCTGAGCGGGACGGCGTCGCCGTCGGAGTCGGCCACGGCGGACCCGGACGAGCGGGACCTCGCGGCGTAACGCGGGTCGCGCAATACCGGTCTCTACTGGTCCTCGCCGTCGGCTTCATCGGTACGGCGGCGGCGAAGCATCCAGATCCCCGCTCCAGCCGCGGCTCCGGTGACGACCGCGGAGACGAGTGCCAGGGGCCCCGCCTCGGGGTGCTCCGCGGCGACCGCCGGACGGCCCGGGCCCGTGGGCTCTTCCAGGGCGGTGGCGGGGCCCGCCAGGGCGACGAGGAGGGCCGCGGCCGCCGCCCCCGTGCCGGTGGCTATGCGACGGGTGTGGCGGGTGCGGCAAGCGCCGCAGGTCCGGTGGGTGCTGCGCGCTGAGGTCATGTCCTCAGCGCAGCCTTGTCCAGCCGGGTGGGCCACCCGAGGGCGTGTCGGACGGGGCCGTTCGAGTGGCGGGGACGGCCGTACGGATGACGCCCGCGCCCCGCCCGCGCCCCGCCCTCGCCCCGCCCGGGAGGGCTACAGCGCCTGCGGGAAGTCGAAGAAGCGGCCCGGGTCGTACTGCTTCTTCAGCTTCTTCAGGCGCGGGGCCGCGTCCCCGTAGTACGCCTCCCGCCAGTTCGTCAGCGTGGCGTCGGTGTAGTTCTGGTACGCCGCACCCGACGCGTACCGCCCCATCGCCCCATGCGCCTTTTTCAGCCACGCCTGGGCCGGCTTGCCCGACGTGCCCGCGCGCCACGACGCGAGGTACTGCGCCAGCATCCGCGAGCGGCGGTGCACGAAGGCCGTCGCCGTCGGGTCGACGCGGTTGATCGCGCCGCCGAGCGCGGTGAGCGCGATGCTGCCGCCGCTCGCGCCCGTCACGTTCTCGATCTGCGACAGCAGCGTGCGGATGCCCGCCGCGGAGAGGGAGCGGTCGTAGAAGTCCGAACCCGCCGCGTACGTCTCACGGTTGAGGGCGCCCTGCGGAGTGCGTCCCGGCGTTCCGCCGGGCAGGTGGCACTGGGCGTCGGTGGGGAACGACGAGCAGCCCGCGTACACCTCCATCGACTCCTCGTACGTACGCCGCTTCAGCGAGACGCTGCGGGCGGGCGCGCCGATCCTGTCCGCGAGACGGTCGACGGCGTTCTGCAACTCCCCGTACGTACCGAGGGAGAAGCACGCGACGGAGACGGTCGGCGTGCCGCCCGGCGTGTTCGCCAGGTGGAGGGACGACCAGATCTCGTCGGGCTGGTCGGGGCCCCAGGCCTGCCACGCCTTGACCACCGCCGCCGCCTTCGACCAGGGCCAGGTCATGTACGCGGACACGCCCTGGGGCGCGGCGTGCGTGCGGTAGGTGAGCTCGGTGACGACGCCGAAGTTGCCGTTGCCCGCGCCGCGCAGCGCCCAGAAGAGGTCCTTGTTCTCGGACTTGGAGGCGGTGAGCTGCTTGCCGTCGGCCGTGATCAGCGTCGCGGACGTGAGGCTGTCGCAGGTCAGCCCGTACGCCCGGGACACCACGCCGTGGCCGCCGCCGAGCGTGAGCCCGGATATGCCGACGGTCGGGCAGGAGCCCGCGGGGAGGGTGACGCCCTTCGCGGCGAGCGAGCGGTAGACGTCGATGAGCTTGGCGCCGCCGCCGATGGTGGCGCTGCCGCCGCTCGCCCGTATCTTGCTGAGCTTCGACACGTCGATGACCAGCCGGCCCGTGCCGGAGGACCAACCCGCGTACGAGTGGCCGCCGTTGCGTATCGCGACCGGTGTGCGGTGGGCACGGGCGTACGCGAGGGCGGTGCGGACGTCGTCCGGGTGCGCGACGTACGCGACGGCGGTGGGCTTCAGGTCGTCGAAGCGCGTGTTGTACAGCTGGCGCGCCGCCGCCCACTTGGCCTCGCCGGGCCGGACGAGGAGGCCGTCCAGATCGCGGGCGAGTGCCTTGAGAGTGGCGGGGGAGGTGGCCGCGGCGCTGGACGTTCTGATGGGCGTACCGCTGCCGCCGGCACCGGTGGTGCCGCTGGTGTGTGCCGCGGCACCGCCCGAGCCGCCGCTGGTGCAGCCCGCGACCGTGGCGGCGGCCAGTGTGGCCGCCGTTGTGCCGATGAATGTACGTCGTTCCATGGCGCCTCCCGTTGCTTCCCGGAGAACGAGACGGTCTGCGGGGCGCCGGGGTTCCGCCCGCGCGGGCACGGACCGCCGCGCGGAGGCTACCGGAGGGGTCAGGGCGTCGCCTCGTGTTCGACGGCGTCCGTACGGGCCTTGCTGCGGGCTCTGCGGGCGGGACCGCGCCAGCCGCAGGTGCAGTGGGCCGCGACGAAACGGCCCTTCTCGACGGTCGTCGTGCGGTGGGACGCGGGGGCTTGCTGATCGGCCACGCGGCCACCGTACCGACCGTCGGTGAACGGCTGTCGACGGCTCCGTCACGGCGACGTTCGCGTGACGGCTCCATCGACCGGTCGTTAGGTCAAGGACGGCCGAACGGGCAGGACAGGCGCGGGACGCTTGGGGGTAGACACCATGGTGCAGCGGCACAGGCGCACGGGCGCGGCGGACGCCGTGGTGGTCGCGGCCGTCGCGGCGGCGGGGCTGATGGCGGTCGCCACCGGATGTACGGACACCGGCGCCGCCGCGGACGGCAGCGGGGGCGTCGACCCCGGGGACGCGGTGCGGCGGTCCGCCGACTCCCTGGTCGCGGCGGGCAGTTCGAAGGCGAACACGTCGATGGAGATGGCCAGCGGCGGCACGCGCGTCACCGTCCGGGGCACCGGGGCCTACGACTTCGAGCGGCAACTCGGTGTCTTCGAGGTGGTGCTGCCGCCGGACCCCGCGGGCGACGACGAGCACCGGCCCATCACCGAGCTGCTGTCCGACGGCGCGCTCTACATGAAGAACCGCGGGGCCGGGGTGCCGGCCGACAAGTGGGTGCGGATCGAGACACGTTCCCTCTCCGACGGGAATCTCGTCACCGGCGGAGCCACGGACCCCCTCGCGGCGGCGGAACTGCTGCGCGGGGCGAGGAAGGTGGGGTTCGTGGGGGACGAGCGAGTGGGTGGGGCGGAGGTGCGGCACTATCGCGGCGTCGTCGACCTGCGTGCCGCGGCCCGTGCCGCCTCCGCAGGTCAGCGCGGTGCGCTCGGTGCGGCGGCGGCGAAAGGGTTCAGCAAGGGGAGCGCCGCGTTCGACGTCTACCTCGATGACCGAGGTCGCGTACGGAAGTTGCGTCAGCAGTTCTCCGTAGCCGACGCGAACGTGGCGTCGACCACATTGCTCTACGACTTCGGTGCGCCCGTGAAGGTGCGACTTCCGGCCGAGAAGGACATCTACGCCGGGAAAATCGCCGAGCAGTAGTCGCTGGCGACTGGTGGAAATGGTCCGTCTGTGCCATGCGCGGTGCGTAGACGGCTCCCTACCCTAGGAAGCCGGTATGTGGTCCCGGGTCAGGAAGAGGTGATGAACGTGGCTCCGATGCGTGGCGGTACGGCGGTTCAGGACCACGTCGCCCTCGCCGAGATCGAACTGTGCGGGGAGCTCATCATCGCGGCGAGTGCGGCGGCGGAGCGCCTGAGCTTCGACCGCATCGACGAGGTCCTGAGAGTCGCCGACTCGCAGGATCCGGCGGCGCCCCCGGACGATCGGTGGTCGTGAGGGGGCCGCCCCCTCGCGCACGCGTTACGTCCGGAGCATCCGCGCGATCGCCTTCGTCGCCTCTTCCACCTTCGCGTCGATCTCGGTCCCGCCCTTGACCGCCGCGTCGGCCACGCAGTGCCGCAGGTGTTCCTCCAGGAGCTGCAGCGCGAAGGACTGCAGCGCCTTCGTGCCGGCCGAGACCTGCGTGAGTATGTCGATGCAGTAGACGTCTTCCTCGACCATGCGCTGCAGGCCGCGGATCTGGCCCTCGATGCGGCGCAGCCGCTTGAGGTGCTCGTCCTTCTGCTTGTGGTACCCGTGTACCCCGCGGTCGTGGTCGGAGGGCGCTGCGGACGCCCCCGGGGTGGGTACGGCCGCGTCGGCCGCCTCGGTGGTCGTCATCGCGTCCTCCTCCTGGTCTTCCTGCGGGGCTCCCCGTCGGACGTACCCGCATTTCTGCAGATCCATATACCCCCGGAGGGTATATGATAGCCGATTTCTCGGGGGGTGTGCTGATCACTGTGCCTGATGGGCGACACTGGGGGGCGGCCGGTTAGCCGTGGCCGGATGATGCGCCTAGCATCAGCCTGACCGCATCCAAAGCACCCCGAGGACCCCACGTGCGCTTTCGTCTGACCCCCAGGGAGACGAGCTTCTACGACATGTTCGCCGCATCCGCGGACAACATCGTCACGGGCTCGAAGCTCCTCATGGAACTGCTCGGAGCGGACTCTTCCGCACGGGCCGAGATCGCAGAGCGTATGCGGGCCGCGGAACACGCGGGAGACGACGCCACGCATGCGATCTTCCACCAGCTGAACTCCTCCTTCATCACGCCGTTCGACCGCGAGGACATCTACAACCTCGCGTCGTCCCTGGACGACATCATGGACTTCATGGAGGAGGCCGTCGACCTGGTCGTCCTCTACCAGGTCGAAGAGCTCCCCAAGGGCGTCGAGCAGCAGATCGAGGTCCTCTCGCGGGCCGCGGAGCTCACGGCCGAGGCCATGCCGAACCTGCGGACCATGGAGAACCTCACCGAGTACTGGATCGAGGTCAACCGCCTGGAGAACCAGGCCGACCAGATCCACCGGAAGCTCCTCGCCCAGCTCTTCAACGGCAAGTACGACGCCATAGAGGTGCTGAAGCTGAAGCAGATCGTGGACGTCCTCGAAGAAGCGGCCGACGCCTTCGAGCACGTGGCGAACACGGTGGAGACCATCGCGGTCAAGGAGTCCTGAGGCGCCGCCATGGACACCTTTGCTTTGATCGTGACCATCGGCGTCGCGCTCGGATTCACGTATACGAACGGTTTCCACGACTCCGCGAACGCCATCGCCACATCCGTCTCCACCCGGGCGCTGACGCCCCGCGCGGCGCTCGCCATGGCCGCGGTGATGAACCTCGCCGGTGCCTTCCTGGGCAGTGGCGTCGCCAAGACCGTCAGTGAGGGGATCATCGAGACCCCGCACGGCAACAAGGGGATGTGGATCCTCTTCGCGGCGCTCATCGGCGCCATCGTGTGGAACCTCATCACCTGGTACTTCGGCCTGCCCTCGTCCTCGTCGCACGCGCTGTTCGGCGGCATGGTCGGGGCGGCGCTCGCCGGCGGCATCGGGGTCATCTGGTCCGGGGTCGTCGACAAGATCGTCATCCCGATGTTCCTGTCGCCGGTGGTCGGCCTCGTCGTCGGTTACCTGGTCATGTGCGCGATCATGTGGATGTTCCGCAAGTCCAACCCGCACAAGGCCAAGCGCGGTTTCCGCATCGCGCAGACGGTGTCCGCGGCCGGTATGGCGCTGGGCCACGGTCTGCAGGACGCGCAGAAGACGATGGGCATCGTGGTGATGGCGCTCGTCATCTCCGACGTGCAGAGCGCGGACGCGCCCATCCCGATCTGGGTCAAGATCGCCTGTGCGCTGATGCTCTCGCTCGGTACGTACGCGGGCGGCTGGCGCATCATGCGGACCCTCGGACGCAAGATCATCGAGCTGGACCCGCCGCAGGGCTTCGCCGCGGAGACGACCGGCGCGGGCATCATGTTCACGACCGCGTTCATGTTCCACGCGCCGATCTCGACGACGCACGTCATCACCTCCGCGATCATGGGTGTGGGGGCGACGAAGCGGGTCAACGCGGTGCGGTGGGGCGTGGCCAAGAACATCATTCTGGGCTGGTTCATCACGATGCCCGCGGCGGCTCTGGTCGCGGCGGTCAGCTTCTGGGCCGTCGACCTCGCCTTCCTGTAGCGCTCCGCCCGCCCGGCCGGGGATATGACACAGGCTCCAAGGAAAGGCCCGCCCCCGGGAGCCGGGGGCGGGCCTTTCTCGGTTTCCCTGCGGTGGCACCGCCATGCAGCACCGCGGGGAGTCGGGGCAGGGCCTAGCCGAAGCGGCCCGAGATGTAGTCCTCGGTCGCCTGGACCGAGGGGTTGGAGAAGATCCGCTCGGTCTCGTCGATCTCGATGAGCTTGCCGGGCTGGCCGACGGCGGCGAGGTTGAAGAACGCCGTGCGGTCCGAGACGCGGGCCGCCTGCTGCATGTTGTGCGTCACGATGACGATCGTGAAGCGTTCCTTCAGCTCGCCGATCAGGTCCTCGATGGCGAGCGTCGAGATCGGGTCGAGGGCCGAGCAGGGCTCGTCCATGAGGAGCACGTCGGGCTCGACCGCGATGGCCCGCGCGATGCACAGGCGCTGCTGCTGGCCGCCGGAGAGGCCCGAGCCGGGCTTGTTGAGGCGGTCCTTGACCTCGTTCCAGAGGTTCGCGCCCTTGAGGGACTTCTCGACGACGTCGTTCAGCTCGCTCTTCTTGTACGAGCCGTTGAGCTTGAGGCCCGCCGCGACGTTGTCGAAGATCGACATCGTGGGGAACGGGTTCGGGCGCTGGAAGACCATGCCGACCGTGCGGCGCACGGCCACCGGGTCGACGCCGCTGCCGTAGAGGTCCTCGTCGTCCAGGAGCACCTTGCCCTCGACGCGGCCGCCGGAGGTCACCTCGTGCATGCGGTTCAGGGTGCGCAGGAACGTGGACTTGCCGCAGCCGGAGGGGCCGATGAAGGCGGTCACGGAGCGGGGCTCCACGGTCATCGAGATGTCCTCGATCGCCTTGTGGGAGCCGTAGTAGGCGGTCAGGCCCGATACGTCGATTCGCTTGGCCATGGGGATCACTGCTTCTTTCGGGTCTTTGGGTGCGCGCAGGCGCGAGGGACCGCTGATTGGCCGCTCAGCGGCCCGTCTTGGGGGCCTTCCAGCGGGCTACGCCGCGGGCCGCCAGGTTGAGGATCATGATGAAGGCGATGAGCGCGAGGGCCGCGGCCCAGGCACGGTCGTACGACGCGTCGGTGCCGGCCGCGTACTGCTGGTAGATGTACAGCGGCAGCGAGCCCTGGGCGCCGTCGAAGGGGTTCGTGTTGATCAGGGGGGTCACCCACACGAGCAGCAGGACCGGCGCGGTCTCGCCCGCGATGCGGGCGACCGAGAGCATGACGCCCGTGGTGATGCCGCCGATGGCGGTGGGCAGGACGACCTTCAGGATCGTCCGCCACTTCGGGACGCCGAGGGCGAGCGACGCCTCGCGCAGCTCGTTCGGGACGAGCTTGAGCATCTCCTCGGTGGAGCGCACGACCACCGGCATCATCAGGATCGCGAGCGCCATGGCGCCGGCCCAGCCGGAGAAGTCGAAGCCCAGGATCAGGATCCAGAAGCTGAGGACGAACAGACCCGCGACGATCGAGGGGATACCGGTCATGACGTCCACGAAGAACGTGACGACCTTGGAGAGCTTCCCGCGTCCGTACTCGACGAGGTAGACCGCGGTGAGCAGGCCGATCGGCACGGCGATCACGGAGGCCAGGAGCACCTGCTCCAGGGTGCCGATGAGCGCGTGGTAGATGCCGCCGCCGGTCTCGTCGTCGGCGATGACGCCCATCGAGTGGGTGAGGAAGTAGACGTCGAAGACCTTGGAGCCGCGCTGCACGGTCTCGTAGATCAGCGAGGCGAGCGGGACGACGGCCAGCAGGAACATGACCCAGACCAGCGAGGTGGCGAGGCGGTCCTTGGCCTGCCGGACGCCTTCGACGGTGACCGCGAGGACGTACGAGCCGACGATGAAGAGCAGGGCGGCTATCAGGCCCCACTGGATGCGGCTGTCCAGGCCCGCCCCGGCGCCGATGCCGACCGCGACGGCGGCCGAGCCGAGCGCGACGGCCGCGGGGGACCAGCGCGGCAGGCTCGCTGCCCGGAGCGTCGCGGGGCGCTTGACGCGGGGATCGGCCTGGTGGGTGGGTGTCGTGGTGCTCATGCGTTGGCCCCCGAGTACTCCTTGCGGCGCGCGATGATCAGGCGGGCCGCGCCGTTGACCAGCAGGGTGATGACGAACAGGATCAGGCCGGAGGCGATGAGCGCGTCCTGGCCGTACTCACTGGCCTCGTTGAACTTGCTGGCGATGTTCTGCGCGAAGGTGCCGCCGCCGTAGTCGAGCACGGAGGTCTGGATCACGAAGGTCGGGGAGAGCACGGTGGCGACGGCGATCGTCTCGCCGAGCGCGCGGCCGAGGCCCAGCATCGAGGCGGAGATGATGCCGGAGCGGGCGAAGGGGAGCACCGACATGCGGATGACCTCCCAGCGCGTGGCGCCGAGGGCCAGCGCGGCCTCCTCGTGCATCTTCGGGACCTGGAGGAAGACCTCGCGGCTCACGTTCGTGATGATCGGCAGGATCATGATCGCGAGGAGGATGCCGACGGTCATCAGGGAGCGCGGGGCGCCGCCCTTGTACTCGAAGACGCCGGTCCAGCCGAGGTAGTCGTCGAGCCAGCCGTAGAGCCCGGTGAGGTGGGGGGCGACCACGAGGGCGCCCCACAGGCCGTACACGATCGAGGGCACGGCGGCCAGCAGGTCGATCACGTAGGCGATGGGTCCTGCGAGCTTGCGCGGCGCGTAGTGCGAGATGAAGAGCGCGATGCCGATGGCGACGGGGACCGCGATCACGAGGGCGATCACCGAGCTCACCACGGTGCCGAAGACGAGGACGGCGATGCCGAAGTACGGCTTGCCATCGGTGGTGACACCGGCCGGGTCCCACTCGAAGGTGGTGAGGAAGTTGCCCGTGTTGTCGGAGAGGGCGAGGGCCGTGCGGTACGTCAGGAACACGGCGATGGCCGCCATGATCGCGAGGAGCACGATCCCGGAGCCGCGGGAGAGGCCGAGGAAGATCCGGTCACCGGGGCGGGTGGCGCCGCGGGCGGCTGCCTTGCTCACCGGGGCCGTCGGCCTGACGTCGTCGACGGGGGGAGGAGCGGTCGTGTTGCTTGGTATGTCCATGGGGTTCTCCGGTCTGCGGAGGCGCCGTGCGGGTGACGCAGGCGCTCCGTGGCGGCGGTGCACCGGACGGTGCGGCCGGCCCGGTACCGCGGGGCCGGCCGCACTCGGTTCAGCTAGCTCAGGCCCGCGACGGTGGTGCGGACCTTGGCGATGATCTCGGCCGGGATCGGCGCGTAGTCGTTGTCCTTGAGGACCTTCTGGCCGTCCTCACCGGCGATGTAGGTCAGGAAGGACTTGGTGGCGGCGAGCGTCTCGGCCTTGTTGCCCTTCTCGCAGACGACCTCGTACGTCACCAGGGTGATCGGGTAGGCGCCCTCGGCGGTCGGCTTGTAGTTCAGCTGCAGGGAGAGGTCCTTGCCCTTGCCGACGACCTTGGCCTCGGCGATCGCCTTGGAGGCGTTGTCGACGGTGGCCTTCACCGGCTCCTTGGCGCCCGTCTTCAGGTCGACGGTCTTGACGCCCTCACCGGCGTACGAGAGCTCGAAGTACGAGATGGCGCCCGCGGTCTGCTTGACCTGGCCCGCCACACCGGCGGAGCCGTTCGCGGACTGGCCGCCCTTGGGCGCCCACGACTTGCCCGGCTCGTACGGCCAGGCGCTGGGGGCGGCGCCCTTCAGGTACTTGGTGAAGTTGTCCGTGGTGCCCGACTCGTCGGAGCGGTGGAACGCCTGGACCTTGGTGCTGGGGAGCTTGACGCCGGGGTTGAGCTTGGCGATCGCCTTGTCGTCCCAGCTCTTGATCTTGTCGTTGAAGATGTCGGCCAGGGTCTTGGCGTCCAGGGTCAGGTCGTCGACGCCGGGGACGTTGAAGCCGATGGCGATCGGGCCGCCCACCATGGGCAGGTCGATGGCCTGGCTGCCCTTGCAGATCTTCTTCGACTTCTCGACCTCCTCGGGCTTCAGCGCCGAGTCGGAACCGGCGAACGCCGTCTGACCCTGGAGGAACGCGGTGATGCCGGCGCCCGAGCCCGTCGGGTTGTAGTTCAGCTGCACGTCCTTGCAGTTGGACGTGTAGACCTTGCGCCAGGCGTCGATCGCGTTCTTCTGCGCGGACGAGCCCGAGGCCGCGAGCTGGCCCTTGGCGTCGTCGCACTTGATGTTGGCGTTGGCGTTGGTCTCCTTGCCGCCGTCGCCCGAGCCGCTCGTGTCGTCGGAGCCGCACGCCGTGAGGGCCAGGGCGCCGGAGACGGCGATGGCGCCGAGGGAGAGGGCGCGGAGCCGGTTCTTGCGCTGAAGCTTCACTTCGGGTCTTCCTTCCGGGAGCCGCCGACCCTTGTGGCGGCGTGCGATGACTTACGTCGTGTTGTAAGGCCGAAATTAGGCAGGACAGGTGAAGCGGCCGATGGGCACGAGTGAACGGCGGGTGAACCTCGGCGGTCGGCCTGGTTAGCCGACCCGCTGCAAAAAGTAGCGGTACTGCTACATGGAGTGAGGGAGGTCGTCAGCGGGGTGGCGGCGGGGCCCCGGTGACGGGCGGATACGCTCCCGGCATGATCATCCCGTTCCTCGTGGGCATGGCCGTGCTGGCCGCCGTCGCCGCCGTGGCGGCGTGGATCGGCCTGGAGTACCGCAAGGAGTGCCGCGAGCGGCGCCGGCTCAGCCCTGGTCGCCCTCGGCCGGGTGGAGCGCCGCGAGCAGCTCGGTGACGAGCTCGGCGTCGCGCGGCCACCCAGGACGTTCTCCCGCACCTACGCTGCCCCCGCCCTCCAGCGCACCTGGACGAAGGCGGCACTGCTGAGGGCTGGCTGGCCGGGCGGATCCCGCTGATCTCGTACGCGCGTGTCTCTGCCGATCGCCTGAAGGGCAACGGAATCGGTGTTGGGCGTCAGCACGGGAACGACGCCAGGAGTGCCGAGCGGTTGTCCTTGTTCTGCCTGTTGGGCCTCGCTCAGCCGGAAGCGGTGTGGTAGCTGGACACGGTGGTGTAGGCGATTTCGGCTCGTCGTCCTTCCGGTGTGTCGACGGGGGCGTGGGCGAGGAAGTCCCGGGTGGCGCCGTTGAAGCGGATCGCTCCTTCGGCCAGGACGGTGACGTGGTCGGCTTCTTCGGCGAGGTCGGCGACATCGTGGGTGGACATGAGCACCTGCACCTCATCGGTGGCGAGGTTCAGTATCAGATCGCGGAAAACGCGGCGTTGGGTGGGATCCATGCCGGCGGTGGGTTCGTCGAGGAGCAGGATGCGGGCGTCGTGGACGAGGGCGGAGGCGACTCCGACGCGTCGGAGCTGGCCTCCGGAGAGCTGTTTGGTCTTCGCGTCGGCCCGGTCCTTCATCTGGACACGGTCGAGGGCGGTGGCAGCTGTGGTCCATGCGTCGGCACGATTCATGCCCTTGAGCCAGCCGGTGTAGGCGACCTGCTCGCGGGCGGTGAGGCCGGTCATGGCGGTGATCGTCTGGGGCATCCACGCGACCCTGGTGCGGTACTCCCGGGACGTCGACGGCAGGCGGCCGAGGCGTACGGCACCCGTGGTGGGCTGGTTCACTCCGGCTGCGAGCTTCAACAGGGTCGACTTACCAGCGCCGTTGGGGCCCAGGAGGACGGTGAGCCCGTCGGGTGTGATGTAGGAGAGCCGGTCGAGGATGTGGGGTTTGTTGCGTCCGTACGCGTATGACACGGCGTCGAGCTCAACGGGCATGTGTGAGGGGCCTTTCACAGGGAGCGGCGGTTACGGGCCTGAGCGGCCAGGCCACCGACGAAGACGAGCGAGCAGAGGGCGAGAGCGGGGAGGTTGGACGAGCTGTGCAGGGTCACAGCCCAGGGCCAAGGGTGTTGGAAGTCGGCGTAGCCGAGGAAGATGATGATGAACACCCACCCCACCGGGGCCACCGTGGATGCCTTCGGGTGCACCGCGGCCGCGAGGAGCATGAGGCCCGTCAGGAAGGCGGTGTTGCGACCGACCGTGGTCGCCTCATCGTTCCCGGCCAGGGACCCGATGATCAGGCCAGCCACGACTGCGGCCAGAACACACGCGGTGATCAGCAGCGTGTCCAGGCGGCGCAGGTTCCGCGTGGCCACTATCTCGGCTTCGGCGAGCCGCTGGTCCAGGCTGTGGGCAAGCGTTGAGGTGATCACGAGCGGGATGATCTGCATGAGAAACACGCGGTTACCGCCCGCGCTCAGCACGCCGGGCAGTTCGATGGCCCGGTCGTGCGCGAAGGCGACGATCAACGTGAACGCGACCACGCCCGGCAGGAGAACGGGCAGCAACCGCCGTGCTTTGATCCACCAGATCACGGCTTCGCCCCCTGGGCGACGAGGCGGCATGCCTTCGCCTGCTCCTTGTGGAACCACGCTGCCTGCTGGTCGGCAGGGAGCTTCAGGGCGTTGGCCGCGCGTTCCTGCACCTTCGCCAGGACCTGGCGGGGGTTCTGGAACACACCGCCGTACTCTCCCCTGCGCCAGGCCAGGTACGGCTTGTCGGCATCGATGCGAGCGGCGGCCCACAACGTGGCGGCGTCGTGGTTGACGACGTAATTGGCGGAGGGGGCCGATTCGAAGGAAGCCGGGAAGGCACAGGGGAAGGTGACACTCATGCGCAGGACGGCGTAGCGGATAGAGGTCATTCCGCCGCCCAACTGCCCGGCATCCCGGGACAGGGGGAGCCACCACGTCGTCTCCGACGGCGCCTTCCGGTCCCGGCCGTTCAGCAGGCTGTCGGACACGGTGCGGGGCATGCGCACCTTCACACCGGCGGCGCGGAGCTTGGTCACCGACTCCACGATCTCCCCTCGCACCCGGTCGAGTTCTTCGACCGCACCACCGGTCTCGGCCATGCACACGCGCGGGGCGCTGCCGGTGCAACGGGCGGCGGCGTGTCCAGAGGTGATGGGGCCCTCCGCGATGGCCCACCCCGATGCGACGTTGGCGCACGAGGCCATGACCGCCACGGCTGCGACGCCCGCTGCACCGCGTATCGCCCACTGGCTTCCACGCGTCGTGCGGATCCACCACACACCCACCGCGGCTGCCAGTGCCACGACGAACAGGAGGGGTACGAGCATCGTGGCGGCGCCGTATTCCTCGCCGAACGCGAGCGACGTATCCGGCTGGCCCGAGACGTGCCTCGGCCATATCGGGTCGTCGTACTTCACTGTTTCGGCGATCACGTAGAACACGGCGACGGCGGACAGTGGGGCGGAGATCATCCTGGGGGTGAGGTGGCCGAGAGCGCATCCGAGTACCGCGTAGGCACACACGATGCCCATGGCCATGAACAGGGGCGCCAGCGCGGCCGGGGTCGGCCAGAGCTGTGTTTCGATCAGACGCATCACCACGGGTAGCACGAGCACCAGCCAGCCGGCGGCCACGACTGGCAGCAGCGTGTGAGCGGCCACGCGGTAGCGAGACCGGCCCGGGGCGAGTTGCCACACGCCGTCCCTCTTCAGCCGCCCGCCCTCCCATACGGCGAGCCCGATCGTGATGGCGTAGGCGAAGACGTAGAAGTAGGACAGGGCCAACTGGACCTGTTCGGGCGCCCACAGCGAGCCCGCGCGTACTTCCTCGTACGAGTCCTCGAAGTGCAGGGCGTAGAAGTAGTAGAAGGCGATGATGCCGAGCCACACAGGCGCAGTCCACACAGCCGGGGTGGTGCGCAGTCGGGTGCGAAGGTTCAAGGAACGAGGCCGCTCTGTGAAGAAATGGGGGAAGCCGGGAAGCAAAAAATGCTTCCCGGCTCTGCGTCACATCGGGTCAGCCGTGGTTAGTCGGCCTTCGAGACGTCGACGTACACCTTCTTGACCGACAACTGAATGTGGTTGTACTCGGAGCCGTTGAGCTTGGGGGTCGTGAAGTAGCGGTTGTCACCGCCGTTCACGTGGACATCCCACTCACCCCGGGACGTTTTGCCCGACCCGTTGTGAACGTGACGGTCTTGCGCCCCTCCTGTGCCCTTTCGGTAAAGATCATCTAAACAGGCGTACACGTCACCCGCTGTGATGGAGGCCATACTTCCGCGTTAGGTCTGAACCATGACGTTCACCTCTATGCGGCCACTCAGGCGCCGACTCCAGTTCCGCAGCGGTCCAGCCGTCCGGAGTGACCGTGGCGGGCCCGGCTCGACGTCACTCTGCCTGCCCTGCCATCACAACGCCTCCCCAGCCGCATGAAGAGCTCCCAGCAGAGCGTCGAGCAGCTCTTTGTCCCGCTCCTGAGTCAGCTTGTCCCGAGCAGCCGTGGGGGAGAGCCACTCAAGCCGGGACACCTCCCTGTTCGGCACGAACACGCCGCCCGTGGACTCCGCCGCCCAGTAACGGACCTCCTTGGGGCGACCGTCGACCCGATAGCGGACGGTGGGCAGCTCCGGGCCCAGCTCGCACGTCATCCCCGTCTCTTCCAGGACCTCGCGCAGTGCGCCTTCGCAAGCGTCCTCGCCGCGCTCCAGCTTGCCTTTCGGGTGGGACCAGTCCGCCCACTTCGGTCGATACACCAGGGCAAGTTCGATGCCGTTGCCGGAAGGCAGCCGGCGCCAGAGAAGGCAGCCCGCTGCGAGGATCGGTGAGTCAGCCATGGTGACGCTCCCAGGGAATAACGCCTCTGACCTGCGGTACGACCCGCTCGCCCCCATCCTCGTACGTCACCACGTCCTCGCCTCCTCGTGCAGCCACGCCTGCTGGAAGGCGAAACGTGCCGCCTCGACATCGTGCCGCTGGTCCGCGTGCAGCACACCCAGGGCGTACGCCGTGGCCGGGGCGATCCGCGGGGTGCGGGCCGCCTGCGCTGCCGCGGCCGCCGCCGCCGACGCCTCCCGGTGGACGTTCAGGGCGTGGCTCGCGTCCGCGATGCGGGGCTCGGGGGGCGCGTGGCCGAGGAGGACCTCCTGGGCGTACCGGTGCAGGCGCAGCAGGGAGCGGACCTTCAGCCAGGGGGCGTCCTGGGCGTCGGGGGCCGCGTCCGCCGCGAGGCCGTGGACGAGCGCCCCGGCGTTGTAGGGGTGGCCCGCCTGGCCGAGGGGGAGCGCGGCGACCGCTTCGGCGAGGGCCGACTCGGCCGTGGCGGCGAGGCGTTCGAGGCCGTCCGTGGCGCCGTTGAACGGGACGTCGCTGGCGAGTACGGCCACGTTGTCCGCCACCGCGTGGAAGCGGGAGGAGCCGAGGGCCTGGAGGGCGGCGGAGTGGGCGCGGGTCCGGGCGAGCGTCAGCTGCCGCTCCAGGAGCGCGGCGGCCTTGGCGGCGCCCACCGCGAGCCCCCGCGGCGCGCCGTTCTCCCCGGCGGTCACCGGCGCCTCGGCCTTGGCCCACGTCTCCCCGGGGCCGCGGCCGCGCTCCAGCAGGGGGCGCCCCGAGCGCCGCGCGGAACGCCTGCCCCCGGCGGCGACCACGGGCGCGGGGACGGCGGCGGGAACGGGCGGCGGGCCCGACAGGCGGTGCAGGGCCTCCAGGAGGCGGGAGAGCCGGGACTCGTACGCGTGCTCCTGCGCCAAGGTGCCCGAGAGCCAGGCCAGTTCGGGCCGCAGCGACGCGGACCAGTCCGCGTCGAGCAGCGGCCGGAACGTGTGCAGCGTGCCGCCGATGCGACGCGCCGCGCGCCGCAGTGAGCAGGCCGCCGCCAGGGACTCCTCGGCGCCCTGCGCGTCCGTGGAGGACTCGCGGTGCAGCCGCAGCGAGCGGAGGAACTCCGTCGCCTGCTCCTGGAGGTAGGCCGTCAGGGCCTCGCCCGCGGTCCCCGTGCCCGTCGTCGTCTCATGGTGTTGCTGTGCCACGCCGGCGCCTCCGGGCGTCTATGAGCATCTCCTGTACGTTCCGCAGGGGCTGGCCGTCCGGATCCGCCGAGTGGCGGGTCCAGTTGCCGTCCGCGCCCAGGTGCCAGGAGGCGGTGGTGTCCGACATGCCGGTCTCCAGGAGCCGGCTGAGGGCCGTTCGGTGCGCCGGGTCCTGGACCCTGACCAGCGCCTCGATACGGCGGTCGAGATTGCGGTGCATCATGTCGGCGCTGCCGATCCACACCTCGGGCTCGCCGCCGTTGCCGAAGGCGAAGACGCGGGAGTGCTCCAGGAAGCGGCCGAGGACGGAGCGCACGCGGATGTTCTCCGAGAGTCCCGCGACGCCGGGGCGCACCGCGCAGATGCCGCGCACCCACACGTCCACCTCGACGCCCGCCTGCGAGGCGCGGTACAGCGCGTCGACGACGGCCTCGTCGACCATCGAGTTGACCTTGATGCGGACGTAGGCGGGGCGGCCCGCCTTGTGGTGCTGCATCTCCTTGTCTATGCGGGAGACGAGGCCGTCGCGCAGGGACTTGGGGGCCACGAGCAGCCGCCGGTAGGTCTCGCGGCGGGAGTAGCCGGAGAGCCGGTTGAAGAGGTCGGAGAGGTCCGCGCCGACCTCCGCGTTGGAGGTGAGCAGGCCCAGGTCCTCGTAGAGGCGGGCGGTCTTGGGGTGGTAGTTGCCGGTGCCCACGTGCGAGTAGCGGACGAGGGCCTCGCCCTCCTGGCGCACCACGAGGGAGAGCTTGCAGTGGGTCTTCAGGCCGACGAGGCCGTAGACGACGTGGCAGCCGGCCTCCTCCAGCTTCCGCGCCCACTTGATGTTGGCCTGCTCGTCGAAGCGGGCCTTGATCTCGACGAGGACGAGGACCTGCTTGCCGGACTCGGCGGCGTCGATCAGCGCGTCGACTATCGGGGAGTCGCCCGAGGTGCGGTACAGCGTCTGCTTGATGGCGAGCACGTCCGGGTCGGACGCGGCCTGTTCGAGGAACGCCTGCACGGACGTGGAGAACGAGTCGTACGGATGGTGCAGGAGTACGTCGCGTTCGCGAAGGGCGGCGAAGATGTCGGGCGCGGACGCCGACTCGACCTCGGCCAGGTCGCGGTGGGTGCCGGCGACGAACTTGGGGTACTTGAGCTCGGGCCGGTCCAGCTTGGCGATGCTGAAGAGGCCGGTGAGGTCGAGCGGGCCGGGCAGCGGGTACACCTCGGCCTCGCTGATCTTCAGCTCGCGCACCAGCAGGCTGAGGACGTTCGGGGCGATGGACTCCTCGACCTCCAGGCGCACGGGCGGGCCGAAACGGCGCCGCATGAGCTCCTTCTCCAGGGCCTGGAGCAGGTTCTCGGCGTCGTCCTCCTCGACCTCCAGGTCCTCGTTCCTGGTGAGCCGGAACATGTGGTGCTCCTGGATCTCCATGCCCGGGAAGAGCTCCTGGAGGTGCGCGGGCGCGGCGATGACGTCCTCGATGGGCACGTACCGCTGCGGGGAGGCCTCCAGGAAACGGGAGAGCAGCGGCGGGACCTTCACGCGTGCGAAGTGCTGATGCCCCGATACCGGGTTGCGGACCACCACGGCGAGGTTCAGGGAGAGGCCCGAGATGTACGGGAAGGGGTGCGCGGGATCCACGGCCAGCGGGGTCAGGACGGGGAAGATCTGCTGCCGGAAGAGCGTGAAGAGGCGGGACTGCTCCTTCTCGGTCAGCTCGTGCCAGCGCACCAGGTGGATGCCCTCGTCGGCGAGGCCGGGCGCGACGTCGTCCTGGTAGCAGGCGGCGTGCCGGGCCATGAGCTCGCGGGAGCGGTTCCAGATGAGGTCGAGGACCTCGCGGGGCTGCAGGCCCGAGGCCGACCGGGTGGCGACGCCGGTCGCGATGCGGCGCTTGAGACCGGCGACGCGGACCATGAAGAACTCGTCCAGGTTCGAGGCGAAGATCGCCAGGAAGTTGGCCCGTTCGAGGAGGGGTGTCTGGGGGTCCTCGGCGAGCTCAAGGACCCGTTCGTTGAAGGCGAGCCAGCTGCGCTCCCGGTCCAGGAAACGGCCCTGCGGCAGCTCGGCGCCGTCGTGGCCGACCGCCGCGTCCTCGTCGTAGGCGTCGAGGTCGGCGTCGATGTCGGGGTCGAGGTCGGAGACGGTGGCGGCGATGGTGGCCGGGCGGTGCGCGGCGATGGAACCCACGGAAGGCTGGGCGTGCTGAACGAATCCCTGCGTGTTCTGCTGGCTCATACGACCATTCTTCCGCGCGGGCACGACGATGGGCGCGTCGGAGAGCGCGGGAGCGATGCGGAGCTTTCCGTTCTCCGGACGGGGCTCCCCGTTCTCCGGGGCGGGGTCGGGCGCGGCGGGCTGCATTGAGCGAGCGTCGCAAGCCTGTCTGAATGAGCGGTTACGGCGACATGACGTGCAGGACATCGGCCGAAGGCCCCCGGGCGTCCACGCGCCCGGGGGCCTTGCTGATCGTACGGTTCAGGCCACGCGGCGGCGAAGCAGCCGGAACGCGGCATACGCGGCGGCGGCCGTGAGCGCGAGCACGATGCCGGTCTCGATGAGCTGGACGTACCAGAAGTGCGACCGGGGATGGTAGTCCATGAACCAGCCGGTGACCCTGGTGTCCGTGGGGCAGGAGTAACCGGGCTCGGGGTGGGGGAGGCACTGGCCCGCGACGAAGCGCTCGCCCGCGGCGTTGGTGACGCCCTGGTCCATGACGAAGGAGTCGAGGGGCTGCGCGGCGGGCCACCAGTCGCCGCGGGGGGAGGCCCCCGAGACCGAGCGGGCCGGGAACAGGTGCCAGCGGACCTGGCCCATGAGCAGGACCACGGCCCCGGTGATCACCGTCGTGAGGGAGACGGCGAACAGCGTGCGGCGCACCAGGAGGCCGACGGCCGCCCCCACGGCCACCGCGAGCAGGCCGTAGGCGGCGAGGGCCGGTCCGGTGGCCTCGTAGACGCCGCGGTCGGCCCAGTTCAGCTGCCAGCGGCCGCCGTTCGCCTGGGAGGCGCCGAGCTGGAGGACCGCCATGAGGAAGAGGGTCGCGCCGACGGCGCACGCGGCGGCGGTGGTCAGCTTCGAGGCGAGCCAGCGTGCCGGTGGGACCGACTGGGTCCAGGACACCTTGTAGACCCCGGACTCCAGCTCGCGCGCGACCATCGGGCCCGCGACGAAGGCGCCGACGAGCAGGGGCAGCAGGAGCAGGCCGAGGGAGCCGTTCTCCATGCTGATGTAGAGCAGGTCGCGGGCGCTGGTGAAGCCGAGGAACGTGTCGCAGCCGGCGTCGGCGTAACAGCGGGGCTGGGGGTAGGCGTGGGCGGCCCAGCGCAGCCAGCCGGTGTAGGCCAGGGCGGCGAGGAGGATGCCGCCGCCGGTCAGCAGGGCGGTGCGGTGCAGGCGGACGTCGGCCCAGCGGGGGCCGCGCAGGGTGGGCATGCTCATGCGGTCACCCCGGCCGTGCCGCGGGCCGTCGTGGCCGGGGTCAGGAGCGCGGGCGTGTCCGGCGACCGGAGATGGGCGAGCAACAGCTCCTCCAGGGAGGGTTCTTCGACGTCCCAGTCGTCGTCGACCGGGCCGTCGGGGCGGATCAGGGCCGACAGACCGCGGCCGGTGGTGCGGGACTCGACGACGGTGTGCGGGTACAGCCGGCCGTCCGGGCCGCGCCCGGTGACCAGGCGGTGCGCGCCGACGAGGTCGTCGATGCCGCCGCCGAGGAGGATCCGGCCCCCGGAGACGAGCAGCAAGTGGTCGCAGGCGTCGGCGAGTTCGGTGACGATGTGCGAGGACATCACGACGGTCGTGCCGTGCTCGGCCGCCTCCGCCATGAGCGTGCCCATGAGCCGGTGCCGGGCGAGCGGGTCCAGGTCGGCCATCGGCTCGTCCAGGAGCAGGAGTTCGGCGCGCTTGCCGAGGGCGAGGGCGAGCGCGACGCGGGTGCGCTGGCCCCCGGAGAGCGTACGGACGCGGGCGCCCGGGTCGAGGTCGCCGCTGCCGATGACGCGTGCGGCGGTGGCCGGGTCCCAGCGGCCGGGGTTGAGCTCGGCGCCGAGCCGCAGGGTGTCCTCGATGGTCAGCTGCGGGTGGAGCGGCTTGTCCTGGGCGACGTAGGCGACGCGGGCGCGGGCCTCGGCGGGGCTGGTGCCGAGGACGGTGAGGCCGCCTTCGGTGGGGCGGTCCAGGCCCGCGGCGAGGGCGAGCAGGGTGGACTTGCCGGCGCCGTTCGGGCCGACGACGGCGCAGACGCGCCCGGTGGGCAGGCGGAACGAGCAGGCGTCCAGGGCGAGGCGCCGCCCGTGGCGCTTGGTCAGTGCGGACGCCTCGATGGCGGTGCCGGTCATGCGAAGTCCCCCTTGGTTCCCTGATCTTGGCTCTGCCGTTCGCTGAACTGCTCGTCCAGTACGGCGTGGAACAGTGCTGCCGCGTCGTCCCTCTCCAGGCCCGCCCGCCGCGCCCGCGCGGCCCATTCGGCGAGTTCCCCCCGCAGCGGCGAGTCGGCCGGTGTCCTGCCCAGCGTCCGGCGTACGAACGTGCCGAGGCCGCGCCGCGCCTCGACCAGGCCCTCCCGCTCCAGCTCGCGGTAGGCCTTCAGCACGGTGTTCGGGTTGATGGCGGTGGCCTCGACCACCTCACGGGCCGTGGGCAGCTTGTCGCCGGGCTCCAACAGGCCCAGGCGCAGGGCCTGTTGGGTCTGCTGGACGATCTGGAGATAGGTGGCGACGCCGCTGCGCCGATCGATGCGGTACTCGAACACCCGCCTTCCACCACCCTTTCACTAATTGAGTAGTGAAAGGGTGGTGCAAGAGAGGGGCGGCGTCAAGTGACGCCGCCCCTCAAGTTCCGCTCGCTACCCGCTTACGGGCAGGAAGGCGCGGGTCAGGACTCCGTGCGGTACATCAGGTCCGTCTCGTGCGTGACGAAGCCGAGGCGTTCGTAGACGCTCACGGCCGCCTTGTTGTCCGCGTCCACGTACAGCATCGCGGTCGGCAGGCCGGACTCCGCGAGGTGGCGCAGGCCGGTCGTGGTCAGGGCCTTGCCGAGGCCGCCGCCCTGCGCGCCGGGCCGCACGCCGACCACGTACACCTCGCCGAGGCGCTCCTGGTCGTGCACCTTCGTCCAGTGGAAGCCGACCAGTTCCCCGGCCTTCTCCGCGAGGAAGAAGCCCGCCGGGTCGAACCACGGCTCCGCCTTGCGGTCGTCCAGGTCGCGCTGGGTGAGGGAGCCCTGCTCGGGGTGGTGCGCGAACGCCTCGGCGTTCACCGCGAGCCAGGCCGCGTCGTCCTGTCCCGGCACGAAGGCACGGATGCTCACGCCCTCGGGAAGCACCGGGTCCGGCAGGTCGAGCTCCGCCAACGGGCGCCGCATCTGCCGCAGTTCGCGGAAGAGCGCGAGGCCGAGCACCTGCGCCAGGTGCCGGGCCGCGGAGTGCCCGCCGTGCGCCCAGACGCGCAGGCGCCGCCCCGACTCGGCGAGCAGCGCCGAGCCGAGCGCCCTGCCGTGCCCGTGCCCCCGGCGCGCGGGGTGTACGACGAGTTCGGCGGCCGGCGCCTCCACCGGGTCGGTGTCCTCCAGCTGCGCGTACCCGACGAGTTCGTCGCCGACGCTGAGCAGCAGATGCCGGATCCCCTCGCGGGCGCCTCCCCGGAGCTGCAGCCGCCCCTGCTCGGACACCGCCTGCTGCCCGTCCGTACGGGCGGCCTCGGCGAGCAGCCCGAGCACGGCGTCGGCCTGCGCGGGGGAGAGGGCGGCGAGGGTGTCGATCTTCCGGAGGGGCGCGGGTGCCTCGGCGGGCCGGTCGTCAGTCATGGGTCGAGCGTAACCGCGCGGCCTCCCGGCGGTGGTCCGTGCGCAACCAGGATGTGACCCGCGATCCTCTGTTGCGCTACGCGCGTTGACCATAGGCTGCCGACCGGTCCCATTCGTCTCACACCATCCCGGGGGAACGCGTGTCCGCCATACCGAAGCACCGAAGGCCCAGGCGCCGGGCCGGCCGCGTCCTCGCCGTGGCGGCGGGGCTCGCCACCGTCGGCGCGATGGCCGCCGCGCTGCCCGCCGGAGCCGGACAGGACCACGGGGGCGGCAGGGGCGGCAAGAGCCGCACCGTCGACGTGCAGTTGCTGTCCTTCAACGACTTCCACGGCAACCTGCAGCCGCCCGCGGGCTCCTCCGGGCAGGTCACGGAGAAGCAGGCGGACGGGACCGAGAAGAAGATCGACGCCGGTGGGGTCGAGTACCTGGCCACCTCGCTGCGGACCGCGCGCAAGGCCCACCCCTACAGCGTCACCGCCGCCGCGGGCGACCTCATCGGCGCCAGCCCGCTGCTCTCCGGGCTCTTCCACGACGAGCCGACCGTCGAGGCGATGAACAAGCTCGACCTGGACGTCACCAGCGTCGGCAACCACGAGTTCGACGAGGGCGCCACCGAGCTGGCCCGCATGCAGAACGGCGGCTGCCACCCCAAGGACGGCTGCTTCGAGAAGGACTCGCGCGGCAAGGGCAAGAAGTTCGAGGGCGCCGACTACCCCTACCTCGCCGCGAACGTCACGAGCGAGAAGACCGGCAAGCCGATCCTCAAGCCCTACTGGGTGTGGAAGCACAAGGGCGTCAAGATCGGCTTCATCGGCGTCACGCTCGAAGGCACCCCGGACATCGTCTCCGCCGACGGTGTCAAGGGGCTGAAGTTCCACGACGAGATCGAGACGGTCAACAAGTACGCGAAGATCCTCGACAAGCAGGGCGTGAAGTCCATCGTCACGCTCATCCACGAGGGCGGCGTGCCGAAGAGCCAGACGTACAACTACGACTGCGACTCCCCGGGCGCGGGCGACGGCATCTCCGGCCCGATCACCACCATCGCCAAGGGCATCACGCCCAAGGTCGACGCGCTCGTCACCGGCCACACCCACAACGCGTACGTCTGCACGATCCCCGACCCCGCGGGCAAGCCCCGCATGGTCACGTCGGCGTCCTCCTTCGGCAAGCTCTACACCGACACCACGCTCACGTACGACCGCGGGACCAAGGACATCGTCCGTACGAGCGTGCGGTCCGCGAACCACGTCGTCAGCCGGGAGCAGGCCAAGGCCCCCGACATGACCTCCCTCATCGGGCGCTGGGACAAGCTCGCCGCGCCCGTCGCCAACAAGCCCGTCGGCTACATCTCCGGGGACATCCCCGGCCGCGGCGCGGGCGTGCCCGAGTCGCCGCTCGGCGACCTCATCTCCGACGCGCAGCTCGCGCAGGCCAAGTCCCTCGACCCGGAGGCCGACCTCGCGCTGATGAACCCGGGCGGCATCCGCTCCGACATCGTGTACAAGGCGAGCGGGGGCGAGGGTGACGGTGTCGTCACGTACGGCGAGGCGTTCACCGTGCAGCCCTTCAGCAACACGGTCAATCTGGTCGACCTGACCGGCGAGCAGCTCGTCACCGGCCTGAAGCAGCAGGTCAGCGGGTCCAACGAGGCCTCGCCGAAGATCCTCCAGGTGTCCGACGGGCTCACCTACACGCTGGACATGACCAAGTCGGGCGCGGACCGGGTCGTCGCCGACTCGATCAAGCTGAACGGCGGGGCGATCGACCCGGCGGCCACCTACCGCGTCGCGATGAACTCCTTCCTCGCGGGCGGCGGCGACGGCTTCGCCGAGCTCGGGAAGGGCACGAAGCCGCTGGTCGGCAGCGACGACCTGAAGGCGTTCAGCGACTACATGAGCGCCAACTCCTCGGCGGACAAGCCGATCGCGCCGCCCAAGGCGGACCGGATCACGGTCGTGAGGTAACGGACGTCACGCGGGTGTCCGCGCGGTGGCCCGGAAGTGGCGTGAGCTTGAAAACACCGCGTTAAAACAACCGGCCGAAACCGGCTGTTACCGGATGTAAGGCTTGGGGTGGGGTGTGAACGTATGGTGAGATCACTTGATGCGTTCCCCCCACCGCATAGCCACGCATCCTTCGGATGCCTCACCCGACGCCCGCGACGACCGCCCGAACGACACCGCTGAGCTGCCCGCCGCCACGTACGTGAACCCGTACGACGAGCTGGCCGCGCTCGCGCCGAATCCGCTGGACGAGTTCCTCCACGAGGAGAAGGACGAGCCCCGCGCGGAGGAGCCCTGGACGCCGCCGAACCACCGCCGCGGCGGCCGGGGACGGGGCCGGGGCCGTCGCCGCAGCCGTTTCGCGGGCCTGCCGCTCGCCGCGAAACTCCTGGTCGCCGTCCTCGTCGCCACCGCGTTCCTCGGGCTCGGCGACCGCTGGGCGCTCCTCTACGCCGAGCACGAGGCGGCGGAGAAGCTCAAGGACCAGATGCACCTGAGCGCGGCGCCCGAGGTCGACATCGAGGGGTTCCCCTTCCTCACCCAGGTCTTCGACAAGCGCGTCGACAAGGTGAAGGTGACTGTCCCGGACGTCGCGGCCGACCGGGTCTCCCTCGCCAAGGTCTCCGCGACCGCCACGGACGTGACGATCGAGGGCGACGGGCCCACCTCGATCACGGGCGCCAGCATCGGCGAGATGAAGGGCGAGGTGCTGCTCTCCTTCGAGGACCTCAACCGCGAACTGGGCGCGTCCCAGGTCACGTTCACCGGCCACGGCCACGACCAGGTCCTCGCGCGCGGCACGCTGCCCGTCGCGGGCCACGACCTGAAGGTGCGCGCCGACGCCCGCATCCAGCGCAACGGCGACCGCGGCGTCTCCACCGACATCGGCGGCATGAGCCTGCAACTCGGCGACCTGGCGACCTACCGTCCCGGCACGCGCGAGAAGGAGGGCCTGCACCTGTCGAAGGACTCCGCGGACCGCGTCGCCGAGGAGACGTCCAAGGCGAAGGCACTGCTGTCCGTACCGGCGATCGTCCAGCGGCTCGGCGTGCCGCAGAAGGTGGTCCGGGGGGCCCTGAAGAGCGACGCCAAGCTGAACGAGCTCACCGGCTCGCCCAAGTTCGTGAACGACGTGATGGGCCTCAACCTCATCGACGTGGCGATGGGGCACCCCGAGCTCCTCAAGAAGCTCGGCCTCGACCCCGCCCTCCTCGAAGGCCTCGCGGGCCTCACCCGCCCCATCCTCGCCGACCGCCTCACCCTCGCCTTCCAGCTCCCGAAGCTGCCGGGCGCGGGGACGATGGCGCTGCAGGACGTGAAGGTCGAGAAGGAGGGCATCCGGGTGCGGATCGCGGGGTCGGGGATCGGGATCGGCCACTGAGGAACTCGCGGGCCCGTATCAACTACTGGGCGAAGGCCTCCGGCGCCGACGGGGTGTCGGGTGCCGACGGGGTCTCGGGCGGCGGTGTGGGTGCCCCCGGCAGCCGTACCGACGCCTCCGTGCCGCCGCCGTCCGCCGCCCGCAGCGCCACCTCGCCGCCGCAACTCTGCACCGTGCGGGCCACGATGGACAGGCCGAGGCCCGAGCCCGGCAGGGAGCGGGCGGACGGCGAGCGCCAGAAGCGGTCGAAGACGTGCGGCAGTTCGTCCGCGGGGATGCCGGGGCCGTGGTCCCGCACCACCAGGTGTCCGCGGTCGAGCGTGACCGCCACCGTGCCGTGCGGCGGGCTGAACTTCACCGCGTTGTCGAGGATGTTGACGACGGCCCGCTCCAGCGCGGGCGGCTCCGCCCGCACGTACCAGGGCGCGAGCTCCGCGGTGATGGTCAGCTCCGGGCCGCGCAGCCGGGCCCGCTCGATGGCCGCCCTGGTGAGCTCGTGCAGGGCGACCACCTGGACCTTGCCGCCGGCGTCACCGGCGTCGGGGCGGGAGAGCTCCTGCAAGTCGCCGATGAGCGCGGCCAGTTCGGTCATCTGCGCGGTGACCGAGGCGAGCAGCGCCTTGCGGTCGTCGGGCGGGATGGCCCGGCCCGTCTCCTCGCTGCGGGCGAGGAGCTCGATGTTGGTGCGCAGCGAGGTGAGCGGGGTGCGCAGTTCGTGGCCGGCGTCGGCGATCAGCTGTTGCTGCAGGTCGCGGGAGGACGCCAGCGAGGCGGTCATGGAGTTGAAGGACTCCGAAAGGCGGGCGATCTCGTCGTCGCCCTCCACGGGGATGCGGAGGTCCAGGTCCTCCGTGCGGGCCACGTGCTCCACGGCGGCGGTGAGCCGGTCGACGGGGCGGAGCCCGGTGCGGGCCACCCAGAGGCCCGCGGCGCCCGCGCCCACGACGCCGATCCCCGCCACGAAGAGGAGGATCAGGGCGAGGTCGTCGAGGGTGTTGTCCACCTCGCTGAGGGGGCGGGCCACGGAGACGGCGAGCGACAGCTGCGGGTACTCCTCCAACGGGTAGGTGTAGACGCGGTACTTCTCGCCGTTGGACGCCGTGGCGTTGTGGTAGTTCGCCGGTTTCTCGCGCCCGGCGACCCCGGTGTCCTCGGCGCCGACAGCGATCTCCTGGCGTCCCAGGACCACGCAGCTCGTGCCGTTCTTGGCCACGACCTGGATGGTCTGCTTGAACAGGTCGGGATTGTCGCGGCCGGGGATCTCGCGCAGGCACTTCGCGTTGCCCGCCACCGCGTCGATGTCGATCCGCTGCGTCACCTCGCCCGGCTTGGGCCGGTTGCTGCTCAGCGCGCTGTCCAGCGAGTCCAGCAGCGCGTTGCGCACCACGAACCAGCACGTCACCGCGGCCGCCGCGACCGCGAGGGTCACCGCCGCGGTGACCAGCAACGCGAGCCGCGAGCGCAACGGCAGCCCGCGGAACCGCCGTACGACCCCGTTCACTCGCCGCCCCGCAGCACATACCCCACGCCCCGCACCGTGTGCACCAGACGCGGTTCGCCGCCCGCCTCCGTCTTGCGGCGCAGGTACATGACGTACACGTCGAGGGAGTTGGACGACGGCTCGAAGTCGAAGCCCCACACGGCCTTGAGGATCTGCTCGCGGGTGAGGACCTGGCGGGGGTGCGCGAGGAACATCTCCAGGAGCGTGAACTCCGTGCGGGTCAGTTCCACGGTCCGCGCGCCCCGCGTGACCTCGCGCGTCGCCAGGTCCATCCGCAGGTCGGCGAAGGCGAGGACGTCGCCCTCGGCGGCCTGCCCGGCAGGCGCGTACGAACTGCGGCGCAGCAGCGCCCGGATGCGGGCGAAGAGCTCGTCCAGCTCGAAGGGCTTGACCAGGTAGTCGTCGGCGCCCGCGTCGAGTCCGGTGACGCGGTCGCCGACGGTGTCGCGCGCGGTCAGCATCAGGATCGGCGTGGTCGAGCCGGTGGCGCGGAGCCTGCGCGCGGCCGTGAGGCCGTCCATGCGGGGCATCTGGATGTCGAGCACCACGAGGTCGGGGCGGTACGCCGCGGCCTTCTCCAGCGCGTCGGCGCCGTCGACGGCGACCTCCGTGCCGTACCCCTCGAAGGCGAGGCTGCGCCGCAGCGCCTCCCGCACGGCGGGTTCGTCGTCCACGATCAGGATGCGCAGCTGCTCGCGGTCACCGGTGCGGTCGCCTTCGGCGGGGCTCATGGGCTTCGGACTTCCTCGGGTACGGGGTGGACGGGGCCGCTATCAGCCTCGCACGCGCGCGCGGGGCGTGCGCGCGCCGTGCAGGTCCCGCGCCACGGCGAGCGGGAGGCCGAGCCCCGAGGGCCCCGCACCGGACCCGCCCCGGCCGAGGGTGACGGCGAGGGAGTGCCGGACACGGTTGACGGTGAGGGTGGCGGCGGACATGGCGGCCTCCTGGGATCAAGGTCAGGATCAGGGTCAGGGTCGAGGACAGGATCAGGTCTGGGAGCCGGACCGCAGCTTGCCGAGGTCCTGCTTGACCGTGTCGATGGGGATGGCGAAGCCGAGGCCGACGCTGCCGGAGCCGGACTCGTCCGCGCCCTGGCTCCCGGCCGAACTGGGCGAGTACATCGCGGAGTTGATGCCGATGATGTTGCCGTTCATGTCGATGAGGGCGCCGCCGGAGTTGCCGGGGTTGAGCGAGGCGTCGGTCTGCAGCGCCTTGTACGTGGTCTTCGACGACCCGGTGTCGCCGTTGAACTCCTGGCCGCCGAACTCGAAGGGCCACTCGCCCCGCGGGTTCTGCTGCTCCTGGCCGTCGCCCGTGGAGACCGTGACGTCGCGGTCGAGGGCGGAGACGATGCCGCTGGTGACGGTGCCGGTGAGGCCCTCGGGGGAGCCGATGGCGACGACCTGGTCGCCGACCTTGACGTTGCCGGAGTTGCCGAGCGTCGCGGGCTTGAGACCGGAGGCGTCCTTCAGCTGGAGGAGCGCGAGGTCCTTCTTGCTGTCGGTGCCGACGACCTCGGCCTCGTACGTCTTGCCGTCGTTCGTGCGCACCTTGACCGACGTGGCGCCCGCGATCACGTGGTTGTTGGTGACGATCTCGCCGTCGCTCTTGGTGATCACACCGGAGCCGGTCGACTTGCCCTGCCCCTTGGTGGCGCTCACCTCGACGATGCTGGGGCTGACCGCCTGGGCGACCCCGGAGACGGTGCCCTGCTGGCTCGTCGGCACGACGTCCGTGGAGGTGGCCGAGGAGCCGCCGTCCCGGTCGGTGAGCGTCTGCACGGCGTACGCGGTGCCGCCGCCGACCGCGGCCGCCGCGATGGCCACGGCGGCGAGCAGCGCCGCGGGACCCCTGGCGCGGCGCCGCCGCGGGGGCACCTGCGGGGCTTCCGGCGCGTGAGCGGGCGGGGGCGGGTACGCACCGTGCGCGAACGCGCCCTGCGTACCGCCGTGCTGAACAGACGCTGCCGACTGCTGCTGGGGGTACTCGCCGCTGTGGCGGAAGGTCTCGGTCATGACTATGAGGTTGTCGGCTGTACATGAGAGACGTCTGAGTACGTCCTGAGAAGCCCGGCAGAAGTGCGTATGCCCGATATAAAGCGTGGCGGGCGAGGCGGGGGGCGGGGCGGTGGGCGGCTACGCGCAGCCGCAGGACTGCCGCACGACGAGCCGGGACGGGAACAGCTTCAGCCGCTCCCGGCGCGACCCGGCGACCCGCAGCCCGTCGTCCAGGACGAGGTCCACCGCGGCGCGGGCCATCGCGGGCCGGTCCGATGCCACCGTCGTCAGCGGCGGATCCGTGAGGCCCGCCTCCTTGACGTCGTCGAAGCCGGCCACGGCCAACTCCCCCGGCACGTCGATGCGCAGCTCCCGCGCCGCCCGCAGGATGCCGATGGCCTGGTCGTCCGTGGAGCAGAAGATCGCGGTGGGCCGGTCGGGGCGGGCGAGGAGCTCCAGGCCCACCTGGTAGGCGTCGTAGCGGTTGTACGGGGCCTCGAAGAGGCGGCCCTCGACCGGCAGACCGGCCTCCCGCATCGCGCGTCGCCAGCCCTCGACGTGGTCGGAGACGGGGTCGCCGACGGTCGGGGTGTCCGCGGTGCCGCCGACGCAGGCCACGTACGCGTGGCCGTGCTCCAGGAGGTGGCGGGTGGCGAGCTGCGCGCCGCCGACGTCGTCCGTGACGACCGCGACGTCGTCGATGGCCTCGGGCCGCTCGTGCAGGAGCACCACGCGGGCGTCCCACGCGTCGATCTCGGCGGCGGCCTGGTCGGTCAGGCCGTGGCTGACGAGGATGAGGCCGGAGACCCGCATGCCGAGGAAGGCGCGGAGGTAGTGGGTCTCGCGCTCCTCCACGTAGTCGGAGTTGCCGACGAGGACCATCTTTCCGCGCTCGGACGCCGCCTGTTCGACCGCGTGCGTCATCTCCGCGAAGAACGGCTGACGCGCGTCCGGCACGATCATGCCTATGAGGTCCGTGCGCCGGGACGCCATGGCCTGGGCGACCCGGTCGGGCCGGTAGCCCAGCTCCTTGATCGCTGCGAGTACCCGCTCGCGCGTGGCCGGGGCGACCGGCCTGGGTCCGTTGTTGATGACGTAACTGACGACCGCGGTCGAAGTACCCGCAAGTCTTGCCACGTCATCCCGAGTCACCTTGGCCACGCGCGGAGTCTACGCGGATGGAACTACCGCTGGGCAGGGCGTACGGCGGCTTCCTTCGCCGCGGACTCCGCGGCGGCCTTCGCCTTCTCCTCCTCGGCCGCGCGTTCGACCTTCTCCGGCACGACGAAGCGGTAGCCGACGTTGCGGACGGTGCCGATGAGCGACTCGTGCTCGACGCCGAGTTTCGCCCGCAGCCGCCGCACGTGGACGTCGACCGTGCGCGTACCGCCGAAGTAGTCGTATCCCCACACCTCCTGGAGCAGCTGGGCGCGGGTGAAGACCCGCCCCGGGTGCTGCGCCAGGTACTTGAGCAGCTCGAACTCCTTGAAGGTCAGGTCCAGGACCCGCCCCTTCAGCTTCGCGCTGTACGTCGCCTCGTCCACGGAGAGGTCACCGTTGCGGATCTCCATGGGGGAGTCGTCGCAGGTGATCTGCTGGCGGCCCATCGCGAGCCGCAGCCGCGCCTCGACCTCGGCGGGACCCGCCGTGTCGAGCAGCACGTCGTCGATGCCCCAGTCGGCGGTGACGGCCGCGAGGCCGCCCTCCGTCACGACGAGGACCAGCGGACAGCCGGGCCCCGTGGACCGCAGGAGCTGGCAGAGGCTGCGGACCTGCGGCAGGTCACGGCGGCCGTCGATCAGGATCACGTCGGCACCGGGGGTGTCGACGAGAGCGGGCCCCTCCGCGGGGGCGACGCGCACGTGATGAAGGAGCAGGCCGAGGGCGGGGAGCACCTCCGTCGACGGCTGGAGGGCATTGGTCAGGAGCAGCAGAGAACTCACCGCCGACCACCTGCCCGGGTCGTCCGACTGTCGTGCACGTTTCGCTCGCCCATAACGTCTGGTTCCTCCTCGGTCCCTGCGAGGACGTTTACGGCACTGCTTCGTACTTAGCTTCGCGCTGTTCACTGGGGCCCGCGCCCGGAGCCTCCGGAAAGCACGAAAGGACCCGGGGGCTGCGCTGCCCGGATCCTCTGGCAAGGAGAATAGCCCACATGAGTTCCGGTCCGGCAGGTCAAGCGGCGCGATCTTCTGTGCCTCCGATCACTCACGGTCAGGGTGGCGTTCAGCGGCGGGCAACGCTTCGTACACGTGACGGAGTGGCCATCGAGGCCGCGTACGACCCCGGGCCCGACCCCGCGGGCGAGGTCGCGGTCGTCCTCGCGCACGGCTTCACGGGCGGTCTCGCCCGGCCCCACGTACGACGCATCGCGGGTGTCTTCGCCCAGCGTGCGGCCGTGATCACGTTCTCGTTCCGTGGCCACGGCGGCTCCGGCGGGCACTCCACGGTCGGCGACCGCGAGGTGCTCGATCTGGCGGCGGCCGTGGAGTGGGCGCGCTCCCTCGGGCACGCGCGCGTGGTGACCGTCGGTTTCTCGATGGGCGGCTCGGTCGTACTGCGCCACGCCGCGTTGCACAGGGGGCGCACGGAAGCGCGCACCGACGCAGTGGTCGCGGTGAGTGCTCCCGCACGCTGGTACTACCGGGGGACGGCGCCGATGCGGCGGCTGCACTGGGTGGTCACCCGGCGCGCGGGCCGTACGGTCGGCCGTCTCGGTCTGCGGACGCGAATCCACCCGCACGAGTGGGACCCCGTCCCCCTCTCCCCGGTCGAGTCCGTCCCGCTCATTGCCCCGACACCGCTGCTCATCGTCCACGGCGACCGGGACCCGTACTTTCCGGTCGATCACCCGCGGATGCTCGTGGCCGCCGCCGAGGGCGGGGCCGAGCTCTGGCTCGAGGAGGGCATGGGGCACGCCGAGCACGCGGCCACGGACGAGCTCGTCGGACGGATCGCCTCGTGGGTCACGGCATCATGGACGTCGGCAACCGCCGACTGAAAGGGGAGTCGCATGGTGAACGGCACCATTCGTTACTGGGCCGCTGCCAAGGCGGCCGCGGGCGTCGCCGAGGAGCCGTACGCGGCGGTGACGCTCGCCGAAGCGCTGGACGCCGCCCGCGAGCGGCACCCCGGTGAACTGGTCCGGGTCCTGCAGCGCTGCTCTTTTCTCGTCGACGGCGACCCCGTCGGAACTCGCAGGCATGAGACCGTACGGCTGGCCGAGGGCGGCACGGTCGAGGTGCTCCCGCCGTTCGCAGGAGGATGAGCGCCATGTCCGATCAGCCCTATGAGGGGTACGAGGGGTACGACCCGTACGACCCGTACGCGCAGCAGCGGTACGCCGGGCAGCAGCAGCCGTATCCGGAACAGCAACAGCAACAGCAACAGCATCAGCAGCAACAGCCGTATCCGGAGCATCAGCAGCACCAGCAGTACCCGGATCAGCAGGGGTACTACGCCCAGCCCCAGCCCCAGCCCCCGTACTACGCCGAGCCGCAGCAGCAGTACGCCCAGGACCAGTACGCCCAGGAGCACTACTCCCAGGACCAGTACACCCAGCAGTGGCAGGGACAGACCTGGGAGACGCAGGCGCAGCCGCCCGTCGCCGCGGTGGACGTGACGGAGACCGCGTACCTGCCCCCGCAGGCCACGGCGGAGGCCGCCGCCTCCGACGACGCTTCGTACGGCCCCGCCACCACCACCGGCAACCCCCGCCTCACCGACGCCCAGCGGGCCCGTGCCGAGGGACGGTCGCCGGTCATCGAGCCGGGGATGCAGCCCGCCGTGCTGACCGCGCTGCTCGGGCTGCTGCTCGCCGCGGGCGCCGCCGTCGGGCAGTACGCGCTGCTCGTGCCGCTGGTGCTGCTGCAGGCCGTGACCGCGGCCGGATGGTTCCGGCTCAACGGGATGTGGCCGGCCCGGCAGGGCATCGCGCTGGCCTTCCTCGGCGGCGTCGTCGCGGACGTCGCGCTGCTCGCCGCGGGCAAGGAGAACGGGCCCGCCGCCATCCTCGGCACCCTCGGCGTGTGGGTGCTGCTCGTGCTCGTGCTGCAGCTCCGCAGCCGCGCGGGCGCCGACGAGCGGATGTACGGGCTGATGGCGACCGTGGCCTCGTCCGCGCTCGCGATCGTCGCCGCCGGACACCTCGCGGCCGCCTCCGACGCCGTCACCGTGGGCGCCATCGCGGTCGCCGCGGCGATCCTGGCCCGCGCGCTGCCGCTGCCCACGGCCGCCTCCGTCGTCGTCGCGCTGCTCGCGGCGGCCGGTGCCGGGATCGCCGTCGGCGGCACCACGGACTACGGCAGCCAGGGCGCGCTGCTCGGCCTCGGCGCCGGGGTCTGCGCGCTGATCGGACACCGCGTCGCCAGTTACGACTACCCGTCCCGCTTCGTGCACATGACGGCGGGCGTCGCGCTGCCGCTCGCGGCCGCCGCCCCGGTCGTCTACGTGCTCGGCCGCGCCATCGGCTGAGCCCCGCACACCGCCGCAGGCGATCGTCACAGCTGATCGACAGGTCCCCCGCCGAACCCTTCGGCCGGGGAGCTGTCCTTTAGGCTCGCCGGAACGACAGTTGAGACGGGGGACAAGGTGGGGGAACACCGGACATGAGCAAGCGAGCCGTACGCATACTCCTGATCGTCGTCGTCATCCTCGGAGGGCTCTTCGTGGCGGCCGACCGGCTTGCCGTGAACTTCGCCGAGGGCGAGGCGGCGGAGAAGATGCGCACCAGCGAGGGGCTGAGCGAGACGCCCGACGTCTCCATCAAGGGCTTCCCCTTCCTCACCCAGGTCGTGGGCGGTGAACTCGACGACGTGGAGGTCGGGATCAAGAACTACGACGCCAAGTCGGGCTCCGACTCCATCCGCATCGCCGACCTCACGGCCCACATGAAGGGCGTGGAGTTCTCCGGCGACTACAGCTCGGCGACCGCCGCGACCGCCACGGGCACGGCGCACGTCTCGTACGACGAGCTCCTGAAGGCCAGCAAGTCCGAGCCGGTCGAGCTGCCGCTCGGCGCCACCGGCAAGGTCGTCGGCCTCTCCGACGGCGGCAACGGCAAGATCAAGGTCGAGGTCGAGGTCAGCAAGGGCGGCGCGAAGCTGCCGAAGCCCGTGCACGTGCTCAGCTCGGTCCGGGTCGAGGGCGACGACATCAAGGTCCACGCCGACGAGATCCCCAAGAGCCTGGACGTCCTCGGCGTCGCCATTCCGCTCCCCGAGGGCATGGTCCGCGACGTCACCGACTTCAACCAGAAGATCGACGACCTGCCGGCCGGCATCGAGCTGGAGAAGGTCGAGGCGGCACCGGACGGCGTGGACATGTCCGTGACCGGGTCGAACGTGCGGCTGGCGGGCTGACACCGGCGCCCTGGGAGCCGCGTCCGCAGTACGAGACGCGGTCGTCCGGCGGGCGGATGTGACGGGGGCTACACCGGCCCGGGGCCCCGCCGGGGCGGCTCCGGGGTTCAACGATTCCCACATCGTGGACGATCGTGTCTCACCATGCGGAGCGCCGGTGACACGGCCGCCCCTCCGTCCCTACGATCGGACGCATGCAACGACAGGCGGACCTCACGAAGCGGCGGGCAGTCGACCTGTGCCGCGTCGCCGCCATGCTCTGTCGCACCTTCTAGCGAGGGCCGCAACCCTCGTTTCCCAGGCCTGTCCGACGCCCATCCGGCGGGCCGCCCCCGCGCCGTACGTACGCCACCCGTGCCTCCCCGCACCACCGGCCCGTACCGGCCGCCCCCTCGTGCACCGCAGCACAGCACCGCACCGCCGTAACTGCCCCGGAGGAGAGACACATGAGCCGCAGCGACGTCCTGGTAGACGCCGACTGGGTCGAGGCCCACATCGAGGACCCGAAGGTCGTCATCGTCGAGGTCGACGAGGACACCTCCGCGTACGACAAGAACCACATCAAGAACGCGATCCGCATCGACTGGACCAAGGACCTCCAGGACCCGGTCCGCCGTGACTTCATCGACCAGGAGGGCTTCGAGAAGCTCCTCTCGAAGAAGGGCATCGCGAACGACTCGACCGTGGTCCTCTACGGCGGCAACAACAACTGGTTCGCCTCCTACGCCTTCTGGTACTTCAAGCTCTACGGCCACCAGGACGTGAAGCTCCTCGACGGCGGCCGCAAGAAGTGGGAGCTCGACTCCCGCGACCTGGTCGACGGCGCGCAGGTCCCCAACCGTCCCGCCACGGACTACAAGGCCAAGCCGCAGGACACCTCGATCCGCGCCTTCCGCGACGACGTCGTCAAGGCGATCGGCGCGCAGAACCTGGTCGACGTGCGCTCGCCCGACGAGTTCAGCGGCAAGCTGCTCGCCCCGGCCCACCTCCCGCAGGAGCAGTCGCAGCGCCCCGGCCACGTGCCGAGCGCCCGCAACATCCCGTGGTCGAAGAACGCCAACGACGACGGCACGTTCAAGTCGGACGACGAGCTCAAGGCCCTCTACGAGGACGAGCAGGTCGACCTGTCGAAGGACACCATCGCCTACTGCCGCATCGGTGAGCGTTCGGCCCTGACCTGGTTCGTCCTGCACGAGCTGCTCGGCCAGACCAACGTCAAGAACTACGACGGCTCGTGGACCGAGTACGGCTCCCTCGTCGGCGTGCCGATCGAGCTCGGCGCCAACAAGTAGATCCCCCGACCTACCTTCCCCCTCAGGAGTACCCATGTGTGGAGCAAAGGCCGGCGGCCCCGACGCTTCGACGATCAAGCCCGGTGAGACGACGATCCAGGGCCAGGTGACCCGCGACGGCGAGCCCGTCACCGGTTACGTGCGCCTGCTCGACTCGACCGGCGAGTTCACCGCCGAGGTCCCCACCTCGGCCACCGGACAGTTCCGCTTCTACGCCGCCGAGGGCACGTGGACCGTCCGGGCGCTGATCCCCGGCGGCACGGCGGACCGTACGGTCGTCGCCCGGACGGGCGGTCTGGCGGAGGTCGCGATCGCGGTCTGACCGCGCGCCGCGGTGTCACCCACCGCGCCGAGAACGGCTGAAGGGCCGCACCCCAGGGGGTTGGACGCCACTGGAACGGGGTGCGGCCCTTCGGCTACGGCTGCCGCCTGCGCTTGCCGTCCAGCTCGTCCCACCACTCGTCGGACTTCCGGTCCCCGCTGGGGTCGTCCCACCAGCGGTCGTCGGGCCCGCGCCGGTTCGCCGTCATCGCGGCGAGCGGCGGGATCACCATCGCCACGACACACATCCCGACGGCCACGGGCATCGACCAGAGCCGCACGACACCCCAGGCCAGAACGAAGAGACCGACGCAGGTCCCCATCATGGCGAAGTACAGGCGGCGCCTTCGCGCGTACATACACCCAGCGTACGTCGCGAGGGACCTCACAGAGAGGGACGGGCGCCGCCCGACTACAGTGGGACCGGCTCTGATACCTGCCCCCACCGCTCACCGAGGAGCACCCCGTGCTTGAGGCCTTCTTCTCCGCCCTGCTGGTTCTCGTCTGCGTCGGCGTTCTCGCCTTCGCCGGACTGACCGTGAAGAAGCTGTACCAGGGCCAGCGCTGACCCCCACCCCCTCCTCCACAGATCGCCTGAGCTTCCCATGATCGAGATTCCGTCCGACCTGAACCCCGACCTCGTCCCCCTCGCCTTCCTCCTCGGCAACTGGGCCGGCGCGGGTGTCACCGACTTCCCCGGCGCCGAGAAGGCGAACTTCGGCCAGGAGGTCTCCTTCACGCACGACGGGCGCGACTTCATCGAGTACCGCTCGTACACCTGGGTGCTCGACGCCGAGGGCAACAAGGTCAAGCCCCTGGAGTCCGAGTCCGGCTTCTGGCGGATCGACAAGGACCGCAAGGTCGAGGTCGTGATGGTCCGCGACGACGGCGTCGTCGAGGTCTGGTACGGCGAGCTCGCCGACAAGAAGCCGCAGATCGACCTGGCCACGGACGCCGTCGCGCGCACCGCGGCCTCCGGCCCGTACACCGGCGGCAAGCGCCTCTACGGCTACGTGAAGGGCGACCTGATGTGGGTCGGCGAAAAGCAGACCCCCGAGGTCCCGCTGCGGCCCTACATGTCGGCCCAGCTGAAGAAGGTCGTCACCCCCGAAGAGGTCGCCGACATGGCCCGCAACCTCGGCGACCTCCCCGACGACGGCATCGCCTTCTTCAAGTAGACCCGGACACCAGGCCCTAGACTTCTGGTGTGGCGAGCACCGACTCCGACTGGAAGAGCGACCTGCGTCAGCGCGGCTACCGGCTGACGCCGCAGCGTCAGCTTGTCCTCGAAGCCGTCGACGCCCTGGAACACGCGACCCCCGACGACATCCTCTGCGAAGTGCGCAGGACGGCGTCGGGGGTCAACATCTCCACCGTCTACCGCACCCTGGAGCTCCTCGAGGAGCTGGGCCTGGTCAGCCACGCCCACCTGGGGCACGGCGCGCCGACGTACCACCTCGCGGACCGCCACCACCACATCCACCTGGTCTGCCGGGACTGCACGGACGTCATCGAGGCGGACACCTCCGTCGCGGCGGAGTTCACCGCCAAGCTGCGCGACACCTTCGGCTTCGACACCGACCTGAAGCACTTCGCGATCTTCGGGCAGTGCGGGAAGTGCCGGGGCGCGGAATAAGCGCGGCGGCGGCCGGGTCGTAGTCTGTGTGAACATGAAGAGCCCCCTGTTGTCCCTGCCCGGCGCCGTCCCCGCCGAGGGCGTGGACGAAGGCGTAGCCGCCCACTACGGAGAACTGTTCCGCGAGCAGCGCGCCCTCGCCGACGGCACCGGTTTCGTCGACCTCTCGCACCGGGGCGTGATCGCCGTCAGCGGCTCCGACCGGCTGAGCTGGCTGCACCTGCTGATCACCCAGCACGTCAGCGAGCTGCCGGCCGGCCAAGCCACCGAGGCGCTGATCCTCTCCGCCAACGGCCACATCGAGCACGCCCTGTACCTCGTCGACGACGGCGAGACCGTCTGGGCGCACGTCGAGCCCGGCACCCAGGACGCCCTCATCGCGTACCTGGAGAGCATGAAGTTCTTCTACCGCGTCGAGGTCGAGGACCGCACGGACGCGTTCGCCGTCGTCCACCTGCCGGCCGGCTCCATCGCCGCCGTCCCGGACGGCGTCGTCGTACGCGAGACCCCGCACGGCCGCGACCTGTTCCTGCCCCGCACGGACCTGGCGTCGTACGCCGCCGAGAACGGCCCCGCGGCCGGGCTCCTGGCGTACGAGGCGCTGCGGGTGGAGTCCCACCGGCCGCGCCTCGGCTTCGAGACCGACCACCGCACCATCCCGCACGAGCTGGGCTGGATCGGCACCGCCGTGCACCTGCAGAAGGGCTGCTACCGCGGGCAGGAGACCGTCGCCCGCGTCCACAACCTGGGGAAGCCGCCGCGCCGCCTGGTCTTCCTGCACCTGGACGGCAGCGAGGTGCACCTGCCCGCCGCCGGTACGCCGCTGCACCTCGCGAGCGAGGGCCTCGAAGGGCGGAAGCTGGGGTTCATCACCACGGCCGTACGCCACCACGAACTCGGCCCGATCGCCCTGGCCCTCGTCAAGCGCAACGTGCCCCTGGACGCGCGGCTGATCGCGGGCGACACGGCCGCCGCGCAGGAGGTCGTGGTCGAGCCGTAGGCGTCCGTGCCCCGTCCCCGGTCGGGCGGTCACATCTCCAGGAGCACCGTGAACGGGCCGTCGTTCGTCAGGCCCACCCGCATCTGCGCCCCGAAGCGGCCCGTCGCCACCGTCGCCCCCAGCGCGCGGAGCTGGGCCACGACCTCCTCGACCAGGGGTTCGGCCACGTCACCGGGGGCCGCCGCGTTCCACGTGGGGCGGCGGCCCTTGCGGGCGTCCCCGTAGAGCGTGAACTGGCTGATGACCAGGAGCGGCGCGTCGATGTCGCTGCACGACCTCTCCTCGGCCAGCATCCGCAACGACCACAGCTTGCGGGCCAGTTGGGCCGCCTTCTCCTTGGTGTCGTCGTGCGTGACGCCCACCAGGACGCACAGTCCCTCGCCGCTGATCTCGCCGACGGTCTCGCCGTCGACGACCACGCTCGCCCCGTCGACCCTCTGCACCACTACTCGCATACGGTCATCATGCCGTGCCGCACAGGGCGCTCGGGACGGCGGTCCGATCCCCCCATCCGGGGTCGATTCCGGGCACTCGCTCCCATAGCGGCCACTTGGGGTGGCACCATGCTCACACGCGGTGCACCCGCGTCGGCCGGTCGAGGGGACGGGTAGAGCCACATGAGCACACCAAGCACGGGGCAGTCGCCGGGCCGCGTCTCCCTGCGGCGTCCGCAGGTTCCGCGGCCACCCACGCAGCGCACGGGCGGCAGCCGACTGCTGCCCGAGGTGCCCGAGCACGACCTGGCCGCGCTGCGCCTGCCCGAACTCCGTGAGCTGCGCAGGTCGGCGCAGCAGGACGAGGCCGACCTCAGCTATCTGCGACGGCTCCTCCAGGGCCGCATCGACATCCTGCGGGCCGAGCTCGCGCACCGCGGCGACCAGCGGCAGCAGGCGCCCCGCCCGGCGGGGACGGTCGTGAGCCGGCTCCCGGAGATCCTCACGGACGCCCCGGCCCGCCACCGCTCCTCGGCCCGGCACGTCACGCTCGGCACGCCGCTCGGCGAGGAGTACCGCCTGCTCGCCACGGAGATGCTCGCCGAGGTCGAGCTCTCCGACCTGGCGGCGCGCACGGACGACGAGCTGCACGCGGCGATGGGCCGCCTCGTCCGGCACGAACAGCAGGTGTCGCGCAGGCGCCAGCTGCTGCAGCGGACGGCGGACGACTGCAGCGCGGAGATCGCCCGCAGGTACCGGGTCGGCGAGGCACAGGTGGACGACCTGCTGGCGTGAGCGGGGCGGCCGTGGCGTGCGGGAGGGGAAACTCCGGTGCGGCGCGGGCGGTGCGCTGCCTAGCGTGGGGCGCATGAGCGATGTCGACATAAGAGCGGTCCTCGACGCCGAGTTGCCCGGCTGGCTGCGGGCGCTGCACGCCGGGTTCCTGAAGCCCTTCGCCACCCTGTCGGACGAGACCGTCGGCCACCTGCGGTCCCGCACCGCCCCGTCCCGCACCCTCGGGGCCTACGACGGCGACCGCTGCGTGGGTACCTACCGCTCCTTCCGGCAGGAGGTCACCGCGGTGGGCGGCGCCCCCGTGGTGGCCAACGCGGTCTCGGGGGTGACCGTGGCGCCCACCCACCGCCGCCGGGGCATCCTCAGCCGGATGATGGACGGAGACCTCGCCGCGGCGAGGGAGCGCGGCGACGTGCTCGCCACCCTCAACGCCAGCCAGTACCCGATCTACGGCCGGTTCGGCTTCGGCCCCGCGACCTGGGCGACCGCGTGGACGATCGACGTGCCGCGCGCCGGTCTCGACCCGCGCTGGTCGGGTCCCGAGGAGTCCGGCGCCCGTATCGACCTCGTCGACGGCGAGGACGTGCGCAAGCACGGACCGGAGCTGTACGAGCGGTTCCGGGCCGCCCGGCACGGTGCGATCGACCGCGCCGAGGAGTGGTGGCTGCGCAACACCGGGCTGCAGGCCACCCGCGAAAACCCGTGGGAGGAGCCGTTCTACGCCCTCTACCGCGCGCCCTCGGGCCGCGTCGACGGACTCGTCGCGTACCGGGCGACGAGCGGGGTGACGGGGGAGTCACGGCAGCCGGAGAACAAGGTGACGGTGCTCGGCATGACCGCCGTCACCCCCGCCGCCGAACGCGCCCTGTGGCACTTCCTCTGCGCCATCGACCGGGTCACCGAGGTCGAGACCGGCTGGCTGGCCCCCGACGACCTGCTCCCGCAGCTCCTGCCCGACCCCCGGGCGGCCAGGGTGACCCGGCACGCGGACTGGCTCTGGGTGCGGATCCTGGACGTGGTGCGGGCCCTTGAGGCGCGTACGTACGGCGGGGCGGGGACCCTCGTCGTGGAGGTCGTCGACGGGGCCGGGCTCTCCGGTGGGCGCTTCGCGCTGGAGGTGGCGCCGGGCGAGGGGGCGGGGGCGGCGGCGACCTGCTGCCCGACCGTGGCGGAGCCGGAACTCACCCTGGGCATCGCCGAGTTGAGCCAGCTCTGGCTCGGGGACGCGTCCGTGGCGCGGCTCGTGGATCTGGGCCGGGTGGTGGAGGAGCGGCCGGGTGCGGCCGCGGTGGCCGACGCCCTCTTCCGTACGTCGCGGCGCCCGTGGTGCCCGGACATGTTCTGATGACGAGCCCCGGCTCCCCCGTAGCAGGGAGCCGGGGCTCTGTTTCGCGACGACTGACCGGACTCCCGGCTCCCCTCCGGATGGGAGCCCGGCCAGCCGGACCCGTGAGTCCTGCCGGATCAGCCCGACTGGGCGAGGAGCAGGACGAGAAGGCCCGCGCCCAAGCCGCTGAGCTTGACGTTCTGGGCCTTGATGCCGACGGTCAGCAGGACGAAGGCGATGATGCCGAGCGGGCCGTACTTCCACTGGACGAGCTGCTCGAATCCGATGGCGAGGGCGGCGACGGCGATGGCGATGAGCGGCATGACGTTCCCTCCTTCGGGATCGGGGCGGCGGACCCCGTTCAGCTGATGACCAACTGGCTGCCACCGGGTGGTGCTCCGGGGCGACGGCCGACGGCTGGTGGCCAACCCCGGGAGGGTCTGACCAGGTCGCCGAAGTTGGCTACCAACTTCAACTGAGTTATCTCCGCTGGGAGACGACTCATAACCACCTTTCCTGCAACTCCCCTAAGATGGCGCGAAGTTGTACTGTTTGGTTGTGAGCACCGACCATGCCGCCCTCAACGGGCGGAAGCGGACGCAGCGGTCCCACCAAGAGGTGGCGGACGCGCTGCGCGACCGGATCAGGTCCGGGTCGCTCCGGCCGGGGCAGCGCATGCCCACGCAGGCCGAGCTGGCCGATGAGTTCGGTGTGGAGCGCGGCGCGGTGCGCGAGGCGCTGCGTATCCTGCACCGCGAGCATTTGCTGTCCAATGTGTCCAAGGGAAGCCCCGCAACGGTCGCCGACGCGGCGGAGCGCGGTCCCGTCCACCCCGGCGAGGTGCGCCCGCAGCCGACCATGGTCGGTCTCGCCCCACGCATCGCGGCCGCCTTCGAGGCCCCGCACGTAGAGATAGACGCGCTGTGCCTGACGTCCATCTCCCTCACCATGGCCATCGGCGAACCGTTGCGGCAGATCCACGCCGGACAGCGGAAACCGGCCAAGGTCGACGTCCGGGTGCTGCTGCCGAGCCGCGACATCGACCTCGCCTTCCCGGCGCCGGTCGACAGCGGCGAGGACGGGTCGAGCCAGGTCCACCGGCGCTGGCTGGAGCAGCGCAACGCGCAGGGGCAGGTGCTGCGCCACAACCTCCTCGCGCTGCGGACCTCGCACGGCATCGACGTGTCGGTGCAGTTCCGCGCGCTGCCGTTCACCCCGCCGGTGAAGCTGTACCTGATCAACAACACCGAGGCGCTTTTCGCCTATTACACGCTCACCAAGCGTGACGAGGAGATCGGCAAGGAGTCCCTGGAGATGTACGACGCACAGGGCACACAGTCGATGCTGTTCCCGTTCAAGGAAGGGGACGGCCTGCGGGACACGACCTTCGTCGAGCAGTCCCACCTGTGGTTCAACGCGCTCTGGAACACGATCAGCCAGGACCTGGAGCTGGCGGCGGGCTGAGAGTCCCGGGAGCCGGGGCAGCTCCGCCGCCGGGCCGGTCAGCCGGCCGGGCCCGTCACCATCAGGGCGAGGACGACGGCGCCGATGGAGCTGCAGGTGGGGTTCTTCGCCTTGACTCCCACGGTCAGCAGGAGGAGACCCACGATGCCCATCGGGCCGTACTTCCACTGCACGACTTGTTCGAGGGTGACGGCGACCACGGCTGCGAGGAGGGCTAGGGCGGGCATGGTGGTGCCTCCTTCTGCCATCTTGAGTCAGTTGGCAACCAACTCTGTTGTGGTTGTCCCCACTTGGTCGGAGTGGATAAACAACTTCGCATCAACTGCCGAAAGATGGCGGCCAGTTGTATCGTCTGATGGTGACTCAGGAGAACGTGGCAGTGAACGGCAGCAGAAAACTCTCACCTCAGGACATCGCCGACACCCTCCGCGACCGCATCCGTGCGGGCCGGCTCCGGGCGGGGGAGCGCCTGCCGACGCAGGCCGAACTGGCCGAGGAGTTCGGCGTCGAACGCGGCACGGTGCGCCAGGCGATGAAGAAGCTCCAGAGCGAAGGCCTCCTGTCCAACGTCAGCAAGGGCAGCCCGCCACGGGTCGCCGCGGCACACCCCCCGGCCGCGGCGAGCGAGGGGCCGCAGCCGTCCATGGTCGCGCTCGCACCCCGCCTCGCGGCGGCCTTCGCGCAGCCGCACGTGACGATCGACGTGGTGTCCTACACCGCGGAGACGCTGATGATCGCGCTCGGGGAGCCGGTGCGGCTGATCCACGAGGGCCGGATCCGGCCGGAGGCGATCCGCGTACGGATCCTGCTGCCGAGCAGCGACATCACGCTGGCGTTCCCGGTGCCGATGGAGGACGACGGCAAGGCGGCGCGGGACCGCCTCCACGAGCGGTGGCTCACCCAGCGCAACGCGCAGGGCCAGGTGCTGCGGCACAATCTCCGTGCCCTGCGCTCCTCGCACGGCATCGACGTGGACGTGACGTTCCGCGCGCTGCCGTTCACCACGCCGGTCAAGCTGTATCTGCTGAACGGCAACGAGACGCTGCTCGCCTACTACACGTTGACCGCGAACTCCGTGGAGGTGGGGGAGAACGGCAGTAACCCCGAGGTCATGGACATCTGGGACGCCGGGGGCATCAAGGCGCCGCTCTTCTCCTTCGAGAAGGACGGCCCGGCCTCGCGCGACACCTCGTTCGTCGACGAGTCGCAGAAGTGGTTCGACGCGCTCTGGGAAACCATCACGACTGACCTGACACTCTCTTAATGACTTCCGACTCGACGCACTCCGACACAACGAGCCTCCAGCAAGGGCCGGTTGAGACCGCGTACGTACGCGCAACGATCACGCGTGCGCGCTTCGTGCTGCTCGACTTCGACGGTCCCATCTGCAGGCTCTTCGCGGGACTCTCGGCCGCCGGGATCGCGGACGAACAGATCCGCTGGCTCGCGGCCCGGGGCCTGCACGGTCTGCTGACCGATGACGTGCGCGACGAGACGGACCCGTTCGCCGTCCTGCGCGCCGTCGAGCACCGCCACCCCAACAGTGACCTGGTCGCGGAGCTGGAGGAGCGGCTCACGCAGCACGAGCTGAGCGCGGTGCCGAGCGCCTGGCCCACGGAGTACGCCGACGTGGTCATCCGCACCTGGACGGCCATCGGCGCCAGGCTCGCCATCACCACCAACAACTCGGCCCGCACCGTGGACCGTTACCTGGAGTCCCGGGGCCTCACGGCCTGCTTCGCGCCGCACGTCTACGGCCGCACCGACGACCTCCACCTGCTGAAACCGCACCCGAGCGTGCTCAACAGGGCGCTGACGGCGATGGGCGCGGAGCCGTCCGCGACGGTCATGGTCGGCGACGCGCCCTCCGACTTCCTGGCGGCGCGGGACGCGGGCGTGGCGTTCCTCGGCTTCGCCCGCAACGAGCGCAAGGCGAAGTTGTTGCGGGAGGTGGGGGCGCCGGATGACTGCCTCGTGCCGTCGTGGGAGCGGGTGCTGCGGGTCATCAGGGAGTACGGGACGCCTGCCCGAGCGTGAATTCCGTCTGAAGGGTGACTTCGGTCGTGGGTGCTGCCCCATGAGGGTTAAGGTCTCCGCTCATGTCGTCACCTCTGCGGCGCCGAGCCCGTGCGGCGCTGGTCCGTCGGCTGGGGGCTTCACTGCGAAGCAACCCCGGCGGCCACTTCATCACCGGCCACCACAACCGCAACCACGTCGTGCCGCTCAGCTGGCCACTGGCCCTGCTCCTGGGCCGTCCCCCCTTCGGCGCCCACGCCAAGTTCCGCACCCCCCTGCCCGCCCCGGAGGTCTGCCCGAGGTCCTGGTCCAGGGAGGCCGACGTCCTTGAGGTCGTCGCGCGCCATCTGCCCGAAGTGCCGCGCTGGCTCGCGGACTTCGGCGCGACGTCGATGCACGAGTACAAGGTCGGTGCCTGCCTCTCCGACCTGGCCCCCTACGGACACCCGGTACCGCACGAACTCATGGTGCAGCTGGCCGAGTTCTTCGCCCGTCTCGCGTCCGTGCCGGTGTCCGAGCTGCCGCCGGTGCCCGCCGACGGGCCGGCGCCCGGCGACAGCACGGCCTTCCTGCGCTGGCGCGCCGACTGGACCGAGCGGCGGGTGCGGCGCGCCAACGAGGACCGCTTCGGCGGGCTCTTCGAGGCCCTCGGGGTTCCGGGGGACGCCCTGGAGACGTTCGGGCTGCGGATCCCCGTCCTGGCGGCACGCCCGTTCTGCCTGCTGCACTCCGACGTGCACCGGGCCAACGTGGTCGTCGACGGCGCGCGCATCACCGTCATCGACTGGGAGCTGGCGCTCCACGGCGACCCGCTGCACGACCTCGCCACCCACCTCGTACGCATGGAGTACGACGAGGGGGAGCGCGAGCGGATGGTGAAGCTCTGGTCGGAGGCGATGAACGGCGCGGGCCTCGGCGACATGACGGCGGGCCTCGACACCGACCTGCCCGTCCAGCTGGCCTTCGAGTACGCGCAGTCGGTCTTCCCCGACCTCATGCGGGCGGCGCTCACCCTGCCGCCGACGCCCGGGGACGCCGACTTCGCGGCCGCCGCGTGGCGCATGTGCCGGTCCGTGCGGCGGGCCGCGGAGCCCCTCGGCCTGGTGTCGGTGCCGGACGAGGAAGAGGCGACGGAGGCGCTGATCCGGTGGCACGGTTCAGACGACCGGGCCGCCCGGTGAGGGGGGCGGCCGCCAGACGGGGTCGGGGATCACGGGGGCCGCGGGCTTGACCTCGTCCAGGACGTCCCAGAGGTTCTGGAACCAGGCCATGTGGTAATTGGCCAGCTGGCGCGTCGACTTGGTGCGGGAGCGCACGTCCCAGCCCACGAACCGGGCGTCGCCGTGCTTGATGCCGAAGCCTTCCGCGTCGAGGATCTCGTGCGTCGTCCCGCCGCGTACGAACGAAACCTTCCTGATGCCGTACGTCCCGTAGATGGCCCGCTCCTCGTTGAGGATGTACAGCTTGGACTGGGGCCCGTGCGGTGACTCGCGCACCTCGCACTCGATGGCGATGCGGCGGTGGCGGCGGCTGATCTCGTCCAGGAGGGCGCGCAGGCCGTCCCAGTACTTGAGGGTGAAGTCCTCGCGCATGCGCTCGCGGTTCGCGGGCGAGTCGTCGAAGGTGCGCTTGCCGTCGGCCGTCGCGGGGGCCAGGGCGCCGGGCAGGTTCATCGGCGAGTTGAGGTGGACGACGATGATGTGCAGCGTGATCCGCTTCGGCCGCACGGATCCGTCGGCGACCTCGATGAGGCGGTCCCGTACGACGTCGTGCAGCGTCTGCATCGTGAAGCCGGAGAAGAAGACCCGCACGTGCCGGGCGTCGAACGCCTCCTTGGCGGGCTCGCCGAGGTCGCTCAGGGTGCCGAAGACGTCGACGCCCGCGACCTCCCGGTCCGTGGAGTCGCCGATCGCGTCGAAGAGGATGAGGGCGACGACCGCGGCGAACGAGCCGCCCAGGAACTCCCGGCCCCGCAGCGCGTCCCCCACGGGCCCGATGACCTCGGCGGCGGCGCCGACGACGGCGACGGTGGCCAGGAGCCCCTTGATGAGGCCGGACTTCAGGTCCGCGAGGCGGCTCCGCAGTTCTTCTAGCGCCGACCGTCCGTGGTTCCTCCCCGCGCGGCGTGTGGGCAACCCCGGCCTCCCCCGAGTAGTGGCGCACCATCATCGCGCCGTCAACTCCGGGGCACCAGAGGGCGGTTACCTCACAGCAGTCCGTCCGCGGCACGTTTCAGGGGCGCCAGGGACGTGCCCGCCCACGCGGCCCCCTTCCGCCGCATGTCCGCCGCTTCGACGGGGCTGCGCGCGTACCCGAGGAAGGGCACGCCGGCCCGGTCCGCCGCGTCGAGGTCGGTGAGCTGGTCGCCGATCAGGAGGCACGCGCCGGGATCGGCGCGGAGGTGGTCGAGGGCGCGGTACACGCAGTCGGGGTCGGGCTTCATGCGGAGCGGTTCGTGAGGGTCGCGGCCGAAGATCCGCTCGAAGAAGACGTCCAGGTGGTGGCGTTCGAGATAGGTGCCGATGGGGCCCTCGGCGTTGTTGCTGACGACCACGAGCCGCTTCCCGAGCCGCCGCAGCGTGGTCAGGAGAGCCTCGATGTGCGTGTCGAGGGGTGCGTCGGAAACCGCCGCGTACTCGTGCGCCGTCACGATGGCCTCGGCGCGGTCGAGTGTCTTCTGGTCCTCGTGGCCCGGCGTCGGGTCACGGAACATCTCGGTCCGCAGGAGCCGCAGGAGGCGGTGCGCGTTGTCGCACTCCCGTACGGCGGCGGGCAGTGGTTCGCCGGTTTCCTTCAGCAGTGCCTTGATCTCGTCGGCGATCGGCGGCGTGGCATAGCGCGCGAAGAACCGCGTGATCGGCCCGTCGAAGTCGAACAGGACCGCGCGGGCGTCCGCGAGGAGACCGGCCGGGGCGTGCGGGCCGGGGGAGCTGCCGGCGGGCCTGCGGGAAGTCATCTCAGCAAGTGTGGCCCACGGTCCGGCGTACGGCCACTTCCCGAAGTCACCGCCACGCGAGGGGCCTTCTCGCACTGGCGAGCGTGGGGTCGTCCCTGGGGGTGCCATTGAGCGGCACTTGAGCGGCCGACGGCACCGGGCTCAAGTGCGCACAAGTATCCTGCTCCACTCCTTACTCATCGGATCAGTCCCAGGCTGAAAGACGGACCATGACATCCGAACCGACTTCCTCGGCCCGGGAACGCGCCGCTCTGGTGAGTGGCGGCGAGCAAGCCCTCGTCGGCCCCCTCAAGGGGTACCACCACGAGACGTACGTCTTCCCGCTGCCGGCCGCGGATCCGAAGGACCCGGGCCGGTCCCGCTGGAAGTGCCGGGAGCCCCGCAGGGACCTGCTCTGGTTCGACCGGCGCTGCTTCGTCTCCGAGGAAGAGCTGGTACGCGCCCTGGCCGGGCACGTCACCCGGATCCCGGAGGTCATCGACGTCGGCGACATCGGCCTGCAGAAGTTCATCGAGGGCCGCACGCTCGGTTCGCGCCACGCGGTCGGCGACGTCGTCCCGGAACCGCTGATCGCGCAGATCGTGGAGCTGTTCGAGGAGCTGGCCGCGGTCGACCCCGAGAAGCTCTCCGTGCGGCGCCGCTGCGCGGCCGAGGGCCCCCTCGCCGAGCGCGACACCAAGGGGTTCCTGGAACGGCTGATCCGTTTCACCGAAGAGCAGGTCCACCGGGCGAACGCGGGGCGGTTCGGCGAGCTCTTCCGGGCGCTCGGGGTCGACGAGGGCTGCCTGCGCCGACTGAGCAGAAACGTCCCGGGCCTGACGCCGAGACCCTTCGGCCTCCTGCACGGCGATCTGCACCGGGAGAACTTCGTCGTCGACCCCGCAGGCCGCCTCTGGACCATCGACTGGGAACTGGCCATGGTGGGGGACCCGCTGTACGACCTGGCGACCCACCTGTATCTGATGCGCTACCGCCCGGAGCAGGAGCGGGACCTGGCGCGGCGGTGGTGCGAGGCCGTGGAACAGGCCAGGCCGGGCAGCTCCGCCGGATGGGAGGACGACCTCCCCGTCCTCCTCGACTACAAGCGGGCGCAGTCGGTGTTCACCGACGTCATCCGCGCCGCCCTCACCCTCGACACCCGGCCGGGCCTCTCCTGGTGGCCCCTGATCCACGCGGGCCGCAAGGTCCACGGGGTCCTCAGCCGGGCCCGTACCGCCCTGGACCTGGCGGACGTGCCGAGTCAGTGGCAGGTCATGGAGGCGTTGCGGGGGTGGGCCCGCCGGGACGCGGGCGCGGACCGGGAGAGCCGCGCGGCACCTGTGTAGCGCGGGCCCGCCGGTGGGAGTCCGCAGCGCACCTCACGCGTACCGGGCCAGCCCCCCGCGCAGTCGCGCAAAAGCGTCGTCCGCCGCCGCGCTCGCGTCCCCGGCCACCTCCTCCACGCTCTCGCCCCCCGCCACGCGCCGCCAGTTCTCCTCGGCCAGGACGCGCTGGACGGCCACGATCTGGGCGGCGGCCAGGCGGGCTTCGAGGGGGGTGCCGCCGTGGGCCTGCGACAGGGCGGCGGCCAGGGCCTGTTCGGAGCGGTCCTGGTAGCCGTGGAGGCGGGCGACCAGGGACGGGGTGCCGTAGAGGAGACGGTGGAAGGCCAGGACGCCGGGGTGGTCGTTGAGGCCGGTCACCGGGTCGCGGTGGTCGAGGCCGGTCAGGAAGTTCCGGCGCAGCGCGTCGAGCGCGGTGTCGTCGGCGGGGCGGGCGGTGACCACGCGGGCCGCCTCGTCCTCGTGGTCGGCGAAGCGGTGGAGTACCAGGTCCTCCTTCGACGCGAAGTAGCGGAAGAGGGTCGGCTTGGAGATCTCGGCGGCCTCCGCCACCTCCGCCACCGACACCTTCTCGAACCCCTTCGCCAGGAAGAGGGCGATCGCGGTCTCGGAGATCGCCTCGTACCGGCGCTGCTTCTTGCGGGCGCGCAGGCCCCCGGCCTCCGGACGCGGGTGGCTGCTCGTGCTGGCGCTGCTCATGGGGGAAGTGTAGCCGATGGGTGATACTAGGTTACGAATTTAACTCGGTTACATTACTCTGGCCGCATGACGACGCCCTCCGACGCCCTCGCCCAGGAACGCAGCTACCACGACACCTGCCGCGCCGCCCTGACCGGCATGGTCGAAGGCGCCGAGGAACTGGTCACCGGCGGAGCGGACGTCTCCGCGTCCGGAGCCGACGCCGAAGTGCTCGGCTACCAGTTCCGCAGCCACGCGAAGGCCCTGCGCGAGCTCCCCGAAGCCCCCCTCTTCTTCGGCCGCCTCGACTTCGCCGCCGACGGCACCGAGGGCGACCGGGCCGGCGAACACCGCGGCCAGCGCTACCACATCGGGCGGCTGCGCATCACCGAGCACCCCTCGGCCCCGCCCCTCGTCGTCGACTGGCGCGCCCCCGTCTCCCGCGCCTTCTACCAGGCGGGCACCCGCGACCCGCAGGGCGTCGCCGTCCGCCGCCGGTTCGGCTGGGCGCCCGGCAGCAAGGGCGATTCCGCCGACCTCACCGGCATGGAGGACGAACCCCTGGGCGAGGGCGTGGGAGAGGGAGAGGGGGAGCGGGACGCGGGCGGGCCGGTGGGCGGGATTCTCGCCGGGGAGATCGAGCGGCCCCGCGTCGGCCCCATGCGCGACATCGCCGCCACCATCCAGCCCGAGCAGGACGACCTCGTACGCGGTGAACTCGCCGCGTCCGTCTGCGTGCAGGGCGCCCCCGGCACCGGCAAGACCGCCGTCGGCCTGCATCGCGCCGCCTACCTCCTCTACACCCACCCCCGGCGCGTGCAGCGCTCCGGCCTCCTGATCCTCGGGCCCAACCGCACCTTCCTGCGCTACATCGCCGAGGTCCTGCCCTCCCTCGGCGAGACCGGCGTGCGGCAGTCCACCGTCCAGGACGAGATCGCGCGGCACCCGGTGCGCGCCGTCGACGACGAGGCGGCCGCCGTCGTCAAGCACGACGCCCGGATGGCCGACGTGCTGCGCCGCGCGCTGTACGCGCGGGTCGCGCCGCCCGCCGACTCCCTCGCCGTGCCCGACGGTTCGTACCGCTGGCGCGTGCCGCTCGGTGAACTGGAGCGGATCATCGAGGACGTACGGGGCGAGGAACCGCCGTACGCCGTCGGGCGCGAGCGGGTGCGCAGCCGGGCCGTCCGGGCGGTCCAGGTGCGGGCCGAGCGGCGGGCGGGGCCGCGGAACAACACCTGGCTGATGAAGATCGCCCGGTCCCGGCCCGTCGGCGCCTTCGTCGACGCCGCCTGGCCGAGGGTCCGGGCGGACGAGGTGCTCGCGGAGCTGCTCGCCGACGCGGACGCGCTCGCCGCCGCGGCCGACGGGGTCCTCGACGGCGCCGAGCAGCGGGCCGTGCTGTGGGCCCGGCCGCCGCGCTCCTGGAAGTCGGCCAAGTGGAGCGCCGCCGATCTCGTGCTCCTCGACGAGGTGGAGGGGCTCCTGGAACGCCCCGCGGGATACGGCCACATCGTCGTCGACGAGGCGCAGGACCTCTCGCCCATGGAGTGCCGGGCCATCGCCCGCCGCGCGGGCTTCGGCTCACTCACCGTCCTCGGCGACCTGGCGCAGGCCACCACCCCCTGGGCCGCCAGGAGTTGGCCGGAGCTCCTCGCCCACCTCGGCAAACCGGATGCCGCGGTCACTCCGCTGACCACCGGCTTCCGGGTCCCGCGGGCCATCGTCGGGCTCGCCAACGAGCTGCTCGGACGGCTCGACGTGGACGTACCGCCCGCCCGGTCGCTGCGCGCCGACGGGGAGTTGAGGGTCACGGAGACCGACGACGTGACCGCCGCGGCTGTCGACGCGGTGCGGGACGGGCTCGGGCGGGAGGGCTCGATCGGGGTCATCGCGGCGGACCGGGACGTCGAGGGGGTGCGCGCGGCCCTGGCGGCCGCCGGCGTCGAGGCCGCGGGCCCCGACCGGCTCGGCGCCCGGGTGACCCTGCTGCCCGCCTCGGTCGCCAAGGGCCTGGAGTACGACCACGTCGTCGCCGTCGAGCCCGCGTCGATCGCGGAGGCGGAACGGCGCGGGCTGCACCGGCTGTACGTGGTGCTGACCCGCGCCGTCTCCCGCCTGGACGTGCTGCACGCCAGGCCGCTGCCGTGGCGGCCGTAGGCTCAGCGCTCCAGCACCGCCTCCATCACCGCCTTCGCGATCGGCGCCCCCAGCTTGCCGCCCGCGATCTCCGAGCGCGCGATGTCCATGGCGGAGGGGTCGACGAAGACGGCGACCGCGACCGGCGATTCGCCGTCGTCTCCGCCGGGGGCCCTGGCGTAGGAGACGAACCACGCGTACGGGCGCTCGTCGTCGACGTTCGCGCCGTGCTGGGCCGTGCCGGTCTTGCCGCCGACCGTCACGCCGTCGATGCGCGCCTTGTTCGCGGTGCCGTTCTCGACGGTGTTCTCCATCATCTCCTGCACGGTCTTCGCGGTCTTCTCGGAGACGGCCCGGCCGAGCTCGTGCGGTTCGCCCTTCTCGACCGTCGAGAGGTCCGGGCCGCGCAACTCCTCGACCAGGTACGGCTTCATGACCTTGCCGTCGTTGGCGAGTCCCGCGGTGACCATCGCCATCTGCAGCGGGGTACTGGTCACGCTCCCCTGTCCCATGCCGGTCAGCGCGGTCTGCGGCTTGTCGAGCTTCTCCGGATAGCTGCCGGCGACGGCGCGTACGGGAAGGAACTGCTCGTCGTTGAACCCGAACTTCTCCGCCGTCTCGCGCATCCGGTCCTTGCCGACCTTCAGCGCGATGTCGAGGAAGACGTTGTTGCAGGACCACTGCATGCCGGTCTTCATCGACACCTTGTCGCAGTTCGCGGCGGGCACGTCGTTGCCGATGCGGGTGGAGCTGAGGGGCAGCTTGTACGGGGTCTCGGCGCCGGTCGGCTTGTCGATGTCCGTCACCACGCCGTGCTCCAGGGCGGCCGCCGCGGTGAGGATCTTGAAGGTGGAGCCCGGCGGGTAGGTCTCGCGCAGCGCGCGGTTGCTCAGCGGCTTGTCCTCGCGCTCGGCGAGCCGCTCGAAGACCCGCCCCTCCTCCTGCGAGATGCCCGCGAAGGCCGACGGGTCGTACGAGGGGGTGCTGGCCAGCGCGAGCACCTTGCCGGAGCGGGGGTCGAGGGCGACCACCGCCCCCTTGGCGTCGAGGTTCACCAGGCCCTGGTAGGCGGCCTTCTGGGCCTCCGGATCGATGGTCGTGACGACGTCGCCGCCCTGCTGCTTCTTGCCGGTCAGCATGTCCAGGGTGCGCTTGATGAAGAGCCGGTCGTCGTTGCCGCTGAGGATGCCGTTGTGGACGCCCTCCAGGAAGGTGCCGCCCTGGGCCTGCGAGAAGTAGCCCGTCACCGGCGCGTACATCGGGCCCTCCTTGAAGACCCGCTTGTACTTGAAGTCCGAGCCCGCGGTCTCCTTCGAGCCGGTGATCGGCTTGCCCCCGACGATGATGTCGCCGCGGGGGTGGGAGAAGGCCTCGATCTGCACGCGCCGGTTGTGCTTGTCGTTCGACAACTCGTCGTTCTGCGCGAACTGCACCCATGTCGCCCGCAGGAGCAGGGCGAGCGTGAGGATGCCGCAGAAGACGGCTATGTGACGCAACGGACGGTTCATGGGTGGCGCCCCCCGGTGCCGGCGAACGAACGGTGCGGACAACCATCCTGGCCACTTTCGCCCGGGGGCGGGCGAGAACAGGGGATCCGGCGCCTCGGCGCCGCCTTCGGGAGGCGTCAGCAGACCGTCAGCTTTCCCGAAGCGGCCGGGAGCAGAGTCCTCGCATGACCACCACCACTGTCACCGCTACCGCTACCGTCACCGCTCCCGTTTCCGCCACCGCTCCCGCCACCCCGGCAGCCACAGCCGACTCCCCCCTCCTGCAACCCACCCGCCTCGGCGACCTCACCCTCCCCAACCGGCTCGTCATGGCGCCGATGACCCGCAACCGCGCCTCCGCCGACGGCGTCCCGGAGCCCGTCATGGCCACGTACTACGCCCAGCGCGCCACCGCCGGGCTGATCGTCGCCGAGGCGTCCACGCCCAACGCGGTCGGGCAGACGTACGCCAACATCACCGCGATCCACGACGAGGCCCACGTCGCGGGCTGGCGGCGGGTGACCGACGCGGTGCGCGACGCGGGCGGGCGGATGTTCCTGCAACTGCAGCACGGCGGCCGGGTCGGGCACCCCGAGAACAGCGGACTGACGCCGCTCGCGCCGTCGCCCGTGCCGCTCCCGGGCACCATCCACACGCCCAGCGGCCCCCAACCGGCCGTCGTACCAAGAGAGATGACCCTCGACGACATCGACACCACGGTCGCCGACTTCGCGGCCGCCGCCGGCCGCGCCGTCGACGCGGGGTTCGCCGGGGTCGAGGTGCACGCGGCCAACGGCTACCTGCTGCAGCAGTTCCTCGCCCGCAACACCAACCACCGCACCGACGCCTACGGCGGCCCCGTCGCGCACCGCGTCCGCTTCGTGGCGGAGGTCGTGCGCGCCGTCGCCGACGCGATCGGCGCCGAACGCGTCGGCGTGCGCATCGCCCCCGGCATCACCGTCAACGGCATCGAGGAGGGCGACACCGAGGACATCTACCCGGCGCTGCTCGACGCCCTCGAGGGCGTCGGCGCACTCGCCTACCTCCACGTCGTCTTCGCCGACCCCGACAGCGCCCTCTTCCGGCGGATCCGCGCGAGCTGGCCGGGCACGCTCGTCGCCAACCCGGTCCTCGGCTGGGGCGGCCCGCTGCCCGCCGACGGCGGCCGGCGCGCCGGGGAGCGGCTGCTCGCCGCCGGGGCGGACCTGATCTCCCTGGGCCGCGCGTTCCTCGCCAACCCCGACCTGGTCGAGCGGATGCGCCTCGGCGCCCCGCTCAACCCCCTCAAGGACAAGGGCCTGATGTACGTGGGCGGGGCGGCCGGCTACACCGACTACCCCACCCTGCCCCCGCTCAGCGGCGGCCGAGCAGCTCGGTGATCCGGGTCGATCCGTCGGCGCCGTGGCCCTCGTCGATCACGCGGCGGGCCAGGCGCTCGGCGGCGCGCATGACGCCCGCGTCGATGCCGTGGAGCTCGGAGGCGTGGATGACGTGGGCCATGGTCGAGGCCGCCGACGTGATCGGGTTGAGCTCGCCCGAGAACGTGCCGTCGTCGACGTCCCCCGCGAACTCCTCGAAGAGCTCCGGCAGGATCGCGCCGATGCCGGCCGCGAAGGGCGCCAGCTCGCGCGCGGTGATGCCCTCGGCCTTCGCCAGGGCCATCGCGTGCAGATAGCCGGTCATCGCGGTCCAGAAGATGTCGAGCAGCGCCACGTCGTACGCCGCCGCCCGGCCGATCTCCTCGCCGAGGTGGGTGTGGGTGCCGCCCAGCGCTTCGAGGACGGGGCGGTGCTCCTCGTAGAGCGCGGCCTCCCCGCTGTGGATGAACACTGCGTGCGGGGTGCCGATGGTCGTGGCCGGTGTCATGATCGCGCCGTCCAGCCAGCGGATGCCGTGCTCGGCGGCCCGGCTCGCGGCGGATCTGGCGCGGTCGGGGGTGTCGGCGCTGAGGTTCACCACCGTGCGGCCCTTGAGCGTACGGGTGACGTCGGGGCGGTGCAGCACGGCGTCGGACGCGTCGTAGTTGACGACGCAGACCACGGTCAACGGGCTCGCGGCGACGGCCTCCTCGGCCGTGGCGGCGCCGACCGCGCCCAGCTCGGCCAGCTCCCCGTCCCGTCCGGGCGTCCGGTTCCACACGGTGGTCCGTACCCCGGCGGCGAGGAAGGCGCGGGCCAGGGCCCGGCCCATCGGCCCGAGGCCGATGACGGTGACGGCGGGGGCGGTGGCGGGGGCCGTGGCGGCAGACTGTTCGGTGTGCAGAGACATGGTTGATCGACTCCCGTAAGAAGTGAAGAAGAATGAGGGGGCGTAGAGGTGAGCAGGACGAGGGGGCGGAGAACATGACGCGCGGGCGTGCGCACGACCCGACCGTGTGCGGGGTGACCGCCGCGATCGCCGTGATCGACGGCAAGTGGAAGACCGGGCTGCTGTGGACCCTCGAAAGCGGCCCGCGCCGTCCCGGCGAGATCCGCCGCCTGCTTGCCGGGCTGACGGAGAAGGTGCTGACGCAGGCGCTGCGCGAGATGGAGGAGGACGGCCTCGTGCACCGGGAGGTGCACGATGTGCGGCCGTTGAAGACCGTCTACTCCCTTACGGAGTACGGCCGTGACCTCGCCGAGGCGCTGGCCCCGCTGTCGGACTGGGGGCACCGGCGCCTGGACAGGATGACGGCTGCGGAACAGACCGATTCCCGTACGCGGCAAGCATCTTGACGGACCGTCATCCGGCACCTCCTCCGTAGTTCTCGGTAGCCGCACGGCCTGCCCGCGCGCTTCCCCCTCAGCTTCGCCGCTCGCTCACCGCCCGCCAAGTACCCACTTAAAAGTGGCTATCCGCGCGGTCCGGGGACGGCCGGGAGCTCCACCACGTCGGCGACGACACAGCTCACGTTGTCGGGGCCGCCCAGCGCGTTGGCCAGCCCGACGAGTTCCCGTACGGCCCGCTCGGGGTCGGCGGTCGTGCCGAGGACCCGCCGGACCTCCTCGTCCGGGACGACCGTGGACAGCCCGTCGGAGCAGAGCAGATAGCGGTCGCCGGGCCGGGCGTCGTGCAGCCGTACGTCGGGGGTGGCGTCGCCGCCGTGGGTGAGGGCGCGCAGCAGCAGCGACCGCTGCGGGTGGGAGGACGCCTCCTCCGGCGTGATGCGGCCCTCGTCGAGCAGGGACTGCACCAGCGTGTGGTCGTGGGTGATCCGGAAGAACTCGCCGTCGCGCAGGAGACAGGCCCGGGAGTCGCCGATGTGGACGAGGGCGAGCCGCGAGCCGGTCCAGAGCATGGCGGTGAGCGTCGTACCGGCCTCGTCGGCCGGTTCGGTCCCGGAGGCCGTGGCGCCGTGCACGGCCCGGCCCGCCTGCTCGACCGCTTCCTCGAGGAGGTTGAGGAGGCTGGCCGCGGGGACGTCCCCCGACTCCAGGGCCTCCAGGTTCTCCAGGCGTTTGAAGGTGTCGACGGCGGCGGCGCTCGCGGGGGCGCCCGTGCGGCCGAAGCCGTCGGCGACGGCGAGCAGCCGGGAACCGGCGTACGCGGTGTCCTGGTTGCTCTCCCGTACGCGTCCGGTGTCGGAGAGGGCGGCGTAGCGGATGCCCAGGGGCTGGGTGGTCGGGGACATGGCGGGGTCCTTCCGTGACAGGTGGTCGACGAGGAAGGCGGCCAGGTCACGCCGGGCTGCGACGTCGGCCTCGACCTGCGCCCAGTACGCCCGTACTTCCCGGGCGGCCGCACTCGTGGCCCCTTCCGCACCGGTGCCCGCACCCGTCTCCGCGTCGAGCGCGCAGACGTGCCGGATGCGGGCGAGCGGCATGCCGAGGCGGCGCAGCCAGGCGACGAGCCGGGCCTGCTCCAGCTGGTCCGGCGCGTAGAAGCGGTAGCCGGTCACCGGATCGACGCGGGCCGGGGGCAGCAGGCCGAGTTCGTCGTAGAGGCGCAGTGCCTTCGGCGAAAGCCGGGACGCCTTCGCGAACGCCCCGATGGTCAGCAGGCCCATGCCCGTCCCTCCCTCGTGCCGGGCACGTCGCCCGGCACGACCGATGCTGCGGCTTCCCCCGAGGTGAAGGTCAACCACGTCCTACGAGAGTGTCCGCTTCCCGCGGAGGGGTCCGCGCGGCTACTTCTCGCGCGGCTGGACGAAGCGCAGCATGTTCCCCGCCGGGTCGCGGAACGCGCAGTCGCGCACGCCGTACGGCTGGTCCACCGGCTCCTGGAGGACCTCGCCGCCCGCGGCGCGGATCCGCTCGAACGTGGCGTCGCAGTCGCCGGTCCGGAAGTTGACGCCCCGGAGCATGCCCTTGGCCATCAGCTCGGCCGCCGCCCGCCGGTCGGCGGCGGGGGCGTTCGGATCGGCGAGCGGCGGTTCCAGGACGACCTCCACGCCCGGCTGCCCGGGCAGCGCCACGGTCACCCAGCGCATGCCCTCGAAACCTACGTCGTTGCGCACCTCGAAGCCGAGCACGTCACGGTAGAAGGCGAGGGCCTTGTCGTGGTCGTCGACGGCGATGAAGCACTGTGCGAGTTCGATGTCCATGCCCACCACGCTAGGCACTGGGTCCGGTCTTCGCTTCCCCGTTCCTGACCGGGCGGGTGCGGAGCTTGGCGACGCAGGCGGGGACGGCGGCGCCGTCGGCGTGGTCGCGGGCCCGGTAGGCGCTCGGGCTCTCGCCGACGAGCTCGGTGAAGCGCGAGCTGAACGAACCCAGCGACGTACAGCCCACCTCGAAGCAGACCTCGGTGACGCTGAGGTCGCCGCGGCGCAGCAGCGCCTTCGCGCGCTCGATCCGCCGGGTCATGAGATAGCTGTACGGGGTCTCGCCGTAGGCGGCGCGGAAGCTGCGGGAGAAGTGGCCCGCCGACATGAGGGCGCCGCGCGCCAGGGCGGGGACGTCCAGGGGCTGCGCGTAGTCACGGTCCATCCGGTCGCGGGCCTGGCGCAGCCGGACGAGGTCGGGGAGGGAGACACGGGACACGGGGACCACGGTACCGAGGCGGGCGGCGCGGCGCCCGGGGTGCCGGTCCCCCGGCGCCGCCGCGACCGCGGCCGGATCACACACCGACGTACTTCGCGAGGTGCTCGGCGGTGCGGGTGGAGCGGGCGGCGACGAGGTCGGCGGGCGTGCCCTCGAAGACGACCTTCCCGCCGTCGTGCCCCGCGCCGGGACCGAGGTCGATGATCCAGTCGGCGTGGGCCATGACCGCCTGGTGGTGCTCGACGACGACGACCGACTTGCCCGAGTCGACGAGCCGGTCGAGGAGGCCGAGCAGCTGCTCGACGTCGGCGAGGTGGAGGCCGGTGGTCGGCTCGTCGAGGACGTAGACGCCGCCCTTGTCGGCCATGTGGGTGGCCAGCTTGAGCCGCTGCCGCTCGCCGCCGGAGAGCGTGGTGAGCGGCTGGCCGAGGCTGAGGTAGCCGAGCCCGACGTCCGCGAGGCGCCGCAGGATGCGGTGGGCCGCGGGGGTCCGCGCCTCGCCGTCGCCGAAGAACGCCTCGGCCTCGTCCACCGACATCGCGAGGACCTCGCTGATGTCGCGGCCGCCGAGCCGGTACTCCAGGACCGACGCCTGATACCGCCTGCCCTCGCACTCCTCGCACGGGGTGGCCACGCCGGCCATCATCGCCAGGTCGGAGTAGAGGACACCGGCGCCGTTGCAGGTCGGGCAGGCGCCCTCGGAGTTGGCGCTGAACAGCGCGGGCTGCACGCCGTTGGCCTTCGCGAACGCCTTGCGGACCGGGTCGAGCAGCCCGGTGTACGTCGCCGGATTGCTCCGCCGGGAGCCGCGGATCGGGGTCTGGTCGACGGTCACCACGTCCGCGTCGGCGGGCATCGACCCGTGCACGAGCGAACTCTTGCCGGATCCGGCGACGCCGGTGACGACGGTGAGCACGCCGAGCGGGATGTCGACGTCGACGCCGCGCAGGTTGTGCGTGTCCGCGCCGCGGATCTCCAGTGCGCCGGTGGGCTCGCGCACCGTCTCCTTCAGCGCGGCCCGGTCGTCGAAGTGGCGTCCCGTGACGGTGCCGGAGGCCCGCAGGCCCTCGACGGTGCCCTCGAAGCAGACCGTGCCGCCCGCCGTGCCCGCGCCGGGGCCGAGGTCGACGACGTGGTCGGCGACCGAGATCGTCTCCGGCTTGTGCTCCACGACGAGCACGGTGTTGCCCTTGTCCCGCAGGCGCAGCAGCAGGTCGTTCATCCGCTGGATGTCGTGGGGGTGCAGGCCGACGGTGGGCTCGTCGAAGACGTACGTGACGTCGGTGAGCGAGGAGCCGAGGTGGCGGATCATCTTGACGCGCTGCGCCTCGCCGCCCGAGAGCGTGCCCGCGGGGCGGTCGAGCGCGAGGTAGCCGAGGCCGATCTCCACGAACGAGTCGAGGGTCTGCCGCAACGCGGTGAGCAGCGGTGCCACCGACGGCTCGGTGAGGCCGCGCACCCACTCGGCCAGGTCCCGGATCTCCATCGCGCAGAGGTCGGCGATGCTCTTGCGGCCGATCTTCGAGGAGCGGGCGCCCTCGCTGAGCCGGGTCCCGTCGCACTCGGGGCAGACGGTGAAGGTGACGGCGCGCTCGACGAAGGCGCGGACGTGCGGCTGCAGCGACTCCTTGTCCTTGGCGAGGAACGACTTCTGGATCTTGGGGATGAGCCCTTCGTAGGTGAGGTTCACGCCGTTGACCTTCACCTTGACCGGCTCGCCGTAGAGGAAGTCGCGCAGCTCCTTCTTGGTGTACTCGCGGATCGGCTTGGCCGGGTCGACGAAGCCGGACTGGGCGTAGACCTGCACGGTCCACTGGCTGTCGGACTTCCAGCCGGGGATGGTGAACGCGCCCTCGGAGAGCGACTTGGAGTCGTCGTAGAGCTGGGTGAGGTCGATGTCGGAGACCGTGCCGCGCCCCTCGCAGCGCACGCACATGCCGCCGGTGCGCTGGTAGGTGGCCTTCTGCGCCTTCGTCCTGCCGCCGCGCTCGACGGTGATCGCGCCGCTGGCCCGGACCGAGGCGGTGTTGAAGGAGTACGCGCTGGGCGGGCCGATGTGCGGCTCGGCCAGCCTGCTGAAGAGGATGCGCAGCATGGCGTGGGCGTCGGTGGCGGTGCCGACCGTGGAGCGCGGGTCGCCGCCCATCCGCTGCTGGCCGACGGTGATCGCGGTGGTCAGCCCGTCGAGCACGTCGACCTCGGGCCGCGCCTGCGTGGGCATGAACCCCTGGACGAACGCGCTGTACGTCTCGTTGATCAGCCGCTGCGACTCCGCGGCGATCGTGTCGAACACCAGCGAGCTCTTGCCCGACCCGGACACCCCGGTGAACACCGTCAGGCGCCGCTTGGGGATCTCGATGCTGACGTCCTTGAGGTTGTTCTCGCGGGCGCCGTGCACGCGGATCAGGTCGTGCCGGTCGGCGGCGTGCGCGCCGTCCGCCTGCGATGGTGTCTGTCCGGCCTCGCTCATCGCGCTCTCCGTCCCTCGGGCCTCGGACCGGCCCGCGGTCCACCTCGGTCACGCTAGCGGCGGGGCGGGGCGGATGCTTCTCGATTCCTGATCGGTCCACAGTGGCGTGGCGCACTTTTGCAAGCAGGCGCTTGCAAAAGTTAGCAAGGGTGCTGCACCATCGACGCATGGCATCGCTCAACGTCGGCAATCTCGGTGAGTACCTGCGCGAACAGCGGCGCACCGCGCAGCTGTCGCTGCGGCAGCTCGCCGACGCCGCCGGGGTGTCCAATCCGTATCTGAGCCAGATCGAGCGCGGGCTGCGCAAGCCGAGCGCCGAGGTCCTGCAGCAGGTCGCCAAGGCCCTGCGGATCTCCGCCGAGACGCTGTACGTGCGGGCCGGGATCCTCGACGAGAAGGAGCGGGACGAGCTGGAGACGCGCGCCGTCATCCTCGCCGACCCCTCCATCAACGAGCGCCAGAAGCAGGTGCTGCTGCAGATCTACGAGTCGTTCCGCAAGGAGAACGGCTTCGAGACCTCGTCGTACGCGGAACAGGACGCCGCCGGTGACGCCGGTGACGGGGAAGAGCCCCGAGCCGCCGACGGCACGTGATGCCCACCAGAAGCACACCCTCAAGTGACAAGCTGACGCGAATCCGGGAGGACCATCGTCATGGCCATCACCGATGACCTGCGCAAGACCCTCAAGAACCCCACGCCCGCGTACTTCGTCGCCGGGTCCGCGGACCTCGCGTTCCAGCAGGCGAAGAAGGTGCCCGGCCTGGTCGAGCAGCTGATCGCCGAGGCGCCGTCCCGTATCGACGCGGTGCGCAACACCGACCCCAAGGCCGTGCAGGACAAGGCCGCCGCCCGCGCCAAGGAGGCGCAGGAGGCCCTCCAGGCGAAGGTCACCGAGGTCCTCGGCACGTTCGACGCCGACCTGAAGAAGCTCGGCGAGACCGCACAGGACCTCGCGCTGCGCAGCGTCGGCGTGGCCGCCGAGCTCGCGGTCAAGGCGCGCGAGCGGTACGACGAGGTCGCCGAGCACGGCGAGCAGGCCGTGAAGTCCTGGCGCGGCGAGGCCGCCGAGGAGATCCTCGACCTGGCCGAGACGGTCGAGCCGGACGCGGAGCCGCAGGCCCCGGAGACCGGGGACGCCGTCGCCCCCAGGATCGGTCAGCAGTCGACCGCGCCGGCCGGGCCGCAGACCGTGGCCGCGGCCCCGGCTCCGGCGAAGAAGCCCGTCGCGAAGAAGACCACGACGCGCAAGACGGCGGCGAAGAAGACCACGCCGCCCGCCAAGTAGTCATCCGTCGTGTGTGAGGGGCGGGCACTCCCGGGGTGCCCGCCCCGTTGACGGGGTAGCGGGTACCGTGGCCGCGTAATCGAAGAGCCGAGACTGGTGGTGGACGTTGTGCTGATGCAAGGGTTCGCGAACTTCATGTGGCTGCTGTCGCTGGCCCTGATCGTCTTCAGCGGATTCGCGCTCATCGACGCCGCCGTCCGGCGCGAGGACGCCTATCGCGCGGCGGACAAGAAGACCAAGCCGTTCTGGCTGATCATTCTCGGCATCGCCTTCGTGGTGAACCTGCTCTTCCCGATCCTGTCGTTCCTGCCGATCATCGGGCTCGTCGCCACCATCGTGTACATGGTCGACGTGCGCCCCGCGATCCAGCAGATCACCGGCGGCGGCCGGGGCGGCCGCCGCGGCGGCTCCAGCAGCGACGGCCCGTACGGTCCCTACAACGGCGGCCGCTAGCCGGTAGCGCGTCCGGCCCGGAGGCGGTGGCTCACCGTCCGCCGGGCGACCGGTCCAGGAGCAGTACCGCCACGTCGTCCGTCAGGTCCCCGCCGTTGAGGTCGCGCACCTCGTTCACGGCGGCTTCGAGCAGCTCGTCGCCCCGCAGCCCCTCGGCGATCTGGCGGCGGACCATGTCCACCATGCCGTCCTGCCCCAGCCGCTGGTTCCCCTGGCCGATGCGGCCCTCGATCAGGCCGTCCGTGTAGAGCATCAGGCTCCACGCGCCGCCCAGCTCCACCTGGCGGCGCGGCCAGCGGGCCCGCGGCAGGAGGCCGAGCGCCGGGCCGCCGTCCTCGTACGGAAGCAGCTCGGCGAGGCGGCCCTCGCGCGCGATCAGCGGCGCCGGGTGCCCGGCGAGGCACAGCCCGGCCCGGCGGCCGTCGGGCGCGATGTCGACCGTGCAGAGCGTCGCGAAGATCTCGTCGTCCGGGCGCTCGTGCTCCAGGACCTTCTGCAGCGTGGACAGCAGCTCGTCGCCGCACAGGCCCGCGAAGGTCAGCGCGCGCCAGGCGATCCGCAGCTCCACGCCGAGCGCGGCCTCGTCGGGGCCGTGGCCGCAGACGTCGCCGATCATGACGTGCACGGACCCGTCGGGGGTGCGCACGGTGTCGTAGAAGTCGCCGCCGAGCAGCGCGCGGGAGCGGCCGGGCCGGTAGCGGGCGGCGAACCGCAGCGGGGAGCCGTCCAGGAGCGGCGTGGGCAGCAGGCCGCGCTCGAGGCGGGCGTTCTCCTGCGCGTGCAGCCGCGACTCGGTCAGCTGGCGCTGTGCGACATCGGCGCGCTTGCGCTCCACCGCGTACCGGATGGTGCGGCTCAGCAGCCGCCCGTCCAGCTCGTCCCGGAAGAGGTAGTCCTGGGCGCCGACCCGTACCGCCTCCGCGCCGCGCTCGGAGTCGTCGTCCCCGGTGAGCGCGAGGACGGCGTGCCGGGGCGCGAGGCGCAGCACGTGCTGGAGGGCGACGAACTCGTCCTCGTCTCCCTCCGCGGCGCCGGGCGCGGGCAGGGCGAGGTCGAGCAGGATGCAGTGCACGTCGTCCGTGAGCAGCCGCTCGGCCTCGGTGAGGTTGCGGGCGGTGCGGACGCGGATGGGCTTGCCCGCGGAGTCGAGGAGTTCGGGGACGCTCAGGGATCCCGCCGGGTCGTCCTCGATCACCAGCAGGGTGAGGCCGGAGCCGTTGCTGTTGCCGGTGCCCTGGTCGGCCGTGGGGCGGTCGGGGGCGGGTGTCGCCGGGTCGTGGGCGGCCGCCGTGTCGTACGGGGGCGCCGGATGAGCCTGACCGCCTTCCGCGGCCGGGATCGCTCTCTGCCGCGGTATGGGTACGGGCATCGCTTGGTTTCCTTCCCTCCCCCCGAGGGCGTGGTGCCGCGCAGGTCGACGCAGCACCGACGGGGACCATAGCGGTAGCCGCGCCTCCATTGGAATGCCGCGCGGCAAACGGCCACCGTCATATGCCGCATCCAGGAACGCACTTGGGCACGGCGGGCTCCCGCAAGGGATGACGAACATCACGCCGTGCGGGTTGAGCGGGGAGGGGCGGGGTGGAGTGGGTCACATGCGGGCGGCGTCCGCGGGCGGACGGGTGCGCCGGCCCGTACGTGGGGGCGCCGGTGCCACCTGGCCGACGCCGCCCGGCCGCTACCTGTCCGGCATACGACTAACCGTCCGGGCGTACGGCTACTTGTCCGGGCGTACGACCCCGAGGATCTGCATCGAGCCCGCACCCGTGATCGTCACGTTCCGGCCCGGCCGGGGTGCGTGCACGATCGCGCCGTCGCCCAGGTACATCCCGACGTGGCTCGCGTCCGAGTGGTAGATGATCAGGTCGCCGGGGCGCATGTTCTTCACGTCCACGTGCGGCAGCTGCTTCCACTGTTCCTGCGACGTCCGCGGAATGCCGCGGCCCGCGGCCGACCAGGCCTTCGAGGTGAGCCCCGAGCAGTCGTACGACCCCGGGCCCTCGGCGCCCCACACGTACGGCTTGCCGATCTGCGCGGTGGCGAACTCGATGGCCTTCCTGCCCTGGGGCGACGCCTTGCCGTCGATGTCCTTCAGGACGCCCGAACTCACCCACGCGGACTGCTTCTTGAGGGCGGCGGCCTCCTCCAGCTTGCGCAGCCGGTCCCGCTCCTTCTTCTCCAGCGTCGACTCGATCTTCTCGGCGGCCGCGATCTTCTTCTTGATCTTCTTCTTCGACGCGGCCTTCGCCTTGCGGTTGGCTTCCAGCTTCTTCCAGCGGGCGGTGGCGTCCTTGGCGTAGACCCGCAGGTCGTCCTGGGTCCGCTCCAGCTCGGTCAGCATGCCCTTGGTGGCCTTCTCGCCCTGCCGCATGCGTCCGGCGCCGTCCAGGAACTGGCGCGGGTCCTCGCTGAGCATCAACTGGGCCTCGTCCGGCATGCCGCCGCCGCGGTACTGAGCGCGGGCCGCGGCGCCCGCGCGGGCCTGCAGCGTCTTGAGCTTCGCCTGGCCGTCGGCGATGTCCTTGGCCAGCTTCACGATCTGCTCGGACTGCTTGTCGGCCTTCTCCTCGGCGGCGTTGTACGCGTCCGTGGCCACGCCCGCGTCGTGGTAGAGATCGTCGATCTCCTTGCGGACCTGCTCAAGTGACGTGTCGGTACGGGGAGTCGGGTCGGCCGGTGACTTCGCCGGACGCGCGAAGGCCGTTCCCGGTGCGGCCAGCACCGTCGCCGCGCAGATCAGCGCCACGGCCGTCGCCGTCGAGTATCTCTTGCCAGTCACGCCCCGACACCCCCAAAGCTGATTTACCGTCAGTAACATTCGGTTCGCCACCGGGATGGTGCCACGTCGGAGCCCGTTAGGACAGAGCCCGGCGGTCACTTGAATCCCACTGTCCGCCCCATGTGACGAACGACACGCGGAGATCGTTCCCCGCTGGTCACGAGGGGGCGCGAGGGCGGGACGAGGGCGCGGGAGCGCGAAGTGGGGTGGTGTGCGGGGCGGGTGGCGGGGAGTCAGGGGCGGGGTGTGGCTGAGCTCGGGGCGGCTGTGCGGGTCGGCTCGGGGGCGCTGTGCGGTTGGCTCAGGGTCGCTGTGCGGGTCGGCTCAGGGCCGCTGTGCGGGTCGGCTCAGGGGCGGGCCGGCGCCAACGCCTCCCACCGCACCGTGACTTCGCCCTGCCGCCACCGCGTCACCCCGTCGCTCACCGGCCAGTCGGCGGTCAGATCCCGGACCGCCCTGATCCACCGCTGCCGGGCCCCGTACGAGGCGTACGGCGCCGCCGCCGCCCAGGCCCGGTCGAAGTCCCGCAGGAACGCGTGCACCGGCTCGCCCGGTACGTTCCGGTGGATCAGCGCCTTCGGCAGCCGCTCGGCGAGGTCGGAGGGCTGCTCCAGGGAGCCGAGCCGCGTCGCGAACGTCACCGTGCGCGGCCCCTCGGGCCCGAGCGCGACCCAGACGTGGCGGCGCCCGATCTCGTCGCAGGTCCCCTCGACGAGCAGCCCGCCGGGGGAGAGGCGGGCGCGCAGCCGCTCCCAGACGTCGGCGACCTGCTCCTCGTCGTACTGGCGCAGGACGTTCGCGGCCCGGATCAGGATGGGGGACGCGCCCGGCAGCGGCACCTCGAAGCCGCCGTGCCGGAAGGAGAGGCCCTCGCGCGCGTACGGGGCGGCCGCCGCGACCCGCGCCGGGTCGATCTCGATGCCGACCACGCGCGCGTGGGGCGCGACGGTGCGCAACCTGAGGAGGAGCTCGACCGCGGTCCAGGGGGAGGCGCCGTAGCCGAGGTCGACGGCGACGGGGTCCGGGGAGCGGCGCAGCGCGGCGCCGTGCGTGGCGGCGATCCAGCGGTCCATGCGGCGCAGCCGGTTCGGGTTCGTGGTCCCGCGCGTCACCGTTCCCACGGGGCGGGAAGGGGTGCGTGGGGCCATGGGAGAAGGGTATGCGGGGGCGACGGTCGAGGACCCCGCGTAACGCTTTGGCAAAAAGGGGCCGGGCGGAAATGGAGCAGCGACGTCCGGTGTTCTCCCTGCGGAGGACCGTACGCCCTCCGTGTTGTCATGCCCGTACGCAAGGAGGACCGCCACGTGAGCCAGTACGTGTCCAGGCTCGGGCGTCGCTCCCCGGCGGCACCCTCCAGGCTCCGCATTCCCGGCGCCCACCGGCGTCCACGCCGCGTGGCCATGCTCAGCGTGCACACCTCACCCCTGCACCAGCCGGGCACCGGCGACGCGGGCGGCATGAACGTCTACATCGTCGAGCTCGCCAAGCGCCTCGCCGCGATCAACGTCGAGGTCGAGATCTTCACGCGCGCCACCACCGGCGGACTCCCGCCCGCCGTCGAGATGGCGCCCGGCGTCCTCGTACGGCACGTCGACGCGGGACCCTACGAAGGCCTCGCCAAGGAAGAGCTGCCGGCCCAGCTCTGCGCCTTCACCCACGGCGTGATGCAGGCCTGGGCGGGCCACCGCCCCGGCTACTACGACCTGGTCCACTCCCACTACTGGCTCTCGGGCCACGTCGGCTGGCTCGCCGCCGAGCGCTGGGGCGTCCCCCTCGTCCACGCCATGCACACCATGGCGAAGGTCAAGAACGCGGCGCTCGCCGCGGGCGACACCCCCGAGCCCGCCGCCCGCGTCATCGGCGAGACGCAGATAGTCCGCGCCGCCGACCGCCTCATCGCCAACACCGCCGAAGAGGCCGACGAGCTCGTACGGCACTACGAGGCCGAGCCCGGAAAGGTGGCCGTCGTCCACCCCGGCGTGAACCTCGACCGGTTCCGCCCCGCCGACGGCCGCGCCGCCGCCCGGCACCGCCTGGGCCTGCCCCAGAACGCCCTCGTGCCGCTCTTCGCGGGCCGCATCCAGCCCCTCAAGGCCCCGGACCTGCTGCTCCGCGCGGTCGCCGTGCTCCTGGACGAGCGGCCCGCGCTGCGCTCGAACATCGTCGTCCCCATCGTCGGCGGCCCGAGCGGCAGCGGTCTCGCGAAGCCCGAAGGGCTCCAGAAGCTGGCCGCGAAGCTGGGCATCGCGGACGTCGTCCGCTTCCAGCCGCCGGTCGGGCAGGAGCAGTTGGCGGACTGGTTCAGGGCGGCCTCGGTCCTGGTCATGCCGTCCTACAGCGAGTCCTTCGGCCTCGTCGCCATCGAGGCGCAGGCCGCGGGCACGCCGGTCCTCGCGGCCGCGGTGGGCGGTCTGCCCGTCGCCGTGCGCGACGGCGAGACCGGCTTCCTGATCTCCGGCCACGAACCGGCCCACTACGCGCGCGTGCTGCGCGATTTCGCCGACCGCCCGCACCTCGTGGACCGGATGGGGGAGGCGGCGGCCCGGCACGCGCAGTCCTTCGGCTGGGACACGGCGGCGAACGCCACGGCGGACGTCTACACCGCAGCCATGCACGACTTCCGGCGTCACGTACGCTCGCACCATGGCTGAGCAGGCAGACACCGCGACGATCATCGAGCGGACCCTGGACGACGCCGAGCTCGAGTGGGAGGCGCCGGAGCCCGGCTCGTACGTGGTGAAGCTGCCGGGCACGCGGAAGCTCTCGACCACGCTCTCGTTGCGGGTCGGCAAGCACTCCCTCTCCCTGAACGCGTTCGTGATCCGGCACCCCGACGAGAACCACGAAGCGGTGCATCGCTGGCTCCTCGAGCGCAACCTGCGCCTCTACGGCGTCAGTTACGCGATCGACTCGCTCGGCGACATCTACCTCGCCGGCAAGCTGCCGCTCTCCGCGGTCACCCCCGCCGAACTGGACCGCCTCCTCGGGGCGGTCCTCTCCGCCTCGGACGACTCCTTCAACACGCTCCTGGAGCTCGGGTTCGCTTCGGCGATCCGCAAGGAGTACGAGTGGCGGGTTTCCCGGGGGGAGTCGACGCGGAACCTGGATGCGTTCACGCATCTGACTGGGAGGAGGGTGGGGGCGGGGGAGTAATTGGGGGGCATTGTCCGCGCCTTCGTTCGAGAGAGCCATCGCGGGACGCCCTTCGCGAACGTACGTACGGACATCACCGTCGACAACGACGGCCGGCACGGCGGCGACGCGAGCGCCTGGAGCCGTACTGCACTACGGACGTGGTGCGTCCACGGAATCTGTACGAGGCGCAACGGACCCTGCGCCCTTGGCGTCCACCGCCACCACATCCGCCCCCTCCGGAAGCCCCCGCATCAACCCCCAGTACCCCAGCGCCGCCCCCGTCCCGAGCACCGCGCACGCCCCCCACAGCCACTGGGCCCCGAACCGGTCGATGATCGTGCCGGACATCAGCGGAGCGACGAGCGCGGCGACGGACCACGACATCGTGTACATGCCCTGGTAGCGCCCGCGTCCGTGCGTGGGCGAGAGCCGCACGACCAGACCGGTCTGGGTCGGCGCGTTGACGATCTCGGCGAGCGTCCACACGCACACCGTGAGCGCGAAGACGCCGACCGACCCGGCGAACGCGGTGAGCCCGAATCCGTACCCGGCGAGGACCGAGGAGATCACCAACAGCCGCCGCGGGTCCCGGTGTTCGATGAACCGGGTGACGGGGATCTGCAGGGCGACGATCAGTACGCCGTTCACGGCGATGGCGACGCCGTAGTCGGCGGGCGTGAACCCGGCCGCGCCCATGGCGACCGGCAGACCCACCGACCCCTGCTGGAAGACCAGCGCGACGAGGAACGAAAGGCCGACGACGCCCATGAACCGCCCGTCGCGCAGGACGGTCCCGAGCCCGGCCTCCGGCTCGGACTCCTTCTCCAGGGCGGTACGCACGGGCCGCGACTCCGGCAGCTTCATGAAGACGACGATCGCGCAGGCCATGGTCATGGCGGCCTCGATGAGGAAGCCCGCGCGGTAGCTGTACGAGGCGATGAACCCCGCCCCGGCCGAGGAGACGGCGAATCCGAGGTTGATGGCCCAGTAGTTGAGGGAGAACGCCCGTACCCGGTCCTCGGGGCGCACGATGTCGGCCATCATCGCCTGCACGGCGGGGCGGGAGGCGTTGCTGGCCATGCCCACCAGGAAGGCGACACCGGCGATGGCGAGGGGGTGCTGCACGAAGCCGAGCACCGCCACCGACACGGCGGTCGACGCCTGGGCGATCAGCAGGGTGGGCCGCCGCCCGAGCCGGTCGGCCATGACCCCCGCGCCCAGCGAGGAGACGACGCCGCCGAGCCCGTGGAGGGCGGCGACGAGCCCCGCGTACGAGGCGGAGTAGCCGCGCTCCAGGGTGAGGTACAGGGCCATGAAGGTGGCGACGAAGGCGCCGAGCCGGTTGACCAGGGTGCTCGTCCACAGCCACCAGAAGGCGCGGGGCAGACCCGAGACGCTCTCGCTGACGGCGCGTCTCACGGCGGTGAACGGCATAGGGATCCCCCGGGAAAGTATGTAAGTGGCTCATCCGCGTATGTAAGTGGCTCACGCGGTAACCGCACATTACGAGTTCCGGGTCAGGAACGGCCACTCAATTGACGGGAGCCGTCAACTGTCACCCCTGCCGCCGCCCGCGCCCGCCCTCACGCCCGCGCGCGCGAGGCTCCCCGGGGTTCGATTACGCTCAGAGGCATGGCCGACGCACCGTACAAGCTGATCCTCCTCCGCCACGGCGAGAGCGAATGGAACGCGAAGAACCTGTTCACCGGCTGGGTGGACGTCAACCTCAACGAGAAGGGTGAGAAGGAGGCGGTCCGCGGCGGTGAGCTGCTGAAGGACGCCGGCCTGCTCCCCGACGTGGTCCACACGTCGCTCCAGAAGCGCGCGATCCGCACGGCCCAGCTGGCGCTGGAGTCCGCCGACCGCCACTGGATCCCGGTCCACCGCAGCTGGCGCCTGAACGAGCGCCACTACGGCGCGCTCCAGGGCAAGGACAAGGCGCAGACGCTCGCCGAGTTCGGCGAGGAGCAGTTCATGCTCTGGCGCCGCTCGTACGACACCCCGCCGCCGGCGCTCGACCGCGACGCGGAGTACTCGCAGTTCTCCGACCCCCGCTACGCGACGCTCCCGCCGGAGCTGCGCCCCCGGACGGAGTGCCTGAAGGACGTCGTCGTCCGGATGCTCCCGTACTGGTTCGACGGCATCGTCCCGGACCTGCTGACCGGCAGGACGGTCCTGGTAGCGGCCCACGGAAACTCGCTCCGCGCCCTGGTCAAGCACCTGGACGGCATCTCGGACGCCGACATCGCGGGCCTGAACATCCCGACCGGCATCCCGCTCTCGTACGAACTGGACGCCGACTTCAAGCCGGTGAAGGCCGGGGGCACGTACCTCGACCCCGAGGCGGCGAAGGCGGCCATCGAGGCGGTCAAGAACCAGGGCAAGAAGAAGTAAGCCACATCTATTCAGCCCCCTGCCTGCGGTTTTTCCGCAGGCAGGGGGCTTGTTGCGGTAACGGGGCCGTCGCTGGGCCGTGAAAGGGATTCGGGGCCGTTGTCAAGGGACCCTGCATGCCTCGGTGAATGGCAATGTGCCCGGTATGCTTGCCGCGTCTCATCCTGAACCTCCCCTGAACTCCGCATTGTGACGCGTGAGTTCCAAGGCTCCGGCCCGAGCGGCGGGTCGGCTGGAGGAGAAGGGGAGGTGGTAGAGGTGAGCCTTAAGAAGGACGAGCCTCGTAGGTGGACCAGTGCCGAGAGATGGCAAGTCTGGCTTACGGGGACGGGCCTGCTGGTGGCCATCGTTACCGGCGTGATGCAGTTCGCTCGATGAGTGAGTCACGCGCGAGAACGGTCGGGGTCGGGTGCTGCACATGCAGCGAGCCCGGTCTACTCCTACGCGACCGGGCTCGTTGACTGCACGAGGGCCTGGATCTGGTTGCCGCCGGATCCGGGTCCTCGGTGGTTCTCGAGTCGTAACTCTCTAAGACCAACTCAAGCTAACTGAAGCTAACTGGCTTCGAGTCTCTCACGCGTAACTAATACCCTCAACTTTCTGTGAGTGGTAGTCGAGCTCTTGTCTGGCTTGGTCTTCGCTTAAGCAGTAGGCGGTCCGACTTCGAAGCGCTGAGCGAGTGGGCAAAGCCATGATCACGATCGTCGTGAACGGCCTCGGCGACATGCCGGCCCGACTCGCCGCACACGGTATCGACCACGAACGGGTCGAGACCTACAGCAACGGCGTGCGCCACGTCGTCGTGCTGGACCCAGACGGGAACAGTCCGTCACTCGCCGAGTCCCCCCACCGGTGAGCTTCTCCAACCTGCGCGCTGTGCTGCACCGCACCTGACCTGGGCCTGCACGCGGGCGCGGGCCGCCCCATGGGCCGTAGTTGCCGACCCAGTGCGCGCTCATGACGGCCAGGCGTCGGCCATCCTGAAGGTGACCACGGTTCCGCCGAAGCGGCTTGCTCCGGCGTGCCAGGAGTCGGCGACAGAGTCGACGAGGAGTAGCCCGCGGCCGTGTGCGTCGCTGGCATCGGGGCGCCTGAGTCGTACGTTCTCCGGGAGTCCCGGGTTGTGCACATTGACCCGGAGGGAGCCACCCTCGCGGAACCACTCCACCCGAACGACCCAGGGCTCGTCCGACCTGCCATGGACGACGGCGTTGGTCACGAGCTCCGAGATCATCAGGATGCAGTCGTCGACGGAGCAGGCGGGGTCGTACGGAGTGATGAACTTCCGGAACCAACGCCGAGCCCGAGGCACGGACTCCGCGACGGGGTGCAGGGTCATCGCACCGAGACGCGGCGACTCTTCGCAGGGATTGTGGTCGAACGTGTAGGTCATCAGCGTCCCGCACCTCTCGCTCCCGAGGCCCCCGAGACTGACCTCTCTATACATCTCACTCTCTCCAGCATCTCTAGAGACGTCAATCGAAAATGCGGAAAAGGTAGACGCCCGCATCGGTGACTACTCGCAGCGAACGAACGCCCAACCTGTGGCCTAAGGTGTCTAGAGATGAGTGGGAGGAGGCCTACGGGATGGCCCACACCGAAGACGGCCCTCGGCCTAAGTACCAGCGGATCGCCGACGCTTTGCGCGAGTCGATCCAGGCGGGCCAGTACGGTCCCGGTGATCGACTGCCGGGTGAGAACGACCTCATGACCACGCACGGCGTTGCCCGCATGACGGCACGCCAGGCCCTGGGTGTCCTTCGGGATGAGGGCCTCGCTGAAGCCCGTAAGGGTGCCGGTGTGTTCGTCCGCACCTTTCGCCCGCTGCGGCGTCGAGGCATCCAGCGGCTGGCCGAGCAGCAGTGGGGTAACGGCCGCTCCATCTGGTCGGCGGACATCGAGGACCGCTCTCTTGAAGTGGACCAGGTCACCGTGTCCGAGGAGACCGCACCCGAACGCATCGGGGCGGTCCTGGAGTTGGCCGCCGAGGAACCGGTGTGCGTGAGGCGCCGGCGTTTCGTTCTGGACGGCAAGCCTGTCCTGCTCGCGACGAGCTACCTGCCCATGCCCCTGGTCGCCGGATCCGCGATCACCCAAGAGGACACCGGGGAGGGCGGAACGTACGCCAGGCTCGCCGACCTCGGCCACAAACCGGTGCACTTCCGCGAGGAGATCCGCTCACGCATGCCGTCGAAGGGTGAAGGGGCGCGCTTGAGCATGTCGGGGGGCACCCCTGTCATCGTCATTTGCCGTACGGCCTTCACGGCCGAAGGACGCCCCGTCGAGGTCAATGAAATGACGTTGGACGCCGCCTCGTACGTCCTGGAGTACGACTTCGACGCCTAACCGCTCAGCTGCCGTGGCCAGCCGTCTGGTTCCGGTGGGCGCACTGTCCCAGCTGCTGTCGAGTGGCAACCTTCCTCACGGCGGGCGCCGCACCTCACGGTGACCCCGAATCCGTTATGCCCTCCGCGAGTTGGCCCACCGCGTTCAGGATGCTGTGGCCGAAGTCAGTCGGGGCGACCACCACTCCGAACGCCACCGCGAGCGCCATCGTCACCATCTGGTCGCCCCGGCTCCTGGCCTGCACCTTGCGGCGTAGCAGGAAGAAGAGGATGACTGCCAGGAGCACCGCAACGTTGATCGTCAGCACCATCGGCCAGGCCCCCTGCCCATGAGAACGTCCCGGGCTTCCTGTTGTAGCCCAGAACTCCGCACCGTGGCGGCCCGCTTACCTGTAGTTGGCAGCAATGTGCTCACTCGGGGCCGAATCGATACGCGGCTCAAGCGATCGGCAGGCCGCGCTGGGGTGAGCCTCGATCGGCGCGTTGGTCAGCCCGCCCCGCAACTCCCCACGCGCGCGTGCGCCGTTGACGCGCCCCGCCCGGGTGGGCATGCAATGGGCAACAGGCAGTACGTCGTACGCCTTCGAGGAGGAGACCATGGCCGAGTGCCCTATGCGCGAACCCGTCCCCGAGCAGCCGGTCGACACGCCTGGGCTGCCCGCCCTCGTCCTTCTGGGTGCCTGCGGCTGCGGCTCCGGCTGCAGCTGTGGTTGCCAGTCCGGTGGTCCCTGCCAGTGCGGGGGCGGCTGCGGCTGACCGAAGGACCGGCAGGAGCGCACCAGGAGCGCACCAGGAGCGCACACGGCTGTGCCCCGCGCGGCGTCCTGATGACGTCGGGCGGGGCACAGGCGGATGGGGCACGTTCCGTGCGGCGGGGCTACGCGCCGCCCTCCACCGGCGCCGAACCCGTCGCCGTCGAACCCGTCGCCGCCGGACCCGTCTGCTGGATCTCGTCCGCGTGCTCGCCCGTGACCAGGTACACGACGCGCTTCGCCACCGACACCGCGTGGTCCGCGAAGCGCTCGTAGTAGCGGCCGAGGAGCGTCACGTCGACGGCCGTCTCGATGCCGTGCTTCCAGCGGTCGTCCATCAGGTGCTGGAAGAGCGTGCGGTGCAACTGGTCCATCTCGTCGTCGTCCTGCTCCAGCTGGAGCGCGAGGTCGACGTCCTTGGTGATGATGACCTCCGCCGCCTTCGCCATCAGGCGCTGCGCGAGCTGGCCCATCTCCAGGATCGTGGCGTGCAGGTCCCGCGGCACCGCCGAGTCCGGGAAGCGGAGCCTCGCCAGCTTGGCGACGTGCTGGGCGAGGTCGCCCGAGCGTTCCAGGTCGGCGCTCATGCGCAGCGAGGTGACGACGATGCGCAGATCGGTGGCGACCGGCTGCTGGCGCGCGAGCAGGGCTATCGCGCGGGCCTCCAGGTCGTGCTGCAGATCGTCGACCTTCTGGTCGGCCGCGATCACGCTCTCGGCCATCTTCAGGTCGGCGTCGAGCATGGCCGTCGTGGCGCGCCCGATCGCGGACCCGACGAGGCGGGCCATCTCGACCAGGCTGTCGCCGATCGAGTCAAGTTCCTCGTGGTACGCGTCCCGCATGTGGCTGTCCCTACTCTCGTACGTCCAGGGGGCCGGCCCCTACCGCTCAATACGTCGCAAGGGGCTGGCCCCTACGCTCCCACGGTGCGGGCCCGACGCGTCCGTTTCCGACACCCCACATGAATCACCACCGTCATCAAGGTGAACTGTGGGCGACGCAGGGCGGTGACCCCGCCCGCACCCGCCGTGATCCGGGCGGGGGAAGTGAACCAGCACCGTCCCCACGGTGAACTCTGGGCGACGAGTGTTCGAGGCGGCACCCGTTTGGCTGTGGGCGACACCGAACCGGCGCATAACCTGGAGACATGGACGTGAACGCGGCGGTCGCCGCAGCTGCAGCGATCGCCGGGGTGTGCACCGGTGTCATCGCCATGCTGGCGTTCCGATGGAGCGAGCGCGACCAGAAACGCCCCACCCGGACCTCCCTGCACACCGACCCCGTACTCCCGCCGGGCGTGGACACGGTGCTCTCCGTGCTGCGCTCCTCCGCCGTCGTCCTCGACGAGGCCGACAGCGTGGTCAAGGCCAGCTCGGCGGCGTACGCACTCGGGCTCGTGCGCGGCGGGAAGCTCGCCGTCGAACCGATGCTGCAGATGGCCCGCGACACCCGCCGCGACGGGGAGATACGCCAGGTCGAGCTGGACCTGCCCCGGCGCGGAACCGGCCGCGGCGAGGCCCTCGCGGTCTCCGCGCGGGTGGCACCGCTCGGCTCGCGCCTGGTGCTGCTCCTGGTCGAGGACCTCACGGAGGCCCGCCGCATCGAGGCCGTCCGCCGTGACTTCGTCGCGAACGTCAGCCACGAGCTGAAGACCCCCGTGGGCGCCCTCAGCCTCCTCTCCGAAGCCGTCATGGACGCCTCCGACGACCCCGAGGCCGTCGAACGCTTCGCGGGCCGCATGCAGATCGAGGCGACCCGCCTGACCAGCCTCGTCCAGGAGCTCATCGACCTCTCCCGGGTGCAGAACGACGACCCCCTGGAGGACGCCGAACCCGTACGGGTCGACGAACTGGTGGCGGAGGCGATCGACCGCAGCCGTCACCAGGCCTCCCACAAGCAGATCACCATGGCCGCCGGCGGCACCGCCGAGCTGCAGATCTGGGGCAACCGGGGCCAGCTCGCGGCGGCCCTCGGCAACCTCGTCGAGAACGCCGTGAACTACAGTCCGGCCCGCACCCGCGTGGGCATAGCCGCCCGCCGGGTCACCGCACCCGGCGGGGACCTGATCGAGGTCGCGGTCACCGACCAGGGCATCGGCATCTCCGACAAGGACAAGGAGCGCATCTTCGAGCGCTTCTACCGCGTCGACCCGGCCCGCTCCCGGGCCACCGGCGGTACCGGCCTCGGCCTCGCCATCGTCAAGCACGTGGCCGCCTCGCACGGCGGGGAAGTCACCGTGTGGAGCTCCGAGGGACAGGGCTCCACCTTCACCCTGCGGCTGCCCGAGGCGGCCGCGCACCGCGACCGCGGAACCGGTCACGGCGGCGGTCTCAGCGAAGAGACCACCCCACCCGGCGAGTCGGCCGAGACCACCACGTACGAACCCATTCCTGCCCCGGAGGTCCTTCCGTGACCCGAGTGCTCGTCGTCGAGGACGAGGAATCCTTCAGCGACGCTCTGTCCTACATGCTCCGCAAGGAGGGCTTCGAAGTCGCCATCGCGGCGACGGGCCCGGACGGACTCGACGAATTCGAGCGCAACGGCGCCGACCTCGTCCTGCTCGACCTGATGCTGCCCGGCCTGCCCGGCACCGAGGTCTGCCGTCAGCTGCGCAGCCGTTCCAACGTCCCGGTGATCATGGTCACCGCCAAGGACAGCGAGATCGACAAGGTGGTGGGCCTGGAGATAGGGGCCGATGACTACGTCACCAAGCCCTTCTCCTCGCGGGAACTGGTCGCCCGCATCCGCGCGGTGCTCCGCCGCCGCGGCGAGCCGGAGGAGGTCACCCCGCAGGCCCTGGAGGCAGGCCCGGTCCGCATGGACGTGGACCGCCACGTGGTGACGGTCTCCGGCTCCAAGGTCGACCTGCCCCTCAAGGAGTTCGACCTCCTGGAGATGCTGCTGCGCAACGCGGGCCGCGTACTGACCCGTATGCAGCTCATCGACCGCGTCTGGGGCGCGGACTACGTGGGGGACACCAAGACCCTCGACGTCCACGTCAAGCGCCTGCGCGCCAAGATCGAGCCGGACCCGGGGGCGCCGCGCTATCTGGTGACGGTCCGCGGCCTGGGCTACAAGTTCGAGCCGTAAACCGCCGCACCGGCCGCCACACCGGCCGCACACGGCCCCGGAACGGCGTCCGGAACGGCATGAAGGGCGGGACCCCCTGGTCGGGGTCCCGCCCTTCATGTCTGCCGTGCTGCGTTACGTACGCCGATCAGTGCTCGGCACCGGCACCGGTGTCGCTGCCGGCGTCGGCACCGTCACCGGCGTCCGTGCCGGAACCCGTGCCCGTGCCCGTGCCCGCGTTGTGCGACGCGGAGCCGGACGGGTTCGTGCGGGCTCCGTCGGACGCCTTGTCGGACGCCTTGTCGGACGGCTCGCCGGAGCCGTTCGGTGTCGGCTCGCCGGACTTGATGGGCTTCTCCGGCTTCTCGTCCGGCGACTGCGGAACCTCGGTCGGGCCCCACTTGCTGAAGTAGCTGTTCGCGGGGACGACGAACGCCTCCATCTTCACGTCGCCGGTGGTGCCGAACGAGAAGGTGACCGGCTGCGCGTTGCCGTCCTTGACGGCCTCGCGGCTCGCGGACAGGACGGCCGAGGCGTTGTCCTTGCCGCCGATGACGACGGAGCCGCCGGCCGGGATGGTCAGCGGACCGTTCGGCTTGGAGGCCTTGTCGTCCTTGCCCGGCGTGAGCTTGGCCTTCTTGGCCGTGCCGTCGACCGCGATGGCGTTCAGGGTCTCGGGCTTGTCGCCGGTGTTGAAGATCGTCGCGGAGACCGCGGCCGGGCCCTTGGACTCGGGGTCCGGCTGCGTGATGACCATGGCGTTCTGGATCTTGATGTTGCCGACGGAGGTCGCGGCGTTGTCCGGCTTGACCTCCATCGTCTGAGCGTTGTTGCCTGCGGCGCACGCGGAGAGCGACGCAAGCGAGAACGCGATGGCGGTGGCGGCGAGGGCGCCGCGTCGAAGGCTGCGGCTCACGGCGGCGGCAACTCCTTGAACGTGGGCGGTACAGGACGGTCGGGCGACCGTAAAGCCGCCCTAAGGGTGTGTCAGCGCGCTTAGGTTACCGAGCCGTTCCCGCGCCACCGCACCCGACCCGCCCCTTAGGGCCTCCGGTGCGTCGCGACGTCCCCCGAGCCCCGCCGGGCACCCCGCGCCTCACCCGCCCCGAAGTCCTCGTGGTCACCATTCGTATAAGCGCAGCCAAGGGCTCCCGCGCCCCGTCCAGCGGATTTCCGGTAAGGAATGCGGGGGGCGCCGGGAAATTGATCACACAGCCGCTTGATCAATTCAGGAATCGTGCCGGACGGCGCTCAGCACACCTCTGCGACCTCCGAACGGAGTATCGAAAGTTCACCGCTTGGAACCGCGCAAACCGGGACGTTCGGCCGCCCCGGACGCTCTTCGGGGGCGCGTGACGGGTGTGTTTCCGGCTCCCCGGAGAGCCGCTCCGACCTGCGAATACCCCGTTCCGAGGCCCCTTCGAAGCACGTTCCTGTTGCTGTTGTCAAGCCCCGAGATATGCCCTGACCTGCGAAAACGCCATTCAGAAGAGGCGATTCTCGTGTTAGGATGGATAGCCACGGAAGGGGTACCTGTCACATGACGTTCAAGGTTGGCGACACCGTGGTCTATCCCCATCACGGGGCCGCGCTGATCGAGGCTATCGAAACTCGCCAGATCAAAGGCGTGGACAAGACCTACTTGGTGCTGAAGGTCGCCCAGGGCGACCTGACGGTACGTGTGCCAGCGGACAATGCGGAGTTCGTCGGTGTGCGTGATGTGGTCGGGCAGGACGGCCTCGACCGGGTCTTCGAAGTACTGCGCGCGCCGTACGCCGAAGAGCCCACGAACTGGTCGCGTCGCTACAAGGCAAATCTCGAGAAGCTCGCCTCCGGCGATGTCATCAAGGTCGCGGAAGTCGTACGTGACCTGTGGCGTCGTGAGCGGGAGCGTGGACTGTCGGCCGGCGAGAAGCGCATGCTCGCCAAGGCCCGCCAGATCCTGGTGAGCGAGCTCGCCCTCGCGGAGAACACGAACGAGGACAAGGCCGAGGCCCTGCTGGACGAGGTCCTCGCGTCCTGACGCGGACGGCCCGGGGCTCCTGCCTCGGCGGTTCCGCGCTGAATCGGCGCAGTAATGCCGCGGTGCCCGCTGACCCTTTTGGGAGTCGCCGGGCGCTGCGGCATGTTCGTACCCGGAATCAGAATCAGCTCTTGGTCAGAGCTGGATTTTCGTCATCCAGGCGGATGTGGTGAGGCGACCCGCGGGGCCGTGTTCGGTGTGCCGGGCCCGGGCAGCTGGCTCGACCGGATGTCACGGAAGGGTCCGGTCGAGGCTCGCGCCCGGCACTCCCCCAAGCTCCCGTTCGCACGCGAGCAGGGGGCACGCCCAGGCCATACCCACGTCGGTCGAGCACACAAACCTGAACGGAACCGATGTCTAGCGAATCCCGTACCGCGGTGGTCATTCCCGCGGCTGGGCGGGGCGTGCGCCTCGGCCCCGGCGCCCCCAAAGCGCTTCGCGCGCTGAACGGCACCCCGATGCTCATCCACGCCGTGCGCGCCATGGCGGAGTCCCGCGCCGTCTCCCTCGTCGTCGTGGTGGCACCGCCGGACGGCGCCCCCGAGGTCAAGACCCTCCTCGACGACCACGCGCTGCCCGAGCGGACCGACTTCCTCGTCGTGCCCGGCGGGGAGAGCCGCCAGGAGTCCGTGCGGGCCGGCCTCGACGCGCTGCCGCCCGGCTTCGACATCGTGCTCGTGCACGACGCGGCGCGCCCCCTCGTCCCCGTCGACACGGTCGACGGCGTCATCGCGGCCGTACGCGACGGAGCGCCCGCCGTGGTGCCCGCGCTGCCGCTGACCGACACCGTCAAGCAGGTCGATCCTGCCGCGGAGCCGGACGCGCCCGAGCCCGTCGTGGCCACGCCCGAGCGGGCGCGGCTGCGCGCCGTGCAGACCCCGCAGGGCTTCGACAGGGACACGCTCGTACGCGCCCACGAGAGAGTCACCGAGAACGTCACGGACGACGCGAGCATGGTCGAGCAGCTCGGTCTGCCCGTCGTCGTCGTGCCCGGTCACGAGGAGGCCTTCAAGGTGACGCGCCCCCTGGACCTCGTGCTCGCCGAGGCCGTTCTCGCCCGCAGGAGGGCCAACGATGGCTTCTGAGACGCCCGCGCCCGCCCCCGTGCTGCCGCAGGTCGGCATCGGCACCGACATCCACGCCTTCGAGGAGGGCCGCGAGCTGTGGTGCGCGGGCCTGAAGTGGGAGGGCCAGGGGCCGGGGCTCGCCGGGCACTCCGACGCCGACGTCGTCGCGCACGCCGCCTGCAACGCGCTGTTCTCCGCCGCGGGCCTCGGTGACCTCGGCGCGCACTTCGGCACCGGCCGCCCGGAGTGGTCCGGCGCCTCCGGCCTGACGCTGCTCACCGAGGCCGCCCGCATCGTCCGGGACGCCGGCTTCACCGTCGGCAACGTCGCCGTGCAGGTCATCGGCGACCGCCCGAAGATCGGCAAGCGCAGGGACGAGGCGCAGAAGGTGCTCTCCGAGGCGGCCGGGGCCCCCGTGTCCGTCTCCGGGGCCACCACCGACGGCCTCGGGTTCCCCGGCCGCGGCGACGGGCTCGCGGCGATCGCCACCGCGTTGGTCGTACGTACGTCGTCCTGAGCGGGGCAACGGGGTAGTCGTATGGCTTGTACGGGGTGAAAGCGCCGTACCGACCGCCCCCACGAAGGAGTGAGATTCATGTCCGCCGCACTGTCCGACCAGCTCAAGGCCCTGCTCGACACCCCCGTCTTCATCACCGTCGCGACCATCCAGCCCGACGGCAGCCCCCAGGTGTCGCCGGTCTGGGTGAAGCGGGACGGGGACGACGTGCTGTTCTCGACCACCGTCGACCGGCGCAAGGAGAAGAACCTGCGGCGTGATCCGCGGGTGACGGTGCTGGTCCAGCCGTTCGACGCCCCCTACACGTACGCGGAGATCCGCGGCACGGCGACAATGACGACCGAGGGCGGGCAGGAGCTCATCGACGAGCTGTCGGTGAAGTACACCGGGAAGAAGTACGCCGAGTTCAACCCGGGCTCCAAGGACGACACCCAGCGGGTCGTCGTCAGGGTCTCCGCGCGCAAGGTCGTCGGCAGCATCTGAGGGACGCCGCGTGGCGGGTGACATCACAGTTCGGTGCCCTGTGGCCCAAGGGGGCACAGGGCACTGCCCCACGACCACTACCCTGGAGTGGTGACGATTCGCCTGTACGACACCAGCGCCCGGCAGATCCGTGACTTCAGCCCCCTCAATGACGGCTGCGTCTCGATCTACCTCTGTGGTGCCACGGTGCAGGCGGCCCCGCACATCGGGCACATCCGCTCGGGCCTGAACTTCGACATCATGCGCCGCTGGTTCGCCTACCGCGGGTACGACGTGACGTTCATCAGGAACGTGACGGACATCGACGACAAGATCATCAAGAAGTCGGCCGAACAGGACCGCCCCTGGTGGTCCATCGGGTACGAGAACGAGCGCGCCTTCAACGACGGCTACGACGCGCTCGGCTGCCTCCCGCCCACCTACGAACCCCGCGCCACCGGTCACGTCACCGAGATGGTCGAGATGATGCGCGGCCTCATCGAGCGCGGCCACGCGTACGAGGCGGACGGCAGCGTCTACTTCGACGTGCGCTCCTGGCCCCAGTACCTGGAGCTCTCCAACCAGGACATCGACGACCTGCGCCAGCCCGACGAGGGCGTCTCGGGCAAGCGCGACCCGCGTGACTTCGCCATGTGGAAGGCCGTCAAGCCGGGCGAGCCCGCCTGGGAGACCCCCTTCGGCCGCGGCCGCCCCGGCTGGCACCTGGAGTGCTCGGCCATGGCCCACAAGTACCTGGGCCGCGCGTTCGACATCCACGGCGGCGGGATCGACCTGATCTTCCCGCACCACGAGAACGAGATCGCCCAGGCCAAGGCCTTCGGCGACGCGTTCGCGCGCTACTGGGTGCACAACGGCTGGGTCACCATGAGAGGCGAGAAGATGTCGAAGTCCCTCGGGAACTCGGTCCTCGTCAGCGAGATGGTCAATCAGTGGCGCCCCATCGTCCTGCGCTACTACCTGGGCACCCCGCACTACCGCTCGATGATCGAGTACAGCCCGGAGGCCCTGCGCGAGGCCGAGTCCGCGTTCGCCCGCATCGAGGGCTTCGTGCAGCGCGTGGTGGAGAAGGCCGGCGGGATCGTCGAGCCCGCGGCCCAGGTGCCGCCCGCGTTCGCCGACGCCATGGACGACGACATGGGCGTCCCGCAGGCGCTCGCCATCGTGCACACCACGGTCCGCCAGGGCAACAGCGCGCTGGCCGCCGACGACAAGGAAGCCGCCGTGGCGCGCCTCGCCGAGGTGCGGGCCATGCTCGGCGTCCTCGGCCTCGACCCGCTCGACCCGCACTGGGACGGCGGGGAGAGCGACCGGGGCGAAGACCTGCACGGCGTGGTCGACACCCTGGTGCGCCTGGTCCTCGACCAGCGCGAGGCCGCCCGCGGCCGCAAGGACTGGGCCACCGCCGACGCCATCCGCGACCAGCTGAACCAGTCGGGCCTCGTCATCGAGGACAGCCCGGCAGGCCCACGCTGGACGCTCGGTCCGCGCTGAGCGGCACCGCTGATGTGCCGCCCGGCGTTCCGGGCGGCACACTTCATAGACGTACACCCGTGCGCGTACGCACGTACGCGCCCACGCATCACGACAGACAGGTAGGTCATGGCCGCTAACAACCGCCGCATGTCCGGCAAGAAGGGCGCGCAGGTCGGCAGCGGCGGCAATCGGCGCCGCGGCCTCGAGGGCAAGGGTCCGACGCCGCCCGCCGAGGCGCGCAAGGGGCACGTGAAGAACCGGATCGCCAACGCCAAGGCCAAGAAGGCCGTGGGGCGCCGCACCGCCACGCCCAAGGGGCGCGGCGGCAAGGGCACCTCCGAGATGGTCGTCGGCCGCAACCCGGTCTTCGAGGCGCTGCGCGACGGCGTGCCCGCCTCCACGCTCTACGTCCAGCAGTTCATCGACAACGACGAGCGGGTCCGCGAGGCGCTGCAGCTCGCGGCCGAGCGCGGCGGCATCCACCTCATGGAGGCGCCGCGGCCCGAGCTGGACCGCATGACGAACGGCCTGAACCACCAGGGCCTCGTCCTGCAGGTCCCGCCCTACGAGTACGCGCACGCCGAGGACCTCGCCGCCGCCGCGTACGACGAGGGCCAGGACCCGCTGATCGTCGCGCTCGACGGCGTGACGGACCCGCGCAACCTCGGCGCCGTCGTCCGCTCCGTCTCCGCGTTCGGCGGCCACGGCGTCCTCGTGCCCGAGCGGCGCGCCGCCGGTATGACGGCCGGCGCGTGGAAGTCGTCCGCGGGCACCGCCGCCCGGACGCCGGTCGCCCGGTGCACCAACCTGACGCGCGCCCTCGAGGCGTACAAGAAGGCGGGCATCGCCGTCGTCGGCCTCGCCGCCGACGGGGAGCACGAGGTCGGTGACCTCGAGGCGCTCAACGGTCCGGTCGTCGTGGTCGTCGGCAGCGAGGGCAAGGGTCTGTCCCGCCTGGTCGGGGAGACCTGCGACTTCCGGGTGCGGATTCCGATGCCGGGTGGCGCGGAGTCCCTGAACGCCGGTGTGGCCGCGGGCATCGTGCTGTACGAGGCGTCGCGCCGACGGGTCTGATCGTCCGGGAAGTCCGGGCCGCGGTGATCTCTTGACGCGGTCCGGACATTTCCCCAAGGTCAAGGCAGTGTCCTAAACACACATCACTCGGTTAGATGAGTGTGGACACCAGAACACCCCGCACTCCCACGGGGGGAAGCTCGTCAGGTTTCGACGATGCTCCCGCGCTGAGCATGGTGAAGGTGCCGAGCGACCCGGCGCAGGTCATCGTCAATCACGCGAGTTTCCGCGTGCAGCTTCCCGCCGCTGGGCGCACTCAATCCCCGCGTATCTCACGGCACTTGGGCATTCCCGACGAAACGGTGCGCATTCCCGCCGTCGGGACGGCCGCCAAGCGTCGCGCGCCCGTCGTCTGGAGCGGGAAGTCCGATCCGGACGACACCGGCGCGATCAGACTGCTGCAGGCCGTGCGCGGCAACAGCGTGCGCCGTTCGGCCGAAGAGGCGGGTCCCTACGACGAGGCGGGCGCCACGCAGGTCATCCCGCGCGTCGAGGTCGACGAGGGCCCCGGGACCGCCGAGACGCCCGCCGTCATCGGGCCGCGCACCCCCGAGCCCGGGACCCGGCTGCTGCCCCAGATGCGGCTGCCCGGCAGCGACTACGACGAACGCCTCGCCCAGCAGGACGCCGACGACGCGTACGACGCGTACGAGGACGACGACGCGGGCGCGGAGCGGCCCCGCAGGCACGGCTCGGATCCGGTCCGGCACGCCTACTACCCCGGCCGCCGCATGAACCTCGGCGTCGTGCTGCTCCCGCTGCGCGTCTTCCTCGGTTTCATCTCCGTCTACGCCGGCATGGGCAAGCTCTGCGACCCCGTCTACTTCGACGGCGGCGAACGCGGCTCCATGGTCAAGTGGCTGACCTCGCTGCACCCCTGGGCGCTCGCCGAGCCGCTGCGGGACTTCGCCCTCCAGCACCCGGTGGGCGCCGGGCTCTTCATCGCCTTCCTCCAGGTCGTCGTCGGCGTCCTGACGGTGCTCGGGCTGTGGCAGCGGGTCGCCGCCTCCATCGGCGTGCTGCTCTCGGCGGCGCTCATCGTCACCGTGAGCTGGAAGACCGTCCCCGCCTACGACGCGCCGGACATCATCTACCTCGCCGCCTGGTCGCCGCTGATCATCGCGGGCGCGCCCGTCTACTCCGTCGACGGACGCCTCGCGGGCGAGGCCTGGCGCACGCTCGGGCCGCGCGTCGACATCTGGGACCTGCGGCGGCGCGTGCTGCGGCGCGGCGGTCTGATCGGGGCGGTCGTGGTCGGTCTGACGCTGCTCATCGGGTCGATGCTGGGCGGCGCGGTGCGGGACGCGGACCGCGTCACGGCACCAGGCCCCGGCGAGGCACCGCGCAACGAACTGCCGGGCTCCCCGCTCCCCGGGGACCCCGCGAAGAAGCGGCAGCACCGGCAGGCGCAGAGCCCCACCGCGTCGGCGGGCGCCTCCCCGACGCAGGGCAGCTCCGCGAGCCCCACGCAGGGCGCCACGGCGCCGGACACGGCCCGCTCCCGCGAGACGGCCACGGCGGGCTCGACCCAGCCCAGCCAGACGCGGGGCAGCGGCACGACGGGCCAGGCGCCGCCGCAGCAGCAGTCGCAGCCCCAGCAGCCGTCGGCCACGACCGCGGGGCCGTCGTCCAGCGGCGGTTCCGGCGGCGGGGCGGGCGGCGCGGCCGGCACGGGCTCGGCCTCGGGCGGTGCCGGGGGCGAGAAGCCGGGTGGCCTGCTGGGCGGTGTGCTCGGCCGCTGAACGGCTTGACCCCGCTGTTCCCCCTACGCCGACGGGGCCCCGCGCGACACGTGCGCGGGGCCCCGTCGGTGTGCGTACGGGAAGGCGTGGGCGGCGGGGGTTCGGAGGCGGGCCCTCAACGGCCCTGTGCGGCGAGCTCCTTGGCGGCCTCGGTGAGGTCCTTGGCGGTGTCGATCGCCCGCCAGTAGGCGCCCTGCGACAGCGGGAAGCCCGCGAGGCGCTTCTCCCGGGCGAGGCGCGGGAACGTGGTGCGCTCGTGGTCGCCGAGGTCGGGCAGCAGCGCGGTGAAGGAGGCGGAGAAGACGTACACGCCCGCGTTGATGAGGTACGGGGACGGCGGGGCCTCGATGAAGTCCGTGATGTGGCCGAACGCGTCCGTCTCGACGGCGCCCCACGGGATGCGGGGGCGGGCCAGGGCGAGGGTCGCGGTGGCGTCGCGCTCGGCGTGGAAGGCCGCCATCTCGCGCAGGGAGAAGCGGGTCCAGATGTCGCCGTTCGTCGCGTACCAGGGCTGGTCGGCGTGCGGCAGGTGGCGGGCGGCGTACTTGAGGCCGCCGCCGCGGCCGAGCGGTTCCTTCTCGACGACCGTGGTGACGTTCAGCGGGAGTTCGGCGGAGTCCAGCCACTCCTGGAGGACCTCGGCGAGGTGGCCGCAGGAGACGACGGCGTCCGTGACGCCCTCCGCGGCCAGCCAGGCAAGCTGATGGCCGATGATCGGGGTCCCCGTGCCGGGGATCTCGACCATCGGCTTGGGCCGGTCGTCGGTGTACGGGCGGAGCCGGGAGCCTTGGCCTCCGGCGAGGATCACGGCTTGCCTGGGAGGCGGGTCAGCAGTCATGCACTGCACGATAAACGGACGTCGCGGGGCCGGGCCCCGGACCCCGGTCATCGGGCGCCGGACGTCTCAAGAGGCGTACCGGGCCACGCCCGTGGCGTAGGACGTGTCGCAGACGGGCCTTGCGTACGACTGGGCGCGGCTCGGGCCGTACACCCGCACGGCGGCGCGGCCGAGTGCGCGGGCGAGCGAGGCACAGTGCCGGGCGAGCGAGGGATGGCGGTTCACCTCCTGCTGGAGGTGGGTGAGCGCGATGCCCGGGTTCTTCTCCTGGAGTTCGAGGAGGAGCCGGTCGCGCAGCACGTCGTGCGGGGCGCGGGCCTTGGCGGGCTTGGAGAGGTTGTCGGCGGATGCGGTGAGCATCGAGTCCGAGGAGTTCCCCGACCAGTTGACGCTGGTGACCGCGAGGGTTCCGGAGAGCACCAGCATCACGGGCAGGACGAGGGCGAGCGTGCGGCCGACTCGGCGGGCGGGTCCCCGGTGGGATCGGCGCGGCTTCTGGGTGTAGTTGGCGGAGTGCGTCACGCGAGTGAGCGTAGCGCTAGGTGATGATTTGGCGACATTTAGTCACTCGGTCGAGGGATGGGGAATCAGGTTTTCTTGGAGCGGTGTTGACGGGGCGGCGGCGAAATGACCGGTCTGCCGGGGTATTTGTCGACAACGTGGCCGAACGCGCAGGGCCCCGCACCGAAGTGCGGGGCCCTGCGCGTCGCTGGTGGGCGGGGGTTCAGTCGCTGAGGCGCTCGCCCGTCGACGTCGAGAACACGTGGGTCTCACCCGGACGCGGTACGACGTGCAGCTGGGTGCCCTTCTCCGGGACGCGGCGGCCGTTGACGCGGACCACGAGGTCCTTGTGCTCGCCGCTGACCTCGGCGCTGCCGTAGACGTAGCCGTCGGCGCCGAGCTCCTCGACGACGTTCACGGAGACGGCGAGGCCGGCCGGGGCGTCGGCGGTCTCCTTGGAGAGGGACTTCGCGGTGGAGCCGTCCTGCTCGACGATGTCGAAGTGCTCCGGGCGGACGCCGACGGTGACGGTGCGGTCGCCGCGGTCGGCGGCGGCGGAGAGGGCTTCGCGGTTGACCGGCACGACGGAGTTGCCGAACTTCACGCCGCCGTCGGTGATCGGGACCTCGACGAGGTTCATCGCGGGGGAGCCGATGAAGCCCGCGACGAAGAGGTTGGCCGGGCGGTCGTACATGTTGCGCGGCGAGTCGACCTGCTGGAGCAGACCGTCCTTGAGGACGGCGACGCGGTCGCCCATGGTCATGGCCTCGACCTGGTCGTGCGTCACGTACACGGTGGTGATGCCGAGGCGCCGCTGCAGGCTGGCGATCTGCGTACGGGTGCTCACGCGGAGCTTGGCGTCGAGGTTGGAGAGCGGCTCGTCCATGAGGAAGACCTGCGGCTCGCGCACGATGGCGCGCCCCATGGCGACACGCTGGCGCTGACCGCCGGAGAGCGCCTTGGGCTTGCGGCCCAGGTACTCGGTGAGGTCGAGGATCTTCGCCGCGTCCTCGACCTTCCGGCGGATCTCGGCCTTGTTGACGCCGGCGATCTTCAGGGCGAAGCCCATGTTGTCGGCGACGGTCATGTGCGGGTACAGCGCGTAGTTCTGGAACACCATGGCGATGTCCCGGTCCTTCGGCGGCAGGTGCGTGACGTCGCGCTCGCCGATGCGGATCGCGCCCTGGTTCACGTCCTCCAGGCCCGCGAGCATGCGCAGGGAGGTGGACTTGCCGCAGCCGGACGGCCCGACGAGTACGAGGAACTCGCCGTCCGCGACGTCGAGCTCGAGCTGGTCGACGGCGGGCTTGTCGCCACCCGGGTAGATGCGGGTCGCCTTGTCGAACGAAACAGTGGCCATGGTGAGGGCCCCCTTCACCGGCAGGAACGTGCCGGACGATCCGAGTAGAGGGAGTGGTGTAGTCCACCTGAGTGAACTGCTCGTGACCGTACCCCGGAGGTCACAGGTCTGTCAGTAGTCGGGGCGCGCCGACCTTCGCCGAAATTTTCGACGGTCGCACGGGCGGTGTTGGTTACACTGCTCGGGCGCGATCTGTTCGGGTCCGCGCGGGTGTGCCTCCTTAGCTCAGATGGCCAGAGCAACGCACTTGTAATGCGTAGGTCGTCGGTTCGAATCCGACAGGGGGCTCTTCTGGAACCCCAGGTCGGATCTACTCCGACCTGGGGTTTTGTTGTTCAGCGGATGCGGCGTCGGCGGCGGGCGCGGGCGGCGCGGCGGTCCTCAGTCTCAGTTCCAGTCTCAGTTGAGGTCCCGGGGGCCGGTTGCGGGGCAGGCAGGAAAGCGTTCCCCATCCGTCGCATCGCGTCCTTGGAGAGGTGCGAGCGGCCCTTTACGTAGCGGCGTGTCTGGCTGATCTGGGTGTGCCGGAGGATCTCCATGATCGTGGGCATGTCGACCCCCAGCTCGTTCAGGATCGTGCCTGCGGTGTGGCGGCTCCCGTCGTAGAGGCGGCGGTCGTCGATGCCCGCCTCCGCGAGTAGTTCCTTGAACTCCGCCCAGTCCTCGCGGGGATCGATAGGGCGTCCGTCGGCGCGAGCGAACACGGCTTGGTGCTCCTGCCAGAGTTCGCCGGCCGCCTCCGGATACCGGCCTGGAGATCAGCTCCCGCAGATCCGGGACTCGGTTGCGCAAGGCAAGGGATGGAAGGTCCCCGTACTTGCGGAGTACAAGGCGCTGGAAGCCGAGGGTCTACCCAGCATGGTCCGCGGGCACGGGACGAAGGTCCGCCAGCGCCCGCCGCACCAGATCCGCCGCCACCAGGAGTGATACGTCTGGGAAAAGAAGCTGGCGCTACGGCCCGATGAGGTGCGCCGCACCAGTGGCGTGGTCGACAAGGACACGGGCCTGGAGCACGACGAGATCGCGACGCATGCGACGTTCAGGGCCATCCGAGCCGATGCAGATCTCGCTGAACGGTTCGGTGTGGAGGTGGGCACCCTGATGCTGCACCGGCGGTACTGGCACAGCGCTGGGGACGATCCGACCGCGCTATCGCTGATCGACTCCTACCTTGCCCACGAGGTCGCGGCCCGTAACCCCGACTTGCTGGACAGCGCCAAGGAGCCGAGGCCAGGCGGGACGCACCATCAGCTGAGCACTGTCGGCATTGAGATCGACCGTATCGACGACGGCATCAGGACCCGGCTTGCCACCCAGGCCGAGGCCCGCAAGCTGGGCATCCCGACCGTCAGCGCGGTACTGCTCCTCGACAAGACCAGCATTTCGACCAAGGGCGGACGTCGTCGAGTACTCGCACGTGGTGCTCCCTGGCGAGCGCACAGAGCTGCGGTACTCCGTGCCGCTGGAGAAGTGGACCCCATGACTCGGATCATGTCGGTCGTGACGCCGGTCCACGACGCGGCGCTGCCCTTCCTGCCCGAGACCTATGCCTCGCTCCGTTCGCAGGAACTGCCCACTGGCTGGGCCTGGGAGTGGCTGATCCAGGTCGACGGTGGCAAGGCGCTCGATGTACCGGCCGACATCCGCGAAGATGCGCGCGTCGCGGTCGGTGACAACAGGCGCGGCGGCCCTGGAGTGGCCCGGACCATGGCGTGGGGCCGCAGCAAGGGCGAGCTGGTGAAGGTCTTGGACGCTGACGACGTCCTGCCCGCCGGCGCCCTCGCCCGAGACATTGAGGTCTTGGAGGCGCACCCGTCCGTCGGCTGGACGGTGTGCAAGGTGCTCGACCTCATGCCAGACGGCTCACTCGTGCACTACACGCTCGGCGACCCGGACCCCGGCCAGCTCACCAGGGGCGAGCTGTATGCCTATTGGTCAACCACGCATCGGCCCGCGGTGCATCCCGCGTCGCTCTGTATCCGGGAGAGCCTGCTCGCCGAAGCCGGGGGGTGGATGGCGCTGCCCGCGTCGGAAGACACCGTCCTGTTGCTGGCTCTCGACGTGATGGCTGACGGCTGGTTCATCGGCGAGGCGGGACTCCACTACCGCAAGCACCCCGACCAGACGACCGCTCACCCGGACCACCGTGGCGGTGCGGAGTGGGAGGCCCGAGTGGGAACGATCGGCAAATATGCGGCAGCGCTTGCCCGCCGGTACTGCCCATTACTTGAAGTAGCCGACGCAAGGGCCGCGTGGGGCCCTTAATGCAGGGTCCGACGCCCTCTCATTGTGCTTCACTGGGGCCGAGTTCCTCGGTCTGCCTTTCAACCGTGGCACCTATCTCAAGCTCTATGGTGCCCCTAGTTCGGCCAAGAGCGTTGACGGCAGTAATGGACCATGGCATCAGAACTAGACCGTGATCGAGGCCTGGTGAAGCAAGAAGGTGAAAAGTTGGGAGAGTGATGGCTTCCTCTGCCCGGAGACTCGCAATGTCACAAATGATCCGACCTTCCTCCACTCGTGCATAAAGATCAAGACCTGAGGTTCGGGCAATCATATCGGCCATGGGGAAATAGGTGGCAGATCCCGTCGTGGTGAAGTGCTGCTCACCGAGAGGTATCGGCCTTCTCGGGGGATCAATGTCGTCACCAGAGTACCTATCGGCCTCGTAGGCGGTGATGCCGTATGGAATAACCACCTCCACTCTCACTTGCTGGTAGCTGCGCTCTTGAGTGTTGTGGAGGGTAATTTGCAATGCCCCGTGTTCGCCGCGCACGTATGCCTGAACGGCCACCTCGTTCAGGTAGTTCTTGAACCGTTCCAAATGCTCCTTCGCTTCTTCGATGTAATCGTGTCGAGAGCGAGGGTCCTGGTTCAAGTTGGGCAACACTTGATGCGCTCTCTTTCCGCGCCCATCGGCCTCCACCTCCTCTTTTTCGATGAGGAGCATGGATTCGATGACGCCATCGAGCCATGGCCATGACGGAACTGAAAGTGTGTCATGCGTAGTCGTCAGGTTCAGGAACTGCCGATCTTCCGCAACTTGAGCCCGCTGGGTCAGTGCTAGAACTTCTCCGGGGTCCGCCAGGACGGTCTGAGCTGTCCTCCGGACGAATATCATCCCTGCGTAGTATTTATCAAATTCCTTTTCGAGGGTGTGGATTCTGTCTCCCTGCTTGGGTGGATCTACAGAGATCACGAGCACATCTTTACCCTCGTGTGAAACGTATGCAGGAATCCACTCAGGCCCCAAAGGGCCAAGATATGGGCGAATTCCGGATTCTAAATCCGCCAAATCTATGGTACGGATCCCTTCGGTATGCCCTGGCTCGACGCCAATTAGGATGTAGCCATACCCGCCGGCGGTCTGACGGCTCTTATCGATAGAGCGGTTAGCGAGGGCGATGATATGCCGCGCGATCGTAGCCTTAGTCTTTTTTGTACTTAGATCGTAGTGCGATTTCCACTCGATCCAATCGCTCTCGTCATGCTCCCCGGCGTTTTCGACCGCCTCGACGAGTGATCTCAGTTGAAGCGGCGTTCGGAAAGGGTCACTTTGGTCGATTCGTAGAGCCACGGTGCAAGTGTCGTTCATTGCTGGGGCTCCTGCACTTAATTTGTCCGAACTGGCGCTGCGAGCCAGGCTGGCTGTGGCAGTCCGGGGCGTGCATAGTGGCCCGTTCAGGGCCGCGCCGGGGTGACGCGTTCGGCCTGGCGAGGACCTTTCCACGTGTGGCGGGTGTCGTATTTGATGCAAAGGGTGTCTCTGGCTATAGCCACTCTGGTTCGGCGTTGGCTGGGCGCTTTGGGCAAAGTGGTCCGCACTCGTACACCTCGATGGACAAGTCGTGCGCACCCTCGCGTCCTTCGGCGCGGCCGACGGACCTTGCGCCCTGCCAGATCGGGGCGTCGCACCAGCAGCAGTGCCAGCCGAGGTCCTGCCAGCCGTTGAGCGTCTTGGCCCGCGGGGGCTTCGGGCGCCCCGTCTCGTTCATGGCCGGTCGGCGAACGGGACTAGGTCGTGCTCCTTGCGGCAGGGGAGGCACGCGAAGTCCACGCCCCCGGGCCGGAGCCCTGTTCCACCACGTTGATGACGCGGATGCCTGCGCTATAGCCGCGGTGCCATGAGCAGTAGCCGTAGCTGCCGGGCTCCATCTTGGCCGTGTCTGAGCTGTTCGGAGTGTTCGGATTCTGCTTAGCCTCGTTCACGTCGACTCCACGTCAGTCGTCCACGCCCCTGGGTCGTTCGCGCGGCCGTAGGGGTGCTGTGCGTTCACGCAGCGTAGTAGTAGCTAGCTAGGGTAGCTAGGCCATACAGGCTTACTCGTCTCGCTGACCAAGCCTGTCCTGCCTAGCTTCGGATCATGGAGTGGAAGCCGGACATCCCGCGTTGGAAGCAGGTCTACGCGGTCTTCGAGCAGCGGATCGCCGATGGCGAGTACCCGCCGGGCAGTCAGCTGCCGGGTGTCCTCGCGATCCAGGGTGAGTTCGGCATTGCGCAGATGACCGCTCGACGAGTACTCACTGAGCTTCGGGAGGCCGGGCTCGCGCAGATGCAACCCGGCATCGGAACCTTCGTTACCGAGCTGCCCAAGCCCAAGCCATAGTTGGGCCCTAGCCCCAGCGTGGTCTGGTGGCTGGGCCGGTCTCAGTTCTAGTCTCGATTACCGCCGAATCCGGCATCGTTTGTACTCGTCCCTGAGCGTCCGCCAACGCCCTTGACCTGCGGAGTTTGCTCACTCCGGGGCGCCTCCAGACCGTGATGGATCAAGGCCGGACAGCTTGTAATGCGTAGGTCGTCGGTTCGAATCCGACAGGGGGCTCCACTGGAGGCCAGGTCAGGGGGCGTTCACCCCCCCGGCCTGCCCTTCGTCGTCGACACCGGCACACGCCCGGTCTGCTGAGCGAGCGCCCGGCCCCGCGGCCGCCGTGGACCACCAGAAGTCGGCGGAAGATCTTGTACGGATCGAAGGTGAACCGCGTTGGTTGCCCGCTGGTCGCGGCGAGGCACGGTTCGCCGCCTCTTCGTAACTTTCCGAATCAGGGTGGCGGGCGGCTCCCGCGAGGGACGGCGTACCCGAGCCGCAAGGGGGCCGGGTGAATCGAAGGCTGAAGGCGACTTCTTCCATATTGCTGAAGGCTGTCAAGGATTAGGAGCAAAGCGAACGCAGGCATTTCGTGCCATGCTCCCCCCGGGGTGGCCGCTCCGGTTTCTGTCCGTGAATCGGCAAGGGGACGTCATGGGAAGTACAGCAATGATGGTCGAGTGTCTTCTTCGACCTGCACTCGTCACGGTCGTCATCCTGGTCGTCGTCACCTTGACGGCCACTGTCAGTACGCAGGTGGCAGCCCTGGTCGCCATGGAGCTCACCGCCCTTGTCGGGGGCCCCGGGCGCAGGCCGCACAGCTAACGGCACAGCACAGCGGTGCCCCGTCGCACAGGGGGAGAGGGAGGCCCGGCCGGGGCCTCCCCGGTGCTCAGTTCCGGCCCGCCACTCGGTCCGCCCACCGTGCCAGGCGTGACGACGTGGCCGTGTGGGTGGTCTGTTCGCGGTGGTCGGCTGTGGCGTACGTCGCGTACATGCCGTGGACGCCGAGCCAGCGGAGCGGTTCCGGTTCCCATTTGCGGACCTTGTGGTTGACCCAGGGGAGGGCCGTCAGGTCCGTGGGGCCCGCCTGGCCCGAGTCCTGTTGGACCAGGTCGCGCAGGGTGCGGGCGGCGAGGTTGGCGGTGGCGACGCCCGAGCCGACGTAGCCGCCCGCCCAGCCGAGGCCCGTGGCGCGGTCCAGGGTGACCGTGGCGCACCAGTCGCGGGGGACGCCGAGGACGCCGGACCAGGCGTGGTCGATCCGGACGCCGGTGAGCTGGGGGAAGAAGCGGGTGAGGACGGCCCGGAGCGCCTCGATCGTGGCGGGTTGCGTGCGGCCGTCGTTGTCCGTTTTCGATCCGTAGCGGTACGGGACGCCGCGGCCGCCGAGCGCGATGCGGCCGTCGGCGGTGCGCTGGGCGTACATGTACGCGTGCGCCATGTCGCCGAGCGTCTCGCGGCCCTCCCAGCCGATCGACTCCCACTGGGCGGTCGTCAGGGGTTCCGTCGCGATCATCGAGGAGTTCATGGGGAGCCACGTGCGGCGCTGGCCCTTGAGGGAGGCCGTGAAGCCCTCCGTGCAGCGCAGGACGTAGGGGGCGCGGACCGTCCCGTACGGCGTGATGGCGTGCTTGGGCTTGATCTCGGTGACGGGGGTCGACTCGTGGATCGTCACGCCGAGCGCCTCGACGGCCGTCGCGAGGCCCTGCGCCAGCTTCACGGGGTGCAGGCGCGCGCCGTGCGGCGTCCAGGTCGAGGCGACGGCGCCCGCCACCCGTACCCGCTCGGCCGTCTCGCGGGCGCCGTGCAGGGTGCGGTCCTTCTCGCCGTAGGAGAGTTCCGTCTCGTGGAATGCCTTCAGGCGGGCCAACTGCGCCGGGGTGTAAGCGATTTCGAGGACGCCGCCGTGGTGGATGTCCGCCTCGATCCGCTCCTCGGCGGCGGCTTTGATCACCTCGTCGACCGTCTCGTTCATGGCCCGCTGGAGGCGGACCGCCGCTTCGTGGCCGTGCAGTTTCGCGTAGCGGTCGCGGCCCGCGATGCCGTTGTAGAGCCAGCCGCCGTTGCGGCCGGAGGCGCCGTAGCCGCAGAACTTCTGCTCAAGGACGGTGACGCGGAGGAAGGGGGCGGCCTTCTTCAGGTAGTACGCGGTCCACAGGCCGGTGTAGCCGCCGCCGACGATGCAGACGTCCGCCGTCGCGTCGGAGGTCAGGGGTTCGCGGACGGTGGGCAGGCCTTGGTCCGCGTACCAGAACGATATGCCGCCGTTGACCGTGCCGGGCCCGTGGTGCGTGTTGCTCGCGCTGCTCATGGGCGGACGTTACTGCGCAGGTGGGGGCCGTGTGGAGGGGTCGGGGCCTTGGTCCCGAGGGGTGGGTCGTTCGGCGGCCGGGGCGCGGGATAGATTCCGATACTTTGAGCGGTACGTGTCGAAATCTGGAGGGCTCCACTCATGGCCGTACACAAGGCCGGACGCATGGCCGGACGCAGGACCGGGCGCGTCGCCGCCGCGGTGGCAGCGGCGGCGCTGATCGGGGTGGCCGCGTCCGCCTGCGGCCCCGACGACAACGGCAGCGACAGCGGCGGCGGCAACAGCGGCGGCGACAAGCCGTCGGCGTCCGCGTCCGCCGGTGCCGGACTCGCCGACGTCCCCGCGTCGGTGAAGGGCGGCGTGATCACCGTCGGCGATCCGAAGGCCAAGCATACGGTCAAGGTGTACGAGGACCCGCGCTGCCCGTTCTGCAAGAAGTTCGAGGACGGCGGGGCGCAGGCGCTGGTGAAGCCGGTCGCCGACGGCAAGGTCAAGGTCGAGTACACGATCGCCTCGTTCCTCGACAAGAGCCTCGGCGGCAGCGGCTCGGTGAACGCGGCGAACGCGCTCCGAGCCTCCGTGGAGGCGGACCGTTTCCCGCAGTTCCACGCCGCCGTCTTCGCCCACCAGCCGGCGGAGGAGACGGACGACGCCTTCACCCCCGCCTTCCTCCTGGAGATCGCGGGCAAGATCGAGGGGCTGCGCGGCGGCGCCTTCGACAAGGCGGTCAAGGGCGGGACGTACAAGAAGTGGGTCGGTGAGGCGATGAACTCCTTCTCCGACGACGGCATCCAGGGCACGCCGACCGTCTTCATCGACGGAAAGAAGGCCGACGGCAACGCGCTGTACGAGCGGCCCGCCTTCGCCCGGCAGCTCAAGGCGGTGGGGATTTCCTGACCCGCCCTCGCGAGTGGTGTGCGGCGCCCCGCGTCAGCGGGTAGCAGGCCAGGCCGATCAGGGCCGCCGTGAAGTGGCCCAGGTCGGTGAAGGTCCTGCCCGTGATCAGCGGGGCGCCGTACACCGCGAGGACGACGAGGAGGTACCCGTACCGCCACGGTGCGGGAATCCGGTACGTGAGTACGGCGACCACGCCCGCCAGCGCGTAACTCACCCCGACGTCCAGGGTGTTGACCGCAGAGCGGGGCGCCGCCCCGTGGTGGACGGCGAGCGCGAGGACGCCCTCGCTGACGAGCGTGGCGAGGACGTGGGCGAGCGCCGCCACCGCCAGCCAGCGCCGGGTGCCTAGGCGGCGCTCGGCGTTCGCGTGGAACACCGTGTAGAGGACGGCGTACGACAGCCAGCCGCCGCCGTCGATCCAGAACGCGCTGGAGATCAGCACCCGCACCGGATTCCGCGACAGCTCGTGGATGTTCGTGGAGCGCTGGCGCAGGAACTCGGCCTCGAACTCCGGCGACATGTGGTGCATCGCGACGGCCGTCACGAAGAGGGCCGCCAGCCAGACGTACGTTCCCGGGGCGCTGCGGACGTATGAGGTGACGGCGCCGCTCGTGGCGCGGGCCGCGGCGGTCGCGCCGCGAAAGGGCTTCATGCCGCGCCCCGGAAGGGCCTCATGTCGCGTCCCGGAAAATCCTCATGCGGTGATTCACGCACGCCGGTAGGGTCCCGAACGTGATCGACATTCGCATTCCGGACGCACTGGTCGAGTCGCAGCACCTGTACGCCGGGGAGGCGGGACGCGCCTTCATCGCCGCGCTGCCCGCCCGCGTACGGGAGTTCACCGAGCGCTGGGACCTGACGCCCGACGGCGATCCGATGCACGGCATGGCCGCGCTCGTGCTGCCCGTGGTGCGCGCCGACGGCACGCCCGCCGCGGTCAAGTTCCAGGTCCTGGACGAGGAGACCGAGGGCGAGCCGGTCGCGCTGCGGCGCTGGGACGGCGACGGCGCGGTCCGCCTCCTCGACCACGACGAGGCCACCGGCACGATGCTCCTCGAACGCCTCGACGCCGGGCGGATGTTGTCGACGGTGACCGACACCCGTAAGGCCGTCCTCGTCATCGCCGAACTCCTCGCCCGGCTGACCGAGGGGCCCGCGCCCGACGGCATGCGCCGCCTCGGCGACATCGCCGCGCAGATGGTCGACGGCCTGCCGGCGGCGCTGAAGGCGATCGCCGACCCGGCCGAACGCGCCGTCGTCGAACGGTGCGGGGGCGCCGTGCGCGAGGTCATGGGTGAGCCGGGCGACCGGCTGCTCCACTGGGACCTGCACTTCGAGAACGTCCTGGCGAGCGCCCGCGAACCGTGGCTCGCCATCGACCCGAAGCCGCTCGCGGGCGACCCGGGCTTCGACCTGTGGCCCGCCCTCGACAACCGGTTCGAGCCGGACGAGGTGCTGTGGCGGTTCGACGCGATGACCGAGGTCCTGGGGCTCGACCGGGAGCGGGCGCGGGCGTGGACGCTGGGCCGGGTCCTGCAGAACGCGCTGTGGGAGGCCGAGGACGGACGGCAGCCGGAGGCCGACGACATGGAGATCGCGCGCCGGCTGCTCGGACGCTGAGGCGCGACCTCACGACCGGCCCCTGCCCGCGGCCCACCCGGAAGCGGGGGCGGCCTAGAACTCGTCCACGGTGTGCGGGAGCAGGGCCGTGCGGAGCGCCGAGTCCAGCGCCGCCGCCGTGCCCGGCGTGTGCTCCGTCGCCAGGCCCGCGCGGACGAGGGCGTCGATCCGCGTACCGCCCAGATAGGCCGAGGCCAGGTCGCGCGCCTCTACGGTGAGGTCCGCGGGGCGGTCGGTGCTCTCGTACGTACAGCCGTCGGGGGACGCCGTCAGGCGGTGGCGGCCCGCGTTGGCCGGGATGCGGTCGTCCCGTACGTCGAGGACCGCGTCCACCGGCGCCGCCCACGAGCGGGCGGTGAGCGCGGCCCGCACGTCGATCAGGCGGAGCCACAGCGCGGGGAACTCGCCCGTCACGCGGACCTGGTCGCGGTCGGCGGCGAAGAGGTGCAGCGGGTCGTCGAGGGGGCGGCCCCAGGCGCGGATCAGGCCCGTCAGGTCGATCGACGCGAGATAGCGCCAGAGCGCGGCCGCGGCGGCCGGGGTGTCCGCCTCCAGTTCGTCCAGGCGGACCAGGCCGGGGGCGTCGTCGCGGGTCCTGGTGCGGTAGATCGCGTAACCGGCGACGGGTTCCCCGGGGGCGCCGAGGACGACCACGCGGGGCGGCGACAGCTCGTCGTCCTCCTCGTCCTCCGTCACCAGCCACTCCTCGCGCCACCAGGCCTCACCGCGGGCGATGCGGCCCGCGCGCTCGGTACGGGTGCGGTCGTAAGGGGCGGCGAGCAGCGCGGGGGCCTCCGTCGGGTCGACCAGGCGCAGCGGGCGCTCGTCCGGGGCGATGCGCAGGGCCAGCGGGCGCCGGGAGTCGATCTCCACGGTGTGGCCGTGGGTGGCGGGGCCGAAGCCGAACCTGCCGTAGATCGCGTCCTCCGACGCCCACAGGGCGGCGATCGGCGAACCGTCCGCCGCCGCCCGCGCGAACAGCTCCGCGAGCATCCCGGAGAGCACGCCGCGCCGCCGGTGCGTCGGCGCGACGGAGACGAACGTCAGGCAGGGGCAGGGCAGTTCGCCGCCGGGCACCGACACCGTGAAGGGGAAGGCGGCGACGAGGCCGACGAGTTCGCCGTTCTCGTACGCGCCGACGCGGACGCACTCGCGCAGCAGATCGTGGTGGTGCTTGCGCTTCTCGTCCTCCGGGTTCTCGTGGAAGACGAGGTAGGAGAGGGAGAGCGCGCGGTCGATTCCCGACTCGGGGATGTCGCGGAACTGGACGGATTCCATACCCATATAACGGACGGTAGTTCCTGTATGCGGTGAAGGCATCCGAATATTGGCGCGGAGGAGCCGGGGGCCGCGAGAGGGCCGGGTGCCGTGAAGGGGCCGGACTCAGGGGATTAGGGGATCAGGGGATCAGGACCACCTTGCCCATCGTGGCGCGGTTCTCCAGCGCGCGGTGCGCCGCTGCCGCCTCGGCGAGCGGGAAACGCTGCACGGCCGGCCTGAAGTGGCCGAGCGACGCGGCGGCCAGTGCGGCCAGCTCCAGGGAGCGGACGGGGTTGGCCCCGCCCGCCTTCCGCATCATCGCCGGGCCGAGTACGTCGGGCTGCGTGATGCCGCGTTGGGCCAGCTCCGCCTCGGTGAACTTCAACTCCTCGTCCTGCGGCCCCCGGCCGGACCAGCCGAAGACGAGGTGGATGCCGCCGGGGCCGAGCAGGTCGACCGCGGCCAGGCCCGCCTTGCCGCCCACCCCGTCGAAGACGACGGTGGCCGCGCGGCCGCCGAGCTGCTCCGCGAGGTACGTGCGGACCTCGTCGGGCCACGCCGGGTCGGTGTAGTCCACGGCCAGGTCGGCGCCGTTCGCGCGGACGCGGTCCGTCTTCTCCGGGCCGCCCGCCAGGCCGATCACCGTGGCGCCCCGGTGCTTGGCGTACTGCGTGAGGAGCGTGCCGATGCCGCCCGCCGCCGCGGGGATGACGGCCACGGAGTCGGGGGTCAGCGGCGCGAACTGGAGGATTCCCATCGTCGTACGCCCCGTGCCGATCAGCGCCACCGCCTCCGCCGCGTCCAGCTCGTCGGGGATCTCGTGCAGGCGGGCCGCCTCGGTGACGACGCGCTCGGCGTAGCCGCCGGGGGCGAAGCCGATGTGGGCGACGGCGCGTCGGCCCAGCCAGTGCGCGGGGACGCCGTCGCCGACCGCGTCGACGATGCCGGCGACCTCCCGGCCGGGGATCGTGGGCAGGGCGGGGAGTTCGGGCAGCGGGCCGCGTACGCCCTCGCGGACCGTGGTGTCCAGGAGGTGCACGCCGGCCGCGGCCACGGTGATGCGGACCTGGCCGGCGGCCGGTTCGGGGATCTCCGTCTCCTCGTGGACGAGGTTCTCGGCGGGGCCGAAGGCGTGGAGGCGTATGGCGTGCATGGTGGGGGCGGACGTGGTGGGCGCGGGTGCGGTGGGGGCGGGGGCGGAAGGGGCGGACATGGGGGGCTCCTTGAGGTCTCGGGCACCGTTGCGAGGTGCCTGCCGTGGTACGCCCCTCAGCCTTCAACCTGAAGTGGACTTGAGGTCAAGGGCGCACCCGGCCAGCGCGAGCGACACCGCCTCCACCGCGCTGTTGAACGACACCTCGGAGAGCAGGCCCGGGGCCGCGACCTGATCGCCCGCCAGGTAGACGCCGTCCCCCCGGACGATCGCGGGGCGGTCCCGCCACGTGGTGCCGGGGCGGTCGAGTGCGCCCGTACGGCCGCCTGCGACCGAGGCACGGCGCCACGTCAGGCGCTCGCGCCAGCCGGGGCAGCCCAGGTCGAGCAGGTGCTCGGCGCGGGCCACGCCGTCCGCCTTGGTCTCGTTCGGGGCGAGCGGGATCTGCGCCTGTACGAGCTGTTCGCCGTCGGGGGCGAGCGTGCGGTCCTGGGCGGTGAAACGTTCTACCCAGCCCGTCCTGTCCAGGTCGGAGACGACGAAGGCGTCCCCCCTGCGGGAACGGAACGCCACGTCGACGAGCGCGGTGCGGCCGCTCTCCCAGCGCAGGGACTCGTCCCCGAGGATCCGGCGGGCCGAGTCCAGGGACGTCGCGACGATCACCGGCCCGTGCCGGGACACGTCGGACAGGCTGTCGACGCGGTCGAGCGTCTCCGTGCGTACGCCCATGTTCCAGGCCCGCGCGGCCATCCGGTCGACGAGCGAACCCCAGCCGCCGCGCGGGTAGTGCGCCTCCGGGGGCAGCTTGGCGGCGCGGCGCAGGCGCTCCTGCACGAAGCGGGCGGAGAGGGAGCCGGGGTCGTGGTGGAACGTGGCCACCGCGACGTAGTGCGCGGCGGCGTGCGCGCCCTCCTCGCCGACCTCGTCCGTCGCCCAGCTGGTGAAATCGCGGTCCACCGGGGCGTGTTCCGCCTTGCGGCGCAGCAGCTTGAGCATGGCGAGAGGCGGTGTACGGCGCAGCTCGCCGCGGTGCAGCAGGCGCAGCCGGGCGCCTTCGAGGGGCGGGAGGGGGGCGAGCGGGCCGATGAGGTTGCGCTGCTTGAGCCAGGCCCAGTGCGGGCCGCCGTTGTAGAGGGCGTGCGGGCCCTCGTTCGTCTTGTACGTGCCCTCGGACGTACGGGCCCGGCCGCCGAGCGTGTGGTGCGCCTCGCGGAGGGTGACGCGGGCGCCCGCCTCGGCGGCGCTGATGGCCGCGGTGAGGCCGGCGAAGCCGCCGCCGATGACGGTGATGTGGTGGGCGTTCGTGTCGGGCATGGGGTGGGCTCCCTAGGGGCGGGTGCGTGGGCTTCACCTCTTGGACGCTCGGGGGTGGGCCGGATGTGACATCGGGGGGACCGCGCGTGCGTGGTCGGCCGGGGTTGGCTGGAGTCGGCCGGGGTTGGCTGGAGTCGGCCGGGGTTGGCTGGGGTCGGCGACGTCGGTGGTCGGTCGCGCCGGTCGCCGGGTGCCCTGCCCGGGGCGGCGGGCGTTGTCAGTCGTGGCGTGCAGGATGGGGACATGGCTCAGAAAGCGAAACCGGCACGGGTGGTCAAGGCGGCTCGGCGGGCCGAGGTGAGGCTGCCCCCCCTCCAGCCGTTCGAGGGTGCCGGACTGGAGCCCGACGGGGACTACGACGGGGTCGAGTTCCGTGGCCTGGACCTCCGCGGGCAGGACGGTGCGGGCGCGCTCTTCATGGACTCCGCGGTGACGGGCTGCGCGGTCGACGAGACCCGGCTCGTCCGGGCGCGCTTCGTCGACTCCGTCCTGACGGAGCCGAGGGGCGTGGGGACCGACCTCATGGAGGCGTCGCTGCGGGACGTCGAGGTGGTCGACGCGCGGCTCGGCGGCGTGCAGTTGCACGGGGGCGTGCTGGAGCGGGTGGTGGTGCGGGGCGGCAAGCTCGACTGCCTGAACCTGCGGAAGGCACGGTTGCGGGACGTGGTCTTCGAGGAGTGCGTACTGGTGGAGCCGGACTTCGGGCTCGCGTCGCTGGAGCGGGTGGAGTTCCGGGGGTGCGCGGTGCGGGGGGCCGACTTCTCGGGCACACGGATGGTGGACGTGGACTTTCGGGGCGCCTCGGAGCTGGAGGTCGCGCGGGGGGTGGAGTGCATGGCCGGGGCGGTGATCAGCCCCACCCAACTGATGGAACTGGCGCCGGTGTTCGCGGCGCAGGTGGGGGTGCGGGTGGTGTCTTGAGGGGGGAACGTCCCGCCCCTGCTCCGGCGGGACGTCGCGGGGCAAACGAGTGGGGGGCGGGTGGGAGAAATCCGCCGCGCAGCGGAACACATCCCGTCCCGTCCCGTACCCGCAGCGGGAGCCCCTAGCTCCGGGGATACCGCGACAGGAGCGCCCAGATCGCCGGGTTGTCGGACAGCGAATCGTGGAGGTCGGTGAGATCCGCCACGACATCGTGGAGGAAATCCCGCGCCTCGCGCCGCAGCTCCGCATGCGAGAAGGAGAGCGGAGGATCATCCGGATCCATCCAGTCCGCCTCGATGTCCACCCACCCGAAGCGGCGAGCGAACAGCATGCGGTCCGTCGACTCCGTGAAGTCGAGCTCCGCGTACTGGGGCCGGGAGGCCCGACTGCCGAGGGGATCCTGATCCAGCGCCTCGACGATGTCGCACAGCGCCCACGCGAAGTCGAGGACGGGCACCCATCCCCAGGCTGTGGACAGTTCCCGGTCCGCTTTCGTGTCCGCCAGGTACACGTCCCCGCAGAAGAGGTCGTGGCGCAGGGTGTGGACGTCCGCCCGGCTGTAGTCCAGCTGAGGGGGGTCAGGGAAGCGGGCGGAGAGCGCGTAGCCGATGTCGAGCACGGGGTCGATGGTGTCACGTCCGACGGACACCGGGATCACGGCAACAGCCGCCGCTCCTTCGCCACCGCCACCGCCCCCGCCCGCGTGTCCACACCGAGCTTGTCGTAGATGCGGCCCAGGTGCGTTTTCACCGTGGCCTCGCTGATGAACAGGGCACGGGCGATGTCGCGGTTGCCGAGGCCCCGGGAGAGCTGGCCGAGGATGTCGCGCTCGCGGTCGGTGAGCGTGGGGTGCGGGGCGCGCATGTGGGCCATGACGCGGGAGGCGACGGGCGGCGAGAGCGTGGTGCGCCCCTGGGACGCGGCGTGGATCGCGGCGAAGAGTTCCTCGGGGCGCTCCGCCTTGAGGAGGTAGCCCGTCGCGCCCGCCTCGATGGCGCGGGTGATGTCCGCGTCCGTGTCGTACGTGGTGAGGACGAGGACGTGCGGGGCGGGGGAGAGGCCCGTGATGCGCCGGGTCGCCTCGACGCCGTCGATGCCGTCGCCGAGCTGCAGGTCCATCAGGACGACGTCCGGGGTCAGTTTCGTGGCCAGGGCGAGCGCCTCCTCACCCGTGCCCGCCTCGCCGACGACCTCGATGTCCGGTGCGCTGCCGAGCAGGGCGAGCAGTCCGGCGCGTACGACGACGTGGTCGTCGCAGACCAGCAGACGGACAGGACGCTCGGGGCGGTCGGGGTGGACGGAGGGTGCGGGGGCGTTCGTCACTGCGGCTCCAGCGGGATCGATACGGAGAGGACCGCGCCTTCGCCGGGCGCCGACTCGATCGTCAGCGTGCCGCCGAGCTGGCCGGCCCGGGCGCGGATCGCGGGCAGCCCGTGCCCCCGTACGCCACCGGCCGTGGCGGAGGTGGTGCCGGGCGCGGTGCTGGGACCGGTGCCGGAAGCGGTGTCGGAAGCGGTGTCGGGGGGCGTGAAGCCTCGGCCGTCGTCCGCGACGTCCAGGACCACCTGGTCGTCCAGGAGCGTCAGGGTCAGCGCCGCCGTGGTCGCGCCGGCGTGCTCGCGTACGTTGGCCAGCGCGCCCTGCGCGATGCGCAGCAGCGCCGAGCCGACCCGGTCGGGGAGAGGGACAGGCGTGCCCTCCGCGTGGAAACGTACGGTGAGTCCGGCACCGGATTCGCGCTCCGCGAGCATCCGCAGCGCCTGGGCGGCTCCGCCGCCGTCCGCGAGGTCGGCGGGGGCGAGGTCGTGCACGAAGCGGCGGGCCTCGGCGAGGCCGTGTTCGGTGATCGACTCGGCGGTGCGGACGTGGGTGCGGGCCTTCGCGGGGTCCGTGTCCCAGACGCGGTCGGCCGCCTGCAGCAGCATCTGCTGGCTGGACAGGCCCTGCGCGAGGGTGTCGTGGATCTCCATGGACAGGCGCTGGCGCTCGGCGAGGGTGCCCTCGCGGCGCTCGGTGGCGGCCAGTTCGCGGCGGGTGCGGATGAGGTCGTCGATCAGCGCGCGCTGCCGCGCCGCCTGACGCTGCATGTACAGGAAGACGGCGGCCGCGACCGCCGCCCAGGCGGGCGGCGCGAACAGCAGTATCGGGTCGAAGCCGCCCGCGAGCTTCAGCTGCGCGACGACCACGAAGACGGTCAGGACGGCCACGAGGAAGAGCGCGGCGCGCGGTGGCAGCGTCCGCAGGCCGGTGTAGAAGAGCGGCACCGCGCACCAGGCGAAGCTCGGCGCGAGGATCACGATCACGACCCAGACGGCCACGACGAGGGTCAGCCAGATGAGGCGGCGCGGCGCCGAGGGGCGGGCCCCGACGGTGGGGCCGAGTACGTAGAGGAGGGCGAGGGAGACCGAGAGCGCGATGATCCACGGGGTGCGGGGTTCGCCGGGGTGGCGCATGAGGAAGCGGGTGAGCGAGGAGCCCAGGAGCAGGAAGAACGCCGTGTGCATGACGGTCGCGAGCCAGCGGGCGTCGGGGTCCGGCGTCCGGGCGTCGAGGCCCGGCGTGCGGGTGTGGAGGCTCGGCGTGCGGTGCCCCTCCAGGAGTTTGGCGGGGGGTTCCACGGGGGTTTCCACGGGGGGTTCCACAGCGGGCACCTCCCTCTCGTAATGCCGTCACGCGGGCGCTGAACTGGGCAGACACCCTCATTGTGGCCCGCCCGGACCTCCGGGGGGTCAACCGATCGGTTGACCCGGGTGTCGGCCGAGTCGCGCGCCACGGCGAGCCGGTACGCCGAGGGGTGGGCCCCGGACGCGGCAACAGGATGGAGGGCAGAGGCAAGGACCCCTCGGATCCACCGAACCGCCTCGCACCTCACCCCTCGCACCTCACCCCAGGAGCCCCCGATGCAGAAGCCCTCGATGCGGAAGCCCTCCCGCCGTACCCGCGTCCTCACGCTCGCCGCCACCGCCGCCGTCCTCGGCGCCGGTACCTTCGGCGCGGTCTCCGCGAGCGCCGAGTCCCCGGCCGCCGCCCCCAAGGCAGCCGTCACCGCCGACGCGGGCAACAAGAACCTCACGCAGTCGACGCACCTCACCGTCGCCGCCGCCACCAAGGCCGCGCAGGCCACCCTCGACGCCGCGAAGAAGGAGAACCAGCGCGTCTCCGTCGCCGTCGTCGACCGCAACGGCAACACCATCGTCGAGCTGCGCGGCGACGGCGCGGGCCCGCAGTCCCCCGAGTCCGCCGTGAAGAAGGCCTACACCGCCGTCTCCTGGAACGCGCCCACCTCCGAGCTGACCAAGCGCCTGGAGCAGGCCCCGAACCTGAAGGACATCCCCGGCACGCTGTTCCTCGCGGGCGGCGCCCCGGTGACCGCCAAGGGCGCGCCCGTCGCGGGCATCGGTGTCGCGGGCGCCCCGAGCGGCGACCTGGACGAGAAGTTCGCGAAGGCGGGCGTGGCGGCCCTCGGCCGCTGAGGCTCTTCCCGGCCCGTATGACGGCCCGTACGGGGAGAGCGGCGCGTCGTGCCCGATCCGCGCACCGGTGACCACGGCGTCGAGAAGACGGCGGCGAACACGCGCGGTGTGACGGTCACCGACGACGGCACGGTACGCCGACTCCCCGCAGGCGCCCGGCCGTTGGGTACAGCGGTGCTCTGACCAGCCCGTATGCACTCTCGGCAGGGGACCCGGCGCCGGGCGCCCATACCGACCCGCCCCACACATTTGCCGCATAAGATCACCCGGTGGACCTGCGATCTCCGGCCGTGCGAGCCGCCGCCGTCACCTGCTCCCTCGCCCTGCTCGCCGCGCTCGGCGCCTGCGGCGCGGGCGTGGACGGCACCCCGGGCGCCGACGGCGTGCGCGACCCGTACTTCCCGAAGCTGGGCAACGGCGGGTACGAGGTGACGCACTACGGCCTGACCCTCGGCTACGAGCCCGACTCCCGGCACCTCACAGGGACCGCCGAGATCACCGCCCGCGCCACCAAGAACCTCAGCTCCTTCACCCTCGACCTCAAGGGCCTGGACGTCTCGGGCATCACCGTCGAGGGCAAGGCGGCCCGCTTCCAGCGCGCCGGGCAGGAGCTGCGGGTGCGCCCGGCCGACGAGCTCGACCGGGGCGAGACGTTCCGCGCGAGCGTCCGCTACTCCGGCACCCCGCAGACGATCACCGACGCGGACGACGCCGAGGAGGGCTGGCTGGAGACCGAGGACGGCGCGCTCGCGCTCGGCGAGCCCGCCGGGTCCATGGCGTGGTTCCCCGGCAACCACCACCCGAGCGACAAAGCCTCGTACGACATGGAAATCACCGTGCCCGAGGGCCTGAAGGCCGTCTCCAACGGCGAGTTGACCCGCGAGTCGACCAAGGGCGGCCGCACCACGTTCGCCTGGCACAGCGCCGAGCCGATGGCGAGCTATCTGGCGACCGTGGCCATCGGGAAGTTCGAGATGAAGACGTCGACGACGGACGACGGGCTGCCGGTCGTCACCGCCGTCGACCCCACCCAGGCGAAGGCGAGCGCGAAGGTCCTCGCGAAGATCCCGGACATCCTGGAGTGGCAGGAGTACAACTTCGGCCCCTACCCCTTCTCCTCGGCGGGCGCGATCGTCGACCGCGAGGGGGACGCGGGGTACGCCCTGGAGACCCAGACCCGCCCGGTCCTCCCCGGTGCCCCCGACACCGGTCTCCTCGTCCACGAGCTGGCCCACCAGTGGTTCGGCGACTCCGTGACGCCCAAGTCGTGGCGGGACATGTGGCTCAACGAGGGCTTCGCGACGTACGCGGAGTGGCTCTACGAGGAGGACCACGACGGCGACAGCGCGCAGCAGACCTTCGACGCGCTCTACGACGGCGACTACTACGAGGACGCCGACGACAACGAGGCGGTCTGGGACTTCCCGCCCGCCAGGCCCACGGACGCCGCCCACATCTCGGACCCGCCCGTCTACGACCGGGGCGCGATGGTCATCCACAAGATCCGCCAGGCGGTCGGGGACGACGCCTTCTACGACATCGTGCAGGGCTGGGCGAAGACGTACCGGCACAAGAACGCGGACACCGCGGACTTCACCGAGTACGTGGAGCGGCACGCGGGCGGCGACGCGGCGCGGCGGAAGGTCGGCCGGATCTGGGGGGACTGGCTGTACGGGGACGGAAAGCCGGACCACGCCTGACGGCTCCCCGACGGCCGCTTGGCGGCCCGTTTCCGAACGAGCCCGCTACGCCCCGTCGTCCGCCCCGGCGGTGCGCAGCTTGCGCAGGCGCCGCCATTCGCCGATCGCGGTCCAGGCCGCGCAGCCGAACGCGCCCACGTAACAGGCGGCCCACCCCGACCGCTCCTGCGGATCGATCAGCTGGTCCGCGGTGAGGACCGCGAAGACCACGGACGAGAACAGGGCACCGTAGAACTTCTGGCGCGTGACGCGCAGTTGTTTGCGCGGGCCTTCGGAGAGGCGCAGGGCGTAGATCTCGGCGTCGCCGAAGACGTCCTCGGCGCGTCCGTCCTGCGGGGCCGCGGCGAGGTGCTGCCGGGCCTCGCGCACGTGGCCGCGGGCCTCGGCCGCCGTCATGCCGTGCCGCCCGCGCAGCAGGCTGTCCAGGCGGGCCAGCCACTGGTCGTCGTCGAGGCCACCGACCGGGCGCGCCGGGGTGAACCAGCGGTTGACGCGCTCGTCGGGGAGCAGGAAGGCGGCCACCATCCACGCGAGGCCGGCCAGCATGAGGACGGGCGCGGGCACGCGGAACAGCCGCTCGTCGGAGAGCGTGGTGGCGAGGGTGATCCCGCCCACCAGCGCGGCGGCCGCGCCCGCCAGGAACCCCCACATGCCCCGGAACAGCCCGGCGGCCCGGGCGACGAAGGCGAGGCAGCCCAGCGTGAGGCTCAGCGCTATCGCGGCGAATCCGGCGAGCGAGGACCGGCTCACCGGCACCCACAGGCCGTCCTGGATCCAGTACAGGCCGAAGACACTGAACAGGACGAACCCGAGCGTTCCGAGCGAGGCGGTGACCCGGTCCCCGGGGCGCAGGCCGCGCGTGTCGATCCCGGCCCGGTACTGCTCGCTGACGCGCTCGGCGGCGACCGTACGGGCGTACGTGACGGGGTCGCCGAGCACGTCGGCGGCGGGCTGCCCCGCCTCGCTCACGAGCTGGTGGGCCTCGGCGAGCATCTCCTCGGCGAACCCGACCGGCACGTCCTCGTCGAGGGCGAGCCGCACGTGGACGGTGTCGGCCCACTCCTGGTCCTCCTGGCGCGCCCAACTGAGCTCGGCCGCACGTGACTTACTTGTCATCATCTTCATCCCCCTTCGCCGGGAGCAGCGAGGCGACGGTCCGGGAGAAGTCCCCCCAGGCGGCCTGGTCACGCCGCAGCCTCGCCCGCCCCTCCGCGGTGATCCGGTAGTACTTGCGCCCGGGCCCGCCCTCGCCGGCTCCCCACTCGACCTCCACGGCACCTTCCTCTTCGAGGCGGGTGAGCGCGGGATAGAGGGTCGCTGCCTTGACACCGTCGAGCCCGGCGTCACCGAGCCTGCTGAGCAGGGCGTACCCATAGCTCTTGGGCTCCCCGTCGAGGATGCCGAGCAGGCAGAGGGGGAGCGCGGCACGGGTCCATGCGGTGGGCGGAACGGCCACGGTGCTCTTTCCCTTCGCCCTTACTCGTCTTTCCCGACTATTCAAGTATCCAGAATAGTCGACCGTTTGTAAATCCTGGCCGCCGCGCGGTTCGGCTGGCGCAGCTCGAACCAGATGTGCTTTCCGCGCGGCAGGAGGCGGGGCGGTGTTCGTGTGGCCCCCCAGTCGTGGGCGAGGGCCTGCACGAGGAACAACCCCCGCCCGTGCTCGCGGTCCTGCGACATGTCGAGGGCGGCGAGCGGTTCGGCCCGGCAGTCGTCGTACACGGCGACGCGGATGCCGCCGTCGGCCAGGACGAGGGTGTCCATGCCGATGGTCGGCGAACCGGTGTGCTTGACGGCGTTGGTGACGACTTCGGAGACGAGGGTGCGGGCGGTGTCGACGAGCTCGGGCCTGCCGGTCAGGGTGAGAAGCAGGGTGACGGTGTCGCGGCAGATCTTGGGGGAGAGGGGGGTGTTGGGGGTGGTGAGGTGGTACGTCTGAGGGGTGGCCGGGGACTCGTGAGGGTGGTCCATGGTCGTCAACTCCACGCGTACGTAGACGTGTTGCGGTGGACGCCACCGTGGCTCGGTCGCCGAGGGGCGACTGCTCTGCGGGATCACTGGCGTGCTGGCTCTTATGAAACTAGGGACAACCTTGCCCCGGGGCAAGGTTGTCCCGCATGGTTCACCCGAGTGAGTGGACCGGGCCCGTCGCCGGACGGCAGACTCGGGTCACGAAGGGAAGATTGACCATGCCGCTGAGAGACAACCCCACCGCCCGCCAGGCTCGACTGGGCGCAGAACTTCGCAAGTTGAGGGAGCTCGCAGGAAAGACGGCACGCGAGGCCGCCGGTCTGCTCTCGACCGACCAGGCGAAGATCAGCCACATGGAGTCGGGCCGTCTGGGCGTGAGTGAAGAGCGCATCCGACGGCTTACGGTCTTCTACTCGTGCGGCGACGCGAAGCTCGTCGAGGCGCTGTGCGCCATTGCGCGGGAGTCACGGGGGCAGGGCTGGTGGGAGGAGTACCGGGGCGTCCTCGCGCCGGGGTTCCTGGACATCGCCGAGCTGGAGCACCACGCGACGTACCTGCGCGCGCTGCAGCCGATGACGCTGCCCGGCATCTTCCAGACGGAGGCCTACGCGCGCACCCTTTACGGGGGGCACATCCCCACGCTTCCCGCGGAAGAGGTCGATGTCCGGGTCGGGTTCAGGCTGAGGCGTCGGCGGATCTTCGACCGTGACAGCCCGCCGTCCTTCAGGGTGATCGTCCATGAGGCAGCACTGCGCATGCGAGCCGGTGGGCGCAAAGTCGTCCGGGAGCAGCTGGACCACCTGCTGAAAGTCGCCCAGTGGCCGACTGTCACCCTGCGGGTGATCCCCTTCTCCAGCGAGGAGTTCGTCGAGGCCACTCAACCCGTGTTCTACGCAGGGGGAGTGGTCCCGCAGTTGGACACGGTGCAGGTGGATGCGGCCGTGGGCGGCGTTTTCCTCGGCGTCGGTGCCCAGCTCGAGAAGTACGCGGTCCTGCTCGACATCGCGGAACGTGCCTCCCTCGACGTCCAGAAATCCCAACAGCTCATCCACCGCATCGCGAGAGAACTGTGAGAGCCCACCCCATGTCCGTTCAGTGGCAGAAGTCGTCCTTCTCCGGCGCCGGAGGGGAGAACTGCGTCGAGCTGGGCCGGCACGCGTCCCACACCCTGCTCCGCGAAAGCGACACCCCCCACGCCACCCTCACCGTCACCCCCGAGGGCCTCGCCGCCCTGATACGCACGTGCAAGGCCGAACGCTGGGCGCTCGGTCATGAGATGGCGTGCAGCTCAGCCTCGATCAGGGCTCGGGCCTCGCGTCCGTAGACCGCTGACTGCTCAAGGAGCCGGAACGCCCGCCCGTAGGCGAGGACTTCGTCCTCGTCCGTGATGGTGAGGCCTGCCGAAAAGTTTTCTACGTCGACCCGGCGCCCGTCGAAGATGGAGAAGGCGTGCCCTGGGTAGAGGGCCAGTTCCGCCCGTGCAGGGATGATGCCGAGCCTGAGGCCCCGTACGTCCAGCGCACCAATAAGCCGCTCCAACTGCCCCCTCATGACCTCCGCACCACCAAGATTCGTCCGCAGCGCCTGCTCGCCCAGGAGCGTGTGATACGTGCGTTCCCCTTGTCCGAGGAACTGTGCGCGGGCGATCCGACGCACCACACCTTCTTCCACGTCGTCGAGGGTCTCGTGGAAGTCCACGACCCGCTGGAAGACGGCTCTGGCGTAGTCGGCGGTCTGGAGGTTGCCCCAGATGATGTTCGGACAGTAGTGGTGCGAGTGCTGGGTCGTGCGGACGAGTTCCAGGAACGCGTCCTGCACCGGCCCGGTGCCCTCCTGGAGGGCCTTGTCCCACGTCTTGTGTTCACTGCCGGACGTTGCCATGTGCGGGAGTCTTCCCGTGGTCCTGCCCGGTGGGAACCTTAAATCCCTGCAAGTATCCGCAAGTTCGATGCATGACGCGGAGGCCCCCGTGCAAGCTCGGACGCGGAGATCGTTCGGACCGCTAGCGTGGAGGACCTCATGGCTCTGCATCTGCTGGGCAAGGACCCCGAGTCGCCGGAGGGCAAGTCGCCGACGGTGTACTACGACGACGTGACGGAGAACTTTCTGGTCCAGGGCTGGAAGGTACTGGACCGGGAGCGGTTGTCGAAGCTGGAGCTGCCGGACCACGAGACTGTCGTGGAGATTCCCCGGCGGATGCTGCAGTTCTTCCCGGAGGTGAGCGGTGGCGGAGACGCCCGCGTTTGAGGAGTTGTTCCGGCTGGCGCGACGGTCCGCCGTGCACCTGGAGATGCGGGACGGATACATGCAGGCCGCCCCGGACTACATCGCCTGGCGAGAGGGCGCGTGGGACACCACTCGCTGCCTGGACCGAGAGGCGGGCGCGTGGCTCTCGCTCATGCGGGAGATCACCGGCCGGGGCGTCGAGGTGCGCCGGGCACGGATCGTGTCGGAACCCGTCACCGACTACATCCGCTTTGAGCACCACCTGACGGCCGGGAACATCCAGGCGGGGGAGCAGGTCCGCTGGCTGCCCCGGCGCCGGGCCTCGGATCTCGCGCTTCCGGGGAACGATTTCTGGCTGTTCGACGACAGCCTGGTCGTGTTCCTGCATTTCACCGGGGACGGGGAGCTGTCCCCGGATGGGGATGAGGAGCGTACGACGGATCCCGCCCTGGCCCGGCTGTGCTCAACGGCTTTCGAAGCTGTGTGGGGCCGGGCCGTTCCCCACGAGGAATACAGGATTTCCTGAGGGTGCGGTATCGGTGATCCAGTGACTACCTCCCCTTCCTCGGCTGTGCAGGAGGCCCGCAGGACTCTGGGTAACACACTTCGCGAGCTCCGGCTTGCGGCGGGATTCGAGACGGCCCGGGCATCTTCTGCCCGGGCCGGTTGGCATGAATCCAAGTCATCCAGGATCGAGAACGGCGTAACTCTGCCCTCGGACACTGATATTCGGATGTGGGCTGGCGTGTGCCGGGCGGAGGGTCAAGTCGAGGACCTCATTGCCACGGTCCGCGGCATAGAGGAGATGTATGTCGACTGGCGCCGTCTGGAGCGGGCCGGCCTGAAGCGTGTGCAGGAGTCCGTCCTGCCGCTCTATGAGCGCACCCACCGGTTCCGCTTCTACCAGTCGTGGGTCATCCCCGGCCTGCTGCAGACCCCCGCATACACCCGGGCAGTGCTGGAGACACTCGTGTCACTCAGGCAGGCCCCGGGCGACATCACGGAAGCCGTTGCCACGAGGATGGCGCGGCAGAGCATTCTCCATTCCGGCGGTCGTCGGTATGCGTTCCTGATCGAAGAGTGGGTCCTGCGAACCGTAGTCGGCGACACTTCTATCATGGCTGCCCAGCTTGGCCGACTCGTCACTGCTGCATCATTTCCTTCCGTCAGCCTCGGGGTCATTCCCATGGGCGTCCCCCGTGGAAATGCCTGGCCGACAGAATAATTCTCGATCTTCGACAATGAACAGGTCGGTGTGGAACTGGTCAGCGCGCACCTGAACGTGCGCCAACCGCGCGGGGTAGCTGATTACGCCCGTACGTTCGCCGAGTTGGCCGGAGCCGCCGTGTACGGAAGAGCCGCGCAGCAGCTGATCACTCTGGCCACTGACGCACTTAGGTGAATCCGCGCAAGTGCGTAGAAGTTCATTGAGTGCTAGAGGGGTCCGGTCAGATGCTTTACGTGATGGCAGCATTCTTAGCCGGTGCTGAGTCTGCTGTCACTTCTCCATCTGCTCCGGAAGGTGAATCATGCACGTAATCGATCTGTACCGAATCCCTGTGGAACACGCCGAGTTCGCGAAGGCGTGCGGCGGCAACACCCACCCCGACGGTGAGTCCTGCGTGACGCTCGCCCATATCGGCCCCGATGCGTGGGCGGTCGGGGACAGCAAGAAGCCCGAAGCGGAGCCGCTGCGCTTCACCAGCGCCGAGCTCGACGCGGCCGGCATCGATCCGGTGCGCTTCGGCCTCTCGGTCTAATTTCTCCTCGCCATCCGTCGGCGGGAGGACGGTTGCACCACCACGGATACCTGTGGACGGGCCCGAAGCAGCGCTTCGACCAAGAGGCGCTGCGGCGGCCCCCGCATCCTGAGCCGCCCCCGGCAGGGAGCAGACCGGAACTGATCCAGCGCTACCGAGAGGTGGTCGCCGAGTTTCCTGGCTCTGATCTGCCGCCCCTGGAAACGGCGTTGTGGCTGATGAAGCCCGGCTCCGTGGTGTGCGGCACGTGGCACGGGCCGAAGGAGGCGGCAGTTTGGCTGCGGGCGCGGCTGACCGAGTACGCGCCTCATTTCGACACCGAGGAGCAACGGGACGGCACACGTTTGGAGTGTCTCGTCAACGCCGCGACCGATCGGCTGGGTTGGGGCGGCGACGTCTCCCTGGGCTTCTACCTCGAACGCCCCTCGTACCTCTCCCTGGCCGTGGTCACCTGTTCCCCCAACCAGTCGGCGCCCGGCCTGCCATGCCCCGTTCCGCAGCTCTGAGGGACCTCCGGACCTCCCTCAATGCCGCACCAAGCAGAACGGATGCCCCGCCGGATCCCCGTACACCCGCCACCCGCCGCCCCCGGACTTCTCGTCCAGAACCGTCGCGCCCAGTGCCAGCACCTGCTCGTGGGCGGACTCCAAGTCGGCGACCTGGAAGTCGAGATGGAACTGCTGGGGCGCGGCCGGGTCGGGCCAGCGGGGTGGGGTGTACGGGGTCACGCGTTGGAAGGCCAGGATCAGGCCCGTGGGCGTGTGCAGGGTCGACCAGGCGGCACTGATGGCCCAGCGGGGGTCCGGGTGGTTCACCGTGCCGCCCAGGAGGGCGCGGTAGAACTCCGCGAGGGGCAGGGGAGCGGGGCAGTCCAGGACCACGCACTGCAGGTTGGCGATCATGCGGTGAGCGTAGGGGGAAAGGCGTCCGGGGCGTACGGAGGCGTACGGATGACAGAGGGCCCCGGCGGCAACTGCTGCCGGGGCCCTCCGATGTGTCAGACGGTCACGTCGTCTCAGACGTTCACGCCGAAGTCCTGCGCGATGCCGACCAGGCCGGACGCGTAGCCCTGGCCCACGGCGCGGAACTTCCACTCCGCGCCGTTGCGGTACAGCTCGCCGAAGACCATCGCGGTCTCGGTCGCGGCGTCCTCGGAGAGGTCGTACCGCGCGATCTCCGTGCCACCCGCCTGGTTGATGATGCGGATGAACGCGTTGCGGACCTGGCCGAAGTTCTGCGAGCGGTTCTCGGCGTCGTAGATCGAGACCGGGAAGACGATCTTCTCGATGTCGGCCGGCAGGCCTTCGAGGTTCACGTTGATCTGCTCGTCGTCGCCCTCGCCCTGGCCCGTGACGTTGTCACCGGTGTGGACGATGGTCTGGTCCGGCGTCGCCTTGTTGTTGAAGAAGACGAAGTGCTGGTCGGAGAAGACCTTGCCCTGCGTGTTCACCGCGATCGCGGAGGCGTCCAGGTCGAAGTCGGTGCCAGTGGTGGTGCGGACGTCCCAGCCGAGCCCCACGGTGACGGCGGTCAGGCCCGGAGCCTCCTTGGTGAGCGAGACGTTGCCACCCTTGGACAGGCTTACTGCCATTGTTGGGAGTCCCTTCCCTCGTTACGACGCACCGCCGCCTGTGCGGGCAGTGCGTACGGGCTTCGTACTGGGGACGAAGCTACCTTCACTCCTACCAACGCCGACCGGGGTCCCCAAGGTTCCACTTGGCTTTACTTTCTTTACCCGGGCCTTCCGCGACCCGGGAAAAAGAGCGTGACGTGAGCCCGACAGGCGCGGGACCATGGGGGCATGTCCGGTCCCTATGTAATCCGCGGTTCGGTCTCCCTGCCGGAGGCCGAGCTCATGTGGCGTTTCTCGCGGTCGTCCGGGCCGGGCGGGCAGCACGTCAACACCAGTGACTCCCAGGTCGAGCTGCGGTTCGACCTCGCGAACACCGACGCGCTCCCCGACGTGTGGAAACAGCGCGCCCTGGAGCGCCTGGCCTCCCGGCTCGTCGACGGCGTCGTCAGCGTCCGGGCGAGTGAGCACCGCTCGCAGTGGCGGAACCGGGAGATGGCCGCGGCTCGGCTCGCCTCCCTGCTCGCCGAGGCGACCGCGCCGCCGCCGAAGCCGCGGCGCGCCACGAAGGTTCCTCGCGGGATCAATGAGCGGCGTCTGCGGACGAAGAAGCAGCGGAGTGAGACGAAGCGGGGGCGGTCGGGGCAGGGGTGGGGCTGACCCCTGCCCCGTCAAGGGCGCGGGGAGCTGCGCGGTCCAGTCACGGGAATGCCGCAGGGGCGACTGCCGGGGTCCCGGACGATGCGTCTGCGGCTTGGGCGTTGGCTGAGCGCGCAGTTCCCCGCGCCCCTTAAGGGCCCCGTAGGGCCGCTCGCTCAGCCCAGCTGGCGGTAGCGACCCCTGAAGTACATCAGGGGACCACCCTCACCGCTCGGCAGCGACGCAGTCAGCACGCGGCCGATCACCAGCGTGTGATCGCCCGCCCGCACCGTCTGTTCCGTGCGGCACTCCAGCGTCGAGAGGGCGCCGCCGATCAGCGGAGCGCCCGACACGGGACCGCGCGTGTACGGGATGTCCTCGAAGAGCAGGCGGTCGCTGATGCGGCCCTTCATCGCGAAGCGGCCCGCGATGTGGCGCTGGCTCTCGGCGAGGACCGAGACCGCCCACAGCGGCTGCTCGGCGAGCAGGTCGTCCATGCGGGAGCCCTCGCGCAGGCTGACCATGACCAGAGGCGGGTCGAGGGAGACGGAGAGGAAGGCCGTGGCCGTCATGCCCACGTCCTCGCCCAGCGGGGCGCCCGGGTCGTCCGGGTCCAGGCCGGGCTCGCGCGCCGTCACCAGGACCACGCCCGCGGCCAGCCGGGACATCGCAGCGCGGAACTCGTCGTTGCTCACCCCATCAGCATGCCCATCCGATGACGGGTGGCGAGGGGAAGGCGGGGCCGGGAGAGTCTTGAGTACATGAGCCACGTGGTCGAAGCTAGCCCCTGCGCGTCGCCCGAAACATCGGGCTGTGGGCCCAGACCGGTCCTAGGTCCGAAGGTCCTCCGAAGGCCCTCCGGCGGTTCGCAGGCCCCGGCCGCCGGGCCTGGCACGCAGTGCCGTCGGCGCGGTGGACTAGTCCAAGGGACTGGACCAACGACGGTATCCCATCTGTGACTTGAGTCACAGGGGCCATATTTTGTTGACCCTGTGTACCGAGTGAGCAGCTCGCTGTGATTCAGTGACGGTGGCAATAAGACACTGAGGGCACCAAAGGCACAAGGGCACGGAAGAGTCACTGCCACACGAAGTACGGGCACGGGCACGGAAACGCTGCGGGCGCTGCGCATCCTGGAGTTGCTGTCGAGGTCTCGGGGAGAACGAGCATGGAGACCGAGTCGGAGCCGTACGTCCGTCTTGCGACCCTGCGGCAGCTGCACCAGGTGGTAGCGGAGCTGAACACGGCCCGGAGCCTGGCGGACACGCTGCAGACCGTCGCCGACGGCGTCGTCAACGGCCTTGGCTATGAGCTGGCGTGTGTCAATCTCGTGCGCCCGGACGGCGATCTCGTCGTCGCCGCCTTCGCGGGCAACTCCTCCGCCGAGGCCCTCATCACCGGCCGCGTCGGCTCGCGGGACGCCTGGGAGCGCCGCCTCGCCATGGGTGAGGCCTGGGGCGCCCTGCGCTTCATCTCGTACACCGAGGGCTGGGTCCTCGACGACGACGACGTCCCGCAGTGGTACACCGAAGGGCCCGAGCCCCGCTTCGAGGACGAGTGGCACCCCTCCGACCGACTCTTCGCCCCCATGTACGCGACCGGGGCGGCCGGCGGCGAACTGCTCGGCGTGATCTCCGTGGACCGGCCCCGCAACGGCCGCAGGCCCGGCGCCTGGGGCCGCGAGGCCCTCCAGATGTACGCCTTCCAGGCCGCCATCGCGATCAGCAACGCCCGCCTGCGGGCCAACATGCAGCGCGCCCTGGTCCGCCTGGAGCGCGAGCAGCAGGCACTGCGGGCCAGCGAGGAGAGCTTCCGGCAGGCCTTCGAGTACGCGCCCTCCGGCATGGCCATCGCCGAGATGGGCGGCGACCAGCACGGACGGATCCTGCGGACCAACGACGCACTCTGCCGCCTGCTCGGGCGGCCCGCCTCGGCCATGCGGCGCTACTCGTTCTCCGACCTCGTGCACCCCGAGGACATCGGGACGCTCCTGCGCACCTCCGCCGAGGGCGGCCGCGCCGAGCTGCGGCTCGCGCGCCGCGACGGCACGTACGTCTGGGTGTCGCTGCGCAACTCCGTCGTCGCCGACGCCGCCGATGGGCCCCGCTTCCTGCTCACGCACGTCGAGGACATCGAGGAGCGCAAGCGCCGGGAGCTCCAGCTCGCCCACCGGGCCAGCCACGACTCCCTCACCGGACTGCCCAACTCCGCCGAGCTGCGCGCCCGGCTCAGCGCCCGTCTCTGTCGCAGGCCCCACGCGGGCCAGCCCAGCGCAGTGGACTCCCTCGACGCCGCGTACGAGCACGGCTTCGACTTCGGGCCCGCCGCGCGCCAGCAGGACGACGGGTTCGACCACCACGTGCACACCATCGCCCCCGAGGGCGGGGAGGGCGACGTGGACGACGGCACCAAGGGCCTCGCCGTCCTCTTCTGCGACCTGGACGGCTTCAAGTCGATCAACGACAGGTTCGGCCACCACACCGGCGACGCCGTCCTCATCGAGGTCGCCCGGCGCCTCACCCACGCGGTGCGGGACGGGGACACGGTGGCGCGGCTCGGCGGCGACGAGTTCGTCGTCCTCGCCGACGGGCTCGGCCGCGCCGACGCCCAGGACCTCGCCGTCCGGCTGCGGAACGGCATCATCCCGCCGATCCGCGTCGACGGCAGGGCGGTCCGCGTGGGGGCCAGTTTCGGCATCGGCTGGGCACACTGCGGGATGTCGGCGGACGAAGTGTTGCACTCCGCCGACCAGCGGATGTACGTGGAGAAACGGTCCCGTGCCAAACAGCACCGGCGGGCCGGGTAGCGGTCCGGATGAGGCCGACGCCACCCCTTGGGCCCGTGTGGACCGGGTAGGCTCCCCGCGTCAGCGATGTGAGGGAGTGACCTGGGAATGACGCCCGGCAATAACGGCGAGAACACGCCGAGCGCGCCGCAGGGCGACGACGATCCGTTCGGCTACCTGTACGAGGACGGACAGGCGGCCGGAGCGACCCCGCCCAGCGGTGGGGGTGGCTACGGATACCCGGGTCCCCGCTCCTCGTACAACCACGTGCGGGCGGTCGGCGACCGGCGTCCGGCGTACGGGCAGCAGACCTACGGCCAGCAGCAGACCTATGGCCAGCAGGTCCCGCAGCAGCAGGGCCAGCAGCCCTACGGCCAGCCGAACGCCCACTACACCGCCCCCGAGGCGCAGCCCGGCGGCGCCCCCGTCGCCTCGCCGCAGTACGCGCCCGCGGGCGGCGGCCGCGGCCGGGGCCCGAACACCAAGGGGCTGCTGATCGGCGCGGTCGCCGTGGTGGCGGTCGTCGCGGTGGGCATCCTCGCCGCCGTGATCACCGGCAACGACGACGACAAGGGCGGCGACGCGGACGCGGGCGGCAAGCCGTCGCAGGCCGCGTCGGTCCGGCCCAGCGAGAAGCCGAGCAAGAAGCCCGAGAAGAAGGTCGAGCTGCCGGAGACGGACGCCAAGGCCCTGAAGCTGGAGGGCGGCACGACGACGGCGTCCGACGTCGACGGCGCCAAGGCGGACGGCGGGGTGTACGTGGCCGGGTTCGACAAGGTCGGCGCCCAGGTCACCTGGACCGTCAACGGCATCCCCAAGGCCGGCTCGTACAGCCTCCGGGTGAACTACGGCGTGCCCGGCAAGGACTCCAACGCCACCATCCTCGTCAACGGCAAGAAGCAGACCCGCCCCCTGAACATGAAGAACTTCGCGCACGCGGAGGAGGGGAACTGGGAGAAGGGCTGGACCAACACCTGGGCGGTGGTCCAGCTCACCAAGGGCACCAACACCGTCACGCTCTCCTGCGCACAGAGCGACCTGTGCGGGACGACCGGGGCGAACATCGACCAGATGTGGCTCGTGGAGGGCACCAACGGCTGACCGCCGCGCGCCCCGCCCGGGGGCCCTCCGCTACGTCAGGAGCCCCAGGAAACCCGCCACCGTCCCGGCCATCGCCTCGCGAGCCGGGGCGAGGTATTTCCGGGGGTCGACGCCCTTCTCGTGGGCGTTCAGGTAGGCGCGGACCTCGCCGGTGAACGCCGTGTTGAGGGCCGTGCCCACATTGATCTTCACCATGCCGGAGCCGATGGCCCGCCGGATCTCCGCGTCCGGCACGCCACTTGAGCCGTGCAGCACGAGCGGTACGGGCACGGCGGCCGCGAGGGAAGCGATCAACTCGTGGTCCAGGGCCGCCGTGCGCTCCGTCATCGCGTGCGAGGAGCCCACCGCCACCGCGAGGGCGTCCACGCCCGTCTCCGCGACGTACGCGGCCGCCTCCGCCGGATCGGTCCGCACCCCCGGCGCGTGCGCGTCCAGCGGCGCCTCGCCCTCCTTGCCGCCCACCCGGCCGAGCTCCGCCTCGATCCAGATGCCCCGCTCGTGGCCCCAGCGCACCGCGTCCGCCGTCGCCTTCACGTTCTCGCCGTACGGCAGCTTCGACGCGTCGAACATGACGGAGCTGAAGCCCTCGGGGTGCGCGGCGCGCAGCAGTCCGGGGTCCGTCACGTGGTCCAGGTGGAGCGAGAGGCGCGCGGCGGACGCGCGGGCCACCGCCGCCGTCGCCGCCGCTATCGCGGTCGGGCGGCCGCCGTGGAACGTCACCGCGTTCTCCGAGATCTGCAGGATCGCCGGGGCCCCGGCCCGCTCCGCGCCGCGTGCGACCGCCTCCGCGTGCTCCAGGGTGATGACGTTGAACGCGGCGACGCCGTGGCCCCCCTCGCGGGCCTCCGTGACGAGGTCTCCGGTGCTGACCAGTGGCACGTGCTCCCCAATTCCCGGGGCGCTGCGCCCCGTTGTGCGGTGCGGATACGGCTCTGCGCAGGGGCCTGCGTACGGCTCTACGTCGTTGTGGACGCGGCGGCCGCCACCGCGACCCGCGGCAGCAGTCCGTCGTACGTGGCGGGGTCGAACTCGCCCGCCACCGGCGCCGCCACCGTCGCGGCCGACAGCGCCACGGCGCGGGCCAGGCGGTCGGGCCACGGCAGGTGTTCGGCGAGCCCGGAGAGCAGCCCCGCGACCGCCGAGTCACCGGCGCCGGTCGGGTTGCCGCGCACCCGCTCCGGGGGCCGGGCCTGCCAGGTGCCGTCCGGTGTCACGGCGAGCAGCCCGTCCGCGCCGAGCGAGGCGACCACGGCGTGCGCGCCCCGGCGGCGGGCGTCGCGGGTGGCCCGGGCCGGTTCGTGGGAGCCGGTCAGCTCGGCGAGCTCGTCGGCGTTGGGTTTGACGATGTCCGGGCGGGCGGCGACGCCGCGGCGCAGCGGTTCGCCGCTGGTGTCGAGCAGGACGGGGACGCGGGCGGTCCGTGCGGCCCGGACGAGCAGGGCGTACGCCCCGACGGGCACGCCGGGCGGCAAACTGCCGCAGAGCGCGACCGCGGCCGTGCCCGCGCGGTGCACCAACTCCGTGTAGGAGTCCAGGAAGGCGGCCCATTCGGCGGGGGTGACGGTCGGGCCCGGCTCATTGAGCTGGGTGGTGTCGCCGGTCGTCGCGTCGACCACGGCGAGGGTGCGGCGGGTGGCGCCCGCGACCGGGGCGAGGGCGTCCGTGACGCGCGCTTCGCCGGCGAGCCGCTCGTGCAGGGTGCGGCCGGTGTCGCCGCCCGCGAAGCCGGTGACCGTCACGTCGTGGCCGAGGGCGGCGAGCACGCGGGCGACGTTCAGGCCCTTGCCGCCGGGGCGTTCGGTCACCTCGGTGACGCGGTGCGAGGCGTGCGGGACGAGGGCGGGGACGCGGTAGGTGAGGTCCAGGGCGGCGTTCAGCGTGACGGTGATGATCATGCGTGCCACCCCCGAAGTACCTTGCCACCGGCCTCTTTAGGGTTCTGATCATGCCAAACGGAAGGCGGTTGGCCCAGGGGTGAGGGCCAACCGCCTTCCGTTTCACGGGTTCACGGGTTCACGGGGGACTGATACGGCGGGCTAAACGGGCTCAACCACCCATTCGCCCTTGCGCATCACGCCCTTGAGGTCGAACGCCGCGTCCAGGACCACCAGGTCCGCGTCCTTGCCCGGCTCCAGGGAGCCGATCCGGTCGTACTGGCCGAGGAGCCGCGCCGGGTTCGCGGAGATCGCGCGGACGGTGTCCTCGACGGACAGCCCGTCGACGGTCACCGAGCGCTTGAACGCGCGGTCCTGGGTCAGGGTCGAGCCCGCGATCGAACCGCCCTCGACGAGCCGGGCCACGCTGTCCTTCACCTCGACCTCCAGCGGGCCGAGCATGTAGCGGCCGTCGCCGAAGCCCGCGGCGTCCATGGCGTCGGTGATCAGCGCGACGCGGGAGGCGCCCGCGTGGTGGAAGGCCAGCTCGAAGGAGGCGGGGTGGAGGTGGGTGCCGTCGTTGATCAGCTCGACGGTGACCCGCTCGTCCTCCAGGAGGGCGGCGATCGGCCCCGGGACGCGGTGGCCGAGGCCCGGCATGGCGTTGAACAGGTGCGTCGCGACGGTGGCGCCCGCGTCGACGGCCTCCACCGTCTGCTCGTACGTGGCGTCGGTGTGGCCGATCGCCGCGATCACGCCGTGCTCGGCGAGCAGCCGTACGGAGTCGATGCCGCCGGGCAGTTCGGTGGCGAGCGTGAACATCCTCGCCTGGCCGCGCGCCGCGTCCATCAGCTTGCGGACGTCGGAGGGGTCGGGGTCCCGCAGCAGGCTCTCACTGTGCGCGCCCTTGCGGCACGGGGAGATGAAGGGGCCCTCGAAGTGGATGCCCGCGAGGTCGCCCTGCTCGGCGAGTTCGCTGAGCACACCGGCGCGCTGGACGAGGAAGTCCATCTCGCCGGTGACCGTGGAGGCGACGACGGTGGTCGTGCCGTGCAGGCGGTGGGTGTGGACGCCCTTGAGGACGTCCTCGACGGTGCCCGAGGTGAAGGAGGCGCCGCCGCCGCCGTGGTTGTGGATGTCGACGAAGCCGGGGACGACCCAGTGGCCGGTGAGGTCGACGGTCTCGGCGTCCGCGCCGGGGGCCCCCGCGATACGGGTGCCTTCGACGAGCACGCGGCCGTTCGTGACGGTCCCGGTGGGCAGTACCACCCGGGCACCGGCGAGAACCTTGCTAGTGGCCATCAGGTGGCTACCTCCGTGGGGTCGGTTTTCCGGTCGCCGGTCTTCCGGTCGACGAGGTCCCAGGCGAGCAGGCCCGCACCCAGGCATCCGGCGGTGTCGCCGAGGGCCGCGGGGACGATGTCCGGCAGCGTCTGGAACTGGACGATGCGTGCCGAGACGGCGGCCCGCAGCGGCGTGAACAACGTTTCCCCGGCCTCGGCCAGACCGCCACCGATGATCAGCGTGTGCGGGTCCAGCAGAGTGAGGGCGGTGAGCAGGCCGTCGGCCAGCGCGTCGACGGCGTTCCGCCAGACCTCCTGGGCCCGCGGGTCGCCCGACTCCACGGCCTTCGCGCAGTCCGCGGCGTCCGCCTCCGGGTCGCCGCTCGCCTCGGCCCACGCCTGGCTCACCGCGGACGCGGAGGCCAGGCGCTCCAGGCAGCCGCGCTGACCGCAGCCGCAGGGCGGGCCACCGGGGCGTACGACGATGTGGCCGATCTCGCCGGCCGAGCCGTGGGCGCCCGGCTCGATGGCGCCGCCGATGCCGATCGCGCCCGCGATGCCCGTGCCCAGGGGGACGAACAGGAACCGGTCGGCGCCCCTGCCCGCGCCGAGCCGCCCCTCCGCGAGGCCGCCCGTGCGGACGTCGTGGCCCAGGGCCACGGGGACGCCCTCCAGACGGGTGCTGAGCAGCTCCCGCAGGGGGACGTCCTGCCAGCCGAGGTTGGCCGCGTACACCGCGATGCCGTGCTCGGCGTCGACGATGCCGGGGACGGCGACGCCGGCCGCGGCGGCGGGTTCGCCGAAGCGGGCGATGCCGAGGGCGCGGAGGTCCGCGGCGAAGTCGAGGATGGACTCCACGACGGCGTCGGCGCCCCGCTCGCGGCCAGTGGGCCGGCGCGCCTCGTGCAGCAGGGCGCCGTCCGCCCCTACCAGGGCGGCTTTCATTCCGGTGCCGCCCACATCGAGGGCGATGACGTGTCTCACGGGGGACAGTCTCGCGCGTCACCCCGTGAGAGGTCTAGTCCACTTCGGGGTGGGCGTGGTGGACGGGGGTCTTTTCGTGGTGGACGGGGGTCCTTTTCCGGGGGCGGAGCCGCGGGGTCAGGTGAGGATGACGCTGCGGGTGAGGTTGCGGGGGCGGTCCGGGTCGAAGCCGCGGGCCTCCGCCAGGGCCACCGCGAGGCGCTGGGCGCGGATGAGGTCGGCCAGCGGGTCAGCCTCCTGGCGGGCGACCAGTTCGCCGCCGACGCGGGCCACGTCACCGGCGAGGCCCTCGGGCAGGGTGCCGAACATCCAGGCGACCCGGCCGGGGCCGGTGATGGCGATGGGGCCGTGGCGGTACTCCATCGCCGGGTAGGACTCCGTCCAGGCGCCCGCGGCCTCGCGCATCTTCAGCGCCGCCTCCAGCGCGAGCCCGTACGTCCAGCCCCGGCCGAGGAACGTCCACTGCTCGGCGCCGACGACCGCCGCGGGCAGCGGCTCGGTGACGGCGAGCTCCGCGTCGACGGCCGCGTCGGCCATCGACTTCAGGCCGGGGACGGCGCCGAGCCCGGCCCGCAGGAACGCGAGGGCCGTGGTCGCGAAGCGGGTCTGGACCACCGACTCCTCGTCGGCCCAGTCGAGGACCGCGACGGCGTCCGCCGCGTCCATGACGGGGGTCTTGGGGTCGGCGGTCAGCGCGAGGGTCGGGACGGTGCCCTTGAGCCGCGTGAGGAGGTCGAGGACCTCCGTCGTCGTGCCGGAGCGGGTGATCGCGACGACCCGGTCGTAGCGCCGCCCCGCGGGGAACTCGGAGGACGCGAAGGCGTCCGTCTCGCCGAGCCCGGCGGCCTCGCGCAGCGCCGCGTACGCGATGGCCATGAACCACGACGTCCCGCATCCCGTGACGGCGACCCGCTCGCCGGGCTGCGGCAGCCCGGCGAAGGAGGCGGCCGCCTCCACCGCCCGTCGCCAGCAGGCGGGCTGGGTGGCTATCTCTGCTGCGGTACGCGACATGCGGCAAGGCTCCTCGTCGGTGCGGGGTTTCCGGCGTGCTGTGCATGGACGTGACGTGCATAGCAGCCGCCGGGCGGGCGCGGCAATGGCGGGCCGTCCGGCGGGGCGGCTGTGGAGGCCGTTGCACAAGTGATATGCGGGTGGTGTAGACCTTGTGTCCGGACTCGGGGGAAACTCGCAGTTCAAGGGCATGGGGGCGCGAAGCCCCGGGACGCGGAAGCAAAAATGAGGGTGGGACAGCTGTGCAGCGGCGCGTGACAGGACTGACCGCGGCGGTGGCCGTACTGGGCATGGCGGGCGTTCTCGCCGGCTGCGGTGGTCCCGGCGACTCGGGCGACGTCACCCTCAAGCTGGTGGCCGCGGACTACGGCGACTCCGCGGCGAACAGTTCCAAGAAGTACTGGGACAAGCTGGCCAAGGGGTTCGAGAAGGACAACCCCGGCATCAAGGTCGACGTGACCGTCCACTCCTGGAACGACGTGGACCGCGAGGTCAAGGAGATGGTCAAGAAGGGCGAGGCCCCCGACCTGGCGCAGATCGGCGCGTACGCGGACTACGCCGCGCAGGACAAGCTCTACGAGGCCGACGAGCTCCTCTCGATCGCCACCCAGGCGGACTTCCTCGCCCCGCTCTCCCGGGCCGGCGAGGTCAACCGCATCCAGTACGGCATGCCGTTCGCCTCCTCGACCCGGCTGCTCTTCTACAACACCAAGCTCTTCAAGGACGCCCACCTCACCCCGCCGCAGAGCTGGAGCGAGCTGAAGGCGGACGCCAAGGCGCTCAAGGCGCGCGGCGTGAAGATCCCGTACGCGCTGCCGCTCGGCCCCGAGGAGGCCCCCGCCGAGACGCTGATGTGGATGCTCAGCGGCGGCGGCGGTTACACCGACAACGTCGGCTCGTACGACATCGACTCCAAGCAGAACGCGAAGACGTTCGGCTGGCTCAGGGACAACCTCGTCGGCGAGGGCCTGACCGGCCCGACGGCGCCCGGCGAGATGAACCGCGCCGAGGCGTTCGCGGCGTTCTCGCGCGGCGAGGTCGGCATGCTCAACGGCCACCCGACGCTGATGAAGATGGCCGCGAAGAAGGGCGTGAAGTTCGGCATGGTGCCGGCGCCCGGCGTCAACGGCAAGGCGCAGGCCACCATGGGCGTCGCCGACTGGATGATGGCGTTCAAGCAGAACGGCCACCGCAAGGAGGCCGGCAAGTTCCTCGACTACGTGTACAGCAAGAAGAACGTGCTCGACTTCTCGAACGAGTACGACATCCTGCCGGTGACGACGTCCGCGTCGCAGGCGATGGCCAAGGACCGCGGCCACACGGCGCTCGGCAAGTTCCTCGACGAGCTCCCCACGTCGCAGCTCTACCCCGTCGGCAAGACGTCCTGGGCCGAGGTCTCGGCGCAGATCAAGAAGGACATCGGCAAGACCGTCACGCCGGGCGGCAACCCCGGCTCGGTGCTGCAGGGCATCCAGAACCGTGCGGTCGCCGAGGAGAACGCCGAGTAGGGCATAGCGTGTCGGGCATGGACCGTGAGGAAGCCGGCGAGAACCGGCAGGGGCCGGGTGCGCTCTCCGCGCGCGACCGCGCCGTCCTCGCCCTGGAGCGGCGCTCGTGGCCGGGCCCCGGGGCGAAGGAACGCGCCATCCGCGAGGAGCTCGGCATGGTGCCGGTGCGCTACTACCAGGTTCTGAACGCCCTCCTGGACGACGCCCGGGCGCTCGCCCACGACCCGATTACGGTCAATCGGCTGCGCCGGGTGCGGGAGTCGCGGCGCGACGAGCGCTGACGCGGTTAAGGTCGGGCCCATGGGTGACCCTACGTACGCGCAGCCCGAGAGGCCCGGACGCCCCGGCCTGCCCGAGCCCGTGACGCCCGCCGGGCGGGACGGGCTCTCCGCACTCCTCGCACGGCCCGAACGCGCCGTCGTGGCACTGGACTTCGACGGCACGCTCGCCCCGATCGTGGCCGACCCCGAGCAGGCCCGCGCCCACCCCGACGCCGTGCCCGCGCTCGCCGCGCTGGCGCCGCGCCTGCGGTCGGTCGCCGTGGTCACGGGCCGCCCCGCGGGCGTCGCCGTCCGCTACGGCGGCTTCGCGGGCGTGGCGGGCCTGGAGCACCTCGTGGTCCTCGGGCACTACGGCGCCGAGCGCTGGGACGCCGTCACCGGCACGGTGCACGCGGCCGAGCCGCACCCCGGCGTCGCGGCCGTCCGCGCCGAGCTGCCCGGGTTCCTCGACGCGATCGACGCCTGGCGCGGCACCTGGATAGAGGAGAAGGGCCGGGCCGTCGCGGTCCACACGCGCCGCGCGGAGGACCCGCGGGCCGCCTTCGACGCGCTGCGCGAGCCGCTCGCCGAGCTGGCGGCCCGGCACGGACTGATCGTCGAACCGGGCCGCATGGTCCTCGAGCTGCGGCCGCCCGGCATGGACAAGGGCGTGGCCCTCGAGGAGTACCTGCGCGAGGTGGGCGCCGAGTCCGTCCTCTACGCGGGCGACGACCTCGGCGACCTGCCCGCCTTCGGCGCGGTGGAGAAGCTCCGCTCGGACGGGGTCGCGGGCCTCCTGGTGTGCAGCGGCAGCACGGAGGTCACGGACCTCGCCGGGCGGGCCGACCTGGTGGTGGACGGACCGCTCGGGGTCGTGGGGCTGCTGTCGGCGATCGCGGCCCAACTGCCCTGAGAGCCTGTCCTGGGACGGCGCCGGTCTCCGGGCCACCGGCCGCCGTGCTCAGCCGGTGAGCGCGTGCAGCTGGTCCAGGAACCACTGCGCGGGGGGCAGCGCCGTCGCCGCCGCCGCGAGGCGCTTGGTGCGCTCGGCGCGCTCCTCCGCGGGCATCACGAGGCCCGCGTGCAGGGCCCGCGCGGTGGCCGACACGTCGTACGGGTTCACGCCGAGCGCGTCCTCGGCGAGTTCCTCGTACGCCCCCGCCTCCCGCGAGAGGACCAGCGCGCAGCCCTCGTCGGAGACGACCGGGACCTCCTTGGCGACGAGGTTCATGCCGTCGCGGATGGGGTTGACCAGCGCCACGTCCGCCATGCGGTAAGCGGCGAGCGAGCGCGCGAAGTCGTCCTTGACGTGCAGCACGACGGGGGTCCAGCCGGGCGTGCCGTAGCGGGAGTTGATGTCGGCGGCGACCCGGGAGACCTCGTCCGTGTAGGTGCGGTAGACCGCCAGGTCCTGCCGCGAGGGGTAGGCGAACGCGACGTGCACGACGCGCTCGTGCCACTCGGGGTGGGTGTCGAGGAGCTCGCGGTAGGCCAGCATGCCCCGCACGATGTTCTTGGAGAGCTCGGTGCGGTCCACCCGGACGATCAGCTTGCGGGCCTCCCCGTCCTGCTCGCCCGCCTGCTCCCGCAGCGACCGCATCCGGTCCTCGACGTCGTCCCGCCGTGACCGCTCCCGCAGGAAGTCCGCGTCGGCGCCGAGCCCGTGCACCCCGATCCGGGTGCCCGTGGTCCCGCCGACGACCCGTACGCAGCACTCGGTGAACGCGTCCGCCCACCGCCCGGTGAGGAAGCCGAGCCGGTCGGCGCCGAGCATCCCGCGCAGCAGCTGCTCGGCGACGTCGTCCGGCAGCATCCGGAAGTAGTCGGCGGGCGCCCAGGGGGTGTGCGAGAAGTGGCCGATGCGCACGTCCTCGCGCAGCTCGCGGAGCATGCCGGGCACCAGCGCCAGGTGGTAGTCCTGCACGAGGACCGCGGCGCCCGGCGCCGCCTCCGCCGCCAGGGCCTCGGCGAAGGCGCGGTTGTACGTCTCGTACGCCGCCCACTGTGCGCGGAACTCCGGTCCGAAGGCCGGTTCGAGGGGGGTCTGGTAGAGCATGTGGTGGACGAACCACAGCACCGAGTTCGCGATGCCGTTGTACGCGTCCGCGTGGACGTCCGCGTCGATGTCCAGCATCCGGACGCCGTCCTCGCCGACGCCGCGCCGCACCGCCTCGCGGTCCCCGTCGCCGAGCGCCGCGCACACCCACAGGGCGTCCGCCTCGTCACCGATGGCGCTGAGCCCGGAGACCAGGCCGCCGCCGCCGCGCCTGGCGGTCAGCTCCCCGTCCTCTCCCACGGTGTACGAGACGGGGCCGCGGTTGGAGGCGACCAGTACCTGCGCTGCTGACGATGCGGACTCGGAGACCATGTGGCAGAACGTAGCCCGTCCCGGGTACGGGCAAACGTACGACCCCTGTTCGGTCCCCGGCCGCTCAGTCCCCGCGCCCGCGCCCCGCGGCCAGCAGCAGCACGCCCACGACGCACAGCGCGACCGCGATCCCGCCGTACAGCAGGGCCCGGGAGTCGCCGGTCGTGGCGAGCCGTCCGGCGGGCGCGCCCGCCGCGAGCGTGGCGGGGACGAGGCTCACCGCACCGGCCCGCCGTAGGAATCTCCTGGCCTGCCCGGCCCCGCCGACCCGCACAGTTCTGCGCCACACCGTTCCGATCCACATAGTGGGGCAATGTAGGCAAAGCACATCATCGGCGGAGGTTACGCCACGCGACGGCGCGCATACTCGGCGATATCCGTCATCGGCGGCCGCTCCTCCGTGTCGACCGCGTACGTCCGCGGCACGAACCCCTGCCCGCCCCGCTCGAACTGCGTCAGTTCGGGCCGCAGGAGATGGCCGCGCGCGAGCCGCAGCTGCGCCGTCCGGTAGATCGCCGCCGCCATCCGCCCGAGGGCCTGCCCGTCCTGGTGCCGGTGCCTGCGCACCCCCACGTCGACCTGCGCGAGCGCGTCCAGGCCCACGGTGTGCAGCGCGTCGACGAGCAGTCCGAGCTCCACGCCGTACCCGACGGGGAACGGCAGCCGTTCGAGGAGCGACCTGCGCGCCGCGTACTCGCCGCCCAGCGGCTGGACGAACCCCGCGAGGCGCGGCCAGTGCATGTTCAGGAGCGGGCGCGCCATCAGCTCCGTCACCCGGCCGCCCTGGCCCGCCGCCGCACCGAGCGGCCGGTCGTACATCGCCTTCACGAAGGCCACGTCCGGGTCGGTGAGCAGCGGGCCCACGATGCCCGAGACGAAGTCCGCGGAGAACTCCCGCAGGTCCGCGTCGACGAACGCGACGATGTCCCCGCCCGTCACCAGCAGCGACCGCCACAGCACCTCGCCCTTGCCGGGCACCGGCGCCAGGCGCGGCAGGATCTCGTCCCGGTGGACGACCTTGGCGCCCGCCGCCGCCGCGACCTCGGCCGTACGGTCCGTGGAGCCGGAGTCGATCACCACCAGCTCGTCGACCAGCGGGACCTCCTCCATCAGCGCGCGGCGTATCTCGGCGACGATGTCGCCGACCGTCCCCTCCTCGTCGAGCGCGGGCAGTACGACGCTCACCGAGGTGCCGGACGCGCGTTTGGCGGCGGCCAGAAGGTCCAGCGGGCGGTCGGCGACGGACCAGGAACGCCTGCTCAGCCAGTGCTCGGCCTCTTCCAGCACGGTCGCGGTCCTCCCATATGTGATCCATCTCGCGGTTCGGACGACTATCTCAAGGGTCCGGGGCTTCGGTTACAGTCTTGAACAACGCCGGTGACCCACGCATGTCGGGGGTCCCCGGGCGTCACACAATCGAATACCGCTCATCCAGAGGGGCAGAGGGATACGGCCCGTTGAAGCCCCGGCAACCACCCAGCCGCGCGTCGCGAGACGCGAGTGTCACCGTGTGCGCGATCAGCGCCGCGAGGCTCCGGGCCCGGGAAGGTGCCAATTCCGTCTCGCGGCGAGATGCGTCGCGAGGAAGATGAGGAGAAAGGGCCTCGCCTCCATGGCTGTGCAGACTGTCGCCACCGAAAGCACCACCTCTTCCGTAGACCTCGGCCCCGCATCGGGTCTCTCCTGCCGAGAGTGCGGCACGAAGTTCCCGCTCGGTCCGATCTTCGCGTGCGTCGAGTGTTTCGGCCCCCTCGAAGTCGCGTACGACCTGCCGCTCGGCGACCCGGAATCCCTGCGCAAGCAGATCGAGGCCGGCCCCGCCAACATCTGGCGTTACGCCCCGCTCCTGCCCGTCCCCGCCGACGTCGCCGACAAGCCGAACCTGAACCCCGGCTGGACCCAGCTCGTCAAGGCCGACAACCTCGCCAGGGAAATCGGCGTCCAACAGGGCAAGTTGTTCGTCAAGGACGACTCCGGCAACCCCACGCACTCCTTCAAGGACCGGGTCGTCGCGCAGGCGCTCGAAGCCGCGCGCGCCTTCGGCTTCACCACCCTCTCCTGCTCCTCCACCGGCAACCTCGCGGGCGCCGTCGGCGCCGCCGCGGCCCGCGCCGGCTTCCGCTCCTGCGTGTTCATCCCGCACGACCTGGAGCAGGGCAAGGTCGTCATGGCCGCGGTGTACGGCGGCGAGCTCGTCGGCATCGAGGGCAACTACGACGACGTGAACCGCTTCTGCTCCGAGCTCATCGGCGACCCGCTGGGCGAGGGCTGGGGCTTCGTCAACGTCAACCTGCGGCCGTACTACGGCGAGGGCTCCAAGACCCTCGCGTACGAGATCTGCGAGCAGTTGGGGTGGGTCCTCCCCGACCAGCTGGTCATCCCGATCGCCTCCGGATCGCAGCTCACGAAGATCGACAAGGGGCTGAAGGAGCTCATCGCGCTGGGCCTCGTCGAGGACAAGCCGTACAAGATCTTCGGCGCCCAGGCGGAGGGGTGCTCCCCGGTGTCTGCGGCCTTCAAGGCCGGGCACGACGTCGTACGCCCCCAGAAGCCGAACACGATCGCCAAGTCGCTGGCCATCGGCAACCCGGCCGACGGGCCGTACGTCCTGGACATCGCGCGTCGCACGGGCGGTGCGGTGGAGGACGTGAACGACGAGCAGGTCGTCGACGCGATCGAGCTGCTCGCTCGGAGTGAGGGGATCTTCGCGGAGACCGCCGGCGGTGTGACGGTGGGCGTCACGCGGAAGCTGGTCGAGGCGGGGCTCATCGATCCCTCGCTCACCACGGTGGTGTTGAACACCGGGGACGGGCTCAAGACGCTTGACGCGGTTGCCGAGAGGTCTCAGGCGACGGCGACGATCAAGCCGAGCCTCGACGCGTTCCGCTCCGCGGGTCTGGCCGGCTGAGCTTCTTGTTCCGCTGCGGACCGGCCGTGGCTGGTCGCGCAGTTCCCCGCGCCCCTGCCGGGGCCCGTACCCCCGAGGTGAACCCATGAGTGTCAACGTCCGCATCCCCACCATTCTCCGCACCTACACCGGCGGCAAGGCCGAGGTCGTCGCCGAGGGGGCGAACCTCGGTGAGGTCATCGCCGATCTGGAGAAGAACCACACGGGCATCGCCGCCCGCGTCCTGGACGACCAGGGCAAGCTGCGCCGCTTCGTGAACGTGTACGTCAACGACGACGACGTCCGCTTCGAGCAGGGCCTGGAGACGGCGACCCCGGACGGCGCGGGTGTCTCGATCATTCCGGCCGTCGCCGGCGGCTGATCCTTTTCCGCAAGAACCCTGCTTAACCCGAATTGCCCTCTCCGTTCGCGAAACGGAGGGGGCAATTCTGCATGGTTGAGCGCGGTACAGTTGGGAAGAGTGCTTCGCCGTTAATGCCGAGCGCATATACGAAGTCGGCCCGGAGTCGACAAGAAGTAGCCAAAGCGCGCTGCCCATTTGAACCTTATGTGGCTTTTGCCTGGCCCGTCTTGCCCTGAATCGTGGCGAATTCTCCGCATATTACCGATCGGGCGTGCCCAGAATTCTCGTCCGATTGACCTGTTGCAGACGGCAGTTGGACAGATACATTCAGCGGCGGTCGACGCGTTCCGGCGCACACCCCCAGCAGTGGGCGGTGAGGTCTGACCCGGGTCCGCGAAGTGCGGTCCTGTGCAAGGGCCAGTAATAGGGGAGTTAGGCATGGCTCAGGGCACCGTCAAGTGGTTCAACGCGGAGAAGGGGTACGGCTTCATCGCGGTCGACGGTGGTGCGGATGTTTTCGTCCACTACAGCGCGATCCAGATGGACGGGTACCGCACCCTTGAAGAAGGTCAGCGAGTCGAATTCGAGATCTCGCAGGGCCAGAAGGGTCCGCAGGCGGACATGGTCAAGCTCGCCGTCTAGCTCGGCGCGACCGACCACCGAAGCAAGCATCGCGAGGGGCTCGTATCCCGTCAGGGGTACGGGCCCCTCGTGTGCGCGGGGTACGCGCGGCGCGCGCCCGCGAGCTGTGCGGGATCCTCGAGAGGCGCTTGCACTCGCAGGGGTCGAGTGCTAATCATTGGGCTTAGCACTCTCCGAGTGAGAGTGACAGAACTTGGATCGGGTCGGTGAGGCCCGCAGACCGGGTGGGGCAAGGAACCACAAGGGCTGCAGGCCGTCCGTCGCGGGCACCAGCACGGTCCGTTTGCTTGCTTTTCCACCCCGTCCGGGAGGACCACTTCACATGGCCAAGATCATCGCGTTCGACGAGGAGGCACGGCGCGGCCTCGAGCGCGGCATGAACCAGCTCGCCGACGCCGTCAAGGTGACCCTGGGCCCCAAGGGTCGCAACGTCGTCCTCGAGAAGAAGTGGGGCGCCCCCACGATCACCAACGACGGTGTCTCCATCGCCAAGGAGATCGAGCTCGAGGACCCGTACGAGAAGATCGGCGCCGAGCTGGTCAAGGAGGTCGCGAAGAAGACGGACGACGTCGCCGGTGACGGCACGACGACCGCGACCGTCCTGGCCCAGGCGCTGGTCCGCGAGGGCCTGCGCAACGTGGCCGCCGGTGCCAACCCGATGGCCCTCAAGCGCGGCATCGAGAAGGCCGTCGAGGCCGTCTCCGGTGCCCTCCTCGAGCAGGCCAAGGACGTGGAGACCAAGGAGCAGATCGCTTCGACGGCCTCCATCTCCGCCGCCGACACCCAGATCGGCGAGCTCATCGCCGAGGCGATGGACAAGGTCGGCAAGGAAGGCGTCATCACCGTCGAGGAGTCGCAGACCTTCGGTCTTGAGCTCGAGCTCACCGAGGGCATGCGCTTCGACAAGGGCTACATCTCGGCGTACTTCGCCACCGACATGGAGCGTATGGAGGCGTCGCTCGACGACCCGTACATCCTGATCGTCAACTCGAAGATCTCGAACGTGAAGGACCTCCTTCCGCTCCTCGAGAAGGTCATGCAGTCCGGCAAGCCGCTGCTGATCATCGCCGAGGACGTCGAGGGCGAGGCCCTGTCGACCCTGGTCGTCAACAAGATCCGTGGCACCTTCAAGTCCGTCGCCGTCAAGGCCCCGGGCTTCGGTGACCGCCGCAAGGCCATGCTCGGCGACATCGCCATCCTCACCGGTGGCACCGTCATCTCCGAGGAGGTCGGCCTCAAGCTGGAGAACGCCGGTCTCGACCTGCTCGGCCGCGCCCGCAAGGTCGTCATCACCAAGGACGAGACGACGATCGTCGACGGCTCCGGTGAGAGCGACCAGGTCCAGGGTCGCGTCAACCAGATCCGCGCCGAGATCGAGAACAGCGACTCGGACTACGACCGCGAGAAGCTCCAGGAGCGCCTGGCGAAGCTCGCGGGCGGCGTGGCCGTCATCAAGGCCGGTGCCGCGACCGAGGTCGAGCTCAAGGAGCGCAAGCACCGCATCGAGGACGCCGTTCGCAACGCGAAGGCCGCCGTCGAAGAGGGCATCGTCGCCGGTGGTGGCGTGGCCCTCCTCCAGGCCGCCTCGGTCTTCGAGAAGCTCGACCTGCAGGGTGACGAGGCGACCGGCGCCAACGCCGTGAAGCTCGCCCTGGAGGCCCCGCTCAAGCAGATCGCCGTCAACGGTGGTCTCGAGGGTGGCGTCGTCGTCGAGAAGGTGCGCAACCTGACCGTCGGCCACGGCCTGAACGCCGCGACCGGTGAGTACGTCGACATGATCGCCGAGGGCATCCTCGACCCGGCGAAGGTCACGCGTTCCGCTCTGCAGAACGCCGCGTCCATCGCCGCGCTGTTCCTCACCACCGAGGCCGTCATCGCCGACAAGCCGGAGAAGGCGGGCGCTGCCCCGGCCGGCGGCGGCATGCCGGGCGGTGACATGGACTTCTGATCCCTCGCGGATCGATCGTCCTGAGCGCGTAGCTCGTACGCAGGGGCGGCACTCTCTTTCGGGAGGGTGCCGCCCCTGCGGCGTTCTCGGCCCCGCCGGAGCTACTACGGCAGGCGGTCCATGATCCAGGTGCAGAGCTCCTCGGTGACCGAGGTGTGGCCCTCGTTCCGGGAGGCGCAGAGGAACTCGTCCAGTTCGCTCTCCTCCTCCGCCGAGGCCGTGACCGGCCCGTACAGCTTCTCGTGGGTGTCGATGTCGCGCAGTGCGATCGCGCTGACGACCGGCACGAAGCAGTGCTCGCGGATGTCCGCCTCGGAGCCGAGACCGATGATCGCGGGGATCTTGTCCAGCTCGTCGGCGAGGATGCCGAAGCCCTCCAGGGTGCCGCCGGGAGCGCCGTCCATCTCCGGGATGCCCGACGTGTGGATCTGCGGCTTGCGCAACGTCACCACCCGTAGCTGTGCGATGAGTTGCTGCTGCCCCGCGGGCTGCGCGTGCAGCCGGGTGCCGGTGATGGCCAGCCCTTTGCCGTGGAAGGCCCGCTCGCCGCCCCGGATGCCGTTCCCCTCACCCGTGCGCACGCCGTTGGCGACGCCGATCTTGCGGGGCCGGCTCGGCCAGCCGCCGACCCGCTCCAGCTCGGCGAGGAACTCCACCCGCTCCTTGTCCGTCTCCGGGCTGTCGTCCCACTCGGCGATGTGCTGCCACAGCAGCTGCCGGGTGGCCGGACTGTTCATCTGGTTCGAGAACGCCGCGTTGAGCCGCCGGATGTAGTGCGCGAACGACTGCAGCGCGAGGGGCACCCACGCGCCGCGGTGCGGGCTGTCGAAGGAGAAGTACAGCGCGGTCTGGTGGTCGTTCTCCGCGCCGCCGTCGTGCTCCATCCTGGCCAGCGCGTAGCGGGCGACGAGACCGCCCATGCTGAAGCCGCCGACGGTCAGCGGGTGCTCGCCCCTGCGCCGCGCCGTCGCCTCCAGGATCGCGGCCCGTACTACCTGCGCGTTGTCCAGGATCGAGGCGCTGCGCTCGTCGTAGCCGATCAGGATGACGTCGTAGCCGCGCCGGCGCAGCGCGCTGATGAACGGGTACGGGCCGCACTCCAGGATCTCCCACGAGAAGTCCAGCTCGCTGGGCCCGCTGCTGAACCCGTCGGCGAGGATCACCGGCCGGGTCAGGCCCCGCCCGGTGTCGGCGAGGTACACCCAGGCCCTGCCGCTCGGCAGCGCCCACTCGTCGTCCGGCTCCGGCGCCTCGGTCGGGTGCTCCCTGGCCTCCTTGGAACCGGGCGCCAGGGTCACGCGGGCGGCGGCCCCGAAGGCGGCGGAGATCTGTGAATCGGCGGGCTCGTGGGGTTCGTTGGACGCGTGCGGATCATTGGGCTTGGGCATGAGGGTCCCCTCGGACGGATACGCGGGCTTGCCGGTCACGTGCGGTGCCATCTTTGGTACGTCCGGTAGTCGCCGGGTAGGGGGAGCGCTCGATCCGGGCGGGGGTGTGGGGCCTTTCGGACAGGGTGGGTTCGGCCGTTTACGGGTGGGACGTGAGGGGGGACGGGCGTCTGGCCAGGGGGCGGTGTGGTGGGGGTGCGGGGAGTTCGGGTACGGGTGGCGGCGCGTCGGCCAAGTCGGGTGGGGGGTGGGGGGTGTGGGCGCCGGGGTGGGGGGCGGAAGTATGTCGTGAAGCGGGCCTGGGGGGCGGGGACTTCGGTGGGGCGGTGTCTTTGATGGTTGCCGGGGCCGCCCGGCTTTTTGCGGAGTGTGGCGGTTCCGGGCCGGGAGTAAAGGGCGCTCCGCTGCGCTACGCGTCGGCTGCGCCGATTCCGCTGCGCTCCACCCTTGACTCCCGCCCCTCCACCGCACGTTGACCTTGACCCGGACGGCCAGGGGTGGGACCCACGGGACTGCCTAGGGGGTCATTCCCTTTCATCGCCGGGTGCGGTCCGGCCCATCGTGGGTGAGGGCCTCGGTGCGTGCTCGGCCAGCCGTCCGGCTTCGCCGTTCGGGTCATCGGCTCTCGCGGCCGGGTGCGGTCCGGCCCATCGTGGGCGGGGGCCTCGGTGCGCGCTCGGTCAGCCGCCCGGCTCCGCCGCTCGGGTCATCGGCTCTCGCGGCCGGGTGCGGACCGGCCCATCGTCGGTGGCCGTCACCGTCGCGGCTCGGTCGGGCGCTCCCGGGAACCTACTTTGGGAAAGTTGCGAAGCAGGTCGGCGCGCGCCCCCCGGCCACACCCCACGCGCCCTCCCCAAGACCGCCCATCAGGGGGTGTTGCGGTCGAGAGTTCACGTGACTGGGGGCGCAGTGCGCGTGACGGGGGGCGCGCGGCAGTCTGCTTCGCAACTTTCCCAAAGTTGATACCCCGGAGGGCCGGTGCCGGTGCCGGTTCGCCGGGCCGGAGCCAATTCCTTCCGGCGGTGCACGGCGCATTCGCCATCGAGGGGGGCGCGCGGCGTCTTCATTCGCAACTTTCCCAAAGTAGGTTCCCGAGAGAGGCGAATCGCCTGTCGGGCGGCGCCTCCGCGTGTGGCGTCCGGGCACGATGGGCCGGTCCGCACCCGGCAGCGAGAGGTGGTGGCCCGAGCGGCGTGGCCGGGCGGCTGGCCGAGCGCCTTCCGTGGCCTGCGCTCACGATGGGCCGGTCCGCACCCGGCGATGAATGGTGATGACCCCGTAGGCAGTCCCGTGGGTCCCACCCCTGGCCGTCCGGGTCATAGTCAACGTGCGGTGGAGGGGCGGGAGTCAAGGGTGGAGCGCAGCGGAATCGGCGCAGCCGACGCGACGTAGGAGCGCCCTTTACTGCCGGCCCGGAGGCGCCACACTCCGCAAAAAACCGGGCGGCCCCGGTACCAGTCGTTGCCGGGCCCGTCAGGCGCGCTTGATGTTCGTGACGAAGGCGGACCAGGCAGTGCCTTGGAACATGAGTTTCGGGCCCGTGGGGTTCTTGGAGTCCCGGACCGGGATGACGTTTGGGTTCGAGTGCCCGTCGCCTACTTCGAGGCAGTCGCCGCCATCTCCTGCGCTGTGCGTGGACTTGCGCCACCGGGCGACCTCGACACAGTTGCCGCCACTGGCGTCGCTGTACGTCGACTTCTGCCAGACGGCGGTTCGGAAGTCGTACTCAGGGCTGCTGCTCTTCATGCGCGTAATCCTCCGCCACTGATTCGATCAGAGCCAGGGATTCCCGGGGTGAGAGTGCGCTGGCCCCAAGCAGATCGTAAGCGAGTTCGTATTGGGCCACGCTCGCAGGATCGTCCTCAAGTCGCCCGGTCCTGAAGCCTTCCAGGTAGGCCAGGGGCGCCGCGTCCGCGAAAGACATCAGCTTGAGCGAGCCGCCCATGGCCATGTGCCCTCCTGCCGCGAACGGGAGTACCTGCACGATGAGTCGGCGCTTGCGCCCAAGCGTCGCGACGTGTTGCAGGGACTCCGCCATCACCGCAGGCCCACCCACCCTTCTTCGCAGTACAGACTCGTCAAGCACTGCCCACACCAACGGCGTTGTTGGGTCGTCGAGCAGATGGGCTCGTTCCAATCGGGCGGCCACCAACTCGTCGATCTCATCGTCAGTCGCTGAGGGGCGTCCGTCGCAGAAGACGGCTCGGGCGTAGCCGGGGGTCTGCAGCAACCCCGGGATCAGCTGAGGCGCGTACTCCCTGATCGCCGTAGCAACCGCCTCCGCCTCCGCCGCCTCCGCGAAGTGATCCGGGTACTTGGACTTGGCCAGGGCACCGCAATTGCGCGCGAAGAAGCCCCCCATCTCCAGGACGGAGTCGAAGTGCCGCGCGTACTCCAAGTGCATGCGACGCGTCCCGGCCTCCAGCTGTCCGATGAACGAACCGCTCACGAAGAGCGGCGAGCCCAGCGCCTCCTGGCTGAGCCCGACCCGTTCGCGGGCGTGGCGCAGCTCCGCGCCGAGGAGGGCTCGGGGGTTGGAGGAGGGGTCGAGGTCTTTGGGGCGGGTCATGGGACAACTCCTCCACGAACACGGGGGGTTGTTGAGTTTTCTGCGTTGTTCAGCGTACGCAGACTCGGACACGCTGGGTGAGGAAAAGGCAACACTCGGTAGGAGAGGCAGGGGCGATGGCGCTGACGGCGGAGGAACGGATGCGGGCGGCGGAGGAAGCCGTACGGCAGGTGAGGGCGGCACTGACGGGCGTGGGGATCACGTTGCCGTCGCTGCGGGTGGACCCGCTGAGCGTGACGGAGGGTGCGTTGCCGCTCGTGGAGTTGGGGCGCTGCAATCTCGACACGGCGCTGCGGCTGGCGGCGGTACTGGAGGAGGCGCGGTGAACGAGGACCCCTGCGTGCCGGAGACGGGGACATTCGCGGTCGACTTCAGGGACGGGAGTGTCGGGCAGGTGATGGGCTGCGAGGGCGGCCTTGTGCAGCTGAGGCCGATCGGGGGCGGGCGGGAGTGGGACTGCCCGCCGGCGTCGGTGGGGGAGGCGCCGCCGGTGGAGGTGCTGCGGGAGCGGGTGAGGCAGGTGAACCGGGAGGGGCGGCTGCCGTGAGCTCGTCGTAGACGGCTACGGCAGCCGAAGGGGCGGGGTCAGGCGGGCCGCTCGGCCATGATGACCACGCCGGGCCCGGTCTGCTCGCCAGGGGGGAGCCGGAGCTCGGCGACGGGGCGCAGGCCGGCCTGTTCGATGAGGGCGGTGAGCTGTTCCGGCTGCCACTTGTGCGTGGTCCAGCGGACGGGTACGTCCCCGTACGCCTCGGTGCGCCGGAAGTCCTCGTCGCCGACGTGGGTCGCGGCGATGAGGTGGCCGCCGGGCTTCAGCGCGCGGGCGAACATGGCGAGGACCTGCGGGAGTACGGCGCGGGGGAGGTTGAAGAGGGACCACCAGCCGAGGACACCGCCGAGGGACGCCTCCTCGAGGTCGAGCTCGGTGGCGGAGGCGACGCCGAAGCGGCACTGCGGGTGCAGGCGGCGGGCGTTCTCGATCATGCGGGGGGAGAGGTCCACGCCGGAGACGTCGAGGCCGCGCTCGGCGAGGTAGGCGGTGACCTGGCCGGGGCCGCAGCCGACGTCGAGGACGGGCCCGTGCCCGCTCACCGTGTCGGCGAAGGCGTCTATCGACGCCTTGAGCCACGGATGGCGGCGGATGTCGGCCATTCCCGTCGTCTGCATCATGTGGACGTAGGTGTCGGCAACGCGGTCGTAGGACTGGCGGACGTCGTCGAGATCGGCCGGGCGGTCGATGGGGTGTGCGCGCATCCGCCAACCCTAGGGCCGGTCAGCTGGTGCGGGCATTGTCGAGGGCGGCGCGGAGATGGCCGTCGGAGGAGGCGAGCAGGTCGGCGGCGGTGGGGCCGTCGACCCGGCCGAGGATCGTGAGGATGGCGTTCTTCACCTCCCCGTCGGTCGCGGCGAGGGCGGCCTCGATCTCGTCGTCCCCGGCGCCGGTGGCGAGGGCGACGATGCGGCGGGAGCGGGCGCGCAGCTTCTCGTTGGACGCGCGCACGTCCACCATCAGGTTTCCGTACGTCTTGCCGAGGCGGATCATCGTGATCGTCGACAGCATGTTGAGGACGAGCTTCTGGGCCGTGCCCGCCTTGAGGCGGGTGGAGCCGGTGAGGAGCTCGGGGCCGACGACGACCTCGATGCCGTGCTCGGCGGCGGCCGCGAGCGCGCTGTCCGCGTTGCAGGAGAGGCCGATGGTGAGCGCGCCGTGGCGTGCCCTCGCGTGCTCGACGGCGCCGATCGCGTACGGGGTGCGGCCGGAGGCGGAGACGCCGACGACGACGTCGTCCGCCGTGAGGTTCAGGGCGTCCAGGTCCTCGGCGGCGAGCACCTTGCTGTCCTCCGCGCCCTCGACCGCCGTGACCAGGGCGCTCGGGCCGCCCGCGATGAGACCGACGACCTCGCTCGGGTCGGTGTTGAAGGTGGGCGGGCACTCGGAGGCGTCGAGCACGCCGAGCCGCCCGGCGGTGCCCGCGCCCGCGTAGATCAGCCGGCCGCCGCGGGCCATGCGCTCGGCGGTGGCGTCGATGGCGGCGGCGATGGCGGGGAGCTGCTCGGCGACGGCCGCGGGGACGGTGGCGTCCTCGCCGTTCATGATCCGCGCGATCTCCGCCGTGGGCAGCCGGTCGATCTCGGAGAGCTCGGGCCTGAACGCCTCGGTGGTGAGGGTGGCGAGCTGGGCGCGGAGCTCGCCGTAGGCGTCGCCCTGGGAGGAGGAGTCGGGGGCGTCCGTGGTGGAGGTCATGGCGTCTGCGGCTCTTTCGTGTCCGGTGCGGTGAGGGGTGGCGAGGGGGTGCGGCCGGGGTCGACTCAGCGGCTGCTGTTGTTGCTGCCGCGTGGGCGGTGGCGGTGCGCGAGGGCCTCGTAGGACGCGGCGAGTGCGGGTGCCGCCGTCTCGTACGTCCGCTGTGCGACGCCCACGAACAGGCAGTCCACGACGAGGAGTTGACTCGTACGGGACGACATCGCGGCCGGCCTCAGCTCGCTCTCGCGGGCCGTGGAGGTGGTCAGGATGTGGTCCGCGTACTGGGAGACGGCCGCGCCGGGCCGCCCGGTGATCGCGATCGTGGTGGCGCCGTGCTCGAAGGCGACCCGCAGGGGTTCGATCACGTCGCCCGTCGAACCGGAGTGGGTGATCGCGATCGCCACGTCCTTGGCGCGCAGCGTCACCGCGTTGGTGACGGCCAGGTGCGGGTCGGAGTGCGCGTGCGCGATGTGCCCGATGCGGAGCAGCTTCTGTGCGAGGTCCTGGGCGACGAGTCCCGAGGCGGCGACGCCGTAGATCTCCACGCGGCGGGCGGTGGCGAGCGCGGCGACGGCGGCGCCGAGCTGCACGGTGTCGAGACCGGCGGCGGTGTCGGCGAGGGTCTGCTGCTCGTCGTACGCAAGCTTCGCCACGACGTCGGAGAGGGGGTCGTCGACCGCTATGTCCGCGGTCACGGCCGGTGCGCGCCCCGACTGCTGCTGGGCGGCGAGCCCGGCGAGGGCCAGGCGCAGGTCGCGGTAGCCGGGATAGCCGAGGAGGCGGGCGGTCCGCACGACCGTCGCCTCGCTGGTGCCGGTGAGCTCGGCGAGGCCGGTGACCGTGAGGGCGGCGCAGCCGGCGGGGTCGCCCGCGACGGCCTCGGCGACGCGCTGCATGGAGCGGGTCATCGACGGCGCCAGGGTCCGCACCTTGGCCGCGAGGGCCGCGGGGGCGGGGGGAGCGGCGCCCGCGAAAATTTCCTTCACGCTGTTGGTCACATCTGAAAGATATTTTCGGACCGGTGGCCGGTCAAGGCCCCTGCGTCCGGGGCCGGGGCCGGGCCGGGGACGGGTCTGTTCGCGGTTGTCGCGCACGGGGTGACAATGGGGTGCATGGACACGATCGACCCCTTGGAGCAGGCGTTGCACGCCGCCCGCGCACTCGTCCTCGCCGATCTCGTCGCCCGTGAGGTCGCCGAGGCGGAGGTCGTCTCGATGGTCGAGGAGGCGGTGGCGCACCGCCGCTGGTGGGTCGAGCAGTGGCCGGAAGGCATCGAGTACGTGGCGGGGCTCGTCGCGCAGGACGTGCAGGACTCGCTCCTGGAGCGGTACGGGCGGTGGCCGCTGTGCTCCGTCTGCGGTTCCGGTGACCCCCACGCGCTGGACGTGGAACCGGAGTTGGGCCCCGACCCGCACTGGGTCTGCGGCAAGGCGGGCGTGGTGGTGGCGCCGGTGGGGAGCCTGACGGCATGACGGTCTACATAGACCCCCCGACCTGGCCCGGCCACGGCCGCATGTGGTCCCACCTGGTCAGCGACGTCTCGTTCGAGGAGCTCCACGCGTTCGCGGAGTCGGTCGGCTGCCCCCGCCGCGCCTTCGAGCGGGACCACTACGACGTGCCCTCGGAGCGCTACGAGGACGCGGTGCGGGCGGGCGCGGTGGAGATCGGCTCGAAGGAGCTGGTGCGGCGGATCACGGCGGCGGGGCTGCGGAGGCCGAAGGGGCGGCCTGCGCAAACCTAGTTCCAGGAGGGGCTTTTGGCGGTGTCCTCGGCCGGGTCGGCGGCGGGGGTCGCGGAGGACGCCGTGACCAGGCGGGTCGGGGACGTGGTCGTGCGGTGCAGGCGCAGGGAGAGCGCCACCGCCACGATCGCCACCGACGTCATCGCCGCCCCCGCCCACGCCGTCGCCTCGTACCCGAGCTTCAGGTCGATCACCGTGCCGCCCAGCCAGGGGCCACCGGTGTTGCCGAGGTTGAACGCCGCCGTCGTCGTCCCGCCCGCGAGGGTGGGGGCGGCGCCCGCGACGTTGAACATGCGGGCGTTCAGGGCCGGGGCCGTGTAGAAGGCGGAGAGGCCGAGGAGGAAGGACAGGGTGATCGCGGCGGCGGGTGTCGCGGCGAACAGGGCCAGCGCGACCAGGAACACCGTGGACGCCGCGATGCCGCTCAGGAGGACGCCGAAGAGGTGGGCGTCGGCCACGCGGCCGCCGATCGTCGTGCCGACGAGAGCGCCCGCGCCGAAGAGGCCGAGGACGCTCGGCACCCAGCCTTCGGAGAGGCCCGCCACGTCCGTGAGGAGCGGGGAGAGGTACGAGAACGCGCAGAACACGCCGCCCGCGGCGAGCGCCGTCACGGCGATCGACAGCCAGACCTGCCGGTCCCCATAGATCGACAGTTCCTTCTTCAGGCGGGGCTTCTCCGCGGGGAGCGGGATGCGGGGGATGAGCGTGAGGACGCCGACGAGGGCGACGGCGGAGGCGGCGCCGACGGCCCAGAAGGCCGAGCGCCAGCCGAGGTTCTCGCCGAGGAACGCGCCCGCGGGGACGCCGAGCACGTTGGCGATCGAGAGGCCGCCGATCATCACGGCCATGGCGCGGGCCCGCTGGTTGAACTCCACCATCGCGATGGCCACGGCGGCGCCCACCGCCCAGAACCCGGCGCAGGCGAGCGCGCTGACGACGCGGGACGCGAAGAGGACCTCGTACGTGGGCGCGAGGGCGCCGTTGACTTGGCCGAGGCCGAAGACGGTGATGAGGGTGATGAGGGTGGTGCGGCGGGGCAGGCGCAGCGTCGCCACGGCGAGGAGCGGGGCGCCGATGACCATGCCGATCGCGAAGGCGGAGATGAGGAGGCCCGCGCGGGGGATGGAGACGTTCATGTCGTCGGCGATCGGCGGAAGGAGCCCGGAGAGCATGAACTCGCTGGTACCGAGGGCGAAGACGGCGAGGCCGAGCATGTAGACGGCTATGGGCATACGGGTGCGGGCGCCGGGCGCGGGGACGGAGGTCGGCATAACAGGGGTGAACGTCAAGGTGGGCCCTGACATTCCTGATGGGGTGGTGTTCGCGCTCCTACTCCCGCTGCACGTCGCGGGGCAAACGGGTGGGCGGGTGGGAGGCATCCGCCGCGGAGCGGCGGCCCTGTTCCGCGCCCACCCCCCGGCTCAGGGTTCCGCGCCCACCCCCCGGCTCAGGCGCGGAACACCCCGTACGCGAGGTTGGGAGCCCGATCCGGGAGGCGGGTGAAGCCCGCCCGCGTGGCGACCGCCTGCGACGCGACGTTCGCGGGATCGACCACGGCGAGGACCGACGTCGCGCCGGGCTGCGCGAGGGCCCACCGGGAGAGCGAGCGCAGCGCCTGAGTGGCGTAACCGTGGCCCCGCGCCCCCTCGACCAGGTCGTAGCCGACCTCCACGCGGCCGTCGTCGTCGGGCGGCCCGTGGAAGCCCATGCCGCCGACGGTCAGCTCGTCGGCGGTACGGACCAGCGCGTACATGCCCCACTCGGGGCGGTGGACCCCGGCGACGTACGCCTTCATGACCATGTCCGCGGCCGTCCGCGTCCCCTCGAAGGGGCTGCCGCCGAGCCAGTCGAGACCCCCCGTGCCGCCCGCCGCGAGGTCCGCCGCGGCCGCGGGGGTCACCTGGCGCAGGGCGAGGGGGCCGGCCGGCAGGGAGTCGGCGTTGTGCCAGCGCCAGCGGGTGAGGCGGGGGCGGCCGGGCAGGGTGCCGCGGCCCGTGGCCCAGAGCAGCGTCGTCCAGGGGGTGCCGCCGGAGGGGGCGGGCGGCACGTGCGGGAAGAGGTGGGCGAGGACGGCCTCGCAGAGGGAGGCGGGCGGCTCCGCGTCGGCGTCGAGCGCGCGGGCGATGTCGTAGGTGTGGAGCAGGACCTCCGCGACGCCCATGGCGGCGAAGCCGGACGCGTCCGCGCTGCCGCAGGGGTAGGGGTGGTACGCGCGCACCCCGCGGGGCGTCGTGCGGACCACCGCCGCCAGGATGCGGCCCGCCGCCTCGATCGCCCGGATCGCGCCGTCGGGGCCCGTGCCCTCGTCGAGCACGGTCTCGAAGGGGACGTAGGCGTCGGGGGCCCGGCCGGTCAGCTGGCCCGCGTACGCGACGAAGTCGCCCACGATGTGCTCGGCCGTCTTCAGGCAGGTCCAGTCGAGCCCGCCCGCCGGGACGCTCCAGTCGCGCTCCGCCACCCCGCGCAGCACCTTCGCCGCGTGTGCCACGGCCTCGTCGATTCGGTCCCCGCCCATGAGAAGCATGCGGAGAGGGTACGGGAGCGGGGCTCGCCGGGCCGCTGGATTTTCGGGGACCGGGCCCGGATGCTCAGGGATCGAGCAGGGCCAGTTCCGTGGCCAGGTTCTCGCGGGCGGGCGCCTCCCAGTGGGCCGCTCCGTACGGCGTCCTGAACAGGCGGGGCAGCGCGACGAGTTGGCGCAGCACGTCCGCCCGGCCCCGGCGGAAGGCCTCGTCCGGCACGAAGGAGTACTCCTCGCGGACGGCGGCGGCGTAAGCGGCGTAGGCGTCCGAGGGGGCGGCCAGGATCGCCAGGTCGGCGTCGCACAGCGCCTCGCCGTTGTGGTCGTCGTCGGCGGGGTCGTGCGTGACGGTGAGGCGGACGAGGCGGGCGACCTCGGCGATCTGCGCCCGCGCCAACCCCGCCTCGGCGAGGGCGCGTTCGGCCAGGCGGGCGGAGCGTTCCTCGTTCTCGGAGCGGTCGGGCGCGTACACCGCGTCGTGGAACCACGCGGCCAGCCGTACGAGTTCCGGGTCGTCGGCGTGGTCCGTGAGGACGTCGAGGTGGTCGAGGACCGCCGCCAGGTGGGCGGTGGTGTGGTACTTGCGCTGTGGCTCGGACCAGCGGGCGAGGAGGCGGTCGGCATAGGGCGCGGGGTCGGGGACGAGGTGGGGGGCGAGGTCAGGGGTGAGGTCCGGGGCGGCCTCGCCCGCCCGGAGCAGGGTCGCGTGCCAGCGGGTGCGGAGCGCGGCGTGCAGCTCGTCGTCGTGGTCGGCCATGCGGCGACTGTAACCGCTGGGTACGGGGCGGGGGTATGGGTGAAGGAGGGGGTGCCGTGGCCGGTTCCCCGCGCCGGGGCGTTGCCACGGGCCGTCACGCACGGTTGGCTTCGGGCCATGACTCATGACGACGAGAGCTACGAACCCGAACGCGCCGCGCGCCTCCTGCGCACGGAGCGCGACGCCCTGATCCCGCTGCTGCGGGCCGCGCCCGACGAGGCGTACGCGATCCGCACCTGCTGTCCCGGCTGGACCGTGCGGCACATGCTCGCGCACTGCGGCTCCGCGCTGACCCGCGTCGTGGAGAGCCGGTTCGAGGAGGGTGTCTACAGCCCGGAGGCCAACGACCGCGACATCGCCGAGCGCGCCGACTGGTCGAACTCCCGCGTCGTGGACGAGCTGGAGCGCGGCATGACCGAGGCCGGTCCCGCGCTGCTTGCGGCGAAGGGGCGGCTCGACGGCGTGGCGCTGGGGGAGTGGGTGCACGCCGGAGACGTACGGGAGGCGTGGGGGAAGCCGGGTGCGTACGGCGGGGAGGGCCTGGGGGACGCGCTGGCCCTGCTCGCCTGGTTCAGCAGGTCGGACCATGCCGCCGCCGCGCCGCCGCTGCACGCGGACGTCGACGGCAGGGACGAGCCCCTCGTCCTCGGCGCCCCCGACGGCAAGCGGCCGCCGGCCCGCTACATCGGCGACGCGCCGACCCTGATCAGGCTCTGCACGGGCCGCCCGCTGACGGGTACGCGGTACGAACTCGCGGGCGCCGTGGAAAAGGAGTTGGCATTGTTCGGGTGACGTGGATCATGGGGGGATGTCCTCCGAACCCGCTGCCTCCGCCGGACCCCTCGTACCCGCCGATCCCGACGTGGTGCACCCGATGCCCGGCCAGCCGCGCGTGGTCCTGCTCAAGCCGCTCGTGACCTCGCCGCTGATCGAGGCGGGGGACTTCTCGTACTACGACGACCCCGATGACCCGACCGCCTTCGAGACGCGCAACGTGCTCTACCACTACGGGCCCGAGCGGCTGGTCATCGGGAAGTTCTGTGCGCTGGGCGAAGGCGTGCGGTTCATCATGAACGGCGCCAACCACCGGATGGACGGCCCCTCGACGTTCCCCTTCCCGATCATGGGCGGGTCCTGGAGCGACCACTTCGACCTGATCAGCGGGTTGCCGGGGCGCGGCGACACCGTCGTCGGCAACGACGTCTGGTTCGGCTACCGCTCGACCGTCATGCCGGGCGTCCGCATCGGGCACGGCGCCGTCATCGCGTCGGGCGCCGTCGTCGTCGACGACGTGCCGGACTACGGCATCGTGGGCGGCAACCCGGCGAAGCTGATCCGGCGCCGCTTCGGCGACGAGGACATCGCCCGCCTGCTCGAACTCGCCTGGTGGGACTGGCCCGTCGAGCATCTGACGCGGCACATCCGGGCCGTCATGTCGGGCTCGGTGGAGGAGCTGGCCGCCGCCGCACCCGCCCCGGAGGGCCCTGGACGGGGCTGAGCGTCAGTGCCGGTGGCCGTCGCTCCGCTCGGGAGCGGCGGCCCCGCCCGCGTGCACCGTGAACGCCGCCGTGTGGACCGTTCCCTCGTGCTTGAAGTCCAGGAACAGGCGGTACGCGCCCTTGCTCGGTGCCGCCGCGGCGAACGAGATGCCGGGGCCCGCCTTCGTCCTGCCGTCGCCGGGCGAGCCGTTGGGGTGTACGTGGAGGTGGGCGAGGTCGCCCGCGCGCAGAGCCACCAGGTGTCCGTACGCGCCCAGGTAGGGCTGCAGGTCGGTGACGGGTTCGCCGTCGCGCGCCACGTTCAGCGTGAGGTCGCCGCCCGCGCCCGTCCGCAGGTCTCCATCGAGCGTCACGTCGTAGCCGTCGACCTGGGCGGTGGTGGCGGGCTTCGGCAGCTTCCGGGGCGCGTACGTGCCCGCGACCGCGAGGTCCGCGCCGAGCGTCAGGCCCTCCTTCGCGCCCTCGGGGCGGAAGTCGGCGAAGACGCGGTAGCCGCCCGCCTCGGGCAGCTCGACCGGGACCGACCAGGTGCCGTCCGCCGCGCGGGCCGGGTGCAGGTGGCGGTAGGCGGTCAGGTCGCGTGAGGCGACGACGAGGTGGAGCTCCTTGTCGTGCTCCGCGCGGTACGCGGTGACGTTGCGGCCCGAGGAGTCGTCGACGACGGCGAAGCGGAGCTGCTGCTTCTTGTCCGCCTCGATGCGGGGCGTCGTGAGGTCCAGGGTGTAGCCGCGGTCGGAGATCTGCAGGCCGCCGGGGGTGCTCGCGCCGTGCCCCCGCTCTTCGCGCGGGTCGTCGCGCCGGTCGCCGTCGTGTTCGCCGTGCCGGGCGGTCGGCGGCTTGTCCGTGACGGGGTCGATGCCCTGGCCCACTCCGTACGCGGTGCCGAAGGTCGCGGCGACGGCGGCGGCGAATGCGGTGATCTTCAGGCCGGTGTTCATGACAGCTCCTTGATGGGTTTCGAGTGGCCCCGAGTGGCCCCGAGTGGCCCCGAGTGGCCTCGATGGGTTCTGAAGATACCCCCAGGGGGTATGAAGTCAAGGTGTTGCATTCGATACCCCCCAGGGGTATACATGGATCTCGTCAGCGGTACCCACCCCGGGTATCGGAGATCTTCCGTACAGGAGTGCCCCATGGCCGCGCCCACCACCACTCCCGGCACCACCGGAACCACGCCCGCCGCCGAGGTCGAGCTCGCCATCGGCGGCATGACCTGCGCGTCCTGCGCGGCCCGGATCGAGAAGAAGCTCAACCGCATGGACGGCGTCGAGGCGACCGTCAACTACGCCACCGAGAAGGCCAAGGTCAGCTACCGCGGCGCGGACGTCTCGGTGGGGGACCTGATCGCCACCGTCGAGGCCACCGGGTACACCGCCAGGGAGCCCGCCCCCGTGCGCGCCGCGCCGGGCGCCGGGGGCGGGGGCGGGAGCGGCGAGGAGCCGCCCGAAAGCGATGAACTGCGGCCGCTGCGCCAGCGGCTGATCACCGCCGCCCTGCTCTCCGTGCCGGTGATCGCGATGGCGATGGCCCCGGCCCTGCAGTTCGAGTACTGGCAGTGGCTGTCGCTGACGCTGGCCGCGCCCGTCGTCACGTACGCGGCCTGGCCCTTCCACAAGGCCGCCGTCACCAACGCCCGGCACGGCGCGGCCACCATGGACACCCTGATCTCGGTCGGAACGTCGGCGGCGTTCCTCTGGTCCCTGTGGGCGCTGTTCTTCGGCACCGCGGGCACGCCCGGCATGACCCACCCCTTCGAGCTGACCATCGCAAGGAGCGACGGCGCGGGGAACATCTACCTGGAGGCCGCGGCCGGTGTCACCGCCTTCATCCTCGCCGGGCGGTACTTCGAGGCCCGGTCCAAGAGGAAGGCGGGCGCCGCGCTCAAGGCGCTGCTCCAGCTCGGCGCCAAGGACGTCACCGTGCTGCGCGAGGACGGGCGCGAAGAGACCGTGCCGGTGGGGGAGTTGGCGGTCGGCGACCGTTTCCTCGTACGGCCGGGCGAGAAGATCGCCACGGACGGCAGGGTCGTCGAGGGCTCATCGGCCGTGGACGCCGCCATGCTCACCGGCGAGTCCGTGCCCGTCGAGGTCGCGGAGGGCGACCCGGTCACCGGCGCCACCCTCAACGTCGGCGGGCGTCTCGTCGTCGAGGCCACCCGCGTCGGCGCCGACACGCAGCTCGCCCGCATGGCCAAGCTCGTCGAGGACGCGCAGAACGGCAAGGCGGCCGCCCAGCGCCTCGCCGACCGGATCTCCGCGGTGTTCGTGCCGGTCGTCATCGGCCTCGCGCTCGCCACCCTCGGCTTCTGGCTCGGCAACGGCGCCGGACTGACCGCCGCCTTCACCGCCGCGGTCGCCGTACTGATCATCGCCTGCCCGTGCGCCCTGGGCCTCGCCACCCCGACCGCCCTCATGGTCGGCACCGGCCGCGGCGCCCAGCTCGGCATCCTGATCAAGGGCCCGGAGGTCCTGGAGAACACCCGCAAGGCCGACACCGTCGTCCTGGACAAGACCGGCACCGTCACCACCGGCAGGATGACGCTGCTCGCCACCCACACCGCGCCCGGCACCTCCGTATCCGACGTCCTGCGCCTGGCCGGCGCCCTGGAGCACGCCTCGGAGCACCCCATCGCGCAGGCCGTCGCCGCCGGCGCCGCCGCCGAGGTGGGCGAGCTGCCGGCCCCCGAGGACTTCGCCAACGTCGCGGGCCTCGGCGTGCAGGGCGTCGTCGAGGGCCACGCGGTCCTGGTCGGCCGCGAGCGGCTCCTCGCCGAGTGGGCGATGCGCCTGCCCGTCGACCTCGAGCGCGCGAAGGCGGCGGCGGAGGCGGCCGGCCGCACGGCCGTCGTGGTCGCCTGGGACGGCGAGGCCCGCGCGGTCCTGGAGGTCGCCGACGCGGTCAAGGCCACCAGCGCCGAGGCCATCGAGCGGCTGCGCGCGCTCGGCCTGACCCCCATCCTGCTGACCGGCGACAACAAGGCCGTCGCCGCGTCGGTGGCCGCGGAGGTCGGCATCCGGGCCGAGGACGTGATCGCCGAGGTCATGCCGCAGGACAAGGTCGACGTGGTCGAGCGGCTGCAGGCCGAGGGGCGCGTCGTGGCGATGGTCGGCGACGGCGTCAACGACGCGGCGGCGCTGGCCCGGGCCGATCTGGGCCTGGCGATGGGCACGGGCACGGACGCCGCGATCGAGGCGGGCGACCTGACGCTCGTACGGGGTGACCTGCGCGCCGCGGCGGACGCGATCCGGCTCTCCCGCCGCACGCTCGGCACGATCAGGTCGAACCTGTTCTGGGCCTTCGCCTACAACGTGGGCGCCCTGCCGCTGGCCGCAGCCGGTCTGCTCAACCCGATGATCGCGGGCGCGGCGATGGCGTTCTCCTCGGTCTTCGTGGTCGGCAACAGTCTGCGGCTGCGCGGGTTCAAGCCGCTCGCCTGAGATGTTCGCCCTCCGGCCACGTCCGTTCTCCCGCGCGTTTCCCCGCCCCGGTGCGAGCGACTCGGCTCGCGCCGGGGTGTTCTGCGCGTAGGCTGGTAATTGGACTAGACCTGTGTGACTGGTATCGCGACCAGAAGGAAGAGACATCCATGAGCAAGCGTGCAGTCCTGGAGGTGATCGCCCTCGATGCCGAGGACGCCGTCGCCGCCCAGGCAGGCGGAGCGGACCGCCTCGAGTTGGTGACCGACATGGCCGCGGACGGCCTCACCCCGTCCCGCGAGACCTTCGCCGAGATCCGCTCCTCCGTCGACATCTCGCTGCGCGTGATGCTCAGGCTCGCGGACGGCTTCGCCGCGGGCGACGTCGACGAGCTGGTGCGACGCGCCCACGAGCTCCGCGGTGAGGGCGCCGACGAGTTCGTGCTCGGCTTCCTCGACGAGTCCGGCGGCGCCGACATGGCCGCGGTCGAGACGCTGTGCGGCGCACTCGACGGCTGCCGCTGGACCTTCCACCGGGCGATCGACCGCGCCGCCGACCGCGACGCCCTGCGCAAGCAGCTCGCGGACCTGCCGGGCCTGGACACCTACCTCACCGCGGGCTCCGCGGCCGGTGTCGACGACGGCCTGCCCACGCTGCTCGCCGAGGCGGCGCGGAGCGGCGAACCGGGGTACGAACCGCGGCTCCTCATCGGTGGCGGGCTGCGCCTGGACCACCTGCCCCGGCTGCGGGAAGCGGGCGTCGACGCGTTCCACATCGGCGGGGCCGCCCGCCCCGACGGCTGGTCCGCCCCGGTCTCCGCCGCGGCCGTCGCCCAGTGGCGGGCCGCACTCGACGGTTGATCATTTCCCCGCGGGACGCGATAGAACTGGGTCGACACGGAGGGGATCTCATGCCGACACCAGCACATCAACCGCGTCCCGCGGACCGCATCCTCGCAGCCGGGACGCTGCCCGTCGCAGCGATGCTGCTCACCGGGACGGTCGCGCTCCACATCGCGCTCGTCGCGTTCGGGAACATCACCGACTTCGGCACCAACCAGCAGTTCGTACGCCACGTCCTGTCGATGGACACCACGTTCAAGGACAACGGACTGAGATGGCGCGCGGTGGACTCCACCGCCCTGCAGGACGCGGCCTACGTCGGGATCATCGCCTGGGAGGCCCTGGCCGCCCTGATACTCGGCGCGGCGACGGTCCTGTGGGCCCGAGCCCTGCGCCGCCCCCAGGGCCTGCCGCGGCCCCGCATCCAGTACCGGGCCCAACAGGCCGGAACCATCGGCCTGTTGATGATCCTCCTGCTCTTCGGGGTCGGCTTCATCGGCATCGGCGGCGAGTGGTTCGCCATGTGGCAGTCGGAGGCCTGGAACGGCCTGGACGCCGCCATCCGCATCGTGACGCTCGCGGGCATCGTCCTCGTCGTCACACACCTGCCGTCCGCCGGAGCGGCGCCGGTCCCCACCACGGCGGACGGCCCCGGAGAAGACGGCTAGCGGAGCTGCGCGGGCAGTTCGGCCGCGTGCACGACGATCAGCCCCGACACGGCACGGGTCAGCGCCACGTAGAGCCGGCGCAGACCCGTCCGCTCGTCGGGCTCGCCGTCGACGACGGCGGCCGGCTCGTCGAGCACCACGTAGTCGTACTCCAGGCCCTTGGCGAGGGACGCGGGCACCAGGGTGAGCCGGGTCTCCTGCGTGGTCTCCTCGCCGGGCGAGAGATACGTGACACCGGCCGCGCCCAGCGCCGCGGCGAGCGCCGGAATTCGGGCGTCCGCCGCGATCAGGCCCACCGACCCCTCCTGCCGCAGTGACTGCGCGCACGCCTCCAGGCAGCCCGCGTCGAGATCGTCCGTGCGGCGCACCGCGAGCGAACCGGGCGACTCGCGCACCGAGTCGACCGCCGCGAGGCCCGGCGCGATGTCCGGCAGCAGCCGGGACGCGTACGCGATGACCTCGCGCGGCACGCGGAAACCGGCCGTCAGCTCCTCCACGACCGCACCGTCCTTGCCCAGATGTCCGAGCGCCTCGGCCCAACTCCGGGTCGCCCACGGGGTGGTGCCCTGCGCGAGATCGCCGAGCACGGTCGCCGAACCGGTCGTGCAGCGCCGGCCCACCGCGCGGTACTGCATGGGGGAGAGGTCCTGCGCCTCGTCGAGGACGACGTGCCCCAGCGAGTGCGTGCGCGAGACCAGATCGGTCGTCTCGTCGATCAACACGGCGTCCGCGGCCGACCACTTGGCCGTCTTCACGCTCCGCGCGGGCTTCGCCCACAGGATGGTCCGCTGCTCCTCCTCGCTCAGAATCCCCGCCGCGTGCTCGGCGAGGAAACCGGCGTCGGACAGCAGCCGCAGCACGAGCTTCGCGGGCTCGACGGGCGGCCACACCGCCTTCACGGCCGCCTTGACCGCCGCGTTGCGGGCGACGGCGTCCTGCACCCGGTCGTCCGGGGCCTCGCCCGACTGCTCCATGCGGACCAGCACGGCGTGGGCGATGCGCTGCGGCAGGGCGTCCCGGGCGGCGCCGTACCGGATGTCCCGCGCGAGCAACTCCTGGACGATCTCCTCCAGTTCGTACGCGGGAATGCGCCACCTGCGCGAACCGCGGACGACCACGAGGGGCTCGGTGGGCGGCGTGACGTGCGAGCGCACCGCCTTGCGCAGCACCTCGGCCATGCGGGCGTCACCCTTGACGAGGGCGGCCGCGGGGTCGTCCGTGCCGCGCACCTCCACGTGGGCGACGAGGTCGTCGACGGTGGCCTGCTTGACCTCCAGCTCGCCGAGCGCGGGCAGCACCTGCTCGATGTAGTGCAGGAAGGAGGAGTTCGGGCCGATGACGAGCGTGCCGGTGCGGGCGAGCCGCTCGCGGTGCGCGTACAGCAGGTAGGCGACCCGGTGCAGGCCGACGGCGGTCTTGCCGGTCCCCGGCCCGCCCTGCACGCACACACTCCCGCTCAGCCCGCTGCGGACGATCTCGTCCTGCTCCGGCTGGATGGTGGCGACGATGTCCCGCATCGGCCCCACGCGCGGCCGCTCGATCTCCTGCTGCAGGAGCTTGCTGGTCCGCTCCGCCTCCGTCGCGTCACTGAGGTGCTCGTCCTCGTACGCGGTGAGGCCGCCGCCCGTGTAGCCGAAGCGGCGGCGCAGCGCGATGTCCATCGGGTCCTTCTTCGAGGCCCGGTAGAACGGCTGGGAGACCGGCGCCCGCCAGTCGATGACCATCGGGTCCCCGTCGGCGTCGTGCACGTGCCGCCGCCCGATGTAGAACTGCTCGCCCTCGGCGCCCTCCGCCCGCTCGGCGCCGGGCGCGTGCAGGTAGTCGAGCCGCCCGAAGAAGAGGGGGGTGTGGGCGAGGTCGGCGAGCGACTTGATGCGCTCGTCGAGCTGCCGCTCCAGAACGGCGGCGTTCACCCAGTTCGCGGTGACGTCCCGGATGTCCAGGGCCTCGGCGTCCTCGCGCATGGCACGCAGGGCGGCCCGTGACGCGGCGAGGTGCGCGCGCTCTCTGGCCAGGGGCCCTTCGGAGTCGAGGGGGTCGAGGGGGTCGAGAGGGGCGAGGGATTCGAGCGGGTCGAGCGGGTCCACGGGAGTGCCTCCGGCCGTTCAGCGGTGTCGTCTGTACCGGCCGGTTTCCGTCCGGTCGGTGGCGCTCCGCGGGGGAGGCGGGAAGGGGGCATCCTAGGACGGGGAACTGTGGTGAGGCCAACGAGTTTTCGGCGGGCCTTCGAGGGGCGCGGGGAACTGCGCGCCCGGCCACCGCGGGCCCGCACCCGCTCACTCGTCGGCGAGTTCCGCCACCCCGGTGACGCGATGCAGGGGATACGTACGGACCTCATCCGCCGTGTGGTCGTACGCCGTGACGAAGCCCCCCTCCACCCGCACCGGGGCGATCACCCGCTGACTGGCCGAGCCCTCCGCGTTCACGTACCCGATCCACACCGCCTCCCCCGTCATCACCGCGGCCTGCATCGTCGCGAGGGTCTCCGCGGCCGTGGTGCGGGGCAGCCTGCCGTCCGCCGCCGCCGGCGCCTCCTTGCGGGGCGCCGTCGACGCCAGGTCACCCGCGCGGATCGCCCGTACCGCTGCGTCGATGAGCGTGGGCCCGGGCAGCGGCGGCCCGTCCGGGACCGGCTCGGGGGCCGAGCGGGGCGGCGTGCGGTGCGCGTGGGCGCGGGTGATGAGGACGTCGCCCTCCGCGCTCTCCGCGGCCGGCGCGAACCCCATGGCGCGCAGCCCGTCGAGCAGCGCGCCGGGGTCCGCCTGGGCGGCGAGGACGGTGGGCGCGAGACGGCGCAGGCGCAGGCTCTGGGCGCGCTTGTCGGCCATGATCTCGTTGAGCAGGGCCTCGTCGTCGCAGCGCACGTACGCGGAGGCGGCGCCGATCCGCAGGTGGCCGTGTTTCCGCGCCACGTCGTCGATCAGATAGGCCAGGGGCTGCGGAACCGGCGTACGGGAGTGGGCGGCCAGGAAGGCGTGCAGGTCGGACGCCGACTGCCCGGCGTCGAGCGCGCGGCGCACGGAGCCGGGCGTGAAGCGGTAGACGGTGGCGCCGCCCTTCGACTCGACGTCGGCGAGGACGGCGAGGGCGTCGGCGAGCGGCCGCTCCAGCGGGCCGGGGGCCACGGCGGTGAGGTCGGCCTGCAGGAGGACGTGGTCGAGGGGCTCGGGGAGGAGCGGGGCGAGGAGCCGGGCGGCGCGGGCGGCGGCGACGGCGCGTCCGGCGGGGCCGTCGGCGTCGCCTTCCGCGTTCTCCGTGGGCGCCGGCAGCAGCGCCCGGCCGTGCGCCGACAGCGCGCCCCGCCCCGTGACGCCCAGCAACTCGGCCTCGCTCAGGGTCCATCGGGCGATACGGGAGCGCAGGTCCTGCGGGGTCGGGGAGTCGGAGGGGTTCGCGGCGCCGTCCTTGGCGGGGGCGGGACGCGGGCGCCCCGCAGCCGGGCGCTCCCAGCCGAGCCGGGCCAGGAGGGACTCCGGGACGGGGGCGGAGCCCTCGGGGAGCGTGCCCAGGAGGGAGAGGACGCGCAGGCGGACCTCGGGGGCCGCCGAGCGGTCCAGGTGCGGGCCGAGTGCGGAGAGCGTGCGGTCCTTGCCGTCCCGGCCGCCGACCAGGCCCGCCGTGCGGGTGGCGGCGAGCCAGGCCGTGGCCAGGGCCGACCAGCGCTCGGGGGCGGGCAGCTCCTGCCACTCGTCGTAGGCGGGGGTGGCCGCGTACCGTTCGTCGGCCTCGCCGTCGGAGGCGAGCAGGCCCGCCGCGTAGGCCAGTTCGACCCAGAAGGCGGCCATCGGCTCGGACGTGTCGAGCGCCACCGCGGTCCGCTTCAGGTCGCGCACGCTGAGGCCGCCCGCGCGCAGCACGGCGGGGCCGCCCTCGTCCCAGTCCTTCAGGAGCTCCTCGACGGTGGCGAGCGCGGTGTAGGCCTGGCCCGCGGCGGTCGCGTCCACAACCTGTGGACGGTGCTCGCGGGCCGCCTCGACGGGCGGCGGCGTCGGCTCGGTCGTGCGGTGGGCGCGGCCCGCCCGCAGGTGCAGGGCGGCCTCGCGGGGCAGTACGACCGTGCCGGGCGCGGTGGGCAGGAGCAGCCCCCGGTCGAGGAGCCAGCGCAGGTGCCGGGCGGGATCGGCGGTGACCTGCCCGTACGGCGGCCCCCACACCAGCCGGGACAGCACCTCCACGGACTCCGCGGGCGCCTCGTCGAGCAGCGCCGACATACGGGTGCGGTCGGTGAAGAGGGCCGTCAGGGACCGCACCGCCGACACGGGATCGTGGGTCGTCGGCAGCCCGGCCGCCGCGACGATGTCCTGCACGCGGGTCGGCGACATCCCGGCCGTGGCCTCGGCGACGGTCGGACCGAGGCCGGTCGGGGACGGGTGCTGCGGGGTGGGGGCGAGCAGCTCCCGGGCGGTACGCACGAGCCGGAGCCGGTCGTCGGGCCCCCATACCAGGGCCTGCTCGTGCAGGGTGGCGAGGGCGCGGGGCAGCGCCTCCTCGACGGCGGCGTCCCCGTCGTCCCCCGCGAGCAGCGCGCGCACATCGTCGTACGAGGCGGGCTCCGCCGCCACGGCCAGCGCCTCCGCGACCTGCTGGGCGAACCGGTCGAGCCGCTCCAGGGCCCGCACGACGGAGGCGCGGGTGCCCGCGCGGGTGGCGAGCTGGGTCAGATCCGTGGGCACGGGGCTGAGCAGATCCGGCCGCGCCCGGAGCAGCCCGGCCAGCGCCCCGTCCGCCCGCGACCGCAACGCCTCCGCGAGCGACCGCGGCACGTCCCCGGCACGCGAGGGCACGTGTCCGCTCGCGTCGGCGCTGTCCGTGGGCTGCGACTCGTCGGTGCTCATCCGGTTCACGGTAGCGGGTCGGGCGGGATTGCCGGTGGTGTCACCTTCGTGGCCGAGTCTTGCGCGTGGGCTGGTGGACGGCGTCACCGTGGGCCAGGCGCACGAATGCGGCATACCGCACGTTCGTGGCGTGTGGAAGGTGCTTGCGTGGACAGTTCTCTCCTCGACTGTCGGCCGGACCTCGCCTGTTTACCTGAGTGCCGGACGCCCTCTGCACGATGCGGCATTCTTGGGCCGGGAGGGCGATGTGGGCAAAGCATCGAGGAAGAAGCGGGAGCGGAAGGCGGCGGCAGAAGCCCCTTCGGTCGAAGTCGTGGACAGTGGTGATCCCCGAGCGATCGGCGAAGCCGCAATCGCGAGACTGTTGCGCTCGAACTCTCCAGGGAAGCCCAGCCTCGCCGCTGCCTACGCAGCCGGTTTGATGGCGCTGTGGCATGCTCAGCAGGAGGGGGCAGCCCCGCATTGGTACGCCGACATCGACCCGTTGGACGCACTGTTCTTGGGGACGGTCTTTCCCAGGACCTTCCACGACGAGTTCCAGTTCGCCAATGCGCGTGATGCCTGGCTGCGCCTACTGCACGGCACTGTGCACGGAAACGGCATTCAGCGCTTCATTTGCGAGGCGGTCTCGGCCAGCGAGGAGCTCGAGCTCCCGGTGGACGACACCGCACTGATGCTGTCGCTCGTCGGACGATTGGAAGCGGCCGGGCTCGACCAGCGCCGTCTGCCCCGTCGGTTGCTGCCCGAAGCGGCTCTCGACGGCTGCCGTGCGATCCATGGCCCCTCTCTGGATCGGCGGCTCCCCGAGCCGCCGGTGGACGCGAGGGAACGGGTCAAACGGTTCTGGAAAGCCGCTGACGAGGACTTGGCGGGCGAAGACACGCCTCAGGCGATTCTCCGAGACGGGCTGCGCCGGTTCCACGAGGCCGGGCTGCCGGTGAAGAAGGAGTCGCGGCTGTTGCTCCCGGCGTTGTACGTGGCGCTGATGGCGAAGCCGGGCGAGCTGCTGGAGGACTCGGGGGGACACGCCTCAGTGTGGGCGCTGGCCCTGGACGAGGCATCAACGCTTATACCGGTGCTTGACACCCTTCTTCTCGCCCCCGAGCTGGGGATGACTGTGGCCGAGGCGCTCGGGCGTCTGTTCGCTACCCCCTCCTTCACCGAACCGATCCCCGCGGATGCCCTGCTGTGGACCAGCTGCCCTGGTCTCGCCCTGCCGCGTCTGGCCTTCGAGCGGGGAGTCTCCAAGGTGTCCACTCTGGCCGGGGAGGTGACCCCGGATCTGCTGGACTGGGCGGGCATGCACGCCAGGATGCGCTCGAGCAGTACGGCCCGCGGCAGTTCCGCCGATCGCGAAGGCCCGGATGCCGACGAGGCCGCGCAGGGAGTTCAGGACGAGTCGGACGCGGAATGGGTCGAGCGGCGTGAGGCTGTACGCGAGGCGGTGTTGAAGAAGTCCCGCAAGGGGGCCGACGGGACGCAGCAGTCGCCTCGCCGGCAGGACCATCCCGTCGAACGCATTTGGAACGCGGACGGCAGCTCTGTGGTGCGATTCTCCTCCGGCACTCGGTATGGAAGTGAGCTGAAGGAAGGCTTGGAAGGCCAACTGAACGCCTTCCGGGAGAAGTTCGGGCGCGAGCCGGGGCCGGGCGACCCGCTCTTCTTCGACCCCGACGCGGACGAGCCCACTCGTCTCAGCAAGGAGTACTTCGACACCATGCTGCTGAACATGGCAGAACGCGCGGCCGAGATAGGTATCGACCCTGCCTTCGTCCACGCCTGGCGTGAGGTCGGGTACGTGGTCACAGAGGAAAACAGGAGCATGTTCACCACAGCTGAGGTCCTTGCCTTCAGCAGGGCTGTCGTCCGGCACCAGCAGAACCGGGAATGACATGACCGGCACTGCCGAGAACCACATCAGCGGAGGAGTCTTCTTCGGCCTCGTAGTGCAGGGAGAGACCGTCAACCTGACGCTCCCGGCTCGACCGGACCCCGCGCTCGCCGGACTGCCCCGGCGATCCGAGACCTTCGCCGGACGGAGTGCCGAGCTGGAGCGCATCTGCACAGCCCTGGCGCCGGGTGAGAGGGGTGAGAGGGGTGAGACGGGTGGCACCGTGGTGGTGACCGGGCTCGCTGGGATGGGCAAGACCGAACTCGTGCTCCAAGCCGCGCACCGAGCGCTGCGGAAAGATGACTGGTTCCCTGGGGGCGTCCTCTTCGCCGATCTGCACAGCTATGACGCGACGCGCAAAGTGTCGCCGAAGCAAGCACTCGGCACCTTCCTGCGGGCGCTCGGCATCCCTCCGGAACACATCCCTTCCGGGATGGAGGACCGCGCGATCGTCTACCGGTCAGCGCTTGGCGCGCTCGCCGCTGCCGGACGGCGAGTCCTGGTCGTTTTGGACGACGTACCGGCCACCCCCAAGATCCGCCATCTGCTGCCGAGCGACGCGAGCACGGCCACCCTCATCTCTTCGCGGCACTCCCTCACGGAGTTGGACGCCCTGGCGATGACCTTGCGGGAACTGCCCGCCGACGAGGGACAGGAACTGCTGGGCGACGTCCTTCGATTGGCTCTGCCCGAGGAATCGCGAGTGGTGGTCGAGGCGGACGAGGCCGACCGCCTCGTCGCGCTGTGCGGCGGTCTGCCACTGGCCCTGCGCATTGTGGCGTCCCTGCTGGCGGACTTGCCGACTCGGCCGCTGTCCCACCTCCGCAGGGACCTGGAGGACGAGCACTCCCGGCTCGATGTGCTGAGCCGGGAGGAACGTGCCGTGACCGCGGCGTTCGAACTGTCCTACCGGAGGCTCACCAAGGGCCAGGCCAAGCTCTTCCGGTTGATGTCCCTGCATCCCGGGGCCGACTTCTCGGCAAAGGCTGCGGCCGAGTTGTACGGGGAGAGCGTCAAGGAGACGGAACAGCTGCTGCTGGGCCTGGCCCGCCGGCACCTGGTCGAGCCACGGGACCCGTACGGCCGCTGGCAGCAGCATGCTCTGGTCCGCCTCTACGCCCGCGAGCGACTCATGTCGGGCACCGACGCATGGGGAAAGGCCCTCATGCGTCTGCTTGCCTACTTCCACAAGATGACGACCTCAGCGTGCGACAGGCTCTTCAACCCTGCAGGGGCTCTTCCGGCGGCGGATGCGGCCTTCACGACTCGAGTAGAGGCACTGCAGTGGCTGGAGTCCGAGCGACGTTCTCTCGTGGCGGCTGCTCTCTGGACTCACCATGCCGACGACGACCGGCTGTGCGTCGCCCTAGCAGTGCCCGTTTCCCAATACCTGATGGAGATGCGCTACCTGGAGGACGCCGGGTGGGTGTTGTCCGCAGGCATTCGGTCGAGCCGACGGTGCAAGGACCTCTTTCACGAGGCGTCTCTGTTGAGCGCTCTCGGTGTGGTGCTCCGGGACATGCGTAAGTTGCGCAGGTCCGTTCGGGCGCACCACAAGGCCATCAAGATCTGCCGGAAGCTGAAGAAGCGCCAGGCTCTGGCCAGTGCGCTGAACAACCTCGGGCTCTCGCTCCACGAGCAGCGCAAATTCGAACAGGCCGTGGCGGCCCACGCCGAGTCGGCGCAGCTGTTTGAGCGTGCCCGTGACCGGGTGGGGGTGGCGCGCGCTCTGAGCAACACTGGCGAGACGCTGACTGAGCTGGGCCGCCGGAAGGAGGCGACCCGTGTCCTCCGCGAGGCCGCGAAGATCTTCCGCAAACACGGTGACCTGCGCGGTTACGCCCAGACTCTGGGGAGCATCGCCACGGCGACGCGCAACGCCGGGAAGGCAGAACAGGCCGTGGAGCTGCACAAGCGCGTGCTTGACATGGATGACGGCCTGATCGCACCTCATGAGAGGGCAGTCGAGCTGGCCAACTTCTCCGGAACGTTGATCGCCGCCGGAGACGTCGACGCAGCCCTTACCGCGCACCAGGAAGCACTGAACCTCTTCCGGCAGCTGGGAGACCGCCGCGGTGAGGCGACGGTCCTGGGCAATATGGCCCTCGCACGCCAGATGCAGGGCAAGTGGAACAAGGCTGTACGGCTGCACACCCTCGCCCTGGAAGCGTTCCTCGAGGGCAGAGACGATCACGGCCTTGCCGACGAGCTGAGGAGCAGCGCGTACGCGCTGCTCCGGCAGGGCTGCAATACCGAGGCCCTGGAGAACCTGGAGCTCGCCGCCGATCTGTACCACCGGACCGGCGACGCGGAGAGGGCGGTGGACACGCTGGACGCCCTCGATCAGGTACGAAGGAGGGTCGGAAGCGGTATGCGGGTCGTAGTGAGCCGGGTGTGATCACCCGGGCATGCGGCACACTGGACGTTTGGCCTAACCGAAAGGCGCTCGCGTGAACGGTCCCCTCATCGTCCAGTCGGACAAGACCCTCCTGCTCGAGGTCGACCACGAGCGGGCCGACGCCTGTCGCCGGGCCATCGCGCCCTTCGCCGAGCTGGAGCGGGCGCCCGAGCACATCCACACCTACCGCGTCACCCCGCTGGGGCTGTGGAACGCGCGGGCCGCGGGGCACGACGCGGAGCAGGTCGTGGACGCGCTCGTGGAGTTCTCCCGGTACCCCGTACCGCACGCCCTGCTCGTCGACGTCGCCGAGACGATGGCGCGGTACGGACGCCTCACGCTCTCCAAGCACCCCACCCACGGGCTCGTCCTCACCACCACCGACCGGCCCGTCCTGGAGGAGATCCTGCGGTCGAAGAAGGTGCAGCCGCTCGTCGGCGCCCGGCTCGACCCGGACACCGTCGCCGTGCACCCCTCCGAGCGCGGGCAGATCAAGCAGACGCTGCTCAAGCTGGGCTGGCCCGCCGAGGACCTCGCCGGGTACGTCGACGGCGAGGCGCACACGATCGACCTCGACGAGAGCGGCTGGTCGCTGCGGCCCTACCAGCAGCAGGCCGTCGAGGGGTTCTGGCACGGCGGGAGCGGTGTCGTCGTGCTGCCCTGCGGGGCCGGGAAGACCCTGGTCGGCGCCGGGGCCATGGCGCAGGCCAAGGCGACCACGCTGATCCTCGTCACCAACACCGTCTCCGCCCGCCAGTGGAAGCACGAGCTGGTCAAGCGGACCTCGCTCACCGAGGACGAGATCGGTGAGTACAGCGGGACCCGCAAGGAGATCCGGCCGGTCACCATCGCCACGTACCAGGTGCTCACGACGAAGCGGAAGGGCATCTATCCGCATCTGGAGCTCTTCGACTCGCGCGACTGGGGGCTCGTCATCTACGACGAGGTGCACCTGCTGCCCGCGCCCGTCTTCAAGTTCACCGCCGACCTCCAGGCGCGCCGCCGCCTCGGGCTCACCGCGACCCTCGTACGGGAGGACGGGCGCGAGTCCGACGTCTTCTCGCTCATCGGGCCCAAGCGGTTCGACGCCCCGTGGAAGGAGATCGAGGCGCAGGGCTACATCGCGCCCGCCGACTGCGTGGAGGTCCGGGTCAACCTGACCGACAGCGAGCGGCTCGCGTACGCCACCGCGGAGGCCGAGGAGAAGTACCGGTTCTGCGCGACCACCGCCACCAAGCGGAAGGTCACCGAGGCGCTGGTGAAGAAGCACGCGGGGGAGCAGACCCTCGTCATCGGGCAGTACATCGACCAGCTCGACGAGCTCGGCGAACACCTGGACGCGCCCGTCATCAAGGGCGAGACCACGAACGCGCAGCGCGAGAAGCTCTTCGACGCGTTCCGGCAGGGCGAGATCTCCGTCCTCGTCGTGTCGAAGGTCGCGAACTTCTCCATCGACCTGCCCGAGGCGACCGTCGCCATCCAGGTGTCCGGCACGTTCGGGTCGCGGCAGGAGGAGGCGCAGCGGCTCGGGCGGGTCCTGCGGCCCAAGGCCGACGGGCACGAGGCGCGCTTCTACTCCGTCGTCGCCCGCGACACCATCGACCAGGACTTCGCCGCCCACCGCCAGCGGTTCCTCGCCGAGCAGGGGTACGCGTACCGGATCGTGGACGCGGACGAGCTGCTCGCCGGATAGCGCACGGCGGCGTCGCTCAGCCGCCCGCGAGCATCGCCGCGGGGACCGCCACGAGCGAGGTCAGCGCGAACGCCGTCCGCAGCCACGCCGCGCGCGAGTCGCGCGGCGTGAGCCAGCCCGCCGTCAGGAAGCCGAGGCCCCCGAAGGCCGCGAGGACGTAGCGGGCCACCAGGTCCCGGTGCTCCGACGACGCCGCGTCGCCGAGCTCCGCGTCGAGCGCGACGACCCACCAGCCGATGACGAGGAGCAGCAGGACGGCCGGGGTCGCCAGGGCCGGCGCGACGACGCGGGAGGGGCGCGGGACCGGGTGCGCGGCGGCGTAGGCGGCGTTACGGGCGGCCCAGTCGGCGCGCGACTCCGGTCCGGTGCGGGCCTCCGGCTCGGTGCGGGACGTCGTCCCGGTGTCGGGCGTCGTCGTCTCGGTGGGCGGGTCGGTGGTCATGGGGTGAGTCAACCGTCCCGCGCGGGAGCGGCGCCTCTGTCCGCGTACTCAGGTACGTACTCAGTATCGGCAGCAGCGCCAGCGCGAGCAGCGCGTACGGCGACGCCAACGGCTGCTGCCACCACGGCAGACGCAGGTCCAGGTCGCCGTGGTGCGGGAGCAGCCAGAACGTGCGGGCCGTGAAGAGCACGGCCACCGCGACGGCGAGGCGCGGCCTGCCCCCGGCGACCAGCACGGCGAGCAGCGGCACGCACCACACCCAGTGGTGGGACCAGCTGATCGGCGAGATCAGCACGGCCGTGAACGCGGTCAGGAGCAGCCCCCCGGCCTCGCTCGGGGCACGGCGGGCCAGCCGGAGCCCGAAGACCGCCGTCAGAACCGCCGGTACGGCCCAGGCGGCGCCCGGCTCCGCCTCGTGCAGGAGGCGGGCGACCAGGCCCTGGAGCGACTGGTTGTCGACGATCCACGCCTTGCCCACGCGGCCCGTCTCGAAGAGGCGCCGCGTGAAGAACTCCACGCTGGCGGCGGGCAGCACCAGGGCGCCGAGCAGCACCGTGCCGGTGAGCGAGGCGAGCGCGGTGACCGCCTCGCGGGTGCGGCCGCGCAGGAAGAGGTACGCGATGAAGACGGCCGGGGTCAGCTTGATCCCCGCCGCGACGCCGAGCGCGAAGCCCTTGCCGACGGCGCCGGGCGGCCGGGTCAGGTCCCACAGGACCAGGCAGGCGAGCGCGAGGTTGATCTGGCCGAACAGGACGGTCTGGAAGACGGGTTCGAGCCAGAGGGCCAGGGCCGTGGCGGCGCACAGGGGCGCGGTGCGGGCGGGGAGGCCCGCCAGTCGGCAGGAGAGGCGGATCAGCACCGCGAGGAGGACGGTGTTGCCCGTGAGGAAGAGGGCCTTCAGCGCTCCCAGGGGGAGCCAGGTCGTCGGTACGAAGAGGATCGCGGCGAACGGCGGGTAGGTGGCGGGGAGTTGCCACCGGGTGACCGTGAACCCGTACAGATCGGTGCCGTCGGCGACGGCTGCGCCCTCGGCCCGGTAGACCAGCGTGTCGGCCATCGGGATGTGCTGGACGGCGCACAGGGTGGCCAGCGCGGTGAGGGAGACCGCGAGCAGCGCGCCGGATGCTGCGGGTGACAGGAGCGTCACAGTCCGTGGTTTCACGGCGTGACCCTAGTGGACGGCGGGTCCGGCGGCGGGTGTCTCCGCGGCGGGTCGCCGGGGCCGGTCAGCGGCGCCGCACGCCCGCTTCCTCCGCGTACTCGCCGAGCACGACGACACCGAACGCCGCGCTCACGAAGGCCTTGGCGGCGCGCAGGGCGCCGCCCTTGCGGTGCGGGTGCGCGGCGCCGTGGGGCGCGGCGGCGGAGCCGGTGGACGACGCTGCGGACGCTGAGGTGAAGGTTGCTGTGCTCATGTCTCCATGGTCGTTTCCCGGCGGCCCCCGCACATCGGCCTGTGGTGCAACCCCGCCCTCGGCCTGCGGTGCACCCTGCGGTGGACCCCGTACGCCTTGAGAGGGAGGCCGCCCCCTAGGGAGCGGCCGTGCCCAGGACCCGGGACCCAGGACCAGGGACCCAGGACCCATGGCCCGGGACCCGCCCACCCTTCCGCCCGGAGGCGGTACCGTCGAGTGCGCTGTGCACAACGGCGGCGCGTCAACGCAGCCGCCCCGGAGGGGACTTCGTGGGGATCGAGAGCGACCAGCTGGTCTACGACTACCTGAGCCGGGTCGGAGACCTGGCCCAGCAGCGGCAGTTGCCGTCCGGAGAGCGGATGAGACTGGTCGCCGAGCTGCGGAACACGATCGACCGCGGCCGGGCCGGGGCCGTCGGCGACAGCCCCGCGGGCGTCCGCCGCATCCTCGACCGCCTCGGCACCCCGGAAGAGGTCGTCGACGCGGCGACCGGCGCCCCCGGCGACGTACCGGCGAAGCCGCGCGCACCCCGCCCCTCGGTGCCGGTCCAGCGGACGGGAAAGCCCCGGGCCCGCCGCGAACCCGCGGAGAGCCGGGAGGAACCGGGGGAGCGCGTCGAGCGCGGAGGCGGCACCCCCCGGCAGAGCAAGGCCAAGGGCAGGGACGGTGGAGGCGGCGCCCCCGGACGGATGCGGCGCATCGTCCCCCGGCCCCGACCTCTCCCCCGCCCCCGCCGCACCAGCCCTGCGCCCCCCGACCCGACGGAGTTCGACGCGAGCGCTCCCTCGCCGCCGCACCTCGCGGGCTCCGACGAACTGGGTCCCAGCGGCTCCGAACCCGACTGGTGGCGGGTGGACAGCAGCCCGTTCGGCGCCGCGGACAGCGTCCCCGGCTTCGTCGGCGGCGTGGAGATCCCCGAACTGCTCAAGCCCCCGCCGTCGCTGGACAAGACCAGGACCAAGGGCAACCGCGCAGACGCGGACGAGGAGGAGGACGAGTACGGGGAGGAGTACGAGGAGGAGGAAGAGGAGTACGAGGAGGAAGAGGAGGCGGCGGGGAGCGGACGACGGCGGTGGCGGCTGCCCCGGGGACGGGCGGTCGCCGCGGGCACGGGCGCCACGTTCAGCAACCCGCTGCTCCTGCTCGCCGCCGCCCTCCTCACCGTCGGCGCGATCCTCGGCAACCTCCTCGCCCTCGGCGTCGGCTGGCTCATCGCCTACGCCTCCCGCAGGCTCTCCCGCGCCGAGGCGAAGTTCGCCGCGCTGGGGCTCCCCGCGCTCGCGGTGGCCGCCGGGATCGGCTGGCTGTGGGGCCGCAGCGAGGGGCGCTGGGGCGCGCCGATCAGGGACGGCCACATGAGCGACGCCATGGCCGACACCTGGCCGTGGGTGGTGCGCGGCGCGGCCGTCGCCTCCGCGCTCTTCCTGCTGTGGAGGTCGCAGCGGCAAAGGCCGTGAACAAAAGGGGAGTTGCGCCCCCGGCTGGGGCGGCGGCTACTTCTTCTTCGTCAGATCCGCTTCGTCAGATCCGCCCGCAGCTCGTCGAGGATCTTGTCCGCCGCGGTGTAGCCGATGCCCTGGATCCACAGCTCGTCGTCGACGGTGTGGACGTTGCCCGACTTCACCGCCTTCATGTTCTTCCACAGGCCGCTGCCCACGGTCCGGGTCTCCTTGGCCTTCTTCGGATCGCCGTACGTGGAGCGGAAGATGACGTCCGCGTCCGCGAGGTCGATCTTCTCGGGGGACAGGTCGTAGGAGAAGCCGTCCTTCGCCTTCGCGGAGATCGGCGCGCGGCCGAGGCCGACGTCCTTGAGGATGGTGGCGATGTAACTCCGGTCGCCGTAGAGGCGGATGTCGGCGCCCTCGATGAAGCGCAGCACGTTGACCTCGGTCCGTCCGGCCTTCGCACGGCCGCCGATGGCCTCGGTGACCTGCTTGGCGTGGGACCGGTAGGCGGCGACGGTCCTCGCCGCCGCGGCCCGCTTGCCCAGCGCATCGGCGTGCACCTGGAAGTTCTCCTTCCAGGGGTAGCCGGTCGACTCCGTCATGACGGTCGGCGCGATCCGTTCGAGCTGGTCGTACTTGGCGGCGTGGCGGATCTTCGAGGTGAGGATCAGGTCCGGCTTCAGCGCGGCGATCGCCTCCATGTTGGGGTTCATCATCTCGCCGACGTCCTTGATGCCGTCGACGTCGTCCTTGGGCAGGTAACTCGGGAAGCCCGAGGAGGACTCGACGTGCGTGGCGCCGACCGGCCGCACGCCGAGCGTGATCGCCGAGTCCAGTTCGGCGGTGTCGAGGACGACGACACGCTCCGGGGCCACAGGCACCTTCACGTCGCCCATGGCCGTCCCGACCGTGCGGGTCCTGCCGGACGTGCCGGAGCCGTCGGAGTCCGACGAGCCGCAGGCGGCGAGGGTCAGGGCGCCGGTGAGGGCGAGGGCGCCGGCGGCGAGCGCGCGGCCGTGCAGCGGAGAGCGGAAGCGGGTCACGGGGACGCCTTTCACGAGGGCCTCATGCGGGGGTGGTGGTGCGGGCGGGCGCGGTCCAGGGCGCCCCGGGGACGACCAGGGGGGAGCCGGTCACGGGGTCGGGTACGACGACGCACTCCAGGCCGAACACCTCGCGTACGAGGTCCTCGGTGACGACGTGCGAGGGGGCTCCCTCGGCGACGACCGCGCCGCCCTTCATGGCGACGAGGTGATCGGCGTACCGCGCGGCCTGGTTGAGGTCGTGCAGGACGAGGACGACCGTGCGGCCCCGGCCGCCGTCGCGGGTGGTCGCGGCCAACTGTCGTACCAGGTCGAGGACTTCGACCTGGTGGGCGATGTCCAGGTAGGTCGTGGGCTCGTCCAGGAGGAGGATGTCCGTGTCCTGGGCGATGGCCATCGCGATCCACACGCGCTGGCGCTGGCCGCCGGAGAGCTCGTCGACGGGGCGTTCGGCGAGAGCGGTCACGTCGGTGCGGTCCATCGCCTCCGTCACCGTCCTCTCGTCCTCGTCGGACCACTGCTGCCACCAGCGCTGGTGGGGCTGGCGGCCGCGGGCCACGAGGTCGGCGACGGTGATCGCCTCGGGGGCGACGGGCGTCTGCGGGAGCAGCCCGATCTGCTGGGCGATCTTCCTGGTGGGGAGATCGGACAGGGCCGCGCCGTCGAGGAGGACCGCGCCGCGCCGCGGCTTGAGGAGGCGGCCGAGGGCGCGCAGCGTCGTGGACTTGCCGCAGGCGTTGGGGCCGACGATCACGGTGACCCGGCCGTCGGGGACCGTCAGGTGGAGCCCGTCGACGACGGTGTGGTCCTCGTAGGCGAGGGTCAGCCCGCGGGCCGAGAGACGGGCGGCGGTCACGAGGTGCCTCCATTGCGGACGGAACGGCTGCTGACGATGAGCCGGATCAGGTACGGGGCGCCGATCGCCGCCGTCAGGACGCCGACCGGGAGTTCGGTGGGCGCGAGGAGGCGGCGGGCCGCCAGGTCGGCGAGGACCACGATCAGCGCGCCGAGCAGCGCCGAGCACAGGAGCGGGATCTGCGCGGTGCGGGTCAGTCTGCGGGCGGTCTGCGGGGCGAGGAGCGCCACGAAGTCGACGGGGCCCGCGGCGCCGGTGGCCACCGAGGCGAGGACGACGCCGAGCAGGACGAGGCCGAGGCGTACGTGTCCCAGGCGGGTGCCGAGGGCCGTCGCCGTGGCGTCGTCCAGGGTGACCGCGCGCTGGGCGCGGGCCGCCCACAGGACGCAGGGGAGCAGGACGAGGAGGGTCAGGCCGAGCGGGTTCGCCTCGGCCCAGCCGCGGCCGTTGAGGGAGCCCGTCATCCAGATCTGCGCCTGCTGGGCGACGAGGTAGTCGCCCTTGGTCATGAAGAGCGTCGTCACCGAGCGCAGGGCGACGGCGAAGCCGATGCCGATGAGGACGAAGCGGGTGGCGTGCAGGCCGCCGCGCCACGCGAAGACGTGGACGAGGGCGGCGGCGGCGATGCCGCCGAGCACGGACAGGTAGGGCAGGACGGTGTACGAGGTGACCCCGTAGGTCATCGCGCCGACGGTGAGGGCGCTCGCGCCCTGGCTGATGCCGATGACGTCGGGGCTGGCGAGGGGGTTGCGGGCGACGGTCTGGATGAGCGCGCCGGCCACGCCGAACGCGGCGCCGGTCAACAGGCCCACGACCAGGCGGGGTTCGCGCAGCGTGCCGACGACCAGCTCGTCGGGGGAGGGCTGCCCGAGGACGACCTTGAGGGCCTCGTGGGGCGGCACGAAGGACTCGCCGACGCAGAGGTGGGCCAGGCAGCCCGCGGCGAGCAGCAGGGCGAGCGCGGCGGCCACCGCGGCGGCCCGCCGGTGCACGAGGAAGGCGGCCCGGCGCACGCGGAACACCGCGTATCCGGCGGGGCGGACGCCGGGCGACGCCGTGGTCATGCGGCTACCGCCTTCCGGCGTACGAGGGCCACGAGGAAGGGCACGCCGATGAGCGCGGTCAGCACGCCCGCGGGCACTTCGCCGGGCGGGAAGACGATCCGGCCGACCGTGTCGGAGACCAGCAGCATCACCGGGCCGAGGAGCGCCGCAAGGGGCAGCACCCAGCGGTGGTCGGCGCCGACGAGCGCGCGGGCGATGTGCGGAACGGCCAGGCCGATGAAGGCGATGGGCCCGGCGGCGGCGACGCCCGCTCCGGTGAGGACGGTCGCGGCGACGCCGCCGACGACCCGTACCGTCGCGACGTTCTGGCCGAGCCCCTTCGCCACGTCCTCGCCGAGCGCGAGCGCGTCCAGACCGCGCGCGACGGCGGCGACGAGCACCGCGCCGACGAGGAGGAACGGCCAGATCCGGCCGACGATCGCGGCGTCGCGGCCGGAGAGCGAGCCGACCTGCCAGAAGCGGAACTCGTCGAGCGCGGCGGCCCGGGTGGTGAGGACGGCGGTCGTCACGGAGACGAGGAGCGCGTTGACCGCCGCGCCGCCGAGCGCGAGTTTCACCGGGGTCGCGCCGCCCCGGCCGCCGCCGGCGATGGCGTGGACGGCGACGGCGGCGAGTCCGGCGCCGGTGAACGCCCACCACACGTATCCGGTCAGGGTGTGCACCCCGGCGAAGGCGATGGCGAGGACGACGCCCACGGAGGCGCCCTGGCTGATGCCGAGGATGCCGGGATCGGCGATCGGGTTGCGGGTCATGCCCTGCAGGACGGTGCCGGCCAGCGCGAGCGCGGCGCCGACCAGGATGCCGAGCACGGTGCGCGGCACCCGCATCTCGCGGACCACCTCGGCGGCGTCGCCGTGCCCGCCGTGCAGCAGGGCGTCGAGGACGGCGGAAGGCGCGAGGGCGCGGGCGCCGACGGCGAGGCTGAGCAGGACGGCGAGCAGCAGGGCCACGACGGCCGCCGTCAGCACGGCCGCGCGCCGGACGGGCACACGCATCGACTGAGCTCGTTTCACGGCGAGAGCTCGTTTCACGGGGAGGGCAGGCACTCGTGGAGCATGACGTGGCTCGGTAAGGCGAGGCTAAGTCTAGGTGCGGGCCGGGCACCCGCCCTCGGCAGAATGGGCCCATGAGCTCACACGCGCTGACCGTCGGCTTCGACCTCGACATGACCCTGATCGACTCCCGGCCCGGTATCAAGGCCGCCTATCAGGCGCTTTCCGCGGAGACGGGGACGTACGTGGACGCCGACCTGGCGGTCACGCGGCTCGGCCCGCCGCTGGAGGATGAACTGCGGAACTGGTTTCCGGAGGAGAAGATCCAGGAGACGGGCGACCTCTACCGTGAGATCTACACCACACACGCCATCGAGCCGACGCTCGCGATGGCCGGTGCCCGCGAGGCCGTCGCCGCGGTCCGCGCGCACGGCGGCCGCGCGATCGTGGTGACCGCCAAGCACGAGCCCAACGCGAAGCTCCACCTGTCGCACCTCGGCATCGAGGCCGACGCCGTCATCGGCTGGCTGTGGGCGGAGGCGAAGGCCGAGGCGCTGCGCGAGTACGGCGCGGCGGTGTACGTCGGGGACCACACCGGCGATGTACGCGGCGCGCGTACGGCGGGCGCGCTGTCCGTCGCGGTGGCGACCGGACCGTGCGACGCAGCGGAACTGCGCGCGGCGGGCGCGGACGTCGTGCTCGGCGGGCTCGCGGAGTTCCCCGCCTGGCTCGACGGGTACGTCGCGCGGGGCGCCGCTAGCTAGTGCCCGACCTGGCCCGGCGCCGCTGGAAGGCGATGCCGCGGAGCACGCCGGCGGCGGCGATGAGGAAGCCGACGCCCATCAGCATGCACACCGCGTAGGCGATGGACGGAAAGGGATCGGTGCCCAGGAAGAGCGGGGCCACCGTGACCAGTGTGGCCACGGCTCCGACGAAGAAGACGATTGCTCCGGTCCGGACCATTCCATCGCCCGGTCCGGCGGAATTCGCTTGGGTTTTGTCACGCACCCGACCAGGGTAGTTCCCAGCGCGAAGGAAGAATCCGGGGACGTCTTGTCACCGGGCCCCGGACCAATAGTCTTGGTGCCGGCGGGTCGGGCGACCCGCTGTAGTGCTATCCAGAGCCGTTTTCGACCCGTCGCACCGGACGGGCGGAGACGGCATAGACGAGTACGAGGACGAGGACTTCACGTGCCTACCGGCAAGGTCAAGTGGTTCAACAGCGAGAAGGGCTTCGGCTTTCTCTCCCGCGACGACGGCGGCGACGTCTTCGTGCACTCCTCAGTACTGCCCGCCGGCGTCGACACACTCAAGCCCGGCCAGCGCGTGGAATTCGGCGTGGTCGCGGGACAACGCGGCGACCAGGCCCTTTCGGTGGCGATTCTCGACCCGACCCCGTCGGTGGCGGCCGCGCAGCGCCGCAAGCCCGACGAACTGGCGTCGATCGTCCAGGACTTGACGACACTGCTCGAAAACATCACGCCCATGCTGGAGAAGGGCCGCTACCCCGACAAGGCGTCCGGAGCGAAGATCGCGGGGCTGCTGCGGGCGGTCGCGGACCAACTCGACGTATAGCGGGTCCCATCCCGGAGGAGAGCCGCTCGAATTCCGCTGGGGGAACGACGGGGCGCCTACGGGAACGACGGGGCGCCTACGGGAACGACAGGGCGTCCGGGCCGAGGGGCGGTACGAGTCCCTCGGCCGCGGCACGGGTCAGCAGACCGCGGACCGCCGCGTACCCGTCCTCGCCGAGGTCGGCCGTGAACTCGTTGACGTACAGACCGATGTGCTGGTCCGCCACCGCCGGGTCCATCTCCTGGGCGTGCTCCAGGACGTACGGGCGGGAGGCCTCCGGGTCGTCCCACGCCATGCGGACCGAGGCGCGCGTGACGTCCGCGAGGGAGCGCAGCACCCGCGTGCCGAGTGACCGCTTCGCGATGATCGCGCCGAGCGGGATCGGCAGCCCGGTCGTGGCCTCCCAGTGCTCGCCCATGTCGGCGAGGCGGTGCAGGCCGTAGTTCCGGTACGTGAAGCGGGCCTCGTGGATCACCAGGCCCGCGTCGACCTTGCCGTCGCGCACCGCGGGCATGATCTGGTCGAAGGGCAGCACCACGATCTCGCCGACGCCCCCGTCGGACAGCGTGTCCGCGGCCCACAGCCGGAAGAGCAGGTACGCCGTCGACTTCTCGCTGGGCACCGCGACGGTCTTCCCGGTGAGGTCGACGCCCGGCTCCCGGGTCAGCACCAGCGGGCCGCAGCCCCGGCCGAGGGCGCCGCCGCAGGGCAGCAGCGCGTACTCGTCCAGGACGTACGGGAGCACCGCGTAGGACACCTTCAGGACGTCGAGGTCCAGGTCCGTGGCGGGCGGGGCCGGGGGCGCCGAGGAGTGCCGGGCCGCGGCGCGTTCCGCGATGCCGTTCGTGATGTCGATGTCCGCGAACGTGACGTCGAGCGCGGGCGCGCCCGGCACCCGGCCGTGCGCCCAGGCGTCGAAGACGAAGGTGTCGTTGGGGCACGGCGAGTACGCGATGCGCAGGGGGCGGTCGAGGGGGGCCGCCGGGGACTCAGTCTCGTGGGATGCCATGTGTGTTCCAACTCCTCAGGACGGGCGCGCACTTCCCGAACGCGTCGCTCAGTGCGGTCAGCGCCTCGCCGATCCGCCAGGCGGCGCGGTCGCGCGGGCCGACGGGATTGGAGACCGCGCGGATCTCCAGGACGGGCAGCCCGTGCAGGGCGGCCGCCTCGGCGACCCCGAAACCCTCCATCGCCTCGGCCAGGGCGCGCGGGTGGCGCCGCCGCAGCTCGGCGGCGCGCTCGGCCGAGCCGGTCACGGTGGAGACGGTGAGGACGGTGCCGGTCGCGGCACCGCAGGCGTCTGCCGCTTCCCGTACGAGGGAACGCGGCGGACGGTGGGTGACGGCGCCGAAACCCAGCTCGGTGACGGGCGCGAAGCCCCCGGGGGTCTCGGCGCCCAGGTCGGCGACGGTGATCTCGTCGGCGACGACGAGCGAGCCGACGGGGGTGTGGGGCGGGAAGCCGCCGCCGATGCCGGCCGAGACGACCAGGCCGTAGGGGCGGTCGGCGGCGGCACGGGCGAGTGCGGTCGCCGTGCCCGCCGCGGCGGCGGCCGGACCCACGCCGACGGCCAGGACGTCCGCGTCGAGGGCGCCGGGGCCGGAGCCGGCCCCGGCCAGCGCCCCGGCCACCGCGTCCCGTTCGGCGGGGACCGCGGTGGCCACGAGGACGCGCGGGGTCAGGAGTCCTTCTCGAACTTGAACGACCACAGACCCGTGGCCTTCGACGTGGAGCCCTTGCCGCCCTCGAGGAGGCTGACGGTCGACTTGTTGCCGCCACCGCCGTACTGCTGGTTGAAGAAGACGCTGCCCGGGATGACGACGTACGTCTTCTTGCTGGCCTCGGTCAGCGGCTGACCGTTCATCAGCAGGGTCCAGCCCTTGTCGGCCATCTCCGGGTCGACGCCGAAGCGGACCTTCTCGTCGGGATCGACCTTGATGGACTTCACGTCCTTGTCCTGCAGGCAGGACTTCAGCTGCGACTGCTCCAGCTCCTTGCCGTCGTTGTAGCAGGAGGCTTCGCTGTTCACCGAGTCGCTGCCGACGGTCACGGTGGCAAGCGGCGTCGGCTTGTCACAGGCGGAGAGGACGAGGAGTCCGGCGGAGACGGCGCCAAGCGCGGCCACGGTGCGGCGGCGGCGTGCCGCGCGGTACACATTCGCGGCTCCGCCGCGGAGCAGGGAGGTCATGGGCGAAGGCTATCGGGCGCGCCGGGGGGTGCCGTTACGCGGGGGTCACGGGCGTGCCGTTGCGGCGGGTCGCGGGCGGGCCGTCAGGCGGGGCACAGGCGTGCCGCACCCGTCCCACACCCGCCGGTACCCGCCTCACACCACCCGGGTGCGCCGCGAGCCGCCGCGCCGGGACGAGGCGAGGAGCCCGCGGACCGTGGAGAGCCAGCCCACCGCGACGATCCCGGCCGCCACCGACATGCCGAGCGTCCCCACCAGCGGCAGGGCGATGCCGACACCGCCGCCGATCACCCAGGCCACCTGGAGCAGCGTCTCGGAACGGGCGAACGCGGACGTGCGGACCTGCTCGGGGACGTCCCGCTGCAGGAGCGCGTCCAGGGACAGCTTCGACAGCGCCTGCGCGAAGCCCGCACACGCGCCGAGACAGGCCACCCCCACCGCCCCGAAGAACAGCGTGGCCATGACCGCCACGCCAAGGACCACGGCGACGACCGTCACGATGATGAGCTCCGGCGCCCGCGACTTCAGCCAGGCCCCGACCGCCGTGCCCAGCGCGTTGCCCGCGCCCGCCGAGACGCCCACTATGCCGAGCGAGACCGCCGCGCTCTGCCCCGCGAGCGGGTGCTCGCGCAGCAGGAACGCGAGGAAGAAGATGAGGAAGCCGGAGAGGCAGCGCAGCGCCGCGTTCGCCCCGAGGGCGTGGGTCACGGCCGGGCCGACCGTGCGCAGCCCCATGCGCTTCTTGCGGGTGGTGTCGTCCGCGGCCCGAGCGCGGGCGTGCAGGTGCAGGTGCTCCTCGTCGGCCGCGAGCAGCGCCTTGCTCTCGCCCTTCGACGAGTCGACCTTCCGCGGCAGCGAGAAGGACAGGAACATGCCCGAGACGAAGATCACGAAGGCGCCGTAGAGCGGCCAGCGCGCGCCGAGCGCCTGTAGTCCGGCCCCCGCGGGGGCCGCGACGGCCGTGGCGAGGAGGCCGCCGAGAGTGACCCGCGAGTTCGCCTTGACGAGGGAGAACCCGAGCGGCAGGAGACGCGGTACGACGGCGCTTCTGACCACGCCGTACGCCTTGGACGCGACGAGGACGCCCAGCGCGGCCGGATAGAGCTCCACGCTGCCCGTCACGACCGCGCCCGACAGCACGAGGGCGAGCAGGGCGCGCGCCAGCATCGCCCCCGCCATCGCGGCCCTGCGGCCGTGCGGGAGGCGGTCCAGGAGCGGGCCGATGACCGGGGCGAGGAGCGTGAACGGGGCCATCGTGATGGCGAGGTAGAGCGCGACGCGGCCGCGGGCCTCGTCCGTCGGCACCGAGAAGAACACGGTGGACGCGAGGGCGACCGTGATCATCACGTCGCCCGCGCCGTTCACCGCGTGCAGCTCGATGAGTTTGCCGAGCCCCGACTCGCCCGCTCCGTGGGCGTGGGTGGCCTTGCGGATGCCGCGGGCGGTGCCGGTGAACGGGAGGTGCAGGGCGCGGCCCAACGCACGCGCGGTCCGTCTCGCCGGGCCCGGCGAGACGGTTCCTGCGGATATCGACCTGGTGGGGGCCACTCCGTCATAGTGCCCTCTTGGGGGGCGGCTAGTGCGAATACTGGCTGTGAGCCGTGCGGGCTTTCTCCGCCGCTCCGCGGCGGGTATCCCACCCACCCACCCGTTTGCCCCGCGCCGTGGGGTTGGAGTGGGGGCCTGCCCGTTTGCCGGGCGCCGCATGGCCCGCGTGGGGTCGGGGGCGTGCTCTTCCTGGGGATGTTTTCCGACGGTCCGAGTGCCGGGGTGCCTCCCACCCGACCTGCTCGCCCCCCCGGCGGCGCGATTTCTGGCCACCCGTCCGGTTGCCGGGGAAAGGGCGGGTGGGTGGGGGAAACACCGCGGAGCGGGGGCGCGGGGGGAGGGCGTGCTGGGGGCGGAGTCGCCGGGGGCGGGCGGGGCGCGGGGCGGCGTGTCGGGGAGGGAAGTGCCGGGGAGGGGCGGCGCGGCATGGGGGCGGAGGGGGCGCGCAGGGGGTGGAAATGTGGGCGCGGGGGACGGCTCGGGGCGGCGCCGCGTACGTCGGTGTAGGCCCAGGGGCCAGGAGAAGGTAGCGTGCGTAGCGCGCCTGCGGCGGTTGTTCTTGGCCGCGCGCCTCTCGGTCATCCCGCAGAATGGGTGACGTAGGCGCGCCCCGGAACGTCGGGCGCGGACGTTGACGCGGCCCTCTGGTCCGCTCCGTCCGTACCCCCGCGTAAGGGTGGCGCACTCGTGAGACGGCGTAGGAGAGAAGCGATACTTGTGAGCGCAGCGACAACGCGAAGCCGTACCCCGCGCACCCCGCGTACCCCCGACCGCCTGTGCGCCGAGGCGGTCGGCCTGGCACGCGCCGCGGCGGAGGAGACCGCCGCGCCCGGTGTGGTCGGTGAGCACGTCGAGGTTCTGGTGGAGGGCGACCGGGTCGTCACCCACCTCTTCGAGTGCAAGGAGTTCGGCTACCGCGGCTGGCGCTGGGCGGTGACGGTCGCCCGCGCCTCGCGGGCGAAGGTCGTCACGCTCGACGAGACCGTGCTGCTGCCGGGCCCCGACGCCCTCCTCGCCCCCGAGTGGGTGCCGTGGAGCGAGCGGCTCCGCCCCGGCGACATGGGCCCGGGCGACCTGCTGCCGACCGACGCCGAGGATCTGCGCCTCGAGCCCGGCTACTCGGGCGAGGAGGAGCCGCCGCCGAATTCCGTCGTGTCCCAGGAGATGGCCGAGCTCGTCGAGGCGGAGGACGCCGAGGTCACCCCGGTACCGCCCGCCGAACTGCCGGCCGCGCCGGCCCGCGGCTCGATCGCGGCGGTCGCCGACGAACTGGGCATGCGGCGCGCGCGGGTCCTTTCGCGGTACGGCCTGCACGTCGCCGCCGACCGCTGGGACGAGGCGCACGGCGCGAAGACCGCGATGGCGCAGGCGGCGCCCGCGGCGTGTGTCAGCTGTGGCTTCCTCGTACGGATCGGCGGCTCGCTCGGGCAGGCGTTCGGTGTCTGCGCCAATGAGTTCGGGCCCGCGGACGGGCAGGTGGTCTCCCTGTCGTACGGGTGCGGTGGGCACTCGGAGGCCGCGGTCATGCCGAAGCCGCCGCGGCCCGCGCCGCCCGTCCTGGACGAGACGCGCGTGGACGTGCTTCCGCTGCGGCCCGCGGCGGATTCGGGCTCGGTGAGCGTGGAGGGCCCGAGCGAGGACCTCGGCCACTCGTAGGTTCCGGCGGCGGGGCGGGGTGCCTCGCGCGCCCGGCGTCCCGTGAGCGGCGTCCGGTACCCGGCGCCCCGCGCCCGCGGCACGCGGTAGGTCCGGGCTGCGCCCGGCCGGGGCCCTTCGCGCCGTGTGGACCTGCGGAAGCGTGCCCTGAGCGGCCTGCCCCGGATTCCCCACGCGTCGCCGCTGCGCGGCGTTCTCCCCGCCCGCCCGCCCAACCTCTGCGCGGTACCGTTCGCCGCAGGGCACAAGCACGCCTCCCCGTAACGGGTGCCGACGCAGAGAAGAGAGACGACCGTGAGCAAGTCCGTGCGGCCGGCGGCCGAGGGCACCGACCCCTTCGGCACCGCCCGCCTCCGCCGCGGAGTCCTCGACGCGTGGGCCGCGGCCCCGGCCCGGTTCCGTGAGGACGCGAACGCCGAGGAGGACCTGGCCCTCGGCGGCTACCGCGACCGCCTCGTCGTGGAGCTCGCCCAGAACGCCTCGGACGCCGCCGCCCGCGCGGGCGTGCCCGGCCGGCTCGCGCTGACCCTGCGCGGCGGGGTCCTCGCCGCCGCGAACAGCGGCGCCCCCCTGGACGCCACCGGCGTCGAGTCCCTCTCCACCCTCCGGGCCTCCGCCAAGCGGCAGCCCGAGGAGGCCGACGCGCAGGCCGGCACCCCGAGCAGCGTCGGCCGGTTCGGCGTCGGCTTCGCCGCGGTGCTCGCCGTGACCGACGAGCCGGCCGTCGTCGGGCGCACCGGCGGCATCCGCTGGTCGCTGTCCGAGGCGCGCGAACTGGCCGCGGAGACCGCCCGGTTCAGCCCGGGCCTCGGTGACGAGATCCGGCGCAGGGACGGGCACGTGCCGCTGCTGCGGCTGCCCCTGGCCGCCGAGGGCAGCGCCCCCGAGGGCTACGACACCGTCGTCATCCTGCCGCTGCGCGACGCCGTCGCCGAGGACCTGGTGGCCCGGCTGCTCGACGGCGTCGACGACGCGCTGCTCCTGGCCCTGCCCGGCCTGGCGGAAGTCCGCATCGAGACCCCGGACGGCGCGACGCGTACGCTGCGCCGCCGCGTCGAGGCCCCGTACACCGTGGTCGAGGACAGCCGTGACGGCACGACGCGCTGGCGCACCGCCGCCGCGCGCGGTCCGCTCGACGCCGCGCTCCTGAAGGACCGGCCCGTCGAGGAACGGCTGCGGCCGCACTGGTCGGTGACCTGGGCCGTGCCCGTGGGGCCCGACGGCGCTCCGGAGCGGCCCCGCACGACCCCCGTGGTGCACGCGCCGACGCCGAGCGACGAGCCGTTGGGCGTACCGGCGCTGCTCATCGCGTCGTTCCCGCTGGACACCGCGCGGCGGCATGCCGCGCCGGGGCCGCTGACCGACTTCCTGGTGGAGCGGGCGGCGGACGCGTACGCCGAACTCCTCGACGGGTGGCGGCCGGTGACCGAGGGCATCATCGGTCTCGTGCCGGGGCCGCTGGGCCGGAGCGAGCTGGACGGCGCACTGCGGCAGGGCATCCTGGCGCGGCTGCCCCGCACCGCCTTCCTGCCGCCCGCGCTGCCCCGCGCCGAGGGCGACGAGGACGCGTTGCCGGAGGCGCTGCGCCCGCGTGACGCGGAGGTCGTGGAGGGCGCGGGCGCCGATACCGTACGGGTCCTGGCCGAGGTGCTGCCGAGCCTGTTGCCCGCGGGCCTGGAGCGCCGCGCCGAGCTGCGCACGCTCGGGGTGGCCCGGGTGCCGCTGACCGAGGCGATCGACCGGCTCGCGGGCATCGACCGGGCGCCGGACTGGTGGCGGCGGCTCTACGACACCCTGGCCGGGGTGGACCCGGACCGCCTCTCGGGGCTGCCGGTGCCGCTGGCCGGAGGGGCCCCCGCGGGCTTCGGCGCCGGGGGCGGCCCGGCCGGTCCCGACGGCATGGACTCCGCAGGCGGCACGGACTTCGCAGGCGGCACGGACTTCGGGCCCGGGAGCGCCGCCGGTTTCGGCGCCCGGAGCGGGCGTACGACGATCGGGCCCCGGCAGGTGCTGCTCCCCGCCCCCGGTGGCGGGGACGCGGGCGGCCCCGACCCCGCCGTCCTCGCCCGTCTCGGGCTGAAGATCGCGCATCCCGAAGCCGCCCACCCGCTCCTGGAGAAGCTCGGCGCGCTGCCCGCGACGCCGCGGGCCGTCCTCACGACGCCGCAGGTCCGGGCCGCCGTGGCCGCGTCCCTCGACGACGACACGTGGGACGAGGAGGCGCTGGACGCCGAGGAGTTGGCGGACGTCGTGCTCGCGCTCGTGCGGGACGCGAACCTCGCGCCGGGCGACGAGCCGTGGCTGGCCGCGCTCGCGCTGCCCGACGAGGAGGGCGAACTCGCCCCGGCCGGTGAGCTGGTGCTGCCGGGCAGCGCCTTCGCCCGGGCCATGCGGGAGGACGAGCTGGCCCACGTCGACCAGGAGCTGGCGGAGCGCTGGGGCGAACAGCCGCTCGCCGCCTGTGGCGTGCTCGCGACCTTCGCCCTCGTACGGGCCTCCGACGTCGTGCTCGACCCCGACGAACTGGAGCCGCGCGAGGGTGACTTCGCCGAGCCGGACGACGCGGGCCTCCTCGACGCGGTGGACGTGTGGTGCGAGGACGTGCTCGACCGGCTGCCCGACACCCCCGTGCCGCCGGTGGCGACCGAGATCGTCGCCGTACGGGATCTCGACCTGGTCGACGACGACTGCTGGCCGCAGGCCCTGGCGATGCTGTCGCGCCCGCCGTTGCGGGACGCGCTGACGCAGCCGCTGCGAGTGCTCCTTCCGGACGGGACGACGGAGACGGTCCGTTCGTACACGGCGTGGTGGCTGCGCGGGCATCCGGTGCTCGACGGCCGCCGGCCCGCCGGGCTGCGGGCGGAGGGCGGCGATCCGCTGCTCGTGGGCCTGTACGACGCGGCGGACGCGACCGGCTTCGGGGACGAGCAGGTGCTGCGGGCGCTGGGCGTACGGACGTCCGTCGGTGCCCTTCTGGAGGAGCCGGGCGGCGCGGCCGAGCTGCTCGACCGGCTCGCGGACCCGGAGAGGACCGTTTCCGCGTCCCAACTGCACGCGCTGTACGGCGCGCTGGCCGACCTCGACCCGGATCAGGTGACGCTCCCGGACGAGTTGCGTGCGGTGGTGGACGGCGAGGTCGTGGTCGTCGACGCGGCGGACGCGGTGGTCGCCGACGCCCCCGACCTGCTCCCGCTGGCCGGTGGCGTGGCGCTGCTGCCCGTACAGCCCGGCAGGGCGGCCGATCTGGCCGAACTCTTCCAGGTGCGGCGGCTCAGCGAGACGGCGGCGGCCGATCCGTCGGGGGAGGGCGTCGAGCACGCGGTGCCGGACGCGGTACGGACCCTCCTTGGGCCGACGGCCCCGGAGACGTACGTCGAGCACGACGAACTCATCGCGGGCGGCGTGGAACTGGACTGGCGCCGCACGCCGGACGGCGCGGTGCACGCGGCGACGCTGGAGGGCGTGGCGGCGGGCCTGGCCTGGGCGGCGGGCCAGTGGCCGCGCCGCTTCGAGGTGGCGGCGCTGCTCGAAGATCCCTCACGGACGGCGGAGTTGGCGCGGGACCGCTGGTTCGACTGAGAGCCTGGAGGCGCAGGTCGGGTTCCTCCCTGCCCAACGGGGGCGGAACCTGACATTCCATTACTCGGTCACAAAATCTTCACCGGCCGTACAACCAGTCGCCCACGTCGCGGGTCTGATCTTGCGAGTCAACAGACTCCTAGATCACTGGGACCCCGCGTGACGGCGTGCAACGCACCGCGGGCCCCCTTCTCCAACTGGGGAAACACATGCGCATCCGTGCCACCGTGGCCGCACTGTCCGGCACCCTGGCCCTTTCCGCACTCGTCGTCCCGGCCGCCCAGGCCGTCGACGGCCCGGACGCCCCGAAGCTCGCCGCTTCCGTCGCCAAGGTCGCGAAGGGCGCCGACGCCCGCACCGATGTGGGCGACACCAAGATCACCAAGGTCTCCGTCAACGGCGGCACGGACGTGACGCTCGGCACCACCGAGAAGAAGAAGTTCACCGTCTCCGTCACCGCGACCGACCCGACGGGCATCGCGGCGGGCAGCGCCTTCCTCTGGCACGGCCCCGACGAGGACCACGCCGACGCCGTCATCACCCCCGACGACTTCGTGGGCAAGTGCGTGGCCGTGGACGAGACCACCTCGACCTGCACCGTCACCGTCGTCGCCGACCCGAAGATCGACATCTTCGCGAACACCGCGGCCGGCGGCGGCTGGAAGGTCTACGCCTCCGTGTCGGCCAACGGCGAGGGCGAGGCCATCGTCGACGGGGCCAAGGCCGACGCCCGCGTCCTGCGCGCCGCGCGCCTGACCACCAACGCCTCCCCGGAGCCCATCAAGAAGGGCAAGACCCTGACGGTCAGCGGTGCCCTCACCCGCGCCAACTGGGAGACCTCGAAGTACGCCGGCTACACCAAGCAGAAGGTGCAGCTCCAGTACAAGAAGAAGGGTGCCGGCAGCTACACCACCCTCAAGACCGTCACGTCCGACACCAAGGGCAACCTCAAGACCACGGTGAAGGCCTCGGCCGACGGCTACTTCCGTTACGTCTTCGCGGGGACCTCCACCACCCCGGTCGTGACGTCGGCCGGCGACTTCGTCGACGTCCGCTAGGTCCCGGCAAGGGATCACGCCGGGAAGCGGCGGTCCACCCAGCGGTAGACGACCTCGACGGCCAGCGAGGCCACCGCCGCGATCGCGACCGCCGCCCACGGCATCGTCGTGCCCACCAGCTTCAGCTGGAAGAAGTCCTGGAGCCAGGGCACGGTCAGGACGAGCAGGAAGCCGAGACCCATCGCGCCGATCAGGCAGATCCGCCACCACGTGTAGGGGCGGGCGATGATGGCGAGCACCCACATGGCGATCAGGAACAGCGCCAGCGTGGCCGCGCTGGTCTCGGCTTCCCGCGCGCCCGCGCCCGCGTAGTGGTGCCGGGCGAGCAGGTACGTCACGAAGGTGGCGACACCCGCGATCACCCCGCCCGGGATCGCGTACCGCATGACTCTGCGGACGAAGTGTGGCTTCGCGCGCTCCTTGTTGGGGGCCAGCGCGAGGAAGAAGGCCGGGATGCCGATGGTGAGGGTGGAGAGCAGCGTCAGGTGGCGCGGCAGGAAGAGGTACTCGACCTGTGAGCAGACCACGAGCAGCGCGATGATCACCGAGTAGACGGTCTTCACCAGGAACAGCGTGGCGACGCGCGTGATGTTGCCGATGACCCGGCGGCCCTCCGCGACCACCGAGGGCAGCGTCGCGAAGCTGTTGTTGAGCAGGACGATCTGGGCGACGGCCCGCGTCGCCTCCGAGCCCGAGCCCATCGAGACGCCGATGTCGGCGTCCTTGAGGGCCAGGACGTCGTTCACGCCGTCACCGGTCATCGCGACCGTGTGGCCGTGCGACTGCAGGGCGCCCACCATGTCGCGCTTCTGCTGCGGGGTGACCCGGCCGAAGACGGTGTGCTCGTCCAGGGCCTGCGCCATCCCGTCCCGCTCGGTGGGCAGCTTGCGGGCATCCACCGTGTTCTCGGCGCCGGACAGGCCGAGCTTGCCCGCGACCGCGCCGACCGAGACCGCGTTGTCGCCGGAGATCACCTTGGCGGCGACGTCCTGCTCAGCGAAGTAGCGCAGGGTGTCGGCGGCGTCGGGGCGCAGTCGCTGCTCCAGGACGACCAGGGCGCTCGCCTCCGCCCGCTCGGCCGCGGCCGGGTCGTCGAGGTCGTCGCCGGCCGCGCGGGCGAGCAGCAGGACGCGCAGGCCCTGCCGGTTGAGCTCCTCGATCTCGGCGAGGGACGGGTCGCCGTCGGGCAGCAGTACGTCGGGGGCGCCGAGCAGCCAGGTCGACGCGGTGCCGTCGCCCTCGCTGAAGGAGGCGCCGCTGTACTTGCGGGCGGAGGAGAAGGGCAGGGACTGCGTGCAGCGCCACTCCTCGCTGTCGGGGTAGGCGTCGATGATCGCCTGGAGCGAGGCGTTGGGCCGCGGGTCGGATTCGCCGAGGGCGCCGAGGACCTTGCGTACGTACGTCTCGTCGCCGCCGTTCAGCGGGCGCAGCTCGGTGACGTCCATGCCGCCCTCGGTGAGGGTGCCGGTCTTGTCGAGGCAGACCGTGTCGACGCGGGCGAGTCCCTCGATGGCGGGGAGTTCCTGGACGAGGCACTGCTGGCGGCCGAGCCGGATCACGCCGATCGCGAAGGCCACGGAGGTGAGGAGGACCAGACCCTCGGGGATCATCGGGACGATGCCGCCCACCGTGTACGCGATGGACTCCTTGAAGTTGTCGTCCTTGACGACGAGCTGGGAGATCACCAGGCCGATGGAGGTCGGGACCATCAGCCACGTCACGTACTTCAGGATGGTGGAGATGCCGGTGCGCAGCTCGGAGTGGACGAGCGTGAAGCGGCTGGCCTCCTCGGCGAGCTGGGCCGCGTACGCCTCGCGGCCGACCTTGGTGGCGGTGAACGCGCCGCCGCCCGCGACCACGAAGGAGCCCGACATCATCCTGTCGCCGGGCTTCTTGACGACCGGGTCGGCCTCGCCGGTCAGGAGCGACTCGTCGACCTCCAGGCTGTCGGTCTCGACGGCCTCGCCGTCCACCGGGATCTTGTCGCCGGGGCCCAGCTCCACCAGGTCGCCGAGGACGATCTCGGAGGCGGAGATCTCGGCGGCGCCGCCGTCGCGCCGGACGGTGGGCTTGGCCTCGCCGATGACGGCGAGGGAGTCCAGGGTCTTCTTGGCGCGCCACTCCTGGATGATGCCGATGCCGGTGTTGGCGACGATCACGAAGCCGAAGAGGCTGTCCTGGATCGGCGCCACGAAGAGCATGATCACCCAGAGCACGCCGATGATCGCGTTGAACCGGGTGAAGACGTTGGCCCGGACGATCTCGCCCAGGGAGCGTGAGCTGCGTACGGGTACGTCGTTGACCTCGCCGCGGGCCACCCGCTCGGCGACCTCCGCTGCGGTCAGCCCGGTGGCCCGTCCCTCGGGGGGCGGCACCGGGTGGACCGGGTCGAGTTCGGCGCCCGCGTCGATATGCGTCATGCATTCGACGGTAAGCGGGGATGTGGGGCTTCACCCCTTGAATGTCCCGAAGATCCGACCTCGGTAGGACGTGGTCGGTCCTGTGGTCGTACGGCGTACCGCGGGCGCAGGACGTCCGGGCCGCGGGGGCGGGACCTTCGGCCCTGGCGCGCGCCGGGTCCGCCCCTCGCCGCTCCTGCCGCGGGGCCCTACTCCGCCCGTGCCGCCTCGGCCGCGGCCCGCTTGATCGCGGCGTCGCGTCCCCGTACGTACCAGATGCCGATGAGGCCGAGGCCCGCGCCGGCCAGGCAGGTCCACACCCACCAGGTCGCGTCGCGGTCGTCGAACCAGCCGTAGAACGGGAGCTGGACCAGGAAGAGGACGAACCAGAGGATCGTGCCGCCCGTGATGGTGGCGACCACGGGGCCCTCAAGGGGCTCCGGCGCCTCGTGCTTAGGGGTCCACTTCGCCATGGCTACAGCTTACGAGGCGGGGTCAGGGGCGCGTGCACCCGTTCCCGGGCGCCGGTACGCCCGTTGTTCCGTATGGGTCTACGCGCGGAGATAGCGATTTCGGCTTCATGTATTCATACTGAAACGGCTCGTTAATGGCCGATTGCTTTCGTATGAAGGTACAAGCTCGCGAAGCTCGGCACTTCACCTTCTTCTTTCACAGGTCATGAGGTTTTCCATGTCTTCCTCGGCCAGCGCTCCGGTCGACGCCCGCAAAGAGCCGCCGAAGGCCCCGCAGAACGGCCTCGACGCATTCTTCAAGATCTCGGAGCGCGGCTCGACCCTCGCCAGGGAAGTCCGCGGCGGCTTCGCCACCTTCTTCGCGATGGCCTACATCGTCGTGCTCAACCCGATCATCCTGGGCAGCGCGAAGGACATGTACGGGCACCAGCTCGACAACAAGCAGCTGGTCACCGCGACCGTGCTGACCGCCGCCTTCACCACGCTCCTGATGGGCGTCATCGGCAACGTCCCGATCGCGCTGGCCGCCGGCCTCGGCGTGAACACCGTCGTCGCCCTCCAGCTCGCGCCCCGCATGTCGTGGCCCGACGCGATGGGCATGGTCGTCCTCGCGGGCTTCGTCGTCATGCTGCTCGTCGCGACAGGCCTGCGGGAGCGGGTCATGAGCGCCGTACCGCTCGGCCTGCGCAAGGGCATCGCCATCGGCATCGGCCTCTTCATCATGCTGATCGGCCTCGTCGACTCCGGTTTCGTCTCGCGCATGCCGGACGCCGCGCACACCACCGTCCCGCTCCAGCTCGGCGGCGACGGCCACCTCAACGGCTGGCCCGTCCTCGTCTTCGTGCTCGGCGTGCTGCTCACCCTGGCGCTGCTCGTGCGCAAGGTGCCGGGCGCCATCCTCATCAGCATCGTCGTCATGACGGCCGTCGCGATGATCATCAACGCCGTCGCGGACATCCCCTCCTGGGGCCTGACCACCCCGGAGTGGCCCGGCAACCCCGTCTCCACGCCGGACTTCGGGCTGGTCGGCCAGATCAGCCTCTTCGGCGGCTTCGACAAGGTCGGCGTCCTGACCGGCGTCCTCTTCGTCTTCACCGTGCTGCTCTCGTGCTTCTTCGACGCGATGGGCACGATCATGGGCATCGGCGACGAGGCCGGTCTGACCGATTCCAAGGGCAACATGCCCGGCATGAACAAGGTGCTCTTCGTCGACGGCATCGCGGTCGCCGCCGGCGGCGCCTCGTCCTCCTCCGCCACCACCTGCTTCGTGGAGTCCACGGCGGGCGTGGGCGAGGGGGCGCGCACGGGCTTCGCGAACGTCGTCACCGGCGGGCTCTTCGCCGTCGCCCTGTTCCTCACGCCGCTGGCCACGATGGTCCCGTCCCAGGCGGCCACGCCCGCGCTGCTCGCGGTCGGCTTCCTGATCCTGTCCGGGTCGATCCGGCAGATCGACTGGGCGGACCACACGATCGCGATCCCGGCGTTCGTGACGATGCTGATGATGCCGTTCACGTACTCGATCACGAACGGCATCGGCATGGGCTTCATCAGCTTCACCGTGCTGCGGCTCGCGGCCGGGCGCGCCCGGGAGGTGCCGGTCGCGATGTACGTGGTGTCGGCCGTGTTCGCCTTCTACTACCTGATGCCGGCGCTGAACCTGACGTAGGACACGGAACCCCGCCGGGGACACGTGCGGGCTCTCACGCCGCCCCGTAGAACTTCTCCGTCTCCTCGACGGATGTCGCGAACCGCTCGTCGAAGTCGTCGCGAATGAGCGTCCGGACCACGTAGTCCTGGACGCTCATTCCTCTTTTGGCCGCGTGCCGGCGGAGCCGGTCGAGCAGCTCACCGTCTATGCGCAGGCTGAGCACTGGCGATCCCATGCCCGACAGGGTCCCGGGCACCCGGTGGCCGGTGCGTCGCTTTTCGGCGCCGCCTCACTCGTTCGGGTGACGAAAGGGTTCGCCGCCCGCGGTGGGGGAATCCGAGTGGTCTTTAGCTAGGGTAATGAGTTACGCTAACAACCATGCCGGACCTCTCCCATGGTGACGATGCCGTCGCCGTGAACGCCTTGCGCTCCGCTGTGATGCGCCTGTCCCGTCGACTCAAGCACCAGCGGGTCGACGAGTCGCTGAGCCCCACCGAGATGTCGGTGCTCGGCACCCTTGCCCGCTGCGGCTCCGCCACCCCGGGCGAACTCGCCCGCAAGGAGCACGTGCAGCCCCCGTCGATGACCCGCATCGTCGCCCTGCTCGAGGCGAAGGGACTGGTCCGGCTCGAGCCGCACCCCGAGGACCGCCGCCAGAAGGTGGTGACCCAGACGGAGACCGCCGAGGCCATGCTCGAAGAGAGCCGCCGCAAGCGGAACGCCTGGCTGGCGTCGCTCACCGAGCACCTCGACGACGACGAGTGGGCGCGGCTGCGCGCCGCCGCTCCGGTCCTGGAGAAGCTCGCGCATCTGTAGTCCCGCGGCACCCCGCGGGCACTCCCGTGGACCCGCGGGAGCCGTTACGTACGCCAAGGAGGCGAAGCCACTTTGAGTACGGGATCCGGAGCAGACTCCGCCCCCGCACCAACCGCCCTCGACCCGACCGTCCGCCCCCGCAAGACCTCGATGTTCAGCTCGCTGAAGATCCGCAACTACCGGCTCTTCGCGACCGGCGCGGTCGTCTCCAACACCGGCACCTGGATGGCCCGCATCACCCAGGACTGGCTGGTCCTGAGCCTGACCGGATCCTCCGCGGCCGTCGGTATCACCACGGCCATGCAGTTCCTGCCGATGCTGCTCCTCGGGCTGTACGGCGGAGTGATCGCCGACCGCTTCGCCAAGCGGAACCTGCTCTTCCTTACCCAGGGCGCGATGAGCCTCAGCGGGCTCTTCCTCGCGGCCCTCACCCTGACCGGCAACGTCCAGGTCTGGCACGTCTACTTCGCGGCCTTCTTCACCGGCCTCGTCACCGTCGTCGACAACCCGACGCGGCAGTCCTTCGTGTCCGAGATGGTGGGACCCGACCAGCTCCGCAACGCCGTCTCGCTGAACTCCGCCAACTTCCAGTCCGCCCGGCTCGTCGGCCCCGCCGTGGCGAGCGCGCTGACCGCCGCCGTCGGGCCCGGCTGGGCGTTCCTCGCCAACGGCCTGTCCTTCCTCGCGCCGCTCACCGGTCTGCTCCTCATGCGGACGAGCGAGCTGCACCACACGCCGCGCAAGCCGCGCGGCAAGGGGCAGCTGAGGGAAGGCCTGAACTACGTGTCGAAGAACCCCGAGCTGATCTGGCCGATCGTCCTCGTCGGCTTCATCGGCACGTTCGGCTTCAACTTCCCGATCTGGCTGAGTGCCTTCGCGGACGACGTCTTCCACGGCGGCGTGGGGATGTACGGGCTGTTCAACACCCTGATGGCGATCGGCTCGCTGGCGGGCGCGCTGCTCGCGGCCCGCCGCGGCACCTCGCGCCTGCGGCTCCTCGCCGGGGCGGCCACCGCCTTCGGCGTGCTGCAGATCGTGGCCGCGTTCGCGCCCGAGCTGTGGATGTTCGTCGCGCTGATCGTGCCGATCGGCATCCTCGGCCTGACGGTGAACGTCACCGCCAACTCCTCGGTGCAGATGGCCACCGACCCCGAGATGCGGGGCCGCGTCATGTCGCTGTTCATGATGGTCTTCACCGGCGGCACACCGCTGGGCGGCCCGCTCTTCGGCTGGCTCGCCGACGCCTACGGCGTCCGGATCAGCATGGCCGCCGGCGGACTCGTCTGCGCGCTCGCCGCGGTCGGCGTCGGCCTGATGCTGGCCCGCGCGGCGAACCTCCGGCTGAAGGTGGACCTGCGCCGGGGCCACCAGCACGTGCGGTTCGTTCCCAGGGAACGGGAGCTGGCGGCGGCGGCGTAGCGCCGTGCGCCGTGCGGCGGGCAGCGGGTCCACGGGGCCGGTGCCCGCCGCACGCTCGTCCCGCGCGGCCGGCCTCCGGCTGAAGGTGGACCGGTGCCGGGGCGCGGCGGTCAGACGCGGCGGGCCAGGACCTGGCCCGGCCAGGTGCCGTCCGGCCCCGTGAAGGCCTCGGTCGGCGTGAAGCCGTTGGACTCGTAGTACGCGACGAGCTTGCCGTCGTCGCCCGCGTAGCAGTCGACCCGGAGCAGGGACACTCCCTGTCTGCGGGTCTCCTCCGTCGCGTGCGCGAGGAGGGCGCGGCCGACCCCGCGCCCGGCGTGGCGGGTGCGGTCGGCGGCGAGGATGTGGACGTAGCGCTCGGGCTCGTCGGCCCGCGGGATGATGTCGCCGCCGGGCCCGTCGGTGAGCGTCAGCGTGCCCGCAACGGCGCCGTCGATCTCGGCGATCCACGGTTCGCCCGTCGTCACGTACTTCTCGACCATCGCGACGGCCCGCGGGTTGGCCGACCAGGGCTTCGTGCCCCACTGTCCGGTCCGGCCGCGTGCGGCCAGCCACTCCACCGCGCCGTCGAAGAGGGCGATGATCGCCGGTATGTCGTCGGCTCCGCCCCGCCTGATCCTCATGGCCTCCGTGTCTGGCATGGCTGTCATGGCTGTCATGGAGGGAGGCTAGCGTCACCCCGTATGAGACTCTTCGCCGCGGTCCTCCCGCCGGACTCCGTGACCTCCGAACTGGCCGCCGCCACAGGCGCCTTGAAGCAGCTTTCCGGCGCCGGAGAGCTGCGCTGGACGGCCCGGGACGGCTGGCACTTCACGCTCGCCTTCATGGCGGAGGTCGACGACGCGGCGGTGCCCGACCTGGCCGCCCGCCTGGAGCGGGCCGCGCACCGCACGCCGCCCTTCCGGCTCGCCCTGCGCGGCGGCGGGCACTTCGGGGACCGGGCGCTGTGGGCCGGGGCGACGGGGGACGTGGCCGCGCTGCGGCTGCTCGCCCAGCGGGCGGACGCGGCGGCGCGCAGGGCGGGCGTCACGATGGAGGAGCACCGGCACTACCGCCCGCACCTCACGCTGGCGCGCGGCCGGGGCGAGACGGCCCTCGCACCGTTCGCGGACGCGCTCGCCTCCTTCGAGGGCACGGCGTGGACCGTACGGGAGCTGACCCTGGTCCGCAGCAATCTGCCGCGGAGCGGGGTGGCGGGGGAGCGGCCGCGTTACGAGGCGGTGGGGCGCTGGACACTGGGAGGCGGCTCGGGGGCGCCGGGCGGCGCCGGTTAACCTCGACTACGTGGACCCGAAAACCAGGAACCGGATCATGGCCGGTGTGCTCGTGCTGATGTTCATCGTGGTGGCGGTGGCGGCCGCGGTCGGCGGCTAGCCGACGCGCGCCGCCGCCCGTATCTCCCTCACGGGATCACCAGGCGAAGGACTCCGGGGAGGGCCCGGGACCGGGGAAGGCCCGAGACCGGGGAAGGTCTCCCCGTCGCCCGCGAGGTCGTCATCATGACGGTCGCCGTGCGCAACGACTGCCACGTCTGCGTGGTCCTGCACACGGCATCGGGATGTACACGATGTCGACCCCGGCGAACCGCCTGACGCGGGCGGCGAGCCAAGGGGCGTTACCCCTTACGCCGGTCCGTGGCACGCGGATGTGCCGTGCCCGCGTACGTGATCCAGCACGTGTCGCGAGCCGTGTCGATGAGGTACCAGAGGCGTCCGCCCCCCGTCACCTCGATCTGCCACTGCTCGCAGGTCTGCGCACGGTAAGTGCCGTGTGCCAGTGAGCCTTTGAGGCGGTGGTGGCGTGGAGTCTCGGTGGTGGGTCCAGGGTCCGTACGCATGGTGAGCCAGGCGCGGTACGTGTTCTCGCGGGCCTGACGGCACAGGCTTTCCCAGCCCTTCGCTGCGGCCGCGTCGGCGAAACGGACGTCCCACTGGCCTTCCGGGGCCGGTGGCGCGGCCCGGTCGCCGCGGCCCGCCGTCACTCCGCGTTCCTGGGATCCGGCGCCGGGCCGTAGTCCGCGTCGTGGTCCCTGGTCAGCGCGGCGAGGAGGGCCGGGTCCGAGTGGGCCTCGGCTGTGTGCTGCCAGGCAGTGAGGAGTTGGGCCACGGCCGCGCTGTTGGAGATCGAGTCGGCGGCGCGCATCGTGTCGACCAGTTCGAGGGCGAAGGCGTGGACATCCGCTTCGGGGAGGAAACGGACCCAGGGGAATGCCTCCGGCAGTATGTCGAGAAGGAGTTCCATGCTGCCGGGCTCGCGTCGGGCCATCGCGGCGAGCATGCGGGTCGCCGCCGAGACCACCGTCTGGTCCTGCTCGGCCCGCGCCGCCGTGGTGAGGACCAGGTCTTCGCCGTCCCTGCGGTGCAGGAGGAGCCGGGGCGTCTTGTTGAGCCGGGCGATCGTCTGCTTGTTCTTGTTCACCAGCTCGGAGAAGTTCACCGCGTCCGTGGGGGCGGCGGCGCCGACGGCTGTGCTCTTGGAGCTCATGACTTTGAAAGTACTTCGAAGGTCGCCGGTACGCCATCGCCCTCAAGGGTGGTTCCCCATGCCTGCGCCATCGCCCCCGCGAACGCCCCCGCCAGCTTGTGTTCGCCGCTCGCGTTCGGGTGGGTGCCGTCGTACGTATCCGCGTGGATGTCGTACGACGGCGGGGGCGAGGCCAGGAGGAGGGGGGAGAGGGGGGTGGCCAGGTCCGCGGTCGTTTTCGCGAGGAGTTCGTTGAAGCGGGCGACCTCGGTGGCGAAGGGTGCGTCCGACTCGGCGCGGATGTTGGGGATCACCGGGAGCAGGACCATCCGGACGTGCGGGTTCGCCGTGCGGGCCGCCTCGACGAAGGCGCGGACGTTGCGCGTCGTCTGCTCCGCGTTCGTGTAGAAGCCCAGGTCGATCAGGCCGAGCGAGATGAGCAGGATGTCGGCGGGGTCGCGGGTCAGCGCGTCGGCGATCCGCGGGGCCAGGTGCTGCCAGCCCTCGCCCCAGCCCGCGAGGTGGTTGCGGGGGAAGTCGGGGGACGCGTCCGCGTAGTCGTGGGAGAGGGGCTCGCCCGCCGCCTTGTCGTAGAGGGCGGTGCGCGGGCCGACCACGGCGAAGCCCTCGGGGCCGAGGGTGCCGCGCAGGTGCTGCCACATCCGGTATCGCCAGGTATGTTCCCCGGCGCTTCCGATCGTCATGGAGTCGCCGACGAACATGAACCTGAGCATCCGCTCATCATCGCGGATCGGGGGTACCGGCTGCGATGTGAGGCTGCGCACGCCGCCCGCGCGGGCGGATGGCACGCTTGGGCCCATGCGTTCGCTTCGGGCTGTTCCGTCAGTTCTCGCCGGTGCCGTGCTGGCCTTCGCCGTGGCCGTGCCCGCCGCACCCGCCGCGGCCGACGACCACGACGGGTTCACGATCAAGGATCCACGGATCGTCGAGTCCAGCGGTCTGGCCGCCTCCCGCGCCCACCCCGGCATCTACTGGACGCACAACGACCAGGACAAGGGCGCCTACCTGTACGCGGTCGACTCCAGGACGGGGGAGACGGTCGCCACCCTCACCATGACCGGCGTCGGCGCCCCGCGCGACGTCGAGGCGATCTCGGTCGGCAGCGACGGCAACATCTACGTCGGCGACATCGGCGACAACCTCAACGGCACCTGGAAGAACGTCTGGATCTACAAGCTCCCCGAGCCCGAGCGGCTGCGGAACCAGACGGTCCGCGCCACCCAGTACGTCGTCAAGTACGCCGACGGGGCGCGGGACGCGGAGGCGATGATGGTCCACCCGAAGACCGGGCGGATCTACATCGTGAGCAAGAACGAGGACGGCGGCGGGTTGTACGAGGGCCCGGAGCGGATGTCCGCCTCCGGCACGAACGTCTTCAAGCGCGTCTCCGACATCGACCTCTGGGTGACCGACGGCGCCTTCTCGCCGAACGGCGAGCAGCTCGCCGTGCGCGGGTACTTCGGCGGCGTCTGGTACGCGTGGCAGGGCGACGGCAAGAAGCCGCACCGCAAGGGCAGGCTGAGCGTGCCACTGCAGCGGCAGGGCGAGTCCGTCACGTACACCCTGGACGGCACGACCCTGATGTACGGCAGCGAGGGCGCGCAGAGCGAGGTGGAGCCGGTCGAGGCGCCCGGCGGAGGGGGCAGCGGGAACGCCGACTCCTCTTCGGGGAACGGGGGTACGGCCCGTGAGGGTGACGACGATCCGTTCCTGAGCGGCAGCCTCAAGACGGGTGCCGTCGTCGTCGGGGCCGTGCTGCTCGCCGTGTTCGGCCTGAAGCGGCTCGGGCGGCGCGGCGGCAGGTAGCGGGTAGGGGGAAGTGCCCGGCGGCTCACTTCTGAGCGCGCCGGGCGGCCACCAGTACGTCCAGGCCGTCCAGGAGCCGCTGCAGGCCGAACTCGAAGTGGTCGAAGTCCGTGCCGAACGAGTCGTCGGAGAGCTGCGCGAGGGTCGGGTAGCGGCCGCTGCGCATGATCCGCTCGAGGGTCGGGGCCTGCGCCGCCCAGAACGCCTCGTCGGTCAGGCCGGTCCGCTGCGCCGCCTCCGCCTCGTGCACCTGGGTGCGGGCGACCCCGGTGACGTACCCCTCCGTCATGACGATCACGCCGACCAGTTCGGGGTCGGTCAGGCCCATCGACTTGATCCGGGACAGGGTGCGGTCGAGGCCGCCCACGGAGCCGGGGCCGAGCACCGGGCGGGCCTGGTTGGCGTGGAGCAGCCAGGGGTGGCGGCGGTAGAGGACGAGGGTCTCGCGGGCGTACTCCTCGACGCCCTCGCGCCAGCCGCCCGTCCAGGGCCCGTCCTCCTCGGGCGGCGTGTGCACGCGGTCCAGCATCAGGTCGACCAGATCGCCCTTGCCGGGGACGTAGCGGTACAGGGACATCGTGCCGGTGCCCAGTTCCGTGGCGAGGCGGCGCATCGAGACCGCCGCGAGCCCTTCGGCGTCCGCCAGGCGCACCGCCTCCGTGACGATCCGGTCCAGGGTGAGCCCCGGCTTGGGGCCACGGGCCGGGCGCCCGCCCTCGCCCCAGAGCAGGTCCAGGCTGCGGGTGATGTCGCTGCCGGTGCGCCGGTCGTCGCCGCCGTTGGTGCTCGTCATGGCGCTCAGCCTAATCGTGCGGACAGAAATTGAGTACGGTGTACCCGCGCAACTGGGTACGGTGTACTCTCCACTGGGTACGGCGTACTCAGTGGGTTCGTGTGCGGCGGTCGGTTCGGGAAGGGGAAGCGATGAACGAGCAAGGCTGTGCGGTGGTCGCCGAGGGGCTGGTGAAGCGGTACGGGGAGAAACACGCCCTGAACGGCTTCGACCTGCACGTCCAACGGGGCACGGTGCACGGGCTCCTCGGGCCCAACGGCGCGGGCAAGACCACCGCCGTACGCATCCTCGCCACCCTCGTCCGGCCCGACGGCGGCCACGCGGAGGTGGCCGGCGCGGACGTGGCGCGCGAACCGGCACGGGTCCGCGGCCGCATCGGGCTCACCGGCCAGTACGCGGCGGTCGACGAGATCCTCACCGGACGGCAGAACCTGGAGATGTTCGGCCGCCTCTTCCACCTGGGCGCCCGGCGCGCGGCCACCCGCGCCCGGGAACTCCTCGAACAGTTCCACCTCCAGGACGCGGCGGAGAAGGGGGCGGGCCAGTACAGCGGCGGCATGCGGCGCAGGCTCGACCTGGCCGCCTCGATGATCCTCGCGCCCGCCGTCCTCTTCCTCGACGAGCCGACCACCGGCCTCGACCCGCGCAGCCGGCAGGAAGTCTGGGAGAGCGTGCGGGAGTTGGTCGCGGGCGGCACGACCGTCCTGCTCACCACCCAGTACCTGGAGGAGGCCGACCGGCTCGCCTCCCGCATCACCGTCATCGACCGGGGCCGGGCCATCGCCGACGACACCCCCGACGGCCTGAAGAACACGGTGGGCGGCAGCCACCTCGACGTCGTCGTGCGCGAGGCCGCCGACCTGCCCGCGGTGGCCAAGGCCGTCGCCCGCGTCTGCGACGGCGAACCCGTCACCTTCGACCTGGAGCGCCGCGTGCAGGGCGCCGTGACCGACCGGGTCGCCGCCCTCACGGACGTGGCGCGGACCCTGCGCGACGAGGGCATCGCCGTCGAGGACATCGGGCTGCGCAGGCCGAGCCTGGACGACGTGTTCCTGCGCCTGACCGGCGAGATCCACGGGACGGAGGCCGCCGCGTGAGCGCCCTCTCCACCACCGCGCCCTCGCGCGGGCGCCTCTTCTGGGCCCTCGCCGACAGCTGGAACGTCACCCGCCGCTACCTCACCCACTTCCGGCGCCAACCCGTGACCATCGCCTGGCAGCTGGGCTTCCCCATCATCAGCGTGCTGCTGTACGGCTTCGTGTTCGGCGAGGCGATGAAGGTGCCGGGCGGCGGCGAGGACGGCGACTACCAGCAGTTCCTGATGCCCGGCATGTTCGTGATGACCATGGCCTTCGGGTTCATGAACACCGCGATGGGGGTCGTGACGGACGCGACGAAGGGCGTCATCGACCGCTTCCGCTCGATGCCGATGGCGCCCTCCGCCGTGGCGTCGGGGCGCGGCCTGGCCGATCTCATCGTGGCCTGCGCCGAGTTGACCATCCTCGCCCTGACCGCGCTCGCCATCGGCTGGCGCTCCAGCGCGGGCGTGGCCGACACCCTGCTCGCCTTCGGGCTGCTGCTGTTCCTGCGGTTCAGCCTGATCTGGGTCGGGGTCTTCCTCGGCCTGGTCGTGCCGACCCCGGAGGCGGCGGGCGGCCTCTACGCGGTGGCCTTCCCGCTCACGATGATCTCCAGCGTGTTCGTGGCGCCGTCGCTCATGCCGGACTGGCTGGCACCCGTCGCCGCGTGGAACCCCGTTTCCTCGACGGGCACGGCCACCCGCGAGCTCTTCGGCAACCCCGGCGCGGGCGGCGACACCTGGGTCGAGCAGCACGCGATCCTGATGGCGGTGGCCTGGCCGGTGGCGATCTCGCTGGTGTTCCTGCCGCTGGCGGTACGGAGGTTCAGGGGCCTGAGCCGCTGAGGCTCGGGGCGCCTTTTAGGGGCGCGGGGAACTGCGCGACCAGCCACAACCAACCCGCAGCTGGTCGCGCAGCGAATCCCTACAGCTTCTCGATGACGTAGTCGATGCACTTCGTGAGCGCCTCGACGTCCGCCGGATCGATCGCCGGGAACATCGCCACGCGCAACTGGTTCCGGCCCAGCTTCCGGTACGGCTCCGTGTCCACGATCCCGTTCGCCCGCAACGCCTTCGCGACAGCGCCCGCGTCGATCTCGTCCGCGAAGTCGATCGTCCCGATGACCTGCGACCGCTTCGCCGGGTCCGTGACGAACGGCGTCGCGTACTTGGACTCCTCGGCCCAGCCGTACAGCGTGCGCGAGGACGCGGCCGTGCGGCCGGTCGTGAACTCCAGGCCGCCCTGCGAGTTCATCCAGTCCAGCTGCTCGGCGAGCAGGAAGAGCGTGGCGAGGGCCGGGGTGTTGTACGTCTGGTTCTTGCGGGAGTTGTCGATCGCCGTCGGGAGCGAGAAGAACTCCGGGACGTGGCGGCCCGAGGCGTGGATCCGCTCGGCGCGCTCGATCGCCGCCGGGGAGAACGCGGCCAGCCAGAGGCCGCCGTCCGAGGCGAACGACTTCTGCGGGGCGAAGTAGTAGACGTCCGTCTCCGCGATGTCGACCGGCAGGCCGCCCGCGCCGGACGTGGCGTCCACGAGGACGAGGGAGCCCTCGTCGGCGCCCGGGACGCGCTTGATCGGCGCGGCGACGCCGGTGGAGGTCTCGTTGTGCGTGAAGGCGTAGACGTCGACGCCCGCCTCCGCCTTCGGGTCGGGGTGCGTGCCCGGCTCGCTCGCGATCACGGTCGGCTCGGCCAGCCACGGGGCGAGCTTCGACGCCTTCGCGAACTTGGAGGAGAACTCGCCGAAGTTCAGGTGCTGCGACTTGTTCTCGATCAGGCCGTGCGTCGCCACGTCCCAGAACGCGGTGGAGCCACCGTTGCCGAGGATCACCTCGTACCCCTCGGGGAGGGAGAAGAGGTCGGCGATGCCCTCGCGCACGCGCCCGACCAGGTTCTTGACCGGGGCCTGGCGGTGGGAGGTTCCGAGGAGGGAGGTGCCGGTGGCGGCCAGGGCGTCCAGCGCCTCCGTACGCACCTTGGAGGGGCCCGCGCCGAAACGGCCGTCGGCGGGCTTCATGTCAGCGGGAATCTGGATCTCAGCCACGGGGGGAGCCTAGCGGCTCGGGGTGCGCGATCTTTGTGGTGTCCGCCGGGTGAGATGTTGGGCCCACCCGGCGTGGACGACTCGGGGCTCTGCCCCGGACCCCGCTCCTCAATCGCCGGAGGGGCTGGAATGCCTGCCGGAGGAGCTGTCCACCAGCCGTACCGGCAGCTCGTACAAGTCGTTCTGCGTCACCACCGGCTTGTTGCGGAGGGCCTCGTGCGGGACCGCCAGGCGCAGGTTCGGGAAGCGCGCGTACAGGGCCGGGAGGGCCACGCCCGCCTCCAGGCGGGAGAGGGCCGCGCCGGGGCAGACGTGCGGGCCGTGGCCGAAGGAGATGTGGCGGGTCGGCGACGTGCGGGTGATGTCGAAGACGCCCGCCGTGGGGCCGTGCGCGGCCTCGTCGCGGCCTATCGCGCCGTACGAGACGATCAGCGCGTCGCCCTGCCGGATCACCTTGTCCCCGACGGGGACGTCCTGCGCGGCGAAGCGGATCAGGACGTGCGACGTGGGGGTCGCGTACCGCAGGGTCTCCTCGATCACCGCGTCCCAGCCGACCTCGCCCGCGAGGACCAGTGCGAGCTGGTCGGGGTGGGCGGCGAGGTTGACGACGGCGTTGACGATGAGGGAGATCGTCGTCTCGTGGCCCGCGGCGACCATCAGCTGGAGCGTGGAGACGATCTCCTCGTCGGTGAGGTGGTCGCCGTTCTCGGAGGCCTGGACCAGGGCGCTGGTCAGGTCGTCGCCGGGCTCGGTGCGGCGGGCCGCGACGACCTTGCCCATCATCGCGGCGAGCTCGCCGAGCGTCGCGACGACCTCCGCCGGGGGCGTCTGCGTGGAGAAGAACTTGTCGAACAGGACCTTCAGGCGCGGGTGGTCGGCCTCGTCGATGCCCATCAGGTCGCTGATGACGTACATGGGCAGGGGGTAGGCGAACTCCGCCTTCAGGTCGACCGTCGAGGAGTCGGTGGGGAGTCTGTCCAGGAGGGCCGACGTCAGCTCCGCTATGCGCTCCCGCATGCGCTCCACCCGGCGCGGCGTCAGCGCCTGCGCCACCAGCGTGCGCATCCTGCGGTGCTCCTCGCCGTCGACCGTCAGCATGGAGCGGCCGGGGTTGGCGAGGCCGATCAGCGGCCAGTCGGCGGGGATCTCGCCGCGCCGCCAGGCGCCCCAGACCTCGATGTCCTTCACCAGCCGCTTGTCGGTGAGGAGTTGGCGGGCCTCGGCGTGGTGCGTGACCGCCCACACCGGTACGCCGCCCGGCAGCTCCGCCTCGGCGAGCGGGCCCGCCGCGCGCAGCCGTGCGCTCTCCGCGTCGAGGTCGGTGACGAACGGATCCAGGGCGATGCGCGTCATCTGAGATCTCCAAACACTGAGGTCGGGGTCGGGGTGAAGCTCACCGGCAGGTCCGTCAGGCCGCGCAGCCAGGGGGACGGGCGGCGCGTGAGGGCCTCGGCCCGCACCGCCAGGTCGAGGTCGGGCAGGCGGTCGAGGAGGACCTCGATGGCGGTCCGCGCGATGACCTCGGCGACCTCCTGGGCGGGGAACGGACAGCGGTGCTCGCCGTGCCCGAAGGAGAAGTGGGCGCTGTTGCCGCCGGTCAGCGCCGAGCCGTCGGTGCGGACCTGCGGGTCGGAGTTGGCGGCGGCGAGGCCGAGCAGCAGCAGGTCGCCGGAGTTGACGCGGCGGCCGCCCAGCTGGGTGTCGCGCGAGGCCCAGCGCCCGGCGACGTTCTGCGTGGGGGTGTCCTCCCACAGGACCTCGTTCATGGCCTCGGCGACGCTGTGCCGGCCGCCGAACAGGGAGGCGGCGAACCGGTCGTCGGTGAGCATCAGGCGCAGCGAGTTGCCGATCCAGTCGGCGGTCGGCTGGTGACCCGCGGCCATCATCACCATCAGGTCCTGCGCGATCTCCTCGTCGGAGAAGCCCGCTTCGCCGTCGGCCGCCTGCGTCTCCAGCATGTACGAGGCGACGTCGGCGCCCGGCGCCGCGTGCTTGTCGGCGATGAGCCGCATCATCGACCCGGCCAGGTGCTGCTGGCCCGCGAGGGCCCGCTCGCGGCCGTCGATCATGTCGTTCATGGCGGTGACGAGGCCGGGGCCCTGCTCGTCGGGGAAGCCGTAGATGCGGGCGAGGACGCGGACGGGGAGCAGCATCGCGTACTCGGCGACGATCTCCGTGGCGCCCTTGCCGCAGAAGCGGTCGATCAGCTCGTCCGCGAACTGCTCGGCGTGCGCCTTGAGTTCGAAGGGGTCGACCGCTTCGAGGGCGTGCGCGATCATCGCGGCGCGCCGGGTGTGCCGCTCGCCGACGGTGTAGAGGATCGACGGCTGCCGGTGGCCGATCATCGGGAGCAGCGGCCAGTCGGCGGGGATGTTCGGCCACTGGTTCCACAGCTCGGAGTCGCGGCTGTAGAGGACCGGGTCGCCGGTGACCTGGTGCAGCTCGCGGTAGCCGAGCACCAGCCAGGCCGGGATGTCGCCGTCCAGGAGGACGGGGGCGACGGGGCCGTGGTCGCGGCGCATCTCCCGGTACAGCTGGGTGGGTTCGGTGGCGAACCGCGGGCCGGAGAGCGGTACGGGCGCGCCGCCGGCGCCGGTAACGGGGCAGGTCACTGGGTGTTCTCCTGGGAGGCGTTGCGCTGGGCCGCGTACAGCGTCTGGAGGTGTTCCACGAGGGTGATCAGCACGTCCTTGCTGGACTGCCGGGACCGGGCGTCGCAGTCGACGAGCGGCACCCCGGGGTCGAGGTCGAGGGCCTCGCGCAGCTGCTCGGGGGTGTGCGGGGAGCCGCCGAAGTCGTTGCGGGCCACGATGAACGGCGTGCCGTGGTGCTCCAGGCGGTCGATCGCGTACCAGGAGTCCTCGATGCGCCGCGGGTCCACGAGGACGACCGCGCCGAGCGTGCCGGCGAAGAGGCGGTCCCACAGGAACCAGAAGCGTTCCTGGCCGGGGGCGCCGAACAGGTAGAGGATGTTGTGCGCGTCGAGCGTGATGCGGCCGAAGTCGAACGCGACGGTCGTGGACGTCTTGCCGCGCAGCCCGTCGAGGCCGCCCGTCTCGTCGATGCCCTGACCGGCCTGCGTCATCGTCTCCTCGGTGTTGAGGGGACGGATCTCGCTGACGGAACGGACGAGCGTCGTCTTGCCGACGCCGAAGCCGCCGACCACGACGATCTTCAGGCCGTTGTCCGCGGTGGCGGTCAGTTCGGTTCGGGTGGCCCCGGTAGCGCTGCGTTCAGAGATTGCGGAGTCCAACGAGCACCTGCTCCAGGATGTCGGGGTCGGGAAGGCTGTGGTCGGCGGCCGCGCGCGGGTGGCGGGCGCTGATCCGGCCCGCGTCGAGCAGGTCGGACAGCAGGATGCGGGTGATGCTCACCGGCAGGCCGAGCTCGGCGGCGACCTCGACCATGGCCGTCGGCAGGTGGCACAGGCGCAGGATCGCGGCGTGCTCGGACTGCATGCCGGGGACCGGGCCCGATTCGGCGACGACGAGGGTCACCAGGTCGAAGGGGGTGTCGGGCGCCGACCGGCTGCGTCCCCCGGTGAGGGTGTACAGCCGGTCGGGGGAGTCGTCCCGGCCGGGGCGGCTCATGAGGCGGGCAGGGAGCGGGGGCCGTCGTCCGCGCGTGGCGCGGCGCGCAGGTGCTCGCCGAGCTGCTCGACCAGCTCGCTCATGGTGTGCCCGACGAGGCCCGCGTCGGCGTCCTCGGCGGCGATGACGGCGAGGTGCGCGCCCTCGCCCGCCTCGACGATGAAGAGGATGCCGCCGTAGAACTCGGCCATCGCGGAGCGGACCCCGCCGCTGCCGTCGCCGAACTCCGCGGACGCGCCGTGCGAGAGCGACTGGATGCCGGCGGCTATCGCGGCGAGCTGGTCGGCCTGGTCGACGGAGAGTTCCGGGGTGCGGCACAGCTTCAGGCCGTCCCGGGAGAGCACGAGGGCGTGGCGGGCGCCCGGGGTGCGCTCCAGGAGGCCCTGGAGGAGCCAGGTGAGCTTTTCGTCGGTGGTGGTGCCGGGGGTGGTGCCGGTGGTCATCGGGGGATCTCGCCTTCCGGGTGCGGGGGAGTTGCGGGGGCGTCCGTGTCCTCGGCCGGACCGGAGGGATCCGACGGTGCGGGGCGGACGGCCTGACGGAAGCTGCTGAAGCGGGCCGCGGTGCTCGCCGCGGTGGCGGCGCGCGGCCGGATCTGCGTCTCGCCGGTGTCGCTGTCGGCGCGGGCCCGCTCGGCGGCGGCGAGGGTGCGGCCTCGCGGGCGCTTGGGCAGGGGCGCGGCGTCGGTACCGGCGGGAAGGGGGGCGGCCTCGTGGGTGGGTACGGGGTCGCGGTCGACGCGGTCGAGACCGGCTGACGGGGTGTCGGAGACGGGCGGTGCCTCGGTGCCGTGCGCGCCGGTGCGCTGTGGCAGCGGTTGCGGTTGCGGCGCGCTGACGGGGATGGGGGCCGGGGGCGGGGTCAGTGCCGGGGCCGGGGCGGCGACCGGGGCCGCGTCCGAGGGGCGGGACAGCAGCTCCTGCGGTATCAGCAGGAGGACGCCCGTACCGCCGCGCGCCGACGGCCGGAACGACACCGTCAGGCCGTGCTTGCGGGCCAGACGGCCGACGACCGCGAGCCCGAGCCGGGTGCCCGAGAGGCCGCCGAGGCCCTTGGTCTCGCCGGACACGGCGTGCTCGGCGCGGCGCTGCTGCACGGGGCCCATCACCAGGCCGCTGTCCTCGACGGAGATGATGACGCCCGCCGCCACCTCTTCGATGTAGACGTGCACTTCGGAGGTGGGCGGCGAGAAGTTCGTCGCGTTGTCCAGGAGTTCGGCCAGGGCGTGCATGACGCCCTCGGCGGCGTGGCCCGCGACCGCGACCTCGCTGGCCGAGTGGACGCGGACCCGCTGGTAGCCGCCGATGCGGCCCATCGCGCCGCGCAGGATCGACTCCATGACGATGGGCCGGGCCCAGCGGCGGCCCGAGCGGGCGCCGGTGAGCACCGCGACGGAGTCGGCGATGCGGCCGGCCTGCGCGGTGCGGTGGTCGAGGTGGAGGAGGTCGGTGAGGACGTCCTCGTCGGCGTGCCTGCCCTCCATGTCGCGCAGGTCGGCGAGCATGCCGGTGGCCAGGGCCTGCATGCGCCCTGCGGCGTTGGCGCAGGCGGCGAGGGCGGCGGCGCGCTCGGACTCGGCGCGGCGGGCGCGCACGGTCAGTTCGCTGCGCTCCCGGGCGAAGTACTCGGTGAGCGCGGTCCGCTCACGGGCCGACTCCTCGGCGCGGGCGGCCTGGTCCTGGACGAGGCCTGCGGTGTACTGCCGCCCGTCCTCGACGCTGCGGCGCAGCAGGGAGTTGGTGCGGAGGGTGTGGAAGGCCAGGGTCACGGCGGCGGTCAGCGCGAGGGCCGCGGCGCCCGATCCCCAGGCCAGGGGGGTGCGTACGGAGGCGGGCGCGAGGGCCACGGCGGCTCCGGCGAGCGCCGCGGTGAGCACGGCGCAGGTCAGCAGGACGAAAGCGGTGGGACGCAGCGGAGGGTGCTCCGTCCCGGGGCGCGCTATGGGGGGTTGCGCGGTCATCAATCGGGGTCCTCGATCGGAAGCGGCACACTCTGCTCAAGAGGGGATCACTATAGGAGAGTTGTCGACCGAGTTGGGAATCTTCCCGTCCGGATGGTGAAAAAACGGGTGAGGCGGGGTGGTCGGGAGGGGCCTGTGCGGGGGCATCCTGGACGACATGAGCGATCTCGACGGCGACGGCGACGGTGACGATGAACCTGGCGGTTTGGCGCGCGGCGGGGGAGATGGCTCGACGCGTGGCGGGGGCGGCCGTGATTCGGGGCGTCAGGTGCCTTCGGGGAACCCGTCGGTGGGGCGGGGCGGTCTCGCGCGGGAGTTGCGCGACGCCGTGCGCGGCGAGGTGGATTTCTCCGTCACCGCCCGCGCCCTGCACACCATGGACGCCTCCAACTACCGCCGCGTCCCCACCGCGGTGGTCGCCCCGAGGGACGCCGACGACGTGGCGGCGGCGCTCGCGGTCTGCCGGGAGCACGGCGTGCCCCTCGTACCGCGCGGCGCGGGCACCTCGATCGCCGGACAGGCCACCGGAACCGGCGTCGTCCTCGACTTCACCCGGCACATGCGCCGCATCGTCTCCCTCGACCCCGGCGCCCGTACCGCCGTCGTCCAGCCGGGCGTCGTCCTCGACGACCTGCGCTCGGCCGCGGCCCCGCACGGGCTCACCTTCGGCCCCGACCCCTCCACGCACAGCCGCTGCACCCTCGGCGGCATGATCGGCAACAACTCCTGCGGCTCGCACTCGGTGGCCTGGGGCACGACCGCCGACAACGTGCACGCCCTCTCCGTGGTCGACGGCTCGGGGACGCGCCGCCGCCTCGCCCGCGGCTGGGACGGCGCCCCCGAAGGGCTGCGCCCCCTCGTGGACGGGAACCTCGCGCTGCTGCGCACCGGTTTCCCCGAACTGCCGCGCCGCATCTCCGGATACGCCCTGGACGCGCTGCTCCCCGAACGCGGCACGGACCTCGCGCGCGCCTTCTGCGGCTCGGAGGGCACGCTCGGCATCCTCACCGAAGCCGTCGTACGCCTCGTCGACGCGCCCCGCGCGCGAGCGCTCGCCGTGCTCGGCTACGCCGACGAGAGCGCGGCGGCCGAAGCGGCGGCGGGGCTCCTGCCGCACGGCCCGCTGACCGTCGAGGGCATGGCGGCCGACCTCGTGAAGGGGGCGAACGGCCTTCCCGAGGGCGGCGCCTGGCTCTTCGTGGAGACCGGCGGCGAGAGCCCGGCCGAGGCACGCGCGCGTGCCGACACGATCGTGCGGGCCGCCGCGGGGGACACCGTGGACGCCCTGGTCGTCGACGATCCGGCGGGGCAGCGCGCCCTGTGGCGGGTGCGCGAGGACGCCAGCGGCACGGCGACCCGGATGCCGGACGGCTCCGAGGCCTGGCCCGGCTGGGAGGACTGCGCGGTGCCGCCCGCCCGACTGGGCGCCTACCTGCGCGACTTCAGGGCGCTGCTCACCGAGCACGGGCTGCGCGGCACCCCGTACGGGCACTTCGGAGACGGCTGCATCCACGTCCGCATCGACTTCGACCTGCTCACCCCGGCGGGCATCGCGGGCTTCCGCCGCTTCTCCGAGGACCTCGCCGACGTCGTCGTCGCCCACGGCGGCTCGCTCTCCGGCGAACACGGCGACGGGCAGGCCCGAGCGGAGCTCCTGCCGAAGATGTACGGCCCCGAACTCGTCGGCCTCTTCGCACGCGTCAAGGACGTCTGGGACCCGGCGGGGCTGCTCAACCCGGGCATGCTGGTGCGGCCCGCGCCTCTCGACGCCGACCTGCGGTTCGACCCGCTCCCGCGCGAGCCGGTCGACGTGGTCTTCGGCTATCCGCAGGACGGCGGCGACTTCTCGGCGGCGGTACGGAGGTGTGTCGGTGTGGCCAAATGCCGTACCGCGACGCCCACTTCACCGTCCTCCGTGATGTGCCCGTCCTACCGCGTCACGGGCGAGGAGGAGCACTCCACGCGCGGGCGCGCCCGTCTGCTCCACGAGATGCTCGCGGGCGAGGTGGTGACGGACGGCTGGCGCTCCACCGAGGTCAAGGATGCCCTCGACCTCTGTCTCTCCTGCAAGGGCTGCCGCTCGGACTGCCCGGTGGGCGTCGACATGGCCACGTACAAGGCGGAGTTCCTGCACCACCACTACGAGGGCCGCCGCAGGCCCGCCGCCCACTACTCGATGGGCCTGCTGCCGCGCTGGCTGCGGGCTGTCTCCGCGACGCGCACCGCCCGCGTCGTCAACGCCCTCGCGCGCGTGGGCCCGTTGGCGGCGCTGGGCAAGCGCATCGGCGGGATCGCACCGGAGCGGGCCGTGCCCGAGGTGGCGCCGCGTACGTTCCGGCGGTGGTGGCGCGGGCGGCGGCGAACCGTGGGCGCCCCGCACGTCATCCTCTGGCCCGACACCTTCACCGACCACCTCTCGCCCTCGGTGGGGCGGGCCGCGGTGGCGGTCCTGGAGGACGCGGGCCTCGGCGTCGCGGTGCCGCCGCGCGGGGTGTGCTGCGGCCTGACGTACGTCTCGACGGGCCAGCTCGACCGCGCCCGCGCCGTCCTGCGCGCCACGCTCGACCGCATGGAGCCCCTGCTGGACGCCGGGACGCCGGTCGTCGTCCTGGAGCCCAGCTGCGCCGCCGCCCTCCGGACCGACCTCGCCGAACTGCTCGGGGACGACCCGCGCGCGCGACGGCTCGCCGCGGCCGTCCGTACGTTCGCGCAGGCCCTGGAGGAGCTGGCCCCGGCGTGGCGACCGCCGCACATCGGCCGGAGCGCCGTCGGCCAGACCCACTGCCACCAGCACGCGGTACTCGGCGACGCGGCGGAGCGGCGGCTGCGGGCGAAGGCGGGCCTCACGGGCGACCTGAGCGGTGGCTGCTGCGGGCTCGCCGGGAACTTCGGCTTCGAGCGCGGCCATTACGACGTATCGGTGGCCTGTGCGGAGGAACAGCTGCTGCCGTCGGTGGCGGAGGCCGACCCGGACGCGGTGGTCCTGGCCGACGGCTTCTCCTGCCGGACCCAGCTGGCGCAGTTGGCGGGGGTACGGGGGCGGCACCTGGCGGAGGTCCTGGCGGAGGGGATCGCGGCCCGGGACGGCGAGCGACGGGACCAAAGTCCCCGGCAGTCGTGACTTTCGGTGCTGGGGAGCGGTGTCCGGTTCGGGCAGGATCGAGATGGTTCATGATCATCTGCCGAGGCGTCAGCTGCCTTGCGTACGCGAGAAGTCTGGTGAGCCACCGTGCGGGAGAAGTCGAGGGAAGCGGCGGGGTCGGAGGGGGCTCCGGGGTCGGTTGGGGTTGCGGGGTCGGAGGGGGTTGCGGGGGCGGAGAGGGCTCCGGGGTCGGAGGGGGTTGCGGGGTCGGAGGGGGTTCCGGGGGCGGAGAGGGCTCCGGGGGCGGAGGGGGTTACGGGGTCGGAGAGGGCTCCGGGGTCGGTAGGGGTTGCGGGGTCGGAGGGGTCCGGCGAGCCGACGCCGACGGGGCCCGCTGAGCCGGAGCCGTCTGCCGAGGGGGCGCGGACGGGGCTTGCGGGGGTGGATGCGACGAGGCCCGCAGGGCTGGACGCGGCGGGACCCGCGAGGGTGGACGCGGCAGGGCCCTCGGAGCCGGACACGGGGGGTCTCTCGGAGCCGGTGCCCGCGGGGTCCGGCTCCGAGGCGCACAACTTGGCCCCGCCGAGTGGCGATCGTGCCGTGCGGGGGCTCGTCGTGCGTAATCGGCGCGGCTCCATACCGATGGACCCGCTCTTCCGTGACGGCACGGCCGGGCTGCCGAAGCCGCTGAAGCCACCGGCGCCGGGGAGCACGCCGCGCCCCGGGCAGCCGTCCGGCCGCGACCGCGCGGCGGCAGCGGAGGCGCGGACCCGGGCCCGAGGTCAGGCCCCGGTTCACCCCCTCGCCCCGCCCCGCCCCGACCGCGACCTCGCGGAACGGCGTGGGCCCGCCTGCTCCGGCTGGTGGGCGCTGCTCGTCGCGGTGGTCGCCGTCGCCGGGGCGGGCGCGCTGGTCTGGTCCGGCGGGCTCCTTCCCGAGCGGCTCACCGACGTGCTGCGGCTGCCCGCACGGCCCCGGCGCGGCCTCGGCCCGGCGCGCTGGGCGGCGGTCGGCGGCTGCGGGGTCGTCGCGCTCCTCGCGCTCGGGGGGCTCACCCGCGGGCGGGCCGGCACCGCGTGGACCCTGTCGCTCCTCGGACGGTACCGGGGCACCGTGCGCCGCACCGGACTGCTGTGGATCAGCCCGTTGACGCTGCGCAGGCGCGTCGACGTACGGCTGCGGCACTGGCGGAGCGAGCCGCTGCCGGTCGTCGACGCGCGGGGCGTGGAACTGCGCGTGGCCGTCCTGGTGGTGTGGCAGGTCAAGGACGCGGCGCGGGCGCTCCTCGCGGTCGACGACCACACCGCGTACCTGCGCGAGCAGGTGGAGGCGGTCACCGCGCGCGTGGCGTCCCGGCTGCCCGCGGACCCCTACCGCGAGCCGTCCGACGACGCGCCGACCCTGCGGGACACCGAGGCCGTCGGTGACGCGCTCAGCAGGGCTCTGGCGGCGGAGTGCAGGGCCGTCGGCATCGAGGTGTTCTCGGCCCGCCCGCTGCGCGTGGAGTACGCGCCCGACGTGGCCGCCGCGATGCGGCGCAAGCAGCTCGCCGCCCTCGACGCCGAGCACCGGGACGGCGTCCTGACGTCGGTGCTCGACGCCGTGGACGACACCGTCCGCAGACTCACCGAGAGGGGGCTCGTCGCACTGGACGACTACGAACGGAAGGCCCTGGTCAAGGACTTGACGGTGGCCTTCTACACGGCACGGGGGAACGCCGTCGACACCCACTGAACACCCACTGAACACCCGAGGGAGAGGACCGAAGTGCGGAACGAAGTGCGGACGGAAGTGCAGACACCCCGATTCGTCGAAGAGACACCCGTCGACTGCGCATGCGGCCGGTGCGCGGAAGCGGCGACGGCTGACGGCTCCGCCGGGCCGCCGCGGTGCGCCGGCGTGCGCGGGGCCGTGGTGGCCGCCGTCGGCGCGGCCGTGCTCGTGGGCGCGGCGGCCGGTACCGCGGCGGCCGAACCCGCGCCGAGCCACGCGGGCTGGGACGGCTCCAAGTACTGGTACAAGGACGCCACCGGCTGGTGGCGGTGGACTTCGCACCACGCCAAGTACCTGGCGCGGAGCGGAAAGGGGGCCGTGGCCTCACCGGGGAAGGCCACGGCGCCCACCCCGCGCCGGCCGTCCGCCGCCGAACCCGTCTTCCGGGGCCGGCAGGGCTGGGACGCCACCGACCGCGTCTACTGGTATCAGAAGGCGGGCCACTGGTACTGGACCAGCCACAAGGACAAGTACGAGCAGCGCACGGGCCGTTCGGGCGGCAGTAGCGGTAGCAGTAGCAGTGGAAGTGGGCACGGCCACGGCCACGGCCACGGCCACGGCGGCGGCCGCGGCCGCGGTGCGGGAACGGGCTCCGGCACGCCCCACCGGTACGGCACGGAGGCCGCTGTCTCGTTCGCCATGAGCCACCTCGGCGACCCCTACGTATGGGGCGGCAACGGCCCGCACGGCTGGGACTGCTCGGGTCTGGTGATGGCCGCCTACCGACGGGCGGGCATCGCGCTGCCGCGCGTGGCCGACGCCCAGTACCGCGCTGCCCAGCCGATCTCGCGGGACCGGCTGCGCCGCGGCGACCTGGTGTTCTGGAGCAGCGACGGCAGCGCGTCGGGCATCCACCACGTGGCGATCTACCTGGGCGGCGGCCAGTACCTGGAGGCCCCGCGCCCCGGCAAGAACGTCCGCGTCTCGTCCTTCTCCCGATACGAGCCGAACATGTACGGCCGGGTCCGCTAGGCACCTGGGCCGTGCCAGGCACCTGGGCCGTGCCAGGCACCCGGGCCCGCCAGGCACCCAGGTCCGCCAGGCCCCCGGGCCCGCCAGGCACCGACTACGGGGCCCCTGCCTCCCCCGGGGCCCCGTAGCTTCGACATGTGGATAAGGGTTGCGTACAGCAGTGAAAGAGCTCCACAATCCTGTCGTAGTGCACTGTCCTGGACGGTGGAGTCCAGGACCATGAACCGAGGGTGAACCCCGGGGAAGTGCGGCAACGCACCAGGAAAGGCTCGCCCGTGAACGTCTCCCGCAGCGATCAGGCAGCGCCCCCGACGGGCCCGGCGGCACCGCAGCCCAGTCTCCGCAGCCGTCTCGGCCCCGTCGGGCTCGTCCTCGCGGGCGGCGTCTCCGTGCAGTTCGGCGGCGCGGTCGCGGTGAGCGTGATGCCGCGGGTCGGCGCCGTCGGCATCGTCGCGCTGCGGCTCGTCTTCGCCGCGCTCGTGCTGCTCGTCGTGTGCCGGCCGAAGGTGCGCGGGCACTCGCGCGCCGACTGGGGCACCGTCGTCGCCTTCGGCGTCGCGATGGCGGGTATGAACGGGCTCTTCTACCAGGCCGTCGCCCGTATCCCCATGGGCCCTGCCGTCACGCTGGAGGTCCTCGGACCGCTCGCGCTCTCCGTCCTCGCCTCGCGCCGCGCGATGAACCTGGTCTGGGCGGGGCTCGCCCTGGCCGGTGTCTTCCTGCTCGGCGGCGGGGGCGGCTTCGACGGCCTCGACCCCGTCGGTGTCGCCTACGCCCTCGGCGCCGGTGCGATGTGGGCGGTGTACATCCTCTTCAGCGCGCGCACCGGACGGCGCTTCCCGCAGGCCGACGGCCTGGCCCTGGCGATGGTGGTCGCCGCGGTGCTCTTCCTGCCGATCGGCATCGCCGGGGCCGGTTCGCGCCTCGTCAGGCCGGACGTGCTGGCGCTCGGCGCGGCCGTCGCGGTGATGTCGTCCGTACTGCCGTACACCCTCGAACTCCTCGCGCTGCGGCGGCTGCCCGCGCACACCTTCGCCGTCCTGATGAGTCTGGAACCGGCCATCGCGTCCCTCGCCGGGTTCCTGGTCCTGAGCCAGGCCCTGTCCGTCACCGAGGCGCTGGCCATCGCCCTGGTCATCGCGGCGAGCATGGGCGCGGTGCGGACGCAGGTGGGGCGGCGCAGGGCGCGCGCGGACGAGGATCCGGTGGCCGGTGCGGGGGTCGGCGGGGTGGCCGGTGCGGTGGCCGGTGCGGTGGGGGACCCGGTGGCGGCCGCCGCCGTGACCGCCACGGAGTCGTCCGCGAAGCCCGTCACGGAGCCGTCCGAAAAGTAATGCAAGCACGCTTGCTTGTTTCTCCGAGCGCTGCCATGCTCCCAGGCACTTCCCCACGCTCTCGATCCCGTTCGAGCAGGGGAGACCCGTGCCCCGAGGGGAGCGTTCCGTGTCCGATGCCCTGCCCGTGCTCGACGACCTGCGCACCGAGAGCGAGGAACTCGACGCTCTCGTAGCGGAGTTGAGCCCGGAGCGGTGGTCCCTGCCGACGCCCGCACCCGGCTGGACCGTCGCCCACCAGATCGCCCACCTCGCCTGGACGGACCGGGCGGCCCTGCTCGCCGCCACCGACCCGGACGCGTTCGCCGTCGAGGTCGAGAAGGCCGCGGCGGCGCCCGGCTCGTTCGTGGACGAGGGCGCCGCGGAGGGTGCGGGGCTCCCGCCCGCCGACCTGCTCGCCCGCTGGCGCACCGCCCGCGACGCGCTGTGGCGGGTCCTGAGCGAGGCCCCCGCCGGCACCCGGCTGCCCTGGTACGGGCCGCCGATGGCCGTCCCCTCCATGGCGAGCGCGCGGCTCATGGAGACCTGGGCGCACGGCCAGGACGTGGCGGACGCGCTCGGCGTCGCGCGGGAGGGGACCGACCGGCTGCGGCACGTGGCGCGGATCGGGGTGCGGACACGTGACTTCGCCTTCGCCGTACGGGGCCTCGGCGCACCCGGCGAGGAGTTCCGGGTCGAGCTGACCGCGCCCGGCACGGGGGAGACCTGGGCGTACGGACCCGAGGACGCCGCCCAGCGCGTCACGGGACCCGGCCTCGACTTCTGCCTCCTGGTGACGCGGCGCGCCCACCGCGCCGACCTCGCCCTGCGCGCGCAGGGCTCCGACGCGGACCGCTGGCTGGACGTCGCGCAGGCGTTCGCGGGGCCGCCGGGCGCGGGCCGCCCGCCGAAGGGGGGCGCCGCATGACGGTGCCCGCCCGGCCGACGACCGTGCCCGCCCTGCGGATCGGCAACGCCTCCGGCTTCTACGGCGACCGGTTCGACGCGATGCGCGAGATGCTCACCGGCGGCCCCCTCGACGTCCTCACCGGCGACTACCTCGCCGAGCTGACCCTGCTCATCCTCGGCCGCGACCGCCTCAAGGACCCCTCGCGCGGCTACGCCAAGACCTTCCTGCGGCAGCTGGAGGAGTGCCTCGGGCTCGCCAGGGAACGGGGCGTCCGCATCGTCGCCAACGCGGGCGGGCTCCACCCGGCCGGGCTCGCCGACGCCGTGCGGGAGCTCGCCGGACGCCTCGGGCTCGGCGACGTCAGGGTCGCGCACGTCGAGGGCGACGACCTCGGCGGCCGCTTCCCCGGCGCCCTCACCGCCAACGCCTACCTCGGCGGCGCCGGCATCGCCGCGTGCCTGACCGCGGGCGCCGACGTCGTCGTCACCGGGCGCGTCACCGACGCCGCCCTGGTCACCGGGCCCGCCGCCGCGCACTTCGGGTGGGGCCCGACGGAGTACGACAAGCTCGCGGGCGCCGTCGTCGCCGGGCACGTCCTGGAGTGCGGCGCGCAGGCCACCGGCGGCAACTACGCCTTCTTCGCCGGGCACGAGAAGGGCCTGGACGCCCTGCGCCACCCCGGCTTCCCACTCGCCGAGATCCATGAGGACGGCTCGTCCGTCATCACCAAGCACGACGGCACCGGCGGCTTCGTCGACGTCGGCACCGTCACCGCGCAGCTCCTCTACGAGACGCAGGGCGCCCGGTACGCGGGCCCCGACGTCACCGCCCGCCTCGACACGGTCGTCCTCACCGAGGAAGGCCCCGACCGCGTCCGCGTCGACGGCGTGCGCGGCGAGGCGCCGCCCCCGACCCTCAAGGTGGGCCTCAACCGCGTCGGTGGCTTCCGCAACGAGGTCGTCTTCGTCCTCACCGGCCTCGACATCGACGCCAAGGCCGCCCTCGTCCGCGCCCAGCTGGAGGACGCCCTCGACCGCGCCGAGTCACGCCCCGGCGAGGTGCGTTGGGAGCAGGCCCGCACCGACCGCGCCGACGCGCCCACCGAGGAGAGCGCCAGCGCCCTGCTGCGCCTCGTCGTGCGGGACGCCGACGCGGACACGGTGGGCCGCGCCCTCAGCGGCGCCGCCATCGAGCTGGCCCTCGCCAGCTACCCCGGCTTCCACGTCACCGCGCCGCCCGGCCGGGGCTCGCCCTACGGCGTCTTCGAGGCGGCGTACGTCGACCGGGACACCGTCGAGCACGTGGCGGTCCTGCCCGGCGGCGAGCGCGCACCCGTCGCCTCCGGCGCCGACACCCGCGTACTCGAAGACCCGCCCCGGCCCCCGCTGCCCGCCCCGCTCCCGCCGGGACCCACCCGCCGCGCGCCCCTCGGCCTCGTCGCCGGGGCCCGCAGCGGCGACAAGGGCGGCGACGCGAACGTCGGCGTGTGGGCGCGGACCGACGACGCCTGGCGGTGGCTCGCCCACGAGCTGACCGTCGAGCGGCTGCGCCACCTCCTGCCGGAGACCGCCGGGTTGCGCGTCGTACGTCATGACCTGCCCAATCTGCGCGCCCTGAACTTCGTCGTCGAGGGACTGCTCGGCGAGGGCGTCGCCGCACGAGCCCGCTTCGACCCGCAGGCCAAGGGGCTCGGGGAGTGGCTGCGCGCCCGCCACCTGGACATACCGGAGGTACTGCTGTGACCGTCCTCGCCTCCGCGCTCGACCCCGCGAGCGCCGAGTACGCCGAGCACCGCCGGGCCATGCTGGACCGGCTCGCCGAACTCGGCACCGAGCAGGCCAAGGCGCTGGAAGGGGGCGGTGAGAAGTACGTCCAACGGCACCGCGAGCGCGGCAAGTTGCTCGCCCGGGAGCGGATCGAACTGCTCCTGGACCCGGACACGCCCTTCCTCGAACTGTCCCCGCTGGCCGCCTGGGGCAGCGACTACCCCGTCGGCGCCTCCATGGTGACCGGCATCGGCGTCGTCGAGGGCGTCGAGTGCCTGATCACCGCCAACGACCCGACCGTACGGGGTGGCGCGTCCAACCCCTGGACGCTGAAGAAGGCGTTCCGCGCCCACGAGATCGGCCACGCCAACCGGCTGCCGTCGATCCATCTGGTGGAGTCGGGCGGCGCGGACCTCCCTTCCCAGAAGGAGATCTTCATCCCGGGCGGCGCCCTCTTCAAGCACCTCACGCAGTCCTCGGCGGCCGGGATTCCCACCATCGCCGTCGTCTTCGGCAACTCCACGGCGGGCGGCGCCTACGTGCCCGGCATGAGCGACCACGTGATCATGGTCAAGGAGCGCGCGAAGGTCTTCCTGGGCGGCCCGCCCCTGGTGAAGATGGCGACCGGAGAGGAGAGCGACGACGAGTCGCTCGGCGGCGCCGAGATGCACGCCCGCACCTCGGGTCTCGCCGACCACCTCGCGGAGGACGAGCGCGACGCGCTCAGGCAGGCCAGGCGGGTCGTGAAGCGGCTCAACCGGCGCAAGGCGTACGCCGATCCGGACCCGCTCGCGGTCGAGCCGCCCCGGTACGACGAGGACGAGCTCCTCGGCATCGTCCCCGACGACCTGAAGAAGCCCTTCGACCCGCGCGAGGTCGTCGCCCGCATCGTCGACGGCTCCGACTTCGACGAGTTCAAGCCGCTGTACGGGAGTTCGCTCGTCACCGGGTGGGCCGCCCTGCACGGCTACCCGGTCGGCATCCTCGCCAACGCGCAGGGCGTCCTGTTCAGCGAGGAGTCCCAGAAGGCCGCCCAGTTCATCCAGCTGGCCAACCAGCGCGACATCCCGCTGCTCTTCCTGCACAACACCACCGGCTACATGGTGGGCAAGGAGTACGAGCAGGGCGGCATCATCAAACACGGCGCGATGATGATCAACGCCGTCTCCAACTCGCGGGTGCCGCACCTCAGCGTCCTGATGGGCGCCTCGTACGGCGCCGGGCACTACGGCATGTGCGGGCGCGCCTACGACCCCCGCTTCCTCTTCGCCTGGCCCAGCGCCAAGTCCGCGGTCATGGGCCCGCAGCAGCTCGCGGGCGTCCTGTCGATCGTCGCCCGCGCCTCCGCCGCGGCGAAGGGCCACCCCTACGACGACGAGGCGGACGCCGGGCTGCGCGCCATGGTGGAGCGGCAGATCGAGTCCGAGTCCCTCCCGATGTTCCTGTCCGGGCGGCTCTACGACGACGGGGTCATCGATCCGCGCGACACCCGCACCGTCCTCGGCCTCTGCCTGTCCGCGATCCACACCGCCCCCTACGAGGGCGCGCGCGGCGGCTTCGGCGTCTTCCGGATGTGAGGAAACCCTCCATGATCAGCTCCATCCTTGTGGCCAACCGCGGCGAGATCGCCTGCCGCGTCTTCCGCACCTGCCGCGACCTGGGCATCACCACCGTCGCCGTGCACTCCGACGCCGACGCGGACGCCCTGCACGTGCGCGAGGCCGACGCGGCGGTACGGCTGCCGGGCGCGGCGCCCTCGGACACGTACCTGCGCGGCGACCTCGTCGTGAAGGCCGCGCTCGCCGCGGGCGCCGACGCGATCCACCCCGGCTACGGCTTCCTCTCCGAGAACGCCGCCTTCGCACGGGCCGTCCTGGACGCGGGGCTCTGCTGGATCGGCCCGCCGCCCGAGGCGATCGAGGCGATGGCGTCCAAGACGCGCGCCAAGGAACTGATGGGCGTCGCCCCGCTCGGCGACGTCACCGAGGCCGACCTGCCCGTCCTCGTGAAGGCGGCGGCGGGCGGCGGCGGACGCGGCATGCGCGTCGTACGCGAACTGGCCTCGCTTGAGCAGGAGTTGGCGGCCGCCCGCGCGGAGGCGGTCAGTGCCTTCGGGGACGGGGAGGTGTTCGTCGAGCCGTACGTCGAGGGCGGCCGGCACGTCGAGGTGCAGATCATGGCCGACGCGCACGGCACCGTATGGCCGCTCGGCACCCGCGACTGCACCCTGCAGCGGCGCCACCAGAAGGTCATCGAGGAGTCCCCGGCGCCCGGCCTCGCCCCCGGGCTCGTCGCCGAACTGCACGAGCGGGCCGTGCGCGCCGCCCGCGTCACCGACTACCGGGGCGCGGGCACCGTCGAGTTCCTGGTGGCCGAAGGGCGCGCGCACTTCCTGGAGATGAACACCCGCCTCCAGGTCGAACACCCCGTCACCGAGGCCGTGTTCGGGATCGACCTCGTGGCCCTGCAGATCCGCGTCGCCGAGGGGCTCGCCCTGGCGGAGGACCCGCCGACCGCGCACGGCCACGCCGTCGAGGCCCGCCTCTACGCCGAGGACCCGGCGGCCGGCTGGGCCCCGCAGACCGGCACCCTGCACCGCCTCGACGTGCCCGGCGAGGTGCGCCTGGACACCGGCTACGCCGCGGGCGACACCATCGGCGTGCACTACGACGCGATGCTCGCCAAGGCCGTCGCCCACGCGCCGACCCGCGCCGAGGCCCTGCGCACACTCGCGGGCGCCCTGGAGCGCGCCGCCGTGCACGGCCCGGTCACCAACCGCGACCTGCTCGTACGTTCCCTGCGCCACCCCGAGTTCACCGCCGCGCGCATGGACACCGGCTTCTACGACCGGCACGCTGCCGCGCTCGCCGCCGCCGCGCCCGACCCGCACGCCCCGCTGGCCGCCGCGCTCGCCGACGCGCACGGCCGCTCCCGCTTCGGCGGCTGGCGCAACCTCCGCTCGCAGCCCCACCTCAAGCGCTACCGCACCGAGCCCGACGGCACCGAACACGAGGTCCGCTACCACCACACCCGGCAGGGCCCGGCCGCCGACGGCGTCACCGTGGTGAGCGTGACGGCCGGGCGCGTCGTGCTCGAAGCCGACGGCGTGCGCCGCACGTACACGGTCACGCGGTACGGCGACCGCGTGCATGTCACCACCCCCCGGGGCGACACCGCCCTCACCCCGCTCCCGCTGCTCCCCGAACCCACCACCTGCCGCGCTCCCGGTTCGCTGCTCGCCCCCATGCCCGGCACCGTCGTCCGCGTCGCCGAAGGCATCGCCGAGGGCCGGCCGGTCACGGCCGGGCAGCCCCTCGTCTGGCTGGAGGCCATGAAGATGGAGCACCGCATCAGCGCCCCCGCCTCCGGCACGCTCACCGCCCTGCACGCCGTCCCCGGCCGCCAGGTCGAGGTCGGCGCACTGCTCGCAGTCGTAGACGTCGCAGACGTCGTACAGGAGGAGCAATCCGTATGAGCACCGCTCGCAGCACCGTCCTCGAAACCGAGGAGCACCAGGCCCTGCGCACCGCCGTCGCCGCACTCGGCCGCCGGTACGGCCGCGACTACCTCGCCCGCGTCGCCGCCGACGGCGGCCACCCCGACGAGCTCTGGGCGGACGCCGCCAAGCTCGGCTACCTCGGCGTGAACCTGCCCGAGGAGTACGGGGGAGGGGGTGGCGGAATAGCCGAACTGTCCATCGTGCTCGAGGAGTTGGGGGCGGCGGGCTGCCCGCTGCTCATGATGGTCGTCTCGCCCGCGATCTGCGGCACGGTCATCGCCCGCTTCGGCACCGAGGAGCAGAAGCGGGCCTGGCTGCCCGGCCTCGCCGACGGCTCGCGCACCATGGCCTTCGGGATCACCGAGCCCGACGCGGGCTCCAACTCCCACCGCATCACCACCACGGCCCGCCGCGACCCGGACTCCGGCGACTGGCTCCTCACCGGCCGCAAGGTCTTCATCTCCGGCGTCGACATCGCCGACGCGACCCTCATCGTCGGCCGCACGTCGGACGCCCGCACCGGCAACCTCAAGCCGTGCCTGTTCATCGTCCCGCGCGACGCCCCCGGTTTCGGGCGGCGCCGGATCGACATGGAACTGCAGGCCGCGGAGAAGCAGTTCGAGCTCGTCCTGGACGACGTGCGGCTCCCGGCGGACGCACTGGTGGGCGACGAGGACGCGGGTCTGCTCCAGCTCTTCGCCGGGCTCAACCCCGAGCGGATCATGACGGCCGCGTTCGCGCTCGGCATGGGCCGCTACGCGCTGTCCCGCGCCGTCGAGTACGCCAGGGAACGCAGCGTGTGGAAGTCCCCGATCGGCGCCCACCAGGCCATCGCGCACCCCCTGGCCCAGTCCCACGTCGAGATCGAGCTCGCCCGCCTCATGATGCAGAAGGCCGCCAGGCTCTACGACGAAGGCGACGACACCGGCGCGGGCGAGGCCGCCAACATGGCCAAACTGGCCGCCGCCGACGCCTGTGTGAAGGCCGTCGACCAGTCCGTGCACACCCTGGGCGGCAACGGCCTGACGAAGGAGTTCGGCCTCGCCTCGCTGATTGTCGCGTCCCGCGTGGCACGGATCGCCCCGGTGAGCCGGGAGATGATCCTCAACTACGTCTCGCACCAGACGCTCGGCCTGCCCAAGTCCTACTGAGGAGCGGTTCATGAGCCTCGTCGTCTCCTCGCCGGAACGCGGCGTCACCACCATCACCCTGGACTTCCCCGACCGCCGCAACGCGCTCTCGGCGGAGCTGGTGGGCGCCCTCGCACGGGCCCTGGGCAGCCTCGGCGAGGACACCGCCGTCCGCGCCGTCCTGCTCACCCACACCGGGACGACGTTCTGCTCCGGGGCCGACCTGAAGGCGCCGCCCGACCCGCTCGACTTCGTACGGCTGCTGCGTCAGCTCGTCGAGCTCCCCAAGCCGGTCCTCGCGCGGGTCGACGGCCACGTGCGGGCGGGCGGCCTCGGGCTGCTCGGCGCCTGCGACCTGGCGGTCGCGGGACCGGCCGCGTCCTTCGCGTTCACGGAGGTGCACATCGGCGTCGCCCCCGCCGTGATCTCCCTGCCCCTGCTGCCCCGCATCGACCCGGGCGCCGCGTCCCGCTGGTTCCTCACCGGGGAGCGCTTCGACGCGGCGGAGGCGGCCAGGATCGGCCTGGTCACGGCGTACGCGGCGGACGTCGACGCGGCCCTCGCGCCGATGCTCGACGGGCTCCGCGCGGCGGCGCCGGGCGCCCTGGCCGAGACGAAGAAGCTGCTCACGGCTAGGGTGCTCGACGCATTCGACGACCAATCGGACGCCGTCACGGCCCTGTCCGCGCGACTCTTCGCCGCCGCGGAGGCGCGCGAGGGAATGACGGCGTTCCTCGAACGACGGGAGCGCTCATGGGTGCTGTGACCGCCGCGGACCGCTCGCCCAAGCAGGACCGCAGCCGTGCGACCCGCCAGAAACTCCTGGAGGCCGCGGTGTCCTGCCTCGCCGAACACGGCTGGGCGGGCTCGACGGTCTCGGTGGTCGCCGAGCGGGCGGGCGTCTCGCGGGGCGCGGCCCAGCACCACTTCCCGACCCGGGAGGACCTGTTCACGGCGGCCGTGGAGTACGTCGCCGAACAGCGCTCCACGGCCCTGCGGGCCCTCCCGGCCCAGGACCGCGCCTCGGTGGTCGCGGCCCTGGTCGACCTCTACACGGGCCCGCTCTTCCGCGCGGCGCTCCATCTGTGGGTCGCCGCCTCCAACGAGCCCCAGCTCGGGGGCCGGGTCACGGAGCTGGAGGCCCGCGTGGGCCGCGAGACCCACCGCATCGCGGTGGGGTTGCTGGGCGCGGACGAGTCCGTCCCCGGAGTCCGGGAGACGATCCAGGGCCTCCTGGACATGGCGCGGGGGCTCGGTCTTGCGAATCTGCTCACGGACGACGGGGTGCGCAGAGAACGGGTCGTGGCGCAGTGGACGGTGCTGGTGAGCTCCGCGCTCGGCTGACGGCGTCCTCAATCGCCGGACGGGCTTGGATACAGCCCCTCCGGCGTTTGAGGAGCGGAGCCCCGAGACCTCAGCGGGCGATCTCCCCGTACCCCTCGATCTCCATGGGGCTGCGAGAGCCGGGCCCCGTGTACCGCGCGGAGGGCCGGACCAGCCGCCCCGTCCGCTTCTGCTCGAGAATGTGCGCCGACCATCCCGCCGTCCGCGCACACGTGAACATCGACGTGAACATGTGCGCCGGCACCTCCGCGAAGTCGAGGACGATCGCCGCCCAGAACTCCACGTTCGTGGCGAGCACCCGGTCGGGCCTGCGGGCGTGCAGCTCGTCGAGCGCCGCCTTCTCCAGCGCCTCCGCGACCTCGTAGCGCGGCGCCCCCAGCTCACGGGCGGTGCGCCGGAGCACTCGCGCGCGCGGGTCCTCGGCCCGGTACACCCGGTGCCCGAAGCCCATCAGCCGCTCGCCCTTGTCCAGGGCCTGCTTCACGTACGCGACCGCGTCGCCCGTCCGCTCGATCTCCTCGATCATGCCGAGGACCCTGGACGGGGCGCCGCCGTGCAGCGGCCCCGACATCGCGCCGACGGCCCCGCTCAGTGCCGCCGCGACGTCCGCGCCGGTGGAGGCGATGACGCGGGCGGTGAAGGTGGAGGCGTTCATGCCGTGCTCGGCGGCCGACGTCCAGTACGCGTCGACGGCCTGCACGTGCTTGGGGTCGGGCTCGCCGCGCCACCGCTTCATGAACCGTTCGACGACGGTGTCCGCCTTGTCGATCTCCTGCTGCGGCACCATCGGCAGGCCCTGGCCGCGGGCCGACTGGGCGACGTAGGAGAGCGCCATGACGGCGGCGCGCGCCAGGTCCTCGCGGGCCCGCTCCTCGCTGATGTCGAGCAGCGGCCGCAGCCCCCAGACGGGGGCGAGCATGGCGAGCGCGGACTGGACGTCGACGCGGATGTCGCCGGAGTGCACCGGGATCGGGAACGGCTCGGCGGGCGGCAGGCCCGGGTTGAAGGCGCCGTCGACGAGCAGGCCCCACACGTTCCCGAAGGAGACGTGGCCGACCAGGTCCTCGATGTCGACGCCGCGGTAGCGCAGCGCGCCACCTTCCTTGTCCGGTTCGGCGATCTCCGTCTCGAACGCGACGACTCCTTCAAGTCCGGGTACGAAGTCGGACATCAGGCGGCTCCTCGTGATGGGTTCGACGTGATGGTTTTCGAGTGAGGCAAGGCGATCAGCTCATGACCATCGGTCAAAAATGGGCGAACACGGCCCGGTTACGCGGTCCAATCCGCCCATCTGTGGCGAATTCGTCGACTCGCGGTCCGGAACGTTCACTCCGGTGATGCCCAGTGAGGCTGGTGGTCACCCAACCGATTCGGCAGCAGGACGATATCCCCTGGTGCCACCTTTGGCGATGCGATGCGGCACTCAGTGCCACATGTCACCTCTCCGGGGTGTCCCGCCGGGACCGCCCCGCATACGGCAGGATGACTGTGTGACCGACGCCAGCGCAGTCTTTCCCGAACCCCTTCCCGAACCGGCCGACATGCGCGAGCAGTACGTCACCGCGGGCCTCGCCGAGGCGGATCTGCCGGACGGGCCCATGGACCAGTTCGCGCTCTGGTTCAAGGAGGCGGCGGGCGACCGGGCCGCCGTCCACGAGCCGAACGCCATGGTGGTCTCCACGGCCGACGCGGCGGGCCGCCCCAGCTCGCGCACGGTGCTCCTGAAGGGCTTCGACGAGCGCGGCTTCGTCTTCTTCACCAACTACGAGTCCCGCAAGTCCCGCGAGCTCACCGTGAACCCGTACGTCTCCCTGCTCTTCCCCTGGCACGCCGTGGCCCGCCAGGTGATCGTCACCGGCATCGCGGAGCGCGTCGGCCGCGAGGAGACGGTGGCCTACTTCCGGACCCGCCCGCACGGCTCCCAGCTCGGCGCCTGGGCCAGCGCGCAGTCCTCCGTACTGGCCTCCCGAGCGGAACTCGACCGCGCCTACGCCGACTTGGCGGCCCGCTACCAAGAGGGCGAACAGGTCCCGGTCCCCCCGCACTGGGGAGGCTTCCGCGTCCACCCCCTGACGGTGGAATTCTGGCAGGGCAGACCGGACCGCCTGCACGACCGCCTACGGTACGTACGCCCGGATCCGGGCGCCCCCTGGCAGGTCGAACGCCTGAGCCCGTAACCGGGCAGAACGGCGGCTGAGGAGCCATCCCGCACCCGTCCGGCGGCGGTGGGGACATTCCAAGCCCGTCCGGCGACGGTGAGGACATTTTCAAGCCCGACCGGCGACGGTGGGGACATTCCAAGCCCGTCCGGCGACGGTGAGGACATTTTCGAGCCCGTCCGGCGGCGGTGGGGACACTTCAAGCCCGACCGGCGGCGGTGGGGACATTTCGAGCCCGTCCGGCGATTGAGGACGAGTAGGCCGAAGGCCACGACAGGACGGCGCCCCCTACCCCGCCAGGACCCCGTCCAGAAACGGTTCGATCGCCGCCCGCCACGCCCCGGGCTGGTCATAGTGCACAAGGTGCCCCGCATCGGCCACCTCCGCGTACTCCCCCCGCGGCAGCACCCGCACCATCTCCTGGGACTCCGCCCGGCCCAGCTCACCGTCCTGGCCGCGCACGACGAGCGTGGGGCAGCGCACCTGGATCAGCTCCTCCCAGTGCGCGTCGTGCACCCACGTCTCACGGGACTCCAGCATCTGCGCCCGGTCGAAGACGGGACGCCAGCCGTCCGTGCCCTCCGTCATGATCTCGGCGAAGAACTCCCCGCGCGCGGGGTTGGGCCGCTCCACCCAGGGATCGTCCTCCCCGAACCACTTGCGCACGTCGGCGAGGGTCGCGAACGGCACCGGCCAGGACTTGAACCAGTCCTCCCACTCGCGCTGCGAGGCCGCCCCGAGCGCGGACGCCCGCATGTCGCAGATGATCAGGCCCCGGACGAGGTCGGGACGGCGGGCGGCGAGCTGCCAGGCGGTGAGCGCGCCCATGGAGTGGCCGATGAGGACGGCGGGCGCGAGGTCGAGCTGGACGAGGGCGGCTTCCGCGTCGTCCACGTAGGCGTCGCGGGTGTAGGGGCCTTCGGCGGGCTTCTCGCTCCTGCCGTGGCCGCGCTGGTCGAGGGCGACCGCGCGGTGCCGCTCGGCGAGCCAGCGGGCCGTGCCGGCCCAGTGGGAGGCGCGGCCCATCAGGCCGTGCAGTAACAGCACCCCGCCCGGCAGTCCCTCGGCCTCCCGTAGCTTGGGAGGGTCGGCGTATTCCCAGGCGGCGAGGCGTACGCCACCTGTACCCGTCACGTCGATGCGCCGCACCATGATTCCTGGCACCCCCCTAGGTTCCGCTCGGGTTCCACGCCTGGCCCTGCTCACGCCCCCGCACGCTATCGAACTCTTTTTCGAAATCGGCCGATTCGCCGACAACACCCCTCGTTCGGGTGACCACGCTCAAGGATTGACCGGCGCGGCCGAGGGGAGATCTTCAACGGGGGGCGGACCGCTCGGGGAAACCGGTCCGCGGGGAATGACCCTGGGAGCTCGGGGCTCCGGGTCAGTACAGGGGAGGACAGGCCCCGGCGCTCAAGGGCGCCGGGGCCCTCGCTTTCCCGCCGGCCCGGGCCGGGCGGACGTTCGCGCTCACCAGACGGGCACATCCTCCAGCCCCCTCTCCGGCCGTGCGGCCAGACCTGGCGCCGACACGGTCAAGAGCCCTCAGGTCATATGCCTCTCGCGACAGCCTCGCACGCAAAACGCTCGGGCGCTGCGATTCCGCACACTGAATCTTGGATTCCGCAAGATCTCATGGAGATCGTGAGCCTTTGTCAACTACCCCTCCAATAACGGGAGTTGACCTCAGTGCTCCGGCAGAGCTCCGGAAGTGCTCCGGCAGCGCCCCGTCGGCGCTCCGGAAGGACCCGGACGCGCCGACGGCAGGCGCGCGGCTCAGCGCTTGGCGACGAAGACGTGCGACGCGACCTCCGCGGTGAGCTCCGCGGCCTCGCCGCTGCTCCCCACGAGCACGCCGCCCGCGGACTCCGTCACGCTCACCACGGAGCCCGGCTGCACGCCGGCCCGCCGCAGCGTGTACATCAGCTGGGCGTCCGTCTGGATCGGCTCGCCGATGCGGCGCACGACGACCGTCTTGCCCTCGGAGCCCGGGTCGAGCTCCGTCAGGGAGACCATGCCCTCGTCCAGGAACGGGTCCGCGCCGTCCTTCTCGCCCAGCTCCTCGAGGCCCGGGATCGGGTTGCCGTACGGCGACTCGGTCGGGTGGCGCAGGAGCTCCAGGACGCGGCGCTCCACCGCCTCGCTCATCACGTGCTCCCAGCGGCAGGCCTCGGCGTGCACCTGCTCCCACTCCAGCCCGATCACGTCGACGAGCAGGCACTCCGCCAGGCGGTGCTTGCGCATTACGCGGGTGGCCAGGCGGCGGCCCTCCTCGGTGAGCTCCAGGTGCCGGTCGCTGGCGACGGCCACCAGGCCGTCGCGCTCCATGCGCGCCACGGTCTGGCTCACCGTCGGTCCGCTCTGGTCGAGCCGCTCGGCGATCCGGGCGCGCATGGGGACGACACCTTCCTCCTCGAGCTCGAGGATGGTGCGCAAATACATCTCAGTGGTGTCAATCAGCCCCGACATGGGTGCCCCTCAGAATTCGCTCGTGCGCTGGCCCTGCCCTCAATTCTGACGCATACCACTGACAACCGTGCCGCGCCGGTGGAATTCCCGCCCAGGACCGGCCTGCGACGGTGTTGACACGGCACTGGTCCGGACCGCAACGTGATGCGAATGAGCTCGAAGAGCGAGAGCAAGCTTGCAGGTCAGTATTTCGACGCCGCCATCGGTCTGCTGCAGCGGGTCCGCGACGAGGAGTCCGGGAACGTCACCGAAGCGGGCACCCTGCTCGCCGACGCGGTGGAGTCCGGCAACCGCCTCTTCGCCTTCGGCGCCGGACACTCCTCGCTCGCCGCGCAGGACGTCGTCTACCGCGCGGGCGGCCTCGCCCTCATCAACCTCCTCGCCGTCCCCGGCGTGGTCGGCGTCGACGTCATGCCCGCCACGCTGGGCTCCGCCCTGGAGCGGGTGGACGGCCTCGCGGGCGCCGTCCTCGACTCCTCGCCGGCCCGCCCCGGCGACGTACTCGTGATCATCTCGCTCTCCGGGCGGAACTCGCTGCCCGTGGAGATGGCGATGAACGCCCGCGCGCTCGGCCTGAAGGTCATCGGCGTGACCTCGGTGGCGTACGCGTCGCAGACGAGGTCGCGGCACGTCTCCGGCACCTTCCTGAGGGACCACTGCGACGTGGTGGTCGACTCCAAGATCGAGGTCGGGGACGCCGAGCTGAGCCTCGACGGGGTCGATGCGCCGTTCGGACCCGCCTCCAGCGTGGTCACCAACGCGCTGATGCAGGCCATGACCGCCGCCGCCATCGAGCAGCTCGTCGCGCGCGGCGGCCAGCCGCCCGTCCTGCGGTCGGGGAACGTGGACGGCGGACACGACTGGAACGGCCGCATCTTCCAGGAGTACGGCGACCGGATCTTCTACCGCCACTGAGCCACGGCCGTGCGCCCCTCTCAGGGCCCGGCGGCCGCACCCGCACGGGAGCCGTCAGGGCCCGCGAACTGCACCCGCACCGTGAGCCCGCCGCCCGCCCCGTTCGCCTCCGCCAGGACCTCCGCGCCGTGCGCCCGCGCGATCGCCGCCACGATGGACAGGCCGAGCCCGGCGCCCTCCCCGCGCGCGTGGGTGCGCTCCGCCAGCCGCCGGAAGGGTTCGAAGAGGTGCGGGACGGTGTCCGGCGGCACCGGCGGCCCCGTATTGGCGACCTCCAGCGTGCCGTCGCCGCTGACGACGACGCCCACCCGGCCCTCCGGGGCGTTGTAGCGCACCGCGTTCGCCACGAGGTTGTGGACCAGCCGGTCCAGCAGGACGCCGTCGCCCTCCACCGTCAGCGGATCCGCCCGCACCGACACGGTGACCGCACGCCGGGCGGCCTCTTCGGAGAGACCGTCGGCGACGGCGTGCGCGAGGACGTCCACCGCGACCGGCTCGCGCCGCTCCAGGCCCTGCTCCGACGCGGCGAGCAGCAGCAGCCCCTCGATGAGGTGCTCACTGTCGTCGGCGACGGAGATCAGCTTCGTACGGATCCTCGCCACCCGCTCCGCATCCGGCTCCCCGGCGAGCCCGATCTCCGCCGCCGCCCGCTGCACCGCGAGCGGAGTGCGCAGCTCGTGCGCCGCGTCGGCCGCGAACCGCTGCTGCGCGCCGACGAGCCGCTCCATCCGGTCGAGCATCGCGTCGAAGGTGTCGGCGAGCTGCTTCAGCTCGCCCGGCGGCGCGTCCAGCGCGATCCGCTCGTGCAGATTGGCCCCCGACAGACGGCGCGCGGTCCCGGTGATCACGGCCACCGGGCGGAGCACCCGGCCCGCCATCCACCACGCGAGGGCGATCGACAGGATGGCGTACGCGGCGAAGACGATCACGGAGACGGTGAGGAGGCGGCTGAGCGCGGCCTCGCCCGCCAGATCGCTGATCTTCGTGATGGCGAGCCCCTTACCGGCGTCCGCCGACACACCGTCCAGGCGCTGGGCGGGCACCGCGGAGCTCACCGGCATCGGCGCGGGGGTCCAGGGCGGGACGGGCCCGCGCGGCACGGCCGTGGTCACCGCCGTGCTGATCGACGTGTACAGGCCCTGCTGCACGAGCAGGTACACGAGCCCGGTGAGCAGCGCCCCGGCCAGCACGAGCAGCCCCCCGTAGAGCGCGGTCAGGCGGGACCGCTCGCCGCTCATCCGCGCCCCGACCGGCGCACGGACGGGCCGCCGCGTCACAGCGACCGTCCCGCGATCCGGTACCCGGCGCCCGGCACCGTCTCCACCACCGGCGGCTCGCCCAGCTTCGCGCGGAGCTTGGAGAGGGTGACGCGTACCGCGTTGGTGCGGTAGCTGGTGTCCTCCTCCCAGACCTGCTCGATCAGGTCCTCCCCGCTGACCACCGCGCCGTCCGCCCGCAGCAGCGCCTCCAGGACCGCGAACTCCTTGCGGGACAGCGACAGATGCCGCCCCTCCCGGCTGGCCTGGCGGCGCGCGGTGTCCAGGACCAGGCCCGCCCGCTCGATCACCGGCGGCAGTGCGGGGCGCGCGCGGCGGCCGAGGGCCAGGACGCGGGCGAGCAGCTCGTCGTACGCGAACGGCTTGGTGAGGTAGTCGTCCGCGCCGAGCCCCAGACCCGCCACCCGGTCACGCACCGTGCCCGACGCCGTCAGCATCAGGACCCGGGTAAGGAGGCGCTGCTCGACGACGCGGCGGCACACCTCGTCGCCGTGCACGCCCGGCAGGTCGCGGTCGAGGATCAGCACGTCGTACTCGCCGAGCTGGAGTTTGCGCAGCGCGGTCGGGCCGTCGGCCGCGACGTCCACGGCGAGCGCGGCGCGGCGCAGCCCCTCGGCGATCATCTCGGCCAGGAATTCCTCGTCCTCCACCAGTAGTACGCGCATGCCGCCCTGTGTACCCGAGAGTGACCTTTCGCCGGTGTAAGCGTCCCCGTTGAGAGAAACGAAACCCGGCTTCCCGTGAGCCTGTGCGCGTCAGTCACGCCAGCTGTCCAGACGTAAGGGGAAGCCACATGAGGACCGCCCGCACGACCCGAACCCGCTCGGTGGCCGTCGCGTCAGCCTTCGCCGCACTCGCCCTGTTCGCCGGGGCCTGCTCGAACGACTCCGGCTCGGACTCCGGCTCCGGCAAGGGCTCGTCCGACAGCGCCGACGGCGGCAAGGGCGCCGACGCCGACAAGGCGTTCAAGGAGCGCGAGTGCCTGCGCAAGCACGGCCTGAAGGTGGCCGAGCCGAAGTCCGGCCAGGACACCCGGGGCATCACCATCGGCGGCGACATGAGCAAGGAGAAGATGCAGGCCGCCATGAAGGACTGCGGCATGGGCGGCGGCTCCAAGGGCGGCGGGATCTCGCAGGCCGACAAGGACAAGATGCTCGAGTACGCCCGGTGCATGCGCGAGAACGGCTTCGACATGCCCGACCCCAAGTTCGACGGCGGCGCGATGCAGGCGCAGCCCATGCCCAAGGGTGCCGAGGCCAAGAAGATGGAGAAGGCCGCCGGGGCGTGCAAGGGCATCGTCGGATGAGGCGCCGCACCGCCATCGTCTCCACCGTCGTCGCCCTGCTCGCCGTCACCGGCGGCGGGATAGCCGTCACGGCACTCGCCGACGCGGGCGGCACGGAGGAGTCCAGCCACCGGGACGCGGGACTGCCGCCCGCCACCGCCGACGTCGAGCGCGGCGACCTCAGCAGCGGCACCCAGGTCGACGGCACCCTCGGCTACGCCAAGGAACGCAAGGTCAACGCGGGCACCACCGGCACCCTGACGTGGTGCGCCGGGACCGGCTCCACCGTCCGGCGCGACGGGCGGCTCTACGAGGTGAACGGCGCCCCCGTCCGGCTCATGTACGGCACCGAGCCCATGTACCGCACGCTGAAGCCCGGCGACAAGGGCAACGACGTGCGCCAGCTCGAGGAGAACCTGGTGGCGCTCGGGTACGGGGCCGGGCTCGCCGTCGACGACACGTACACCGACGGCACCGCGGCCGCCGTCAAGCTCTGGCAGAAGGCGCACGACCGCAAGCGGACCGGGCGCGTCGGACCGGAGCAGATCTCCTTCCAGCCGTCCGCGGTCCGGGTGAAGTCCGCCGGGGCGAGCGCGGGGGACCAGCTCGCGCCGGGCAAGCCCGTGCTCTCGACGACCGGCTCCGAACGGGTCGTACGGGTCGAACTCGACGTGGCGGAAGGCGGCTCGGCGAAGAAGGGCGCGAAGGTCACCGTCACGCTCCCGGACGGCACCACGGCCGACGGCAAGGTCGCCTCCGTCGGCAGGACCGCCAAGCCCGGCGACGACCCGAACGACAAGACGCCCAAGATCCCCGTCACCGTCACCTTCGACGACCCCGGCAAGGTCGACGGCTTCGACCAGTCCCCGGTCACCGTCGACCTCACCGGCGAGACGCACGAGGACGTCCTGTCCGTACCGGTCAACGCGCTGCTCGCGCTGCCCGGCGGCGGTTTCGGCGTCCAGCTCGTCGAGGGCGGCCGCACCCGCGACGTCAAGGTCCGGCTCGGCATGTTCGGTCAGGGCCGGGTCGAGGTCAGCGGGGGCGGGCTGCGGGAGGGCGCGAAGGTCGGGGTGCCGAAGGTATGAACGGCATCGAAGTCCCTTACGGTTCCGGCGCGTCGAACGGACCCGAAGTCCCGAGCAGCCCCGGCGCCTCGAACGGACACGGCGCGTCGGACCTACCCGAAGTCCCGCACCCCGTCGTCGAGTTGCGCGGCGTGACCAAGGAGTACCCGGGTGGAGTCGCCGCCCTCCGCGGTGTCGACCTCAGCGTCGCCGCCGGTGAACTCCTGGCCATCGTCGGCCCGTCCGGCTCCGGCAAGTCCACCCTCCTGCACATCGTCGGCACCCTCGACCGGCCCACCGCGGGCTCCGTCGCCATCGCCGGGCACGACGTCGCCGCGCTCACCGACCGCAGCCTCTCCGCGCTGCGGGCCCGGCACATCGGCTTCGTCTTCCAGGCGTTCCACCTGGTCCCCGGCATCAGCGCCCGCGACAACGTCGCCGAGGGCCTGCTCTACTCCGGCCTCTCGCGGGCCGAACGGCGCCGCAGGGCCGCGTACGCCCTGGAGCGCGTCGGCCTCGCCGACCGCATGGGACACTGCCCGCACGAACTGTCCGGCGGCCAGAAACAGCGCGTCGCCATCGCCCGCGCGGTCGTCGGCGAACCCGACCTGCTGCTCGCCGACGAACCCACCGGCGCGCTCGACTCCGAATCCGGCGAGACCGTCATGGCCCTGCTGCACGACCTGAACGCGGAGGGCGCGACCATCGCCGTCATCACCCACGACACGGAGATCGCCGAACGGCTGCCCCGGCAGGTGCGGATCCGGGACGGTCAGGTCGTCGCGGACGCGCGGGGCGCGGAGGTGGCGGCGTGAGCGCCCGGAGGCGTACGAAGGCGGGGCGCGCCCTGAAGGCGGCGCGGCTGAGCCCCCGCGACGTCCTGCACGTCGGCTCCGCCGGTCTGCGCAGCCGTCCCGTACGGGTCGTCCTGTCCGCGCTCGGCATCGCCATCGGCATCGCGACGATGGTCGCCGTCGTCGGCATCTCGTCCTCCAGCAAGGCCCACCTCATGCACGAACTCGACGAGTTGGGCACCAACATGCTCATCGCCTCGCCGGGTGAGGCGATGTTCTCCGGCGAGAAGGTGACCCTGCCCGAGGACGCGGCGGGCCGGGTCGGGCGTGTCGAGGGGGTCGAGGACGTCGGTGCGACCGGCGACCTGGAACGGTCCGTGCGGCGCAGCGAGAAGATCCCCGAGGACGAGACCGGTGGCATCGCGGTGCGGGCCGCCACGGAGGGGCTGCTGAAGGTGCTGCGCGGCGAGACGGCGCGCGGCACCTGGTTCAACGCGGCGAACAGCCGCTACCCGTCAGTGGTCCTCGGCCACGTCGCGGCGGAGCGGCTCGGCATCACCTCGCCCGGACAGCAGGTCTGGATCGACGACCGGTACTTCACCGTCATCGGCGTCCTCGACCCGCTGCCGCTCGCGCCCGACATCGAACGCTCCGCGCTGACCGGCTGGGACGCGTCGAAGAAGCTGCTCGGCTTCGACGGCCACCCGACGTCGGTGTACGAACGCTCCACCGACGCCTCCGTGCACGACGTACGCAGGCTCCTCGCCCCGTCCATCGACCCGGAGAATCCGCGCAACGTCCAGGTCACCGACCCGTCGTCGGCGCTCCGGGCGAAGGCGGCGACGGAGGGCGCCTTCTCCACGCTGCTGCTCGGCCTCGGTGGCATCGCGCTGCTCGTGGGCGGGGTCGGCGTAGCCAACACCATGATCATCTCGGTCCTGGAACGCCGCTACGAGATCGGCCTGCGCCGCTCGCTGGGCGCGACCCGCGGCCAGATCCGCGTCCAGTTCGTGACGGAGTCCCTGATGCTGTCGGGCCTCGGCGGCATGGCGGGCGTCGCACTCGGCGCGGCGGCGACGGCGGCATACGCGGTCTCCGGCGACCTGCCGTGGGTGGTCCCGCCCTGGGCGATGGCGGGCGGCTTCGGAGCGACGCTGGCGATCGGCACGGTGGCGGGGCTGTACCCCGCGGTACGGGCGGCACGCCTGTCCCCCACCCTGGCGCTCCACGCGACGTGAGGAGGATCCCACGGCCCCTGCTCCCGCAATACGTCGCGGGGCGAACGGGCGGACGAGCGGGCCGACTCCGCCGCGAAGCGGCGGTTCCGGTCGCGCCCCGCAGGGGACAACGCACCCCCACACCCGCCCCCCCCACGCGGGAGCGACCCGTCACTGCCCCCCGACAGACTCCGCCAAGTCCAGCGACACAGCGACCCGCGCCGCCACGCTCTCCGCGTACGCTGCGTCCACCCCGTCGAACTGCCCCCGCCCCGCCCCCCGCAGGAACGTCACCACACCCAGCGTCCGGGCCCGGCTGCGCAGCACGACGCAGAGGGCGTGGACGGAGTCCTCCGGCCACTGGCGGGCCGCCGCCCACTCCCGTACCCGCTCCGGCGTGGCCGCCGTGCCCGCGCTGGCCCGCACCGAACCGGTGCGTTCCACGGACTGGGGTGCGGGGTGGCCCTCGGGGTAGCGCACGGGGATGCCCGCCATGGCGACGGGCAGGCAGGGGCCCGGCGCACCCGCGGGCGTCGCGGCGACCCGTACGAGACGGACCGGCTTCTCACCGGCCAGCAGGTCCACCAGCGCGTGGTCCGCGAAGCCCGCGAGGGCGAAGTCCAGTTGGACGGTGGCCGCCTCCGTCGGGTCCTCGCACTCGGCGGCGGCCCGTGCGGCCCGGTGCAGCTGCTGGGAGCGGAACCGCAGCTGCGCGGCCACCTGCTCGTTCTGCTTGGTCTCCGTCACGTCGAGGAAGAGCCAGCCCACGCCCAGCGGTACCGGCTCCTCGGCCAGCGGCGACGCCAGGCGCAGGAATCCGCTGCGCCAGCAGCGCCGTTCGACCCCGTCGTCCCGGCCCGCCCCGGGCGCCCGTACCGACACCCACAGCTCGGCGGGGGCGGGCGGCGCCCCCTCGGCGAGCACGTGGGTCAGCGCGCTCTCCAGCTCTTCGACGCCCTGCCCGAGCAGGTCGGCCAGCGGGCGTCCGAGGACGGCGGTGCGCCCGACCCCGAAGGCACGGGCGGCGTACTCGTTCACGACGGCGGGCCGGAGGTCCGCGTCGACGAGGACGACACCCCACGTGGCGTTCTCGAAGAGCGCCTCGCTCAGGGCGATGGACCGTTCCAGATCGATCTGGGCGTGCACCTCGCTGAAGGCGCAGTACATCCCCGCCGTCTTGCCGTCACCGCCCCGCACGGCCGCCGACTGCATCCGCACGAGCACCCGGCCGCCGTCCTTGGTGACCAGCGCGAACTCGTGCACCTGACGGCCCGCCGCGTCCATCGCCGCGAGCAGCCGCTCCTCGACGTCCCCGGCGTCCGCGGCCCGCACCGCCCAGCCGGTGAAGCCCCGCCGCCCGACGGCCTCCGCCGCCGACCAGCCGAGGATCCGCTCGGCCTCCCGGTTCCAGTGCGTCACGACACCGTCGGCGTCGAACGCGCACAACGCCGCGTCCATCCCGTCGAGCAGCGCCGCGAGCAACTCGGCACTGCCCGGTTCGGGTTCTTCAGGACCCAGTTCGTCGGTAGTTCCGCTCTGTCGCGAAGCACTCACCTGGAACCCCCTGCAGGCCGTGTCCTCGTCCTCATGAGCTGCCTGTACTGCATGAGCTGCGCCGTCCGCCTGTACCGCACGTCAGATCATTCAACTGGAACGTGACGCACCCCACAGGTAGTTCCCGGAAAGTGACAGAGAAATCGTTGCGCGACGCGTACGTAGCGGGGGCCCGGTTCCCGAAAAACCGGTTGAGCGACCCAGCGCCTCTTCCTAGGGTGGTGAGCACTCGAAGAATGGAGGTGATCCGGCAGTGATTTCATTGCGGACGCGAGAGGTGGCTGCGGGCTAGCGGCCTGCCACCACACCCAGTGCGGTGCCGGACCAGCGCGTGAGACGAGCGTGCAGCCGGCCCAAACCCAAGCAGTCACCCGACCCGCGAGCCGCCGGTACGTCCGGCCGGCTTCCTCCGCCCGGTCCGCCCGGCGCGGCAGGAACCACGGCTCGCGGGTCGCCTGCGTTCCAGAAGCAGGAGCAGGAGGCAGGAGCGAGGGCCAGTGGCCCCTTCAGCCCTTGCTCACCGCCGTGAGGATCTCCGGCAGGCGCCGCGCGAGGCGCGGGGCCGCAAGACGCATGCCCAGCTCCGTGACCGCCGCCCCGTACGCCGTGCCCAGGGGCAGCAGCAGCCAGGTCCAGGAGGCCGCGCCCGAGGCGTGCAGCCAGATCGTGACGGCCAGGACCGGGGCGCACAGCAGGGCCGCGGCGACCATGCCGCCGAAGATCGAGATCCAGGCGAGCCCCGCCTGACCGGGGGCCACGTTCTTGTAGCCCTCCTGCGGGATCGAGTACGGGAAGCGGGTCGAGGACCACGCGCCGGTCGCCAGCATCGCGCCGAGCAGCGCGAAGGAGAGGCCGAGGACCTCCGGCAGGGCGGGCCAGTCACCGAGCATCGCCGTCGTCAGGACGGTGACCAGCGTGGCGTACGGGAGGGTGATGAGCAGCAGCGCCAGGGCCCGGCCGCGCAGCTCCACGTACGCGTCGCGCGGCGACGAGATCGTCATCGCCACCATCCAGAACGCCGACGTGTCCTGACCGAACTGGTTGTACATCAGGACCCCGAGCATCCCCGCCGCGAAGCACGCGAAGTACACGGACCCGGTGCCCTGCAGTGCGTTGAAGACCGGCACGATCAGGCCGATGGCCAGCGAGGTCACCCAGGCCGCCTTGGTCTTCGGGTCGCGCCAGACGTACCGCAGGCTGCGCTCCATGACCGTGCCGGTGCGCCCGGCGGGCAGCACACCGGCGAGGGCGCCGGAGGTGCGGGAGGTGCCCTTGTCCGGCGCGGCCGCCGCGAGCGTCGAGCCGTCCGGCGTCGTCATCAGGCGGGTCAGGCTGCGCTGCCAGAGCGCGAGGAGGGCCGCGAGCACCCCGGCGCAGAGCGCGAGTTGGGCCGCGCCCCGGGCGTACGCGCCGTCACTCACCGAGTCCACCGCGCCCAGCGCCGCGGCGGGCGGAATCCAGCGGACCACGTCCGCCGCCGGGTCGAGCGTGCCGAGCCCGGCCGAACCGAGCCGCTGCGCCCCGAAGTTGACGACCTGCGCGCCGATGGCGATGACCAGGCCGCTCAGGACCGCGAGGTCGCGCCCCTTGCGGCTGGTGAGGAGGCGGATGTTGGCGGCGGCGACCGCGCGGGCCAGCGCCACGCAGACCAGGAGGGTGAGGGCGACGGCGACGACGCCGGTGACGGCCGCCGCCGCGCCGTGGGCCAGCGCGACCGCCGCGCCGGCCGCGAGGCAGAGCGTGAACAGCGGCCCGATGCCCACGAGGGAGGCGACGAGCAGGGCCCGGACGAGGGGGCGGGGGCGCAGCGGCAGCATCACCAGGCGCGTCGCGTCGAGGGTCTCGTCGCCGCTGGGGAAGAAGAGCGGCATGACGGCCCAGCCGAGGGCGAGCACCGCGGTGAGCAGGACGCAGACGGTCGCGGCGTGGGTGTTGCCGCGCAGCGCGATGAGGCCGAGGAGCTGGAGCGCGGCGAGGAGGAGCGCGAGGACGACGGAGGCGATGTACGCGGCGCGGCGGCCCGCGGACTGGCGCAGGCCGTTGCGCAGGAGGGACAGCTTCAGGCGTACGAAGACCCGGGTGACGCCCGTCGGCGGGGGAACGGGCGAAGCCGACGTGGCCCGGGTGCCCGGCAGCGGCAGGGGCGCGGTCATCGGGCGCCGCCGCCCAGCCAGTCGAGGTGGGAGCCCGGGTCGCGGCGTCCGGCGCCGACGAGTTCGAGGAACGCCTGCTGCAGGGAGGGCGCCGCACCCCGTACCTCCGCGAGCGTGCCCTGCGCGCGGATGCGGCCCGCGGCCATGACGGCGACCCAGTCGCAGAGCGACTCGACGAGCTCCATGACATGGGAGGAGAAGACGACGGTGGCGCCGGACGCGGTGTAGCGCTCCAGGACGCCGCGGATGGTCTGCGCGGAGACGGGGTCCACGCCTTCGAACGGCTCGTCGAGGAAGAGGACTTCGGGGTTGTGGAGGAGCGCTGCGGCGAGGCCGGTCTTCTTGCGCATGCCGGTCGAGTAGTCGACGACGAGTTTGTGCTGGGCGCCCGCGAGGCCGAGTACGTCGAGGAGCTGGGTGGCGCGCTTGTCGACCTCGGCGCCGGGCAGTCCGCGCAGCCTGCCGGTGTACGCGAGGAGTTCGCGGCCGGAGAGCCGCTCGAAGAGGCGCAGGCCCTCGGGGAGCACGCCGATGCGGGCCTTGACCTCCACGGGGTCGCGCCACACGTCGTGGCCGACGACCTCGACGGTGCCCTGATCGGGCCTGAGCAGGCCGGTGACCATGGAGAGCGTGGTGGTCTTGCCCGCGCCGTTGGGGCCGACCAGGCCGATGAACTTGCCCGCGGGGAGGGTGAGGTCGATCCCGGCCACCGCGACCTGTTCGCCGAATCTCTTCCAGAGTCCCTGGACCCGTACCGCCGCCTCGGTCACCGTGCCGCCCTCCACCGCTCTCGTCGTCTCCGCACGATACGACGGCGTGGTCCGGACGGGCTCTCAGCGGCGCGCTTCCCTGCCGCACGCGTAGGCCAGCGGCGAGATGATCTCCTCGGCGTCCGGCAGCCAGCGGTTGGCGGCGGTGGGGCGGCAGGCCCACTGGACGGCGCCGATGGCGCCGAAGCGGGTCGGGGGAGCGGCGACGTAGGTGCCCTCGCCGAAGGAGACCAGGTCGATGGCGGCCGGGGGCCAGCCCAGCTTGCGGACGAGGTCGGGCACCTTGGCGGTGGCGCCGGGCAGCACGAAGAACTGCATGCGCCGGTTGGGGGTGCAGGTCACCGGGCCGAGCGTGAGCTCCATCCGCTCCATGCGGGCGAGCGCGAGGAACCCGGCGGTCTCGGGCACGTCGATCGCGTCGAAGGTGCGCCCGGTGGGGAGCAGGATCGAGGCGTTGCCCTGCTTCTGCCAGAGCCGTCGGGCCACGGTCGCGCTGCCGGTCGCCTGGGTCGCCCAGTCCTCGCGGGCGGGGTGCGCGCCGGGCGCGTCACACGTGGTCTCCCCGCAGGAGCACCGCTCGACGCCGTCGACGGACTCGAGCCAGGTCCCGGGGACCACGTCCCAGTGCCGCTCCTCCGCGTATCGCACGGCCGTGTCCAGCAAGGCCTCTCCGCGCTGCTTCGGGATCTGCGCGGCTGACGTGACTCCGATGGTCTCTTCCACGGAGTTCTCAACTCCCCGTGCCACCTCGGGTTACGGGCGCACGCGAGGGCGGGGGAGGAGCATCGATCCTGCGAGTGGGGCGCATGGGTGCACGGGTGGGGGCGCGCATGGGGATTGGCTTCCGGGGGCGGGTAGCCAGGTCAAGGGCAATCAGAGGACGCCTCGGAGGAAGCCCGCGGGCCGGCAGGTCCGCACGGAGGTCCGTACAGATTCGCATTTGTCGTTCTTAATGGCTTCTTTTGCTTCTTTTGTGGCGCATCTTCGCCTTGCCCCAAGGGCATTGATCATCCTGAGGCGGTCCACGGCGGCCGCCCGTCCCGATGGTCCACGGTGCACACAGGGGGTACGCCATGGCCGCAAGGCCGCTCGTCGCGCGACAGCCCAACGAAAGGCTGCAGGCGCTCATCCAGGAGGCCGGCTGCTCCAACGCCGGACTCGCCCGCCGGGTCAACATGTGCGGCGCGGAGCACGGTCTCGACCTGCGCTACGACAAGACGTCCGTGGCCCGCTGGCTGCGCGGTCAGCAGCCGCGCGGGCGGGCGCCCGGCATCATCGCTGAGGCGCTCGGCCGCAAGCTGGGCCGCACCGTCACCATCGACGAGATCGGCATGGCGAACGGCAAGAACCTCGCCTCCGGCGTGGGACTGCAGTTCTCGCCGACCGTTCTCGGCGCCATCGAGCAGGTCTGCGAGCTGTGGCGCAGCGACGTGGGCCGGCGCGACTTCCTCTCCGGCTCGTCCGTGGCCGCGTCCGCGCTCGTCGAGCCCAGCCGCGACTGGCTGATCTCCTCGCCGGACTCGCAGGTCGGGCGGTCCGCGGGGCCGCGCGTCGGCATGTCGGACGTGGCGGCGGTCAAGGCGATGACGGAGGCGCTGACGCAGCTGGACCACCAGTTCGGCAGCGGCCACGTGCGACCGGTCGTCGTGCACTACCTCAACTCCGTGGTCTCCGGGCTCCTCGCGGGCTCCTACCGGGAAGCGGTCGGGCGCGAGCTCTTCGCCGCGGTGGCGCGGCTGACCGAACTCGCCGGATACATGGCCGTCGACACGGGGCAGCCGGGCCTCGCCCAGCGCTACTACATCCAGGCGCTCCGGCTCGCCCAGGCGGCGGGCGACCGCGGGTACGGCGGATACGTGCTCGCCGCGTCCATGAGCCACCTCGCCGCCCAGCTCGGGAACCCGCGCGAGATCGCCCAGTTGGCGCGGGCCGCCCAGGAGGGGACGCGCGGCCGGGTCACGCCCCGCGCGCAGGCGATGTTCTACGCGGCGGAGGCACGCGGGCACGCGCTGCTCGGTGACGCGCGCGCCACGCAGGTGGTGGCGGGCCGGGCGGTCGAGGCGATGGACCGGGCGTCCACACAGGCCGCTTCGGGCGACGACCCGGTGTGGATCCGGCACTTCGACCACGCATATCTGGCCGATGAAATGGCGCATTGTCACCGGGACTTGGGGCAGGCCGACGCGGCGGCGCGCAGCGCCCAGGAGTCCCTGGACGGCCACCCCGAGACACGGGCGCGGCGCCGGGCCATCGGCCTCGTCCTGCTGGCCACGGCGCAGGTGCAGCGGCGCGAGGTGGAGCAGGCCTGCCACACCGGCCTGAAAGCCGTCGAACTGCTCGGCACGCTGCGGTCGAACCGCGGCGCGGAGTACCTGGAGGACTTCCAGGACCGTCTTGAGCCCTACCGGGAGGAGCCGGTGGTACGGGAGTTCGGGGCGCGCCTCGACGTACAGGCGGCGTGACGAACTCGCGAACGCGCCCCTGAACAGCGTCTGGGCAGGCGGTTCCGTTACTGCCGCCGCCCGGCGGAGAGCGGCGTTCTGAGCTGCGTGGCAGAGGGATGTGGCGACCCGGTAGCGTGACCCGACGGTTCCGTAGGTCCCCCATGTGTAGGAGTCCCGGTGACGCAGCAGAGCGGTCAGGGCGCTGCTTCCTCCGATCCGCAGCAACCTGCGGACCGGCCCGCCCACGAGGGCGTCGTGCTGCCCGCTGACGGCAGCGAGCCGCTGTTCCCCGGCACCGCGGGCCGGCACAGTGCCCCGGCGGGCGGCAGCCCGTGGGGCGAGCCCTGGGGGCCCGAGACGGCCGGACCGCCGCCGCCCGGTCAGGGCCAGGAGTGGGGCGCGCCGCCCCAGCAGACCCCCGCCCAGCCGCTTCCCGCGGAGGGCACGGCCCCCGACCCCGCCCAGGCCCAGCAGTACGGCGGGCAGGGCTACGGGCAGCAGCAGGCGTACGGCGGCCAGGGCTACGGCGGCCAGGACTACGGGCAGCAGGGCTACGGGCAGCAGCAGGCGTACGACGGCCAGAGTTACGGCGGCCAGGCGTACGGCGCGGGGCAGCAGCCCGGCCACACCGCCGGTCAGCAGGGGCAGTCCGACTACACCGCCGGTCAGGAGGGCCAGCAGGCCTACCCGGGCCGGCAGGCCTACGACCCGCAGGCGCAGCCCGGCCACGGCTCGCACCGCGCGCACGCCGCCGAGGACCGGCCCGCCTCCCACGACCCCTCCTACGGCGGCCGGGGCGCGCACGGGGCGCAGGCGGCGCACGGCTCCCACGCTGCGCCGCAGCAGGCGCACGGCGCCCATGCCGTGCCGCCTTCGAGACCGGGCGCGCACGCCGCGCCGCAGACCGGGCAGCCCCTGCCGCCCGCCGCGCCGAGGCAGGCACAGGAGCTGCCCGCCGCCGTGACCACCCCGCGGAGCATGCCGCTGCCGCCCGTCGCCGCGCCGGGCGCGCCGTCCGACAGCGAGGCCACGCAGTACATACCCCCGGTGCCCGCGGCCCCGTCCGCGGCGGACGAGGGTGCCACGCAGTACCTGCCTCCGGTGACCCCCGGCGCCCTGCCGCCCGAGGCCCCCGCCGCAGACGCCACGCAGTTCCTGGGCCGTACCGGTACGCCGATTCCCGGCGCCATGCCCGGCGCCGCGTCGGACAGCGACCCCACCCAGTTCATAGCCCCCATACCGGGCGGAAACGCCCCCACGGGGTCCGCAGGTCACGCCCCCACCGGTCAGGGCGCCCCGCCCGAGCCCGCCGCGGCCCCCTACGGCATCCGCCCCGGCGCCCCCGGCGACCGGCAGCCGCCCGCCGAGTTCGACAGCCTCTTCCGCGCCGAGCCCGCGGCCGAAGGCCCCGCCTCCACCCAGCAGATGCCCCGCGTCCAGGCCCAGGGCCCGGCGCCCGCGCCCCTGCCCGAGCCCGGCGGCAGCGGTCACGGCGGCGGGGGCAGGCCCGGCGGCCGCACCGGCTCGAAGGTGCCGCTGATCGCCGCCGTCGGCGTCGGCATCGCCGTGCTCGGCATCGGGGCGGGCGCCCTCCTCAGCTCCGGTGGCGGTGACGACGACAAGGAGGGCGACGGCCAGTCCGTCTCCGCGTCCTCCGAGCCCGACGAGCGGCCCTCGCCGACCGCCGACCCCGTCAAGGACCAGGCCGTCGCCCTGGACAAGCTCCTGGCCGACAGCAACAACAGCCGTGACACGGTGATCGCCGCCGTACGCAACGTCGGGAAGTGCCAGAACCTCGGCAGGTCGGCGAAGGACCTGCGCGACGCGGCCAGGCAGCGCAACGGCCTCGTCACCCGGCTCGCCTCCCTCAAGGTCGACAAGCTCCCGGCCAACGACCAGCTGACCGCCTCCCTCAACAAGGCATGGAAGGCCTCGGCCGCGGCGGACAACCACTACGCGGCCTGGGCGGACCAGGTGGGCGGCAAGAAGGGCTGCCACAAGGGCCACGCCCGCAACACCTCGCAGGCCGCGGCGGGCAACCAGCAGAGCGGCGCGGCGACGACCGCCAAGGAGCAGGCCGCCCACCACTGGAACGCGATCGCCCGCAAGTACGGCCTGACCGAGCGCAACAGGACCCAGCTCTGACCCTGGGCGCCAGACCCCGGCGACAGTCCCCGGGGCCCGCCGCCCTAGGCCGTCTGCTCCAGCGTCTTCTCCACGTTCACGAAGCCCCTGCGGGCCGGGACGAGTCGCCCGTCCCGCACCACCTGGAACGTGACGCCGGAGTTGATCAGGCGCGGGAACTCGCTGGCCGCGAGCAGGTCCTCGAAGCGCCAGCTCAGCGGTGGAGTGAGGCCGCCCGTCTCGACCCGCAGGCCGCCGTCGAGGGCGCGGCGCAGCGTGCGGGCCGACACGTCGCCGCCGTCGAGCGACTCGACGACCTGCTTCAGGACGGTGTACGCGATCCACGTCGTCTGTACGCCCGCGTCCGCCGGGTCGACCCGGTTGTCGCCGAACGCCTGCTCGCGGATGACCTCCCGCATCCCGGACCACCGGGGGTCGCCCGTCGCGGGGTACCAGCCGGTGACGTACGCCCCTTCGTAGGGGCCGCTCGCGCCGCCGGTGCGGTCGATGAGGGACTGGTCGACACTGCCGAGGACCGAGGAGATCCGGACCGGCGGGTAGTCGTCCCTGGTGCGGCGGAACGAGTCGTAGAAGGTGTCCGTGCGCGCCCCGAGCGCCGCCGTCACACAGCCGTCCTCGGCGCCCGCCGACTTCAGGGCCTGCTCGGCCTGCGGGGTGAGGTCGGTGCCGTCCTCGGGGGCTCTGATGTCCGCGACGGGCCTGTGGTGGCCGTCGGCGAGCCCCTGGTTGAGGAGCTTGGGCAGCTCGTCGCCCGCGAGGGTGTCGGGGCGTACGAGGGAGACGCGGGCGCAGCGGGCGGCGAGCTGTCGGCCGTTGCCGGCGAGCAGGGCCGGTTCGCCGCCGTTGACCGGGTAGGAGAGCGGGCTGCTGAACTCGTCGTCGGTGATGCCGTAGCCGCCGATGTAGGGGATGCCCGCACCCTCCAGCGGGGCGAGGAAGGAGCTGCCGTGCTGGCTGTAGGCGCCGACGACCGCGGCCACGTCGTTGTCGACCGCCTCGCGCGCGCAGTCCGCGGCGCCCACCGTGTCGTTGTGGTCGTTGCAGGTGAGGACCTTGAGCTCGTGGCCGTCGAGGCCGCCGTGCGCGTTGACCCAGCGCGCGTAGGCCTGCGCCATGGCGGGGACGCCCGGCTTGTTGGTGGCCTTGGTCTTCTCGGGTGCCCAGGTCATGACGGTGATCGGGTCATCCCTGGAACCCCCCGTGGTGCCAGGGATGACCCCGCAACCGGTTATCAGGGACGTACTCGCCGCCACGGCTGCCGCGGAGAGCAGGGCGGTGCGGGTGGGGCGGGGAAGGAAGGTGCGTCGCCGGCCGGTCATGTCCCTGCACGATTCCGTCGCGCGGCCAACCGTGGAGTGACGCGTTCTCAACGGACAGTGACATGACGGTGAACGGGCGGGGTCCGGTTCGCGTGCGCGGGGTGGGAACGTACGATCCATGACCGTGCAAGGTTCGGAGAAGTCTTCCCGTCGCGGCCGTCGCTCCAGCACCATGGGCGGTATGCCGACCAACGACATGCCGTGGTGGCGCTGGCGCAGCAACGTGCGCTCGGCGCTGCACATGCTCTCCGACCCCGAGTTCCAGCGGGAGTGCTGGCTCGCGGGGCGCGAGGAGTACGGGGACGTGACCGACGCCGTGTACCGCCTCGTCGAGGACACCTGGCTCGACAACTGGTCCGCCGAGAAGTACGTGGGCACGATCTTCCGCGACCCGCAGGAGGCGGCCCTCGTCGACACGGCCGTCCTGCGGGTCCTGCGGATCATGCACGAGGTCGGGCCCGACGCGATGGTCTCCGTCTACCTGCAGCACCCCGGGTGGCCCGAGGCGGTCCACGCGGCGCGCGACGCGCACGTACGCATGGCGGCGGGCGACGGGGAGGACCCGGACGAGCCGCCGCGCACCCTCGAAGTGCTGCGGATCCTGACGCGCTCCGCGTGACACGGGCTCCGGCGACGCACCGGGGGTCCGACCGGCGGGACGATTGCCCACGGCGGTCTCCGCTGTGGGAACCTTGGCCGCATGAACGAGCAGTCCACCGCCCCCGCCGCCCCCGCTGAGCAGTACGTCCTCACCCTCTCCTGCCCCGACAAGCAGGGCATCGTGCACGCCGTGTCGAGCTACCTCTTCATGACCGGTTGCAACATCGAGGACAGCCAGCAGTTCGGCGACCACGACACCGGACTGTTCTTCATGCGCGTGCACTTCTCGGCCGAGGCGCCGGTGACCGTCGACAAGCTGCGGGCGAGCTTCGCCGCCATCGGCGACTCCTTCCACATGGACTGGCAGATCCACCGCGCCGAGGACCGGATGCGGGTCGTCCTGCTCGTGTCGAAGTTCGGGCACTGCCTGAACGACCTGCTGTTCCGCTCCCGGACCGGCGCGCTGCCGGTGGAGATCGCCGCGGTCGTCTCCAACCACACGGACTTCGCCGAGCTCGTCGCCTCGTACGACATCCCCTTCCACCACGTCCCGGTGACGAAGGAGAACAAGCCCGAGGCCGAGGCGCAGCTCCTGGAACTCGTGCGCTCCATCGACGTGGAGCTGGTCGTCCTCGCCCGGTACATGCAGGTCCTCTCGGACGACCTGTGCAAGGAGCTCAGCGGGCGGATCATCAACATCCACCACTCGTTCCTGCCGAGCTTCAAGGGCGCGAAGCCGTACCACCAGGCGCACGCGCGCGGTGTGAAGCTGATCGGTGCCACCGCGCACTACGTGACCGCCGACCTCGACGAGGGGCCGATCATCGAGCAGGAGGTCGAGCGGGTCGGCCACGGCGTCACCCCCGACCAGCTGGTCGCGATCGGCCGCGACGTGGAGTGCCAGGCGCTGGCGCGGGCCGTGAAGTGGCACGCGGAGCGCCGGATCCTGCTGAACGGCCGCCGCACGGTCGTCTTCGCCTAGCCCGTGTCCGCGGGGCTACATCCGGCTCAGTGACGCCGCCGCGAACAGCACGTCGCGGATGGCCTCGCGGTCGCCGTCCTGACCCGCTGCCGCCTCCTCCGGGGAGACGTGGCCCGCGGCCAGGCGGCAGAACTCGACGCCGTCCAGCGCCACATGGGCCACCTCGTGCTCGCGTGAGGCGACCGCCGCGGGCGAGTCGAGCGGGATGAGCCACTCGCCGCCGCCGAGCCCCTCGATCTCCAGGCGCAGGCTGCGGCCGGGCGCACCCGCCGCGACCAGCCGGCGGACCGGCGAGGCGAGCCCGGAGCGGCGGCGTCCGGCCAGCGTCCCTGGGAGCAGCCGCGCGGCGAGGTCGATCATGTGGTGGAGGTGCCGGGGCGCGGGCGGCACGTACGGATAGTCCACGGCGTGGGCGATGTCGCCCGCGTGGATCCAGCACTCGAAGGCGCGGTCCACCATGGCGTCCCGCAGCGGGAGCTCGACCGTCTCGCGCGCCTCGGGGTCCGCGCCGCCGCCCGCGCCCGGCACGGCCACCGTTCCGTACGGCACGGGGAGCCGCCCCGAGCCGTCGCCAGCGAACGACACCGTGCGGACCAGATCGTGCGTCTGCTCGCGCCAGGGGGTGCGCACCGCGCGGGTGGGCGGGAAGTACGAGGCGCGCCAGAACGCCTCGGTGCGGTGGTCCGGATCGTGCTCGACCCGGACGTCGGTGCCGAGCGGGTCGTCGAGGCCGAGGGCGAGCCCGACCATGCCGTCGACCGCGAGCAGATGCGCGATGACACCGGCCACGGTGGTCTTCCTGCTGACCGGGCCGTCCGCGTCGAACCAGCGAAGGCGCACCGGGGCGTGCCACTCGGCGTCGCCGATGTCCTGCAGCAGGGCGTCGAGGCGGGCGGTCTCCGCGTCGTAGGGAACCGCCCACTCGGGCACCGGGATGCGCGGCGGGCGCCTGCCCAGGCAGCTCTCCAGGACGCGGGTGCGCAGGCCCGGGTCGAGGTCGAGGCTCTCCTCGGGGTGCAGCAGGCCGACGGCGTCGCGCAGCCGCAGGGCCTCGTCCGCGCAGGGGCCGCAGTCGCCCAGGTGCTCCTCGACGGCGGTGGCCTCCTCGGCGGAGCACGCGGAGAGCGCCCAGGCGCCGAGGAGGGACTTCAGGACGCGGTGCTCCAGGACGAGCGGCGCCGGGGGCGAGGCGGGCACGGGCCTGCCGGTGTCCTCCACGGAGGAGCGCGGCATCGGTATGCGCGGGGTGGCCTCGGTCTCGTGCGGTTCGCCCTCGGCGGGGTCCGGGCGGTCGGAGCCGGTCACAGCGCGGTCCCGGTGCCGCGGGCGGCGCCGGCGGACGGGTCGCCGGTGTCGTTGGCCGTGGACAGGAGCTGCAGGCCGAGGCGGAGCCTGCGGCGGGCCTCGTCCTCGGTGACGCCGAGGTCGGCGGCGGTCTGGCGGTAGTCGCGCCGGTGGAGGTACGCGAGCTCCAGGGCGGCCCGCAGCGGGGTGGGCATGGCGGTGACGATGTAGTCCGCGCGGGCCGCGGCGGAGGCGCGGCGCACCTTGCGCTCCAGCTCCTCCGGGGTGCCCTCGCCGCCGCGGGCGAGGGCGGCGGACTCGGTCTGGCGGAGCCTGCGGACGGCGTGCCGGTGGGTGAGCGTGGCGATCCAGGAGCGCAGCGGGCCCTGCCGGGGGTCGTACGCGTCGGGGTTCTCCCAGACGTGGGTGAACACTTCGCGGGTGATGCGGTCGGCGGCGAACTCGTCGTCGAGGACGCGGTGGGCGAGGCTGTGCACGAGCGAGGCGAAGCGGTCGTAGAGCTCGCCGAGTGCGGCGGCCTCCCCGTGCGCGAGCCGTTGTTGCATCCGGCGGTCCCAGCGCCGCGGCGCGTCCTTCGGCATGCGGCCCCCTCGTGCGCTTGCCCTGTTCTGCCTACTCCGACGGTACTTCCCGTTCGTCGTTTCGCGTCCGTGGCTCCCCTTCGAATGTAGTCGGCCGCGCTGAGGGAACTCTCTCGTTTGCGGCAAAGCGGGCCCCCTGCGGGAGGCCGGATGATATTGACGAGGGTTTGCTGGTGTTTCATATGGGGAGTGGAGGGGCAGCCGAGGCAGAACGAAACGTAGGGACTGCTTCCGGTTAGCTCCGGAACGAGTGACAGGCAGGGCAGGGCGAGCGAGAGGCGTGGCGCGTGACGCTCAAGGTGACGGTGGGCGAGCAGGACGGCTGGGCCGTGCTGTGCGTCTCCGGCGAGATGGACCTCCTGACCTCGCCCGTGGTGCGCCAGCGCGTGCACGACGCCGTGGCCGACGGCCGCCGCCGTATCGTGCTCGACCTCTCCGAGGTGCTCTTCTGCGACTCCAGCGGCGTCGGCGTGCTGATCGCCACGCGCCGCCTGATCCGTTCCTTCCAGGGCCACTTGCGGCTGATACTGCCCGCGAAGGGCGCCGAGGACGGCTCGCACGTCAACCGCGTCCTCGCGGCGCTCGGCGTGCGCCGGCTCTTCGAGGTCTTCCCCGACGTACCGGCGGCGCTCGACGACGGGGCGACCCCGCTGTCGGCCTAGGTCCGCCCGACCCGGCTCACGCGACGTGCCGCTTCGCCAGCGTCACGAAGGAGTTGATGGCCTCGCGCGAGGCACGGCGACGCGCGGACATCTCCTCGCGGTCGTCGGTCCTGTGCACCTGGGCGATCTGGTCGAGGGTCTCCCAGGCGAGCCGCACCAGCTCGTCGTCATGGGTGAGCAACTGCACCCGGAACAGCGCCTCCTGGGCCTCGGACCGCATCTCGTAGGACCGGAAGCGCGACTCCTCGCTCTCCTCGTGACGGCCCTCGGTCCTGCTGAACCAGCGGTCGACGATGACCCGCTGGTAGTTGATCAGCGCTCCCGCGTACGCGCTGTACGCGTCGATCCGTTCCTGCCGCAGCTTCTCGCCCCGGGTGAAACGCTCCGTGCGCTCGATGGCCCTGCGCTGGAAGGAATGGGTGATCCCCGCGCCGAGCAGGGTTCCCAGTACCGCTATGACACTCGCCGCGACCGCTTCCACGCAGGACAGTGCACCACATCACACCCGTGCCACACCCTTGTCCCGGAATTCCGGCGGTCTTGGCACAAGCATCGCTTTCCCGTCTCCGGGCACTCGTGACGTCGTACGCTCGCTGCCGGGGAACACCCCCGGCAAGCATGCACCCAACCGCGGAAGTGAGGCGGCCCGAAGATCATGGACAGTGCCGAGTACGAGCGTAGGATCGCGGCCCGGTTCGCCACCTTCGACCAGGACGGCAACGGTTACATCTCCCGTGAGGACTTCAGCACGGCGGCGGCCGCCCTGTGCACGGAGTTCGGCGCGACGGCGCGGTCCGAGCAGGGGCAGGCCCTCTACATCGGGGCCGAGGCGTTCTGGCAGGGCATGGCCGGGATCGCGGACCGCGACGGGGACCAGCGGATCACCCGCGACGAGTTCGTGGGCGGCGCCGTGAAGCGGCTGCGGGACAACCCCGACCGGTTCGCCGAGATCGCCCGGCCGTTCCTGCACGCGGTGATCGGTGTCGCCGACGGCGGCGCGGACGGCGCGATGAGTCCGGAGGCGGCAGGCCGTGCGCTCAAGGCGCTGGGCGTGCCCGAGGACATCGCCGCGGCGTCGGCCGCCGCGCTGGACGCGGACGGCGACGGCCGGGTCACGGAGCAGGAGATCGTGCAGGCCTTCGCGGAGTACTTCACGGTCCCCGAGTAGGCCGTACGGCAGACGGCGCGGGTCAGTCCGCGAAGCGTTCGCGCAGCTTGTACTTGAGGACCTTGCGCAGCGTCTCGTTGCGGGGGAGCGCCTCGACCAGCTCCAGCTGTTCCGGCAGCTTGTAGGGGGCGAGGCCTTCCCCGCGCAGGTACGCGGTGACGGCCGCCAGCGTCAACGCGCCCGTGCCCGCCCGCTGTTCGACCACCGCGCAGACCCGCTCCCCGCGCTCGGGGTCGGGCAGGCCGACGACCGCCGCCTCGCCCACGGCGGGATGCTGGTGGAGCAGGTCCTCGATCTCCTTGGCGGAGATGTTCTCGCCCTTGCGGATGATGATGTCCTTGGCCCGCCCGGTCAGCACCAGATGGCCGCTCTTCCTGAGGTGGCCGAGGTCCCCGGTGATCAGGAACCCGTCGGCATCGAAGACGGCCGCGCTCTGCGCCGGGTCCAGATAGCCCCGGCAGACCGCTTCTCCGCGCAGCCGCACCTCGCCGTCCGTGCCGGGCGGCAGTTCCGTGCCGTCCGCGTCGGTGACGCGGATCTCCATGCCCTCCGGCGGCAGCCCCTCGGTCGCCGCGAGGTTCTCGGCGGTGTCGTCCGGGGCGCCCATGGTGATCATCGGCACCTCGGTCATGCCGTACCCGTGCGTGAGTTGGCAGCCCATCTCGCGCACCACCGCGTGGTAGACCTCCGGCGGCTTGGGCGCACCGCCGCCCGCGAGCAGGCGCAGGGTCGGGATGACGCGCTCGCCGTGCGGCATCCGGCGCTGCTCGGTGAGGAACATCGAGTAGAACGCCGTCGAGCCGCCCGCCACGGTCACGCCGTGCCGCCGGTAGCCGTCGAGGGCGGCGGGCAGCGCGAAGTGCTCGAACATGACCGCGGGGAAGCCGTAGAGCAGCAGCATGACGGTGTAGTCGGGCCCCGCGATGTGCGCGAAGGGGAACGCCATCGAGCCGACGTCCGACTCCGTCAGGTGCAGGGCGTGGGCCAGGCACGAGCCGCCCGCGAGCAGCGAACGGTCCGTGTGCAGCACGCCCTTGGGGTCGGACGTGGTGCCCGAGGTCCAGTAGATCCAGCGCACCGCCGTGCCGTCGGAGGGCGGCGGGGGCAGTACGGACGGGTCGCCGTCGGGCAGCGCGTCGTACGCCTCGAAGACCTCGAACTCCGCGCCCGCGCCGAGCCGGTGGGCCATCTCCGTGTGGTCGAAGCCGCGCCAGACGCCGGGCACGGCGAAGAACTCCGCCTTCGACTCCCGCAGCGCGAAGCCGACTTCGCGGTCGCGGTGGAAGGGGATGAGCGGCGACTGGACGGCGCCGAGGCGGGCGAGGGCGAACGAGAGCAGGGCGGTCTCGATCCGGGTGGGCAGCTGCCAGGCGACGACCGTGCCGGGCCGCACCCCCATGGCGTGGAGCCCGGCGGCGACGCGCTCGGCGCGGTCGTGCAGCTCGCCGAAGGTGAGCGTGCGGTCGTCGCGGGGGTCGGCGGCGGTCTGGAGGAGCACCGGCCGGTCGGGGGTGAGGGTCGCGCGGCGCGCGATCAGTTCCCAGAGCGTGCGGGACCCGGCCAGTTCGTACGCGGTCTCGTTGCGCACGGTCATCGTGCGATCCCCTCCCGGTCTCACGCGGCACTCACGCGGTCCTGGCGACCGGAACTGACGGCCAGTCAGGTGTGCCGCGAGCGTAAGCCCCGGCGCCTTGTCGGTCCAGAGGCGCGCGGCTAGCCTGCTCCCTGACGGTTCGTCAGATCGTGCGCTCGACGCCACCCCCGGACCCGTAGGAGCCGCATGGACCTCACGTACACCGAAGAGGAGGAGGCCTTCCGGGCCGGGTTGCGCGCGTGGCTCTCGCTCGTTCTGCCGAAGCTCCCCGCCAAGCCCTCGCCGCACGACTGGCCGGGCCGCCGCGCCTACGACACCGCGTGGCAGCGCCTGCTGTACGACGCGGGCTACGGAGAGGTGCACTGGGACGCCTCCCCGACGCAGCGGCTCATCTTCCTGGAGGAGACGGAGAAGGCGGGCGCGCCCTACGTGGGCGCCAACTTCGTGGGCCTGCTGCACGCGGGCCCGACCATCGCCTCCGAGGGCACGCCCGCCCAGCGCGAACGGTGGCTGCCGCCCGTCCTGCGCGGCGACGAGGTGTGGTGCCAGGGGTTCAGCGAGCCCGACGCCGGGTCCGACCTCGCGTCGCTGCGCACGCGCGCGTGGCGCGACGGCGACCACTACGTGGTGAGCGGGTCCAAGATCTGGACCTCGCACGCCGAGGTCGCCGACTGGTGTGAGCTCCTGGTGCGTACGACGCCGGTGAGCGAGTCGGTGCCCAAGCACCGGGGCATCACCTGGCTCGCGATGCCGATGGACGCCCCGGGGATCACGGTGCGGCCGCTGCGCACCCTCGCCGGGTCCACGGAGTTCGCGGAGATGTTCCTCGACGAGGTGCGGATACCCGTCGCCCACCGCGTGGGCGACGAGAACGACGGCTGGCGCGTGACGATGGTGACCCTGTCCTACGAGCGGGGCACCGCCTTCGTCGGCGAGGTGGTGGCCTGCCGGCGCGTCCTCGGCGAGCTGGCCCGCGAGGCCCGCGGGAACGGCCGCTGGGACGACCCGGCACTGCGGCGCCGGCTCGGCAGGCTGAACGCCGAGTTCTCGGCGCTCTGGCGGCTCACGCAGTGGAACGTGAGCGAGGCGCAGCGCACCGGCGGGGTGCCCGGAGCGGGCGGCTCGGTCTTCAAGCTGCGGTATTCGCACGCCCGCCAGGAGCTGTACGACGCCGCGGCCGAGGTGCTCGGCGCGGGCGCCCTCGACCTCGGTCAGGAGTGGACCCTGGACCGCCTCTCGGCCCTCTCGTACACGATCGCCGCGGGGACCTCGCAGATCCAGCAGAACATCGTGGCCGAGCGCATCCTCGGCCTCCCGAAGGGGCGGTGAGCGGCGGATGGACTTTCAACTGAGCGAGGACCAGCGCGCGTTGCGGGACGGGATGCGGCAGCTCCTGGCGGGCCGGTTCGCCCTGCGGGAGGCCACGGACCGGGTCGACCGGGGGCTCTGGCGCACGCTCGGCGGTGCGGGGTTCTTCTCGCTCGCGCTGCCCGAGGAGGACGGCGGGGTCGGACTCGGGCTCCCGGAGGCGGTGTTGGTCTTCGAGGAGGCGGGGCGGGTGCTGCTGCCCGGGCCCGCCGTGGCGTCGTTCCTCGCGGCGGGCGCCGTCCCGGGGGCCGCCTCCGGGGACGTCGTGGTGACCTCGGTCGACGGCTCGCTGGTGCCGTGGCTGGACGACGCGGACGTGGTCCTGGGCGATGTGACCGGCGCCGTGCCGCTGCGCTCCGTCGACCCGTTGACGCCGCTGCACCGGGTGCCCGACGGCGGACACCTGGACCGGGGCGTCCTCCTGTACGCGGCGGAACAGCTGGGCAGCGCCGCCCGTACGTGCGAGGCGGCCGTGCAACACGCCCGCAGCCGTGAGCAGTTCGGGCGGCCGATCGGCGCGTTCCAGGCCGTCAAACACCTGTGCGCGCAGATGCTGGTGCGGGCCGAGCTCGCCCGCAGTGCGGTCTACGCGGCCGCCGTGACCGGGGACGCGCTGGCCGCCTCGGCCGCGAAGCTGCTGGCCGACGACGCGGCCGTACGCAACGCGCGGGACTGCCTCCAGGTGCACGGCGGGATGGGGTTCACCTGGGAGTCCGACGTGCATCTGCACCTCAAGCGGGCCTGGGTGCGAGCCGAGCTGGGCCGGACGGCGCGCGACGCCGAGGAGGAGCTGGCCGCGGCGCTCTGAGGGATGCGCGAAACCTTTGGAGGAAGCTCCGAGGGGGCGAAGGGGCGGTGAAAGGGGCACCGCCGGGGGCCGGATCGGCCGGATGCCGAAAATTGGTCTGTCCGATATCGTGCGCTTTGTCGGCTGTTTCGTGACGCCAAGCCCGTCCGGTGAAGGCTACGGAGCGTCGATATCGGGTTGTGTCCTACGCGTGACTCGTCACGGCATGGAGTCGGTGTCCGGCTCGGGTACCTTGTGTGGGATGCGAGTGGTTCAGAGGCCGAGCCATGCCGGTGTTGCCCAGGTGGCGGCGCCGGGCCCGGCGATGCGCGCCGCTCGCGGTGCGGGGCGGGTTTTCACCCCGGCCTGTTCGACCCCCTGCGATGTGCGTCGCACAGTATGCAGCACGCGTACTCCTTCGCGCTGGAATATGCCCGAAGCGCTTGTTGGGGTGACTGAACGTCAATCATGCTGTCTCCCAAGGGGATCACGTTCCGTGACCCTGTGGAGTCGCGAGGCGATGTGTCCGCCGGTTCGGATGGTGTGAGCGGTGCAGGTGCTTCAAGTTCAACTGGAGGTCGGGGCCGACCCCGCAGAAGTGGGGCGGGCCAGGCGTTGGGCCCGTTCACGGCTCGCCGGCTCGGGGATAGAGGCCGATGAGCCCGTCGCCGAGACGCTGATCCTGTTGATCTCCGAACTCGTGACCAACGCCGTGGTGCACACCGGCTGCCCGGCCGTCCTGCGCATGCTGCTTCCCGGCGTCCCCGCCGACGTGCCGGGAACGGTCCGGGTCGAGGTGGCCGACAGCAGCGCCCGCCCGCCCGCGCAGCGGCACGCCGACGGTGACGACACCAACGGCCGCGGCCTGGAACTGGTGGATGGTCTCGCCGACCGCTGGGGCTGGCAGCCCGAGGGCGCGGGCAAGAGCATCTGGTGCGAGGTGGACCGGTGCGATTCCGGCGTCCCGGCGGTGACGTTCGAGGGGACGACCCATGACGGGTCGACCTGCGGCGTCGCGGTCCACGAGGCGGCACCGCGGGTCTACGGCTCGACCCCGCGCGGCATGACGGCCTGCGACGGCGCCGTCCATGGGGCGGCGGCCTACAACAGGGTGGCTTACGGGGACACGGACGTCGCGTACGAAGCGGTGTGATCCCGAGGCCCGTATGCGCCCTCGTGTGCCACGGTGCGCGCGCCCGTGCGCGGGTGGGGCAGAGCGGGGCGTAGGCCGCCAATCCCCGGCCGGGTGTTGACGTAGCGTGTCCGATTGATCACGCTTATGTGCAGCGATTCGCCGCGAGGGGACGTCGAGGGCGCTCGGTGACGGGAGGTCCTCGGCGAGGTGTGGGTCGCGACGCGGCGTCAGCCCCCTCGTGGTCGCACGGGGCGGGGCCGAGCGCCGGAGCCGGATGGCGGCGTGCGCGGCGGCGCGCTCGGGGCGACAGCCGACGCGCCGCCGTCCGCAGCGCCGCCGTCCGCGGCCGGGGTGCGGGGCTGTGGCGGCCCGGGTGCGGTTCAGAGGATGGCCACCGGGGCCACCGGTGTGCCCGTCCCGCCGACGAAGGGCTCCGGCATCGCGGAGAGCAGGAACGCGTGGCGGGAAACTTCTGCACAGGCTGTGGACAAGTTTTCCAGATTCCAGTTCTGGCCCTGCAGCATCCCCATCTCGACCAGGTGGAGCGCGTGCACGGGCAGCCACAGGTTCTCGATCTCCGGCGGGAAGATCTCGAAGGTCAGGGTGTCGTTCGCGACGGCCGCCACGTCCCGCGCGTGGAACCACTCGGGCGTGCGCACGGAGAGGCCGGGCGACGGATAGCCGTACGCGTGCTTGTCGCCCGCGAGGAGGACCCGCAGGTGCCCTGTGCGGACGAGCACGATGTCGCCCGCGCGGACCGTGACGCCGCCGAACTCCTCGGCCTCGTCCAGGTCTTCGGGGGTGACCGCGTGATCGCCGGGCAGCCGGTCGAGTCCTTTGGCGCGCGCCACGTCCAGGAGTACGCCGCGCGAGACGACGTGCCGCGCCTTCTCGATGCCGCAGAAGCGGGCGCCGGTGTGGGCCGTGATGGTGTCCGCCGGGCGGCCGTTGTAGATCTTCCCGGAGTGCGAGACGTGGGTGAGCGCGTCCCAGTGGGTTGCCGTCTGCAGCCCCATCGTCACCGCGTCGTCGCTGGTGGCGACCGTGCCGGGACCGAAGAGCTCCTGGTTGATCTGCACCATGGTGTGCAGCGGGTTCACGCGGCCGCGGATCAGGCCCGTCTGGACGCCGTCCTCCTCCAGCGGGAGCGCCAGCGGGACGCGGCGCCCGGTCCGGACCTCGCCGGCGGCCGCGCGGACCACCGCGTCGGTGACCAGGTTGAGCGTGCCGATCTCGTCGTCGGCCCCCCAACGCCCCCAGTTGTTCACGCGCTTGGCGATGTCGTGGAACTCCGCAGGCAGCGAGTTCGGACGTGACATGAGTCCTCCGCGGGGCTTGTCTTTCGGCGTCTGACGGGTCATAGAATCTAACGGTCCGTCAGAAACCGCGGGAAGGGGCCGGACGTGGGGAACTTCTTGGCAGGCAAGGTGGTGGCCGTCACCGGCGCCGGGCGCGGCATCGGCAGGGCCGTCGCGCTCGCCGCCGCGGCCGAGGGGGCGAAGCTCGTCGTCAACGACTACGGCGTCTCCATGGCGGGCGGCGAACCGACCAGCGAGATAGCCGACGCCGTCGTCAAGGAGATCCGGGCGGCGGGCGGCGAGGCCGTCGCCGTCGCCGACGACGTCTCGACCATGGCGGGCGGACAGCGGATCGTCGACGTCGCGCTCGCCGAGTACGGGCGTATCGACGGAGTGGTCTGCGTCGCCGGGATCCTGCGGGAACGGATGCTGTTCAACATGTCCGAGGAGGAGTGGGACCCGGTCGTCGCCACCCACCTGAAGGGGACGTTCACCGTCTTCAGGGCCGCCTCCGCGGTGATGCGCAAGCAGGGCGCGGGCACGCTGATCGGCTTCACCAGCGGCAACCACCAGGGCTCCGTCGCACAGGCCAACTACAGCGCGGCCAAGGGCGGCATCATCTCGCTGGTGCGGAGCGCGGCCCTCGGCCTGAACAAGTACGGGGTGACCGCCAACGCCGTGGCCCCCGTGGCGCGTACGCGGATGTCCGCCAACGTGCCGATGGAACTCAAGGAGATCGGCGAACCGGAGGACGTCGCCGCGCTCGTCGTCTACCTGCTGAGCGAGCGCGCCCGCGAGGAGGAGATCACCGGGCAGGTCTACACGATCGCCGGGCCCAAGATCGCGGTGTGGGCGCAGCCGAGGGAGCTGCGCGCGGGGTACGCGGCGGACGGCCCCTGGACACCGGAGAGGATCGCCGACTTCCTGCCGGGGACGGTGGGCACCGACCCGATGCCGCTGCTTGCGCGCATCGAGGCCATGGCGAAGGCGGCGGCCGGCCGGGAACGGCCGAACGCGTAGACGGGGGCGGGGCGGTGGATTTCGGCTTCGGACCCGAGGACGAGGAGTTCCGCGCCGAGGCGCGGTCCTGGCTCGCCGCGCACCTCACCGGCGACTTCGCGTCCGCGGTGGGGCGGGGCGGGCCCGGCAGCGAGCACGAGGGGGGCGCGGTACGGCGGGCGTGGGAGCGGGAGTTGGGGCGGGGCGGGTGGATCGGCCTCGGGTGGCAGGCGAGTGCGGGCGCGTACGGGAACCGGTGTGCCACCTTGACCCAGCAGGTTGTCTGGGCCGAGGAGTACGCGCGGGCCGGGGCGCCCGGACGTTCCGGGCACATCGGGGAGAACCTGCTCGCGCCGACCCTCCTCGCGTACGGCAGCCAGGAGCAGCGGGACGAGTTCCTGCCGCCGATCGCGCGCGGCGAGGCGCTGTGGTGCCAGGGGTACAGCGAACCGGGGGCCGGGTCCGACCTCGCGGCGGTGCGGACGCGGGCCGTGCGGGACGGGGCGGACTTCCGCGTCACCGGGCAGAAGATCTGGACCTCGCTGGCGCGGGAGGCGGACTGGTGCTTCGTGCTGGCGCGTACGGGGGAGGGAGAGGGGGGTGCGGGGAAAGAGGCTGCGGGGGCGGGGTCCGCGGGGAATGGGCGCGGGCATGATGGACTGTCCCTGCTCCTCGTGCCGATGGACCAGCCCGGGTGCGTCGACGTACGGCCCATCCAGCAGTTGACCGGGACGGCCGAGTTCAACGAGGTCTTCTTCGACGGTGCACGCGCGCGTGGCGCCCACGTGGTCGGCGGGGTCGGCAACGGGTGGCGGGTCGCCATGGGGCTGCTCGGGTTCGAGCGGGGAGTCTCCACGCTGGTGCAGCAGATCGGCTTCGCGGAGGAGCTGGCGGGCGTCCTGCGGGAGGCGGTCGCCTCGGGCGCGGTGGCGGACTCCGTGGTGCGGGAGCGGCTGGTGCGGCAGTGGGCGGAGTTGCGGGTCATGCGGTGGAACGCGCTGCGTACGCTGGGGAGTTCGGCGTCCGGGAACGGATCCGGGGCCGGGGCCGGGTCCGGGTCCGGTGCTGGGAGCGCGGGGGCGCCCAGTGTCGCCAAGTTGCTGTGGGGGCGGTGGCATCAGCGGCTCGGGGAGCTCGCCATGGCCGTGCGGGGCGCGGCCGCAGCCGTGGGTCCCGTCGACTGGAGCGCCGAGGCACCCTACGAACTCGACGCCCTGCAAAGGCTCTTCCTCTTCAGCCGCGCCGACACCATCTACGGCGGCTCCGACGAGGTGCAGCGGAACATCATCGCCGAGCGGGTGCTCGGTCTGCCGAGAGAGGCCAGGGGGCCTCGGTGAGGGGCGTGCGTGATGAAGGGCGTTGTCTTCGACGGAACGCGGGCCGAGGTGGTCGACGACCTGGAGATACGGGACCCGGGGCCGGGGGAGGTGCTGGTCGCGGTCGCCGCGGCGGGGCTGTGCCACAGCGACCTCTCCGTGATCGACGGGACCATTCCGTTCCCGCCGCCCGTGGTGCTCGGGCACGAGGGGGCGGGGGTCGTCGAGGCGGTGGGCGCCGGGGTCGCGCACGTGGGGCCCGGGGACCACGTGGCGCTGTCCACGATCGCCAGCTGCGGGGCCTGCGCGGACTGCGACCGGGGCAGGCCGACCATGTGCCGCAAGGCCATCGGCACGCCTGACCAGCCGTTCTCACGGGGCGGCAAGCCGGTGTACCAGTTCGCGGCCAACTCCGCCTTCGCGGAACGCACGATCGTCAAGGCGGTGCAGGCCGTGCGGATCCCGGACGACGTCCCGTTCACGTCCGCGGCGCTGATCGGGTGCGCCGTCGTGACCGGGGTCGGCGCCGCGCTGAACCGTGCCCGGGTCGGACTCGGCGACTCCGTCGTGGTCATCGGCACGGGCGGCATCGGGCTCAACGTGCTGCAGGGCGCGCGGATCGCGGGCGCCTCGACGATCGTCGCGGTCGACGCGAACCCGGCGAAGGAGGCGGTGGCGCGGCAGTTCGGGGCCACGCACTTCTTCGCGTCGACGGACGGCGTCAGGGAGGTGCTGCCCCACGGGGCCGACCACGCCTTCGAGTGCGTGGGCCGCGTCGAGCTGGTCCGTGCGGCGGTCGACCTCCTCGACCGGCACGGACAGGCGGTGCTGCTCGGAATGCCGGGGGCCGGGGCGGAGGCGTCGTTCGTCGTCGCGTCCATGTTCCTGGACAAGTCGATCCTGGGCTGCCGGTACGGGAGTTCACGGCCGCAGCGGGATTTCGCGCTGTACGCGGAGCTGTACCGGAGCGGGCAGCTCCTCCTTGACGAGCTGGTGACGACCACGTACGCGGTGGAGGACTTCGCCAAGGCGGTGGAGGACGCGGGGGCGGGGAGGGTGGCGCGGGGGGTTCTGACGTTCTGACGGGTGTCTGGCGGGGTCGCCTTGTGTGCTTCTGGGGGGGGGGAGGTGTGGGCGGCTGGGCGTTGAGTGGGGGCGCCTTGTGTGCGGTGGGTGGGGCGGGGCCGCGGGGGTATGTGCGTACTCGCTATCCCTGCGTCGCGCTGCGCGGACAAAGACGCCAGAGCGTGCTCGGTGCTCCGTTCGCACATACCCCCACGTCCCCTCGGGCCGTTCGGCGGCAGACAGGCCGGTGGGGCTGACCCCTACTCCGGTGCTCCGGCCGGTCCTTCTTGCGGGCAAGCGCCCCGCTCCTACTCCTGCTGCACGGCGCGGGGTGAACGGGTGGGTGGGTGGGATAGCTCCGCCGCGAAGCGGCGGTCCTGTCCGGTCCGCAGGGAGAGGCGAGGGAGAAGTGCCCGCCCGGCCCCGGGCGGACTGCGCGCGCTGCTGACCGGACTCGTGCCGGATCGGGCCGTCGCCCAGGCCCTGGCCGTCGAGTCGATGCTGACCTTCGCCGTGTGGGCGGTCGCTCCCGCGGCCGTGACGGGGCTCGCGCTGGGGGTGTCCGCCGCCCTGCCGCTGCTCCTCGCGGGCGCGCTCATGGCGTCCTCCGCGGCCGGGCTCTGGCTGCTGCCCGCGGGGTGGGACTCGGACGCGGGCGGCCGGGGCGGCGAGTCGATGGCGCGGATCCTCGTACGGGCCTGGCCGGTCTTCGTGACGGGCGCGGCCAGCCTGTCGATGCTCGCCCTCGCCGAACTGGTGCTGCCCGCGCTCCTCGAGCAGCGGGGCATCGAGGTGGGCTGGGCAGGCCCCTTGCTGGCGGGGCTCGCGGTGGGCTCGGCCGTGGGCTCGTTCGTCTACGGGCTGCGGCGCTGGCCCGGCCGACTGCGGACGCAGAGCATGGTCCTGATGTTCTCGGTCTCCGGGTGCCTGGCGCTGGTGGCCGTGCTGCCCGGCGTCTGGTGGCTCCTCGCGGTCCTGGTCGTCGCCGGGGTGCTGCAGGCGGGGGCCATGCTCACGCGCAACCTCTCGCTGCGCGAGGTGCTGCCGCCCAGCGCCCTCGCGGCGGGCTATTCGGTGATGTACGCCTCCGTGGGCGCCGGATACGCGGCGAGCGGCTCGCTGGCGGGCGGGCTGCTGAGCGTGGTCCCGCCGTCCACCGCGATTCTGGCGGGGGTGGGGCTCGGGGTGGTGCTGACCGTGATCGGGGTGCTGGGGGAGGCGAAGCCCGTGGGTGCGGAGGCCGGGGGCGCGGAGGCTGGGGGCGCGGAGGCTGTGCGGGGGGAGGGCGTGGTCGTCGAGGCCGGGGAGTCGGCCGGGGAGTCAGCCCGTGGTGACGTCGCGGAAGGTTCGGCGGTACGTGGTGGGGGTGACCCCGACCACCGCCTGTAGGTGCTGCCGCATCGACTGGGCCGTCCCGAAGCCCGCGTCCCGCGCCACCTGGTCGACGGAGAGCTCGGTCGACTCCAGGAGGTGGCGGGCCCGCTCCACCCGCTGCTGCGTCAGCCACTGGCCGGGGCTCACGCCCACCTCCTCGCGGAACCGCCGGGTGAACGTGCGGACCGACATCGCCTCCTGCTCCGCCATGTCGCGCAGTTGCAGCGGCTGGTCGAGGCGGCCCAGCGCCCAGGCCCGCGCGGTTCGCGTGGTCGCCAACCGCGGTTCGGGCAGCGGGCGGTGGATGTACTGGGCCTGGCCACCGTCGCGGTGGGGCGGTACGACGGTGCGGCGGGCCACCTCGTTGGCGACCGCGGTGCCGTGGTCGCGGCGTACGACGTGGAGGCAGAGGTCGATGCCCGCGGCCACGCCCGCCGACGTCAGCACGTCGCCGTCGTCGATGAACAGCACGTCCGGGTCCACCTCGACCCGCGGGAAGAGCTGCTGGAAGTGGTCGGCCGAGGACCAGTGCGTGGTCGCCGGGCGGCCGTCGAGGAGGCCCGCGGCGGCCAGGACGTACCCGCCCGTGCAGATGGAGACCAGCCGCGTGCCGGGCCTGATGTGGGCGAGGGCGGTGGCCAGTTCGGGCGTGAGGCGGCCCTCCTCGTAGACCGGGCCGAGCTCGTACGACGCCGGGATCACGACCGTGTCCGCGCCGGCCAGCGCCTCGGGGCCGTGCTCGACGAGGATCGCGAAGTCGGCGTCCGTGCGGACGGGGCCCGGCGGGCGGATCGAGCAGGTCACCACGGAGTAGAGGTGGCGCTGTTCGGGGGTGCGCGCTCCCGTGAAGATGCGCTGGGGGATGCCCAGTTCGAAGGGGATCACGCCGTCCAGGGCGAGGACCACGACGTGGTGCGTGGCCGGTGCGGCCGAGTCGGCCGTTCCGGTGGGCTCTTCGGTCGGGGCCGGGAGGGTCATGGCCCGATCCTAGCGAAGGCTGGCCCCCGGGCCACTCGTTCGGGACGGACCGTCTCCCGATGCTGTATGACGTGACCCAGACAACCGAGACGCCCGCGCGGAGCTCCTCCCCGCCCGGCGCGCCCCAGCGCCGTACTCCCCGTATCCACCGCGCGTGGTTCGTCGCTGCCGTCACCTTCGTGACGATCATCGGCGCCGCGGCGTTCCGCTCGCTGCCCGGTCTGCTCTTCGACCCGCTGAAGGAGGACTTCGGCTGGTCGCGCGGCACCGTCGGCCTCGCCGTCTCCGTCAATCTCACGCTGTACGGGCTGACCGCGCCGTTCGCCGCCGCGCTCATGGACCGCTTCGGCATCCGCAGGGTCGTCGCGGTCGCGCTGGTCGTGATCGCGTGCGGGTCCGGGCTGACCGTGTGGATGGACTCCGCGTGGCAGCTGCTGCTGTGCTGGGGTCTGCTCGTCGGGCTCGGCTCGGGGTCGATGGCGCTCGCCTTCGCGGCCACCGTCACCAACCGGTGGTTCACCGAGCGGCGCGGTCTGGTCAGCGGAATCCTCACCGCGGCGTCCGCGTCGGGGCAGTTGATCTTCCTGCCGCTGCTCTCCTGGATCGTCGAGACGTACGAGTGGCGGCCCGCCGCCGTCACCGTCGCGCTCACCGCCCTGACGGTCGTCCCCTTCGTCTGGCTGCTGCTGCGGGACCACCCGGCCGACGTGGGCCTGAAGCCCTACGGGGCGACGGAGTACGTCGAGAAGCCCGCGCCCGTCCCCGGCGCCGCCCGGCGCGCGGTCACGGCGCTCGTCAAGGCCGCCCGCACCGGTCCCTTCTGGCTGCTCGCCGGCAGCTTCGCGATCTGCGGCGCCTCGACGAACGGGCTCATCCAGACCCACTTCGTGCCCGCCGCCCACGACCACGGCATGGGTGTCAGGGCCGCCGCCTCCCTGCTGGCCGTCATCGGGATCTTCGACATCATCGGGACCGTCGCGTCGGGCTGGTTCACCGACCGCTTCGACTCCCGGCGCCTGCTCGCCGTGTACTACGCGCTGCGCGGCGTCTCGCTGCTCTTCCTGCCGGTCCTGCTCGCCCCGAACGTCCATCCGCCGATGATCTTCTTCATCGTCTTCTACGGCCTTGACTGGGTCGCCACCGTCCCGCCGACCCTGGCCCTGTGCCGCGAGCAGTACGGCGACGACAGCGCGATCGTCTTCGGCTGGGTGCTGGCCTCGCACCAGGTGGGCGCCGCCCTGGTCGCGTTCCTCGGCGGTGTGGCGCGGGACGCCTTCGGCTCGTACAACGTGGTCTGGTACGCCTCCGGGGCGCTGTGCGCGGCGGCGGCGCTGATGGTGCTCGTGATCCGGCGGCGGGTGCCGGGGGAGAGGGAGGGGGAGGGGGAGGGTGTGGCGGTCGCGGTGTGAGGCGCCCCCCCGGACACGCGGTGACGGCTGTACGTGTGCGCGCGGTGTCGGCCGTACGCGCGGTGTCGGCTGTGCGCGCGGTGTCAGCGGGTGAAGCGGCCGAATCGTCCGCGGTGGAAGAGCAGCGGGTCCCCCGCGTCCCCCGCCTCGCCCTCGGCCGTCCCGAGGGCGTCCACCCGGCCCACCACGATGAGGTGGTCGCCGCCGGTGTGCACGGCCTGGATCGTGCAGTCGATCCAGGCGGGCGCGCCGGCGAGCCGCGGCGAGCCGGACACCGGCGCCGCGTCGTAGACCACCCCGGCGAACTTGTCGGCGCCGCTCACCGCGAAGCCGCGGCACAGCTCGCCCTGGTCGGCGCCGAGGACGTTCACGCAGAAGACGCCCGCGCGCGCGATGCGCGGCCACGTCGTCGACGTACGCGCCACCATGAAGGAGACCAGGGGCGGGTCCAGGGAGAGCGAGGCGAAGGACTGGCAGGCGAAGCCGGCGGGGCCTGTTTCGGGGCCTGTTTCGGGGGCTGCGTCTGCTGTTGGCGGCTTCGCCGTCTCTGTCTCTGTCTCTGCTCTTGTCCCTGTCTCGGTCGGCGGTGCCGTGATCACGGTGACGCCCGTCGCGAAGTTGCCGAGCACCCGCCGGAACTCGTTCCGGTCGAGCGGCGCCCGCTCGTCGTCGGCGACCGCGCGCAGTTGAGGGCGCGGTAGAACCTCGACGGGGGCCGTTGTGGTGCGGGCCCCGACCGACCTGAGGTATCGAACGGCGGTGGCCGCCATCCCTGCGTGTCCCATCACACCGTCCATTGAAGCTGACGGGGTGTCAGATGTGAAGGGCGTGGCCGGATCGCTGCTGTCCCACGCGTATCTTCACTCCCATGAAGTGGGGGAAAACGCGTCGGACCTGGGGCGACGCGGATATGCGGGCCGCCGGGGCGACATGTGCGGCGCAGCTGCCGGTGGCCGGGCTGATGGTGTTCGTGCTGTCGCTCGACGATGACGACCACGGCCTCGGGGGCGGTCCGTACTTCGGCCTCTTCTGCGCCGTCCTCTTCGCGCCGCTGCTGCTGCCGGTCCTCGGCCTGCTGCACTCGGCGGTACTCACGCTCCCGGCCGTCTGGCTCGGGCGCCGGGGCGCCGCGTGGAGCGGTCGCGGTACGGAATGGGCCTGGTCGGTGGGGTGCCTGCCGGTCGTCGGCGCGACGTGGGCCGGGTTCTTCGCCCTGCTGGGCGGGCCCTTCCTCCTGCTCGCGTCGTGCTTCACGGCGAGCGGCCTCGTCCCCGCGCTGAACGTCGCGTACTGCCGTCGGCGCGAGGCGCGTCTCGGCAGGCCCCTGCGCAAGGTCTGGATCCTGTCCGGACTCATCTCGGTCGGCCTGTCCACGGCCCTCCTCGGCGGGGCCGTCCTCGCCACGGTGACCGGGCTCATCGAGGAGTACGAGCCTCCGCGGCTCTCCCCGGCGCAGGTGGCCGGTGCGTGGCGGAATGAGGACGGGGGGAAGGTTCTCTTCCGGCTGTACGCGGACCATCGCGCCGAGCTGGCGACCTGCGGTGGGGCCGGTGGGATGTGGAGCATGGGCGTCGAGGAGTTCTCGGAGCGGCCGACCGTTGAGGTGGGTCCCGGGCCCGGCGGGTGCGGAGAGCGGCAGACCTGGCTCGTCGGTGGCACGGAGGGCGAGCCCGAACTCTTCGTGAACTCCGGGGCCATGGACTCGCCCGAGCTCGAAATACTGCATCGGGAGCGATGAGGTTCGGTCTGGGCCTTTTGGGGGCGGGCGTGCGGCCTTCTGCGGTTGCTCTTGGGGTGGTGGCTCGTGGTGGCGGGTCAGCCGTTGGTCTGTCAGCGTCCTCGGTACGAGGGCGCGCGGCGCTCCACGAAGCTCGCCACCCCCTCGTTCGCGTCCGCCGTCGTCATGTTGATCTCCTGGGCCGCCGCCTCGGCGGCGAAGGCGGTCGCCCGGTCCGACTCCAGTGACGCGTTCACCAGTTGCTTGGTCAGGGCGAGCGCACGGGTCGGGCCCGCCGCCAGCCGCTCGGCCCAGGCCCGCGCCGTCTTCTCCAGCTCGTCGGCCGGTACGACGCGGTTGACCAGGCCCATCCGTTCGGCCTCGGCGGCGGACACGGCATCCCCGAAGAACATCAGCTCCTTGGCCCGCTGCGGGCCGATCAGCCGCGGCAGCAGATAGGCCCCACCGCCATCCGGTACGAGTCCTCGGCGCACGAACACCTCGATGAACCGCGCCTGTTCGGCCGCCACGACCAGATCGCAGGCGAACGCCAGGTGCGCGCCGATACCCGCCGCGGTGCCGTTCACCGCGGCGATCACCGGCTTCTCGCAGTCGAGGACCGCGGAGACGAGCCGCTGTGCGCCACGCTTGATGGTGCGGGCCACGTCCCCCGGCACGCGCTCGCCCGTGGACGGCGCTCCGCGCAGATCGGCGCCCGCGCAGAAACCCCTGCCGGTCGCGGTGATCACCACCGCCCGCACCGCCGGGTCGCCGGATGCCTCATCGAGGAGCGCGATGACACGTTCCCGCTGGTCCCAGGTGACGGCGTTCATGGCCTCGGGGCGGTTGAGCGTGATCCACGAGACCGCGTTGTCAGTGGTGTGGAGTATCAATGAAGCCAGGGGGGACGGGGGTTGGTGTGTGTGTTGGTGGTGGGGGTTCGGGGGGGTTGAGGGGTTTGAGGGGTTCGGGATGGCGTTGGGGTCGGGGGAGGCTGAGGCCGGCATGAGGTGGCTCCGTTTCGTGTGGGTGCGCCTAGCGGCACACTGCGAACGCGTCCAGGGCCACCGCTCCCTGGCCCCGGGGCAGCACCATCAAGGGGTTGATGTCCAGCTCCGCGATGTCGTCGCCCAGTTCGAGCGCCATGCGCTGCACCCGCAGCACCACCTCGACCAGCGCGTCGATGTCCGCGGGCGCCGCGCCCCTGACCCCGTCGAGCAGCGCACGGCCCCGCAGCTCGGACAGCATCGCCTTCGCCTGGTCCTCGCCGAAGGGCGGCACCCGTACGGCCGCGTCCCGCAGGACCTCGACGAGTACGCCGCCGAGCCCGACCGTCACCGTCGGCCCGAACAGCGCGTCGTGTGTCACGCCGACCACCATCTCCACCCCCCGCTCCACCATCTGGCAGACGAGGATGCCGTCCAGCGCCGCACCCTCGTAGCGGGCCGTGTCTGTGAGCTCCCGGTAGGCGTCGCGCACCTGGCTCGCGGACGTCAGGCCGATCTTCACCAGGCCCAGTTCGGTCTTGTGCGCGAGCTGTGGCCCCGACGCCTTCATGACGACCGGATAGCCGACGAGCCCCGCCGCCCGTACGGCCGCCGCCGCGCTGGTCACCAACTGCTCCCTCGGCACGCGAATCCCGTACGCGCGCAGCAGCTGTTTCGCCGCGTGCTCGCTGAGCTGCTGGCCGGGTCGCATCAGGGCCTGTGCCTTGCGGAAGGAAGGGGACGGGGTGCGCGGCGCCTCGTCGAACGGGGAGCGGTAGCCGGACGTGAAGCGGTGGTGGTCCAGATGGGCGCGCACCGCTGTGATGCAGTTGGCGAAGGTGCGGAACGTCGCGACGCGCGAGGAGCCCAGGAGGGTCGTGCGGTAGGCCTCCTCCGTGCCCACCGGCGAGCCCCACACCACGCACACCAGCTTGTCCGTCTGCTCCGCCGCGTCCACCAGGTCCTGCGCGAGCTTGTCGCTCATCGGCGGGAACGGGCCCGTGATCGGGCAGATCAGCACCCCCACCTCGGGGTCGTCCAGGATCGCGTCGATGATCTTCCGGCCGCGCCAGTCGCCGACGGGGTGCCCGCCGTTGTCGATGGGGTTGGCGACGTTCAGGTACTCCGGTATCCACTGGTGCAGCTCCGCCTGCTTGGCGTCGGAGAGCGTGGGCAGCGTGAGTCCCGCCTCGGTCGCCAGGTCCGAGAAGTGCGCGCCCGTGCCGCCCGAGATCGAATAGACGGCGACGCCGGGCGCCTGCGGCGGGCGGGCGCGGGCCAGCAGCGCGGCCGTGTCCTGCAGCTCGTCGAGTCCGTCGACCCGGATCACGCCGAACTGCCGCATCGCCGCGTCCACCACGGTGTCGGCGCCGGTCAGTTTGCCGGTGTGTGAGGCGGCCGTGCGGGCGCCGGTCTCGGTGCGGCCGACCTTCACGGCGACCACCGGTACGCCACGGCGGGCCGCCCGGTCGGCGGCGAGCAGGAAGGCGCGGCCGTCCTTGAGGCCCTCTACGTAGCAGGCGATGGCGCCGACCTCGGGGCGCTCGGCAAAATAGGAGATGAAGTCGGAGGTCTCCAGGTCGGCCTCGTTGCCGGTGGGCGCCCAGTGGGAGAGGCGTATGCCGAGCTCTTGGAGGGCGAAGACGGGGCGGCCCTGGTGGCCCGACTGGGTGATCAGTGCGATGGCCGGGCCTTCCAGGTCCTCGCGGAACTTCTCGAAGGCGTTGAGGTTCGTGTTCGGGCCGAGCAGTCTGAGGCCGGAGCGCTGGACGGCTGCCGCCAGGCGGGTCTGGGCGGCCGCGCCCTCCTCGCCGGTCTCCGCGTAGCCGGAGGCGAAGGCGACGGCGAACTTGATCTTTTCCTCCGCCAGTTGCTCGATCACGGGGAGGGGGTCGCCGACCAGGAGGACGGCCAGGTCGGCCTGTTCCGGCAGGTCCGCCACGGAGGGGACGCAGGGGATGCCGAAGACGGTGCTGCGGGTGGGGTGTACGGGGTGCAGACGTGCGCCCACACGTTCGGCCCAGGCGATGAGCTGGCGCGTGATCCCGGTGTTGGGGCGGCCGTCGGCGTCCGATGCGCCGACGACGGCGACGGATGCCGGGCGGAAGAAGCGGTCGAGGTCGGGTACGCCGGCGTAGAGGGGCCGGCCGCTGACGTCCAGGTCGTCCGCCGTGACGGCCCTGCCGTGGACGGCGCCGGTGGGGAGTTCGCCGCAGGCCACAACATGCGCGCGGCGGGGGTCGGTGGTGAAGGTGCCGTGTGTCGATCCAAGCATCGGTCCGCCCGCTCCTGTGTGACAGCACTTAACTGACGCATAGTCAGATTACTGAACTGACGCTGTGTCAGGAATGGGGCTGCAGGCAAAGCCTGGCGCGGGGGGCGGGGCCGGGGTGCGTGTGCGTGGCCCGTGATGTCTACGGAACCGTAGCGTCCGGGGGTTGCCAAGGTCGCGAATCAGCCGTCGGGGTGGGGGTGGGGCGCGTGAAGGGAGGGTGGGGGGCTGGGGTGGGGTTCAGCGGGTGCGGCTTTCCCTGGGCCGGGGTGTGGTGGGGGCGGGGCCGCGGTGGGTATGTGCGTACTCGCTATCCCTGCGTCACGTCGTGCGGACAACGGCGGCACAGTGTGCTCGGTGCTCCGTTCGCACATACCCCCCACGGCCCCTCGCGCGCGCTTCCCTGTGCGGGCGGGTGGGGGCGCCTCTCTTTGTCTCCCCGGGGGGTGCTCGGTGCCGCGAGCGCACCCTCCGTCGGGGCGTTCCGTGTCGGGCTAGCGGGCTATCGCCTTCGCTATCTTCCGGGCGTCCAGGGACAGTTCGCGGAGCATGCCGCTGATCGGGTTCGTGAAACCCGTGAAGTACAGGCCCGGGGCCTGTTGTGCGGTGCGGCGGCCGTGGGGGGTCGGGCGGCCGCGTGCGTCGAGGAGGTCGAAGTCGCCGACCAGGCCTTCGAGGGCGCGTCGGTAACCCGTGGCCGCGATGACGACGTCCGGGGCGATCCTGCTGCCGTCGGCGAGGACGACCTTGCCGTCCTCGAAGGACTCCACGGCGGCGACCGGTTCGACCCTGCCCTTGCGGACGGCGTCGATCAGGCCGACGTCCTGTACCGGGATCGCGCCCTGCCTGGCCCGTGCGTACAGGCCGGTGTCCGGGCGCGGCAGGCCCTGCGCCGACAGGTCGGGGACGCCGAGCCTGGTGATCGGCTTCGCGAGCCGGTCGACGAGTGCGACCGGGAGCCTGCGGCACAGGATGCCGGAGAGCTGCGCGGGCCAGCCCGCTGTGGAGCGGCGCACGATGTGCGGCGCGGTGCGTACCGCGAGGCGGACCCGGGCCGCGCCCCCGTCGATGAGGTCGACCGCGATCTCGGCGCCCGTGTTGCCGACGCCGACGACGAGGACGTCCTTGCCGGTGTACGGGGTCGGGTTGCGGTAGTCGGCCGCGTGCAGGAAGTCGCCGGTGTAGGTGTCGAGGCCGGGCCAGTCCGGCAGGTGGGGGGTGTGGTTGTGGCCGGTGGCGACCACCACGGCGCTGCCGGTCAGCTCGCGGCCGCCGGTGGCGCGCAGGAGCCAGCCGGTGCCGTCGGCGGTGCGTTCGAGGCCGGTCACCTCGACGCCGGTGACGACGTCGAGCTGGTGGTACTCGGCGTACTTCTCCAGGTAGCGGACGACGTTCTCGCGTGACACCCAGCGGCCGAACGAACGGGGGATCGGGAGCCCCGGCAGGGCGGAGAGGCGGCGCGTGGTGTGCAGGTGGAGGCGGTCGTAGTGGCCGCGCCAGGAGGCGCCGACGCGTTCGGACTTCTCCAGGACGACCGCGCGGACGCCGCGTGCGCGCAGGGCCGCCGCGACGGCGAGGCCGCCGGGGCCGCCGCCGATGACGTACACGGGGCGGTCCTGGCGGGGCGTAAGCGGAGGGGTCGAGTCGGCCATGACTGGAGAGTAACCGCGTGATTACTTGATGGGTGACGGTCAAGTCCGAAACCGATTGCGAATTGATCACGGGGGTGGGGAGGGGTGGGGGTTCCGCTCTTGTGTGTTGGGTGCGGGTGCGGTGAACTGACACTCCGTCAGGTGGTGGGGTGGGGGCGGGGCTTGGTGGTGGTGCGTGGATTGGCCGGATTGTGGGTGTGGGCTCTTCGGTTCGTGCCTCCCCGGCCCTCGGGGAGCGGGCGGGTGCGGGAACGGCATCGTTACGACGTGATCGGAGATGTGTGATGGGTACGGACCAGCGCGACACGGCGCGCTTCGATCTTCCCGACGTTGATGCCTTCACCCGCGTCTATTGGGACGCCGCCGCCGAGGGGCGACTGCTCGTCCGGCGGTGTGCGGCGTGTGGCGTGGCCCATCACTATCCCCGCGAGTTCTGCCCGCACTGCTGGAGCGAGGACGTCACCTGGGAGCGGGCGACCGGGCGGGCCACGCTCTACACCTGGTCGGTCGTGCACCGGAACGACCTCCCGCCGTTCGGCAGCCGCGTCCCCTACGTCGCCGCCGTCGTCGACCTCGCCGAGGGCCCGCGCATGATGACGGCGATCGTCGACTGCGAGGAGAGCGCGCTGCGGGTCGGGATGGCGGTGGAGGTGACCTTTCGGGAGGAGGGTGGAGTGGCCGTTGCCGTCTTTCGGCCGCCTTGCTCCGGGGCGGATACGGGGGCGGAGGCTGGGAGAAATTGAGAGGCCGAGGCGGGGGGATTCGGGCGACCATGACTCATGCCCTTCGATGACGTCGTGCCCTCCGTGTCCTCACGTCCCCGGTCGTCCTGGTGGTTGAGCGACGACCTCGAAGCGTTCATGGGGCGCGCGGGGCAGCTGTTGCGCTCCGAGCCCGCCCTGCACACCGTCCTGCTCAGCGTCACCGAGATGCTGCGTCTCCGTGGGCTCCAGGCGTACGGGCAAGGGGCGCCCCTCTTCGGCGTCTGCGCCGACGCCGACGGCGCCGTCCAGGGCGCCTTCGTACGGACCCCGCCGCACCACCTCTCGCTCAGCCCCGTCACCCCCGAGGCCGCCGACGCCCTCGCCCGGCGGCTCGCCGACGCCGACCCCGACCTGCCGGGAGTCACCGCCGAGCAGGCCACCGCCGAGCACTTCGCCCGGGCCTGGGAGCGGCACACCGGCGCCATCGGCACGCTCGACACCCGGCAGCGCCTGTACCGGCTCGGCACCCTCACCCCGCCCGAGCCCGCGCCCGCCGGGCGGGCCCGTCTCGCCACCGAGGCGGACCGGGACCTGCTGGTCCGCTGGCACCAGGAGTTCGCCGAAGCCGTCGGAGAGCCGCCCGCGATGAATTCCGGCGACTGGGTGGACACCCGTCTCTCCTACGGAGGCGTCACCCTCTGGGGGACCCCCGACGGCCGTCCCGTTGCCATGGCCGGTGCCACGCTGCGGATCGCGGGCCAGGTCCGGGTGGCTCCCGTCTACACCCCCGCCGAGCTCCGCGGCCGCGGCTACGGCGGCGCCGCCACCGTCGCCGTCACCCGCGCCGCCCTCGACGCGGGCGCGGCCGAGGTCCTGCTCTTCACGGATCTGGCCAACCCCGTCAGTAACGGTCTCTACCAGCGCATCGGATACCGGCCCGTGCGCGACTTCGCGCAGCACGGCTTCCGGGGGCGCGGCGGGCTGTGACGGTCCGGGGCGGTCCTGTCAGGGCCAGAGGAGTTCCCTGGTCCAGTCGGAGGTCGGCTCCGTCCGCCTGTAGCGCAGCCGTACGTGACGGCGCCGGGCGTCCCCCTGGAAGAACTCCGCCTCCAGCGGGTCCAGCACGTACAGGGTCCAGGTGGGGGCGTCCGCGTCCGGCTCCGCCTGCGCGCGCTCCCAGGCGGTGGCGGATGAGGCCTCCAACTCCTCGTAGGATTCCAGTACTTCGCTCTGGTGGCCGACCAGTGCCGCGGCCAGTGCGCCGGTCGATCTCTTGTGCAGGTCGGCGAGGCTCTCGGCGTGCGGTGCCGTGGTGATCCGGCCCTTGATCCGGATCTGCCGTCCCTGCGCCGGCCAGTAGAAGTGCAGGGCCGCCTCCGGCCGGGCCGCGAGCTGGCGGCCCTTCCTGCTGGTCGCGTGCGAGGCGAAGTGCCAGCCGTGGGCGTCGGCACCGTGCAGCATCACGGTCCGTACATCGGGGCCGCCGTCCTCCGCCACCGTCGCCAGATTCATGGTGTGCGGCTCGGCCTGTCCGGCCTCCACCGCCTCCGCGAACCACGCGTGGAAGAGGGGGAGGGGTGCGGCGGGCGCGTTGGCGGCGTCGAAGCCGGGCAGTTCGACGTCCCAGACCCGCTGGGCCCGCAACAGCTTCTGGAACTCGGACGCGGGGCGGTCTCCGGGAGCCGGGCCCGCGGGCGGTGTCGTCGTCATACGGCGATTGTCCTCTTTCGGGGCTTCGAATCGGCACGTCAGCCCCGTCCCAGCACCACCGTCCCCGACGAGCAGAACCAGCCGCCCGTCCCCGACGCCACCGCCAGTTCGGGCAGGGTGCCATCGGGGCGTCTCACCTGGCCGGCGCCTGCCTGACCGCGGAGTTGGCGGGCCGCCTCCACCAGGAGGAAGAGGCCGCGCATGCCGGGGTGTTGGGCGGAGAGGCCGCCGCCGTCGGTGTTGGTGGGGAGTGCGCCGTCGCGGAGCAGGCGGCCCTTTTCCACGAAGGGGCCGCCTTCGCCCTTCGCGCAGAAGCCGAGGTCCTCCAGGGTTATCAGTGTCATGTAGGTGAACGCGTCGTAGATCTCCGCGATGTCGATGTCCGCGGGCCGCACCCCGGCCCGCTCGAAGGCGAGGCGGCCGCTGACCGCCGCCGGGGAGACCGTGAAGTCGGGCCACTGGGACATCGTCGTGTGCGAGACGTGTTCGCCCGTCCCGAGCACCCACACCGGTTCGGACGCGCAGTCCCGCACGTACTCCTCCGCGGCGAGCAGGACCGCGCAGCCGCCGTCGGAACGGATGCAGCAGTGCAGCTTGGTGAAGGGGTCCGCGATCATCGGGCCGTCGAGGACCTCGTCGACGGTGATGGGGGTGCGGAACATCGCGTCGGGGTTGGTCGCCGCGTTCGCCCGCGCCTGCACGGCCACCGACGCGAGCTGCTCCAGCGTCGTGCCGTACTCGTGCATGTGGCGGCGGGCGGCCATCGCGTACTTGGCGATCAGGGAATGGCCGTACGGGACCTCGAACTGGAGGGGGCCGCGCGCGCCGAAGGAGAGGTTCGACGTGCGGCGCCTCGCCCTGATGTCCGCGCGGGCCGTCGATCCGTACACGAGGAGGACGGCGTTGGCGTGGCCCGCGGCGATCGCGTCGGCCGCGTGCGCCGCCATGACCTCCCAGGTGGCCCCGCCCACCGACGTCGAGTCCACCCAGCGGGGGGCGAGCCCGAGGTACTCGGCCACCTCGACCGGCGCCAGCGTGCCGAGGCCCGCCGAGCCGATGCCGTCGATCACCTCGCGGCCGAGCCCCGAGTCGGCGAGCGCGCGCCGGGCCGCCTGGGCGTGCAGGGCGTAGGGCGTGGCCTCGTCGACCCGGCCGCAGTCCGAGAGCGCGACACCGACCACGGCGACCTTGCGGGGTGGGGTGCGGGGTGGGGCAACCATGAATCTGACGGTACATCAGGTCGCGGGTTGTGGGTTAGGGGGTCGATTCTTGGGGGGGCGGGTGTCCGTCCGTCCGTGTGTCGTCGCGCTCCCGCTCTGTGCATATCCGTGTCCTCGGCCTAACATGACGGCCCGTCAGATTCGGGTCCGGGTCCCGTGCCCGGGGGAGGAGCCTGCCGATGGACGCCGCCTTCAGTGCGGAGCAGGGCGAGATCCGCCGCACCCTTCGCGAAATGCTCACCAAGCGGTGCGGGCCCGACGAGGTCAGGGCGGCCGTGCGCACCCCGGCCGGTCACGATCCCGCCCTGTGGACCGCCCTCGCCGAGCAGCTCGGGCTGCCCGGGCTCGCGATCCCCGAGGCGTACGGAGGGGTTGGCTGTACTGCCGCTGAACTCGCCCTTGGGTCAGAGGAGTTGGGGCTCGCTCTGGCGCCCACGCCGCTCTTCGGCACCGCCGTCCTCGCCGCCCCGCTCGTCCTCACCCTCGGCACCGACGAGCAGCGCGCCGCACTCCTGCCCCGCATCGCCGCGGGCGGGCTGACCGCCGCCCTCGCCGTCCCGGGCGCCGGGCTCGCCACGGCGCTCGGCCTCGTGGGGGACAACCGCGGCGACTGGGCGGGCGGGGGGCGCGCGGGCGGCGTGCAGGCGCGTCTCGCCGGTGGGGTCTGGCGGCTCTACGGGCAGGCCGAGCAGGTCGTCGACGGGCACAGCGCGGGGCTTCTCGTGGTCGCCGCGCACGCGGGCGGCTTCGCCCGGTCCCGCACGCTTCTCTTCCTCGTGCGCGAGGACGCGACCGGCATGGTGCGGACGCGGCAGACCGCGCTGGACGAGACCCGCACGCAGGCGCGGGTCGAAATGCGCGATGTCGAGGCGGAGTTGCTGGGTGAGGAGGAAGCCGATGTGCCCGGCGCGCTCGCCGCCGTCGGGGATGTCGCGGCCACGGTCGTCGCCGCCGAGGCCGTCGGCGCCGCGGACCGGGCCCTTGAACGTACCGTCGAATACGTCCGGGAGCGCGAGCAGTTCGGGCGCGCGATCGGCTCCTTCCAGGCGGTCAAGCACCGCCTCGCCGACGTGTACGTACAGGTGCAGGCGGCCCGGTCGGCCGCCTACTACGCGGCGTGGGCCGCGGGCGCGGAGGCCGCCGGGTTCGGCGGGCAGGGCGCCGAACGGGCCGGTGGGCTCGCGCTCGCCCAGGCGCTCGACGCGCTGCGGACCGCCGCGTCGGAAGCGGTGCAGCTGCACGGCGGGATCGGCTTCACCTGGGAGCACGAGGCGCACCTGTACTTCAAGCGGGCGTCCGGCGACGAGCTGCTCTTCGGGCCCGTTCACCGGCTGCGGGCGCGGGCGGCGGAGCGGGCCGGTCTGTTCGTGGCGCGGTGGGAGAGCGGGGGACCGGAGCGGGTGGCGCGTGAGGGGCGTGACGGCGGGAGTCGCGTTCGGCTCGGGGGAGTCGTCTGATGGCGCCCGGGCTGCGGCTGGTGCAGAAGATGTCGTCCACCCGGACCTTCGCGAAGCTCGCCCCGCACTTCATCCCCGCGCTGGACCGCGCCGTGCACCGGCTGACCCGCGGCAAGGTGCTGCTGAGCGCGCGGATGCTGCCCGGCGTCATCCTGACGGCGCGCGGGGCGAGGAGCGGGCTGGCGAGGCGTACGCCGTTGGCGTGCATGCCCGGGGACGACGGCGGTACGTGGGTGCTGATCGGGTCCAACTTCGGGCGGCCCGGTCATCCGGCGTGGACCGCCAACCTGCTGGCCGAACCCGACGCCGAGATCAGCTGGCGGGGCGCCGACATACCCGTACGGGCGCGGCTGCTCGGTGGTGCCGAGCGGGCGGAGGTCTGGGCCGCGGCGCTGGAGTTCTGGCCGCCGTACGCCACGTACCAGGCCCGCGTGGACCGGGAGATCCGGCTGTTCCGGCTGGAGCGCCGCTGAAGGGTGTACAGACCACAGCGGCGGATCACCGGGGTGATCCGCCGTCGGGCTGACAGGACGCGGGAGGGTGGGAGAGGGGTGCCCGCCAGGGCTATTTCGTCGGCTTCTTGCCGGTTACGCCCAGATGTACCAGCAGGGCGAGGTTCGGCTTCAGTTCGGTCTGCTTCACGCCCCACGTCTGGAATCCGCGCTGGTGCGAGGCGACGGCGGCGAGCATCGCGACCAGGGAGCCCGCCATGGCCGCGGGGCTGACGTCCTTGTCGACCTTGCCCTTGGCCTGCAGCTCCTTGACGGTGTCCGTAAGGGAGTTGTTGACCGAGTTGAGGATCTTCATCCTGATTTTGTAGAAGCGCTTGTCGCCTTCCGCGGCGCCGAGGTCGACGACCCGGAGGATCGCGTCGTTCTTGCGCCAGAAGTCGAGGAAGCCGTCGACAAGGTCCTGGGAGGTCTGCCAGCCGGCCTTGCCGACCCAGGAGCGCCCGTCGAGCAGCTGGGTCAACTCGGCGCCTGCCGCGGCCATTTGCTCGGCGATCTCCAGGACGGCGCCTTCGACGTCCGGAAAGTACTGGTAGAAGGTCGCGGGTGAAGTCCCGGCCTTCCGGGCGACGTCGATGACTTTGACGTCCCGGTAGGGCGAGGAGCTGAGCATCTCGCTGAGGCAGTCGAGCAGCTTCTGTCGCGTTGCCTGACCGCGCCGACCGGCCACGCGGCCGTCGACGGTACGTACCTGTCCTGTCATGCCGTCAGCTTACCGAGGGGTGATCGGAGCGCGATTCGGCCGAGTGCAAATGGGGTTGGGGCGCGTGAGCGCGGTGGAGGGCTCACCCCACCGGAATGGGCCATACGTTCGAATGTGCGCGCTGCGGAGGCCGGGGCGGGCCATTAGCTTGACTGGCATGGACTACGCAGAGCAGGACACAGGGGGCGGATACGCGGAGGGCGTGCCCTGCTGGGCCGACGCGATGCTCCCCGACGTCGCGGGCGGCAAGCGGTTCTACGGTGAGCTCTTCGGGTGGACCTTCGACGCGGGCGCGGGCGAGGAGTACGGGCGGTACGCCCAGGCGTACCGCGACGGCCTGCCCGTCGCCGCCCTCGCTCCCAAGGCCGACGGCCGCATGCCCACCGTATGGACGGTGTACCTGGCGACGCCCGACGTGGCCGCCCTCGCCGGGCGCATCAAGGCCGCGGGCGGCTCGATGATCACGGAGGCCAGGCCGGTCGGGCCGTTCGGGACGATGGGCCTGGCCGCCGACCCCGAAGGCGCCGTCTTCGGGCTCTGGCAGGCCGGCACGCACCAGGGCTTCAGCGAGCGGCAGCGGCCCGGCTCGTACTGCTGGACCGAGGTCTACTCGCGGGACAAGGAGCTGGTCGACCCCTTCTACGAGGGCGTCTTCGGATACGGCGGCGTCGACCTCGACCTCGACGGCGAGGACTTCCGCGTCTGGTCGCCCGCGGGTGCCGAGCCGGGTCCGGACACGGCGATCGGGGGCCGCAGTCTGCTCCCCGCGGCCGGGACCTCCGGGGGCTCCGGCGCCCTTGACCGGTACCGCCCCGCGCGGATGCCCGCGCACTTCCTCGTCTACTTCGGCGTCGACGACGCCGACGCCGCGGCCGCCACGACGACCCGGCTCGGCGGCCGCGTCCAGGCGCCGCCCTCCGACACCCCGTACGGCCGCGTCGCGGTCCTCACGGACAATCAAGGGGCGACGTTCGCCGTCCTCCAGGACTGAGAACCCGTGTCCCGGGGGCCCGAACGGGCGCCCTGCGGTGATCAGAGGTGGGGTTTTGTCCGGAGACACCCCGATCCCGCCCCGGGTTCGCAACGACCGGCTCGGACAGGAAGAATCAGGGTGCGTGCCGCCGTAGCGGCTCGGTGGTGAGACGCTGCACGGGGCTGTCCTCTCGACGGCCGCGTACGGGGAGGTGGCAAGGCAAGTGGTGGATCAGCTGACGCAGCACGATCCGAGGCGGATCGGCCCGTTCGAGGTCCTCGGCCGACTTGGTGCCGGTGGCATGGGACTGGTCTATCTCGCGCGCTCCGCGTCGGGGCGACGCGTGGCGATCAAGACGGTGCGGACCGAGCTCGCCGAGGACCAGCTGTTCCGTGTCCGCTTCACGCGCGAGGTCGAGGCCGCCCGCGCCGTGTCCGGCTTCTACACGGCCGCCGTGGTGGACGCCGATCCGCGGGCCGCCGTGCCCTGGCTCGCCACGGCGTACGTCCCCGCGCCCTCCCTCGAAGAAATAGTGAATGAACACGGGCCGCTGCCCACCCAGGCGGTGCGCTGGCTGGCGGCGGGCGTGGCCGAGGCCCTGGAGTCCATCCACGGCGCGGGCCTGGTCCACCGTGACCTCAAGCCGTCCAACGTCCTGGTCGTCGAGGACGGGCCCCGCGTCATCGACTTCGGCATCGCGTCCGGCGTCTCCAACACCCGGCTGACCATGACGAACGTCGCCGTCGGCACGCCCGCGTACATGTCGCCCGAGCAGGCCAAGGACTCCCGCAGCGTGACCGGCGCCAGCGACGTCTTCTCGCTCGGGTCCACCCTCGTCTTCGCGGCCACCGGGCATGCGCCGTTCCACGGCGCCAACCCCGTCGAGACCGTCTTCATGCTGCTCAGAGAGGGTCCCGACCTCGAAGGGCTGCCCGCCGAGCTGCGCCCCCTCATCGAGTCGTGCATGCAGATGGAGGCCGCGCTCCGGCCCACCCCCGCCGACCTCCAGGCCCAGCTCGCACCCCACCTCTTCGCCTCCGAGAGCGCCGACAACGACGACAGCGGCACGGCCTCCGCGTGGCTGCCCGAGCGGGCCGTCGCGCTGATCGAGGCCCGCCGCGGCGGCCGCCCGCCCGCCCGGGTGCCCGCGTCCGCCGGCCGCAGCGGCGGCCGGGGCGCGGCGCCCGCCGCCTCCGTCACCGCGCCGCCGCCCCCGCAGCAGCCGCCGCCCGCCCCGTCCAGGGCACCCTTCGGCGGCATGCCCGACGCGGGTCCGGTGCGGCTCGCCGGGGCGAAGGTGCCGATCGGGCCCGGGCCGCGGGTGGCCGACGCCCGCGGCCCCGGCGCTGTGCCCCGCGACTCCGGACTCGCCGCCTCCTGGTCGCGCTCCTCGACCCACCGGGCCGGCGGCAACGGCGTCGACCCGGCGGCCGCCGCGGTGCCCGCGCCCGCCCCCGCGCCCGACGCGAGCCCCGCGTCGTGGCGGCCGTGGCGGTTCCGGATGTCCAACGACGTCTGGGGCACCCCCGCCGTCGCGGGCAACCTGGTCTACGTCACCTCCTTCGAGGTGCACGCCCTCGACGTCGGCACGGGACGCCGCAGCTTCAAGACGCGGGACGTCGCCTGGTCCATGGCGGTCGCGGACGGCCGCATCCACGCCTCCGACGGCCCCACGCTCTACGCCCTCGACAGCGCCGACGGCTCCGACCTCTGGCGCCTGTCGACCGACGCCTGGGTGTACTCCCTCCAGGCCGACCGCGGCACGGTCGTCACGGGCACGCGCGGCGGCGGCGTCCAGGCCTGGGAGGCCGTCAACGGCGAGAAGCTCTGGGAGATCACCGGCGCCCAGACCGACTTCGAGACGCCCGAAGCCGGGCCGCTCGTCATCGACGGCACGGTCTACGTCTGGAAGGGCGCCCGGCTGCGGGCGCTCGAAGCGCGCACCGGCGACGAACGCTGGTCCTACCCCGTGGGCGACGCGGCCTCCTGCGGCGGCGTGCCGGTACGGCTCAGCCAGGCACAGGACGGCTACGTGTACGTGGCCGCCGGCACCCGCGTCCTCGCCATCGACGTGATCAGCGGCCACGTCCGCTGGCACTTCGAGGCACCGGCCGCCTTCCTCTGCCCGCCCGCCTTCGCGCCGGGACCCGCCGTGACGGGCGGCGGCGTCTACCTCGCCGACTACCTCGGCACGGTCTACGCCCTCGACGCGACGGACGGCCGCGACCGCTGGCGCATCGCCACGGAGTCCCGCTCCTCGATCGAACCGGTCCTCGTCGCGGACGGCCACGTCCACGTGGGCAGCGGCAAGGGCCTCTACACCCTCGACGCGGTCACGGGCACGCCGAAATGGCGCTTCCAGGCGGGCGGCGAGGTCGTCGGCGCGCCCGTCGTCGCCGACCGGCGCATCCACTTCGGCTCCACGGACCACCTGCTCTACACCCTGAAGGCGGACGACGGCCGCCTGCGCTGGAAGCTGGCCACGGGCGGGGAGATCACCGGGGCGCCGGTCGTGCGGGACGGCGTCGTCTACGCGTGCAGCAAGGACCGGTGCGTGTACGCGCTGGACGCGGAGCGGGGTACGGGGACGTCGCCCAGGTAGCGGCGCCTGGCCGCCGTCCGGTCACCGCTCCGGGGGATTGGGGGGCTTCGGCGGCTGGTGGTCCTGGTGGTCCTGGTAGGGGGCAGGGGCCTGGTCCTCGTACGGGTACGGGGGCGGTTCCGGCCGCGCCCCGTACGGGTAGGGGTGCGGTTCCCGCGCCCCGTACGGGTGCGGCTCCGGGTCCGCGTACGCGCCCGAGGCCGGTTCCGCGGCCGCCGGTTCCACGGCCTCCGGTTCCCGGCGTCCGCGCCCCCGCGCCCGGGAGCCGCGCCGCGCGCGTCCGCTCATGAGGACCGCGGCCAGCAGCAACAGCACGCCGCCGCCGAGACTGCCCAGCAGCCCCTGGCCCAGGCCCGAGCCGTCCCCCGCGACGGTCAGCTCGCCCGCCGCCTGGCCCTGCCGGACCATCCACAGCACCGTGAAGCCGAGGACGACCACACCCGCGAGCGCCACCAGGAGCCGGGACCGCAGCACCAGGCCGATCAGGGTGAGCAGCGCCGCGAAGGCGAACGGTAGGAAGAGGGAGGCGAACAGTTCCGCCCCCGCGCCCGTGATGCCCCCGCCGGAGAACAGCTCGTCGATGCGGAAGTCACGCCCGTGACGGCCGTCGTACCAGGCTCGGAAGGGGCTCCATACGGCGGCCGTCGCTCCGATGAGAGCGAGGACCGACCCGACGACGTTGCGGATCATGGCGGGCTGCCTCCTGTGCGTGCGTCTCGCTCTGCGCATCCGTGCGCGGCTCGCATCCGTACGCGGCTCTCAAGATCGACGCTACGCCGGGTGCGTGACCCTCGCCAGGCGGCGGACCGGCCCCCATGGACGAGGAGGAGCGAGCTGCCCTCCGCCCGCGGCTGTGCCCGCGGCGCGGGTGAGGGTGGTGCGTGGGGGCGTCACCTTGTACGGAAGTCACTGCCTCGGCGGGTCGTGAACAGGGCCGCCTGGCGGTCCGGTGGCAGGTTTCCCAGCGTGATCAGGTGCGGCGCGTGGGCCAGCGCCTGGGTGCGGGCCGCCTCCCGCGCCGACCAGAGGGCCCGCACGGTGCCCTGCACCGCCTCGGTGGGGTACGAGGCGATGGTGGTGGCCGCCCGGACGGCGGCCGTCAACGCGCCGCCCGTGGGCGTCAGTTCGGAGACCAGGCCCGTCTCGTACGCGCGGCGCGCGGAGACCCGCTCGGCCGTGCCCATCAGGGCCATTCTCGCGACCTCGCCGAACGGCATGCGCTGCGCCATGTGGATCGACTCGTACGCGCTGACCATCCCGTAGGTGGTGTGCGGGTCGAAGAACGTGGCGTGCTCGTCGGCGACGACGAACTCGGCCTCGCCGATGAGGTAGAAGGCGCCGCCGCACGCCATGCCGTTGACCGCGGCGATCACCGGCTTCCAGAGGTCGTTCGCCTTCGGGCCGATCGTGAGCAGCGGATCGTCGATCGTGAACGGGGAGGTGGGCTGGGGGACCTCCGCGGTGCGGTCGATGCCGGTGCAGAAGGCCTTCTCGCCCGCCCCCGTCACCACCACGGCGCGGACGGCGTCTTCGTAGCGGAACTGCCGCCAGGCGGCGGCCAGTTGGGTGGCCGTGTCGAGGTCGATCGCGTTGTGGCGCCGCGGGCGGTCCAGGGTGAGGACCGCCACGCCCGTGTCCTTGTCGACCGCCGTGCGCAGCCCGGCCCCCGGTGGCGGTGTCACGGCCGCTCCAGGACCCAGCGCGGCACGACGACGCCGCCGACGTCCGCGAAGACGGCCTGCACCTTCGCGCCGATGCGCAGCCGTTCCGGGGGGACGGAGTTCAGGGCGGCGTCGGGGGCGGTGACGAGGTTGCCGACGAGGCGGATGCGGGGGGCGTCGGCGAGTTCGACGACGATCGCGTTGTAGCCGGGCTGTGCGGCGTAGGCGGGCAGGAGGGGCGGGTGCGGGAAGACGTAGGACCAGATGCGGCCGCGGCCGCTCATCCTGCGCCATTCGCTGTCGAAGGACTGGCAGTGGGGGCAGCAGGGTCTGGGCGGGAAGCGGAGTGCGCCGCAGGGGGTGCAGGCCTGTATGCGGAGTTCGCCTCGGGCGGCGTGGGTCCAGAAGGGGGCGCCGTCGTCGTCGGTGGTGGGGGTGAGGAGGGCTTCTGTCGGGGTCGCGTCTGTCATGTGGGTGTCCCTGTCCCTGTCCCTTGCCGGGTGCGGGTCTTGTTGTGGTTGTTCGCGCGGTTCCCCGCGCCCCTTGAGGGGTTCGGTGTCGGGTGCGGGTTCGTCGTGGCTGGTCGCGCAGTTCCCCGCGCCCCTGGAAGCGCAGTCCCTGCGCGCCTCGAAGCACAGCCTCTGCGCCCCTGAGGGCACCGCCTCCGCGCCCCTTACGGGGACCGCAGCAGTACTGCTGACGTGGGGACTCCCTCGCCCGCCGTCACCAGGCACGTCGACGCGTTCGGGACCTGGGCCGTGCTCGTGCCGCGGAGTTGTTTCACGCCCTCGTTGATGAGGTTGAAGCCGTGGACGTACGCCTCGCTGAGGCCGCCGCCTCCGGTGTTGATCGGCAGGCGGCCGCCGCTCTCCAGCGCGCCGCCCTCCGTGAAGGCGCCGCCCTCGCCCCGGCCGCAGAATCCGTAGCCCTCCAGGGAGAGCGGGATGAGCGGGGTGAACGCGTCGTAGATCTGGGCGACGTCCACGTCCTGCGGGCCGAAGTCCGCCTGTTTCCACAGGTGTCGGGCCGCCGTCCAGGCCGGTCCCGAGAGCGGGTCGTCGTTCCAGTAGTTGACCATGCCGTGGTGCTGGGCGGGCAGGCCCTGGGCGACGGAGTGGACGTACACCGGCCGTTGCCGGCAGTCGCGCGCCCGCGCGGCCGGGACGATCACGCAGGCCAGCGCGCCGTCCGTCTCCAGGCAGTTGTCGAAGAGGCAGAGCGGCTCACTGATCCAGCGGGACGTCATATACATGTCGCGGGTCAGCGGGCGTTCGTACATCATCGCCGCCGGGTTCTGGTTGGCGCGGTTGCGGCAGGCGAGGGCGACGTTGAAGAGGTGGTCGCGGGTCGTGCCGTACTCGTGCATGTGGCGGCGGGCCAGCATGGCGATCTCGTCGGCGGGGCGGAGCAGGCCGAAGGGGCGGGTCCACTGGGCGGGCGTGGGGAGCTGGACCGCGGTGTTCTTCCAGGGGCGCGGTCCGCTGCCGCGCTTGCGGGAGCGCCAGGCGACGCCGACGGACGCCTGTCCGGTGGCGACGGCGGCGGCGAGGTGGGCGACGGTCGCGCACGAACCGCCGCCGCCGTAACCGACCTTGCTGAAGAAGGTCACGTCGCCCGCCCCGACGGCCTTGGCGACCTCGACCTCGTCGGTCTCCTCCATCGTGTACGAGGCGAAGGCGTCGACCTCGGACGGGGGGATGCCCGCGTCGTCGAGCGCGGCGACGATCGCGCGGCACGCCAATTCCTTCTCGCTCTGCGGGAGTTGTTTGGCGAAGGGGGTCTGTCCTATCCCCACGATCGCTGTAGCGTCCTTGAGTGAAGCCATGGGCAGCGGCACCTCCGGATTGCGGGCCCTGTTGCGGTCCGACGCCATGCCGCAGGCGTGTCCGGCCTGCTGACAGGGCGTCAGGCTACCGCTAATCTGACGGGTAGTCAGCTACATGTCGGGAGGGGCTTGCGATGCGCGGCGACCTGGAGTGGGGGAGCATCCCGGGACTGGTGCGGGCGGCCGCCGAGCGGTACGGGCCGCGCGAGGCGGTCGTCGAGGGCCGCACCCGCGTCTCGTACCGGGAACTGGGCGAGCGCGTCGAGCGGGCCGCGGCCGCCTGCATGGCCAACGGCGTCGAACCCGGCGACCGCGTCGCCGTCTGGGCGCCGAACACCCTCGACTGGATCGTCTCCGCACTCGGCGCGGTCTCGGCCGGCGCGGTCCTCGTCCCCCTCAACACCCGCTTCAAGGGCGCGGAGGCGGCGTACGTCCTGGCGCGCAGCCGCGCCAGACTCCTCTTCATCACGGGCACGTTCCTCGGCACCTCCTACGTCGCCTCGCTGCGGCGCGCGGCGGCCGAGGGCCCCGGGGACGGCCCGCTGCCCGGCCTGCCGCACCTGGAGCAGGTCGTCGTGCTCTCCGACGACGCCCCGCAGTCCTTCCGCACTTGGAAGGACTTCCTGGCGAGCGGCGACCCGGTGTCCGGCGGGGCGGTCCGCACCCGCGCCGAGTCGGTCGACGGCTCCGTGCCCTCGGACATCATCTACACGTCGGGCACCACGGGCCGCCCCAAGGGCGCCGTGATCACCCACGCCCAGACGCTGCGCTGCTACGACGTGTGGAGCGACCTGGCCGGGCTGCGCGAGGGCGACCGCTACCTGATCGTGAACCCGTTCTTCCACACCTTCGGCTACAAGGCGGGCGTCATCGCCTGCCTCATGCGGGGCGCGACGATGGTCCCGCAGCCCGTCTTCAACGTCGACACCGTCCTCGCCAACGTCGCCGCGGAACGCATCTCGGTCCTGCCGGGTCCGCCCACCCTGCACCAGTCGATCCTCGACCACCCCGCGCGCGACCAGCACGACCTGTCCGCGCTGCGGCTCGTGGTGACCGGCGCCGCGGTGGTGCCGCTGCGGCTGGTGGAGCGGCTGCGGGCGGAGCTGCGCATCGCCACCGTCCTGACGGCGTACGGCCTCTCGGAGGCGAGCGGCATCGTCACGATGTGCCGGCGCGGCGACCCGGTCGAGGTCGTCGCGGCGACGTCGGGGCGCGCCATCCCCGACACGGAGGTACGGGTGGTGACGGCCTCGGGGGAGCCGCTGGCACCGGGCCACCCGGGCGAGATCCTCGTCCGCGGGCACCACGTCATGCAGGGTTACTTCGAGGACCCGGCGGGGACGAAGCGGTGCGTGACGCCCGACGGGTGGCTGCGCACGGGCGACGTGGGCGTCCTCGACGCCGAGGGCAACCTCCGCATCACGGACCGGATCAAGGACATGTTCATCGTCGGCGGCTTCAACGCCTACCCCGCCGAGATAGAGCAGCTCCTCGGCACGCACCCCGACGTGGCGGACGTCGCGGTGATCGGGGTGCCGGACCCGCGGCTCGGCGAGGTCGGCAAGGCGTACGTGGTGCGGCGCCGGGGGTCCCTCGTGACGGCGGACGACCTGATCGCGTGGGCGCGCAGGGAGATGGCGAACTACAAGGTCCCGCGCGCGGTGGAGTTCGTGGCGGAGCTGCCGAGGAACGCGAGCGGGAAGGTGGTCAAGGGGGAGCTGCGGGGGCGCGCTACTGGCCGGCCGCGCTGAGGGCGGCCCGTTCGGCCGCGCTGCACTCCACGCAGAACTCGTTGCCCTCCGGGTCGGCGAGGACGACCCAGCCCCGCCCGTTCGGACGGCGCCGGTCGTCGACCTGGGTCGCCCCGAGCGCGAGGAGCCGCTCGACCTCCGCGTCGCGGCCGCGGTCCTGCGGCTGGAGGTCGACGTGCAGCCGGTTCTTGACGGTCTTGCCGTCCGGCACGGTCACGAAGAGCAGCGTGAGGCCGGCCGCCCTCACCTGGGCCTCGGGGTCGCCGGGGAAGTCGTCGTCGGCGAGCTCGCCGCCGAGGACCTCGGCCCAGAACGCCCCCTGGCAGTAGGGGTCTTGGGCGTCGAACGTGAGGTGGCGCACGAGAGAGGTCATGGCCGGACTATCGACGGAACGGACGCTCCTGTCCACCCGGTATCCGCCCGGTATCCGCCCGGCGCCGGGTCCTCAGTGCCCGGTCGGGGGCGTGACGCAGCCGGTCTCCGGGTAGGGCCCGGTGGCCTGCGCGCCGTAGTTCGTCTCCTGGACGAAGGCGGTGACGCAGGCGCCGTCCCCTACGTAGAGCCCGATCATCGCGCCCTCGGGCGTGACGTCCTCGCCGTTCTCGTCACGGGAGTACATCTCCCGCACGTCGAGCTCGCCGCCGAGGAGCTCACCCCCGCTGGTCGTCTCGCGGATCTCGTACCCGAGCCTGCCGGTGAGCTCGGCGCGCACGCTCTCCGGGTCCCATTTACGCTGCCGCCAGAGCCGCTTGAGGACGGGCTCCATGCGGGCGGCCTCGGTCTGCGCGGCCTTCTCGTCCGCCGCGGACATCTCACCGGGGCGGCGGTAGGCGTTGTTCTCGCGGTTGTGGGGTGCGCCGTCGACGACTCCGGGTTCCACGTAGGGGGAGGCGCCGGGGGAGACGCCGGAGGAGGTGGGGCCGGGGGCGGAGGGCGTGGCGGAGGGGGCGGCCGAGGGCGTCCCGTCGGGGGTCCCGGCGGCGGTGGCCGGGTGGCGCCCCTCCTCGTCGCCGCAGCCGGTGAGGGCTAACGCGGCGCCGAGCAGCAGCGCGGAGGCGGCGAGGCGTCTTCGGTACGGCGTCGTCGATGAGGTGACCATGTTCATGACTGTGCCACGGGCGTGCCGAGCCCCGGCAACGGCTCCGCGGGCGACTCTGCAACGATTGCGCGATGCACCCCGCACGACCGGACTCCCGCCCCCACTCCCACCCTGGCCCCCGCCCTCGGATCCTCTTCGTCACGGATCTCGCCTACGAAGCGAAGGGCCGCCGCTACTGCGACGAGGACATCCACCTCACCGCCCGCCTCCGCGAGGACTTCGACGTGGCCCTGTGCCACCCGCTGGACGCGGCGCGCCTGATGGAGACCGGCGCGTTCGACACGGTCATGGTCCGCAACAGCGGCCCCGTCCTCAACTACCAGGCGGCGTGGGACGACTTCAGGGAGCGGGCGGCGCGCGGCGGCTTCCGCGTCCACAACCAGCTGACCGGCAGGGCCGACATGGTCGGCAAGCAGTACCTGCTCGACCTCACGGCCGCCGGCTACCCCGTGATCCCCACGGTCGACGACCCCGGGGAGGTGGACCGCCTCCCGGTGACGGACACGTACGTGGTCAAGCCGAAGGCGGGCGCGGACTCGATAGGCCTCGAGTTCGTGCCGAGGGGCCGCTTGGCGGCCCTCGCGGACGCGTCCCGGGGGCCCGGCGGCTCCGGGATCCTGATCCAGCCGCGCATCGACTTCACGTACGAGGTCTCATTCTACTTCGTCGACCGCACCTTCCAGTACGCCCTGCACGCCCCCGACCCGGCCCGCCGCTGGGACCTGCGGCGCTACGAGCCCACGTCCGCCGACCTCGCCTTCGCCCAGCGCTTCGTCGACTGGAACGCGATCGAGCACGGGATCCAGCGCGTCGACGCGTGCCGTGCGCCGTCCGGCGAACTGCTCCTGGTCGAGCTGGAGGACCTGAACCCGTACCTCTCCCTGGACCTCCTCGACGAGGAGACGCGGGACGCGTTCGTCGCGGCGGTGAAGACGTCCCTGGCGGCGCACCTGTCGCTCTGACGTCCGGACGCACGAGGTCTGCGGCCGCGATACCGCTTCCGCGTCGGGCGTTCGGCGCAGTGGCCCTGGTGCGGTGTCCGGTCTTCCGCGCCGCGCCGGTCGGGCCTAGCCTCACAGGGGAGAAGAGTCCGCGGCGGTTCCGCGAGCGCGGTGGCCGCCGCTCTCCCCAGTCCCGGGACCCCGGACGTGACGGTTTCCCCTTTCCCTTCGACGAGGGAGTGGTGCCGATCCGATACGGGGTCCGTTCCGGTGGCATGCCCCACGACCTGGGCCCGATCCGTACCGGCCAACCGTGGATCGTGGACGGCCGGAGCTGTGCCACCGACATGAACAGCTCCGGCCTGCGCCCTTGCGGCCGGTTCCGAACCGGGGCGCTCCCGCACGCCCCGGTGCCGCAAGGGCCGTCGACCACGTACATACGTATGTGGTGCTTTCGGTTGTTCTCCATTGAACGACGGGCGGGGCGCTACGGGAAGGCTTGTGCACGGGCCGGTTGGCCGGGGGCAGCGGAACGGGGCCGAGCGGTGTGCTCGGCCCCGTTGGGGTGGTGCGTGGTCCGGCCCTGGGTCAGTCCTGCGACGGAGCGGGTACGTGCCCGTCGCCCAGCGGGCCGGTGGGGGCGTGGCTGTCCTGCGCGACGATCGGCGTGTGGCTGTCACCGGGCGGGCTCGGGGCGTGGCTGTCGGCGAGTGCAGGGGCCGCGGCTCCGCCTGCGGTGGCCGCCGCGATGGCGGCGCTGACGAGGAACCTCTTGGCGCGTGTCATTCCAACTCCTCTGACGGGGTGGACTTGCAACGTCGAACGACCTTACTGACGAGGCGACCGAACGTTCGATTCCGCCGACGGCGGGGCGTGCGCGTGGTCCCTCTCCTGGTACCCGGTTCTGGACATGCGTCGGCCGCGGCGGCTTCCCCTCCGCGCCGCCGCGGCCGACCCCCGTCGGAAATGAAGTCTTTAGGCGTCCGTGGCCGGCGGGGCCGGCTGGTGGCTGTCGTCCAGGAGAGCCGGGGGCGCCGGCTGGTGGCTGTCGCCCAGGGTCGTGATCTTGCCGTCCTTGGGCGGGGCGGGCTGGTGGCTGTCCCCCATGGTGGTGATGTCCTGCTTCTTCGTGGCGTCGCTCATGGTCGTACTCCCATGGAATAGACGGTTCGCTGGGGCAGAACGCCCATTCGGCAACTCCCCCGAGGGTCGCCGAACGGGCGTTCCAGGGCCGCTCACCTTATCTGTGAGGCCCAAGGCGACCCGTCTGCCCCCCGACGCGACGGATCGTTGAGTAGAGAGTGGCATCAGCCCATAAACGTTCGATGAACGCCCCGAGCGTCCTCCGTCAGGCCGCCGCGATCGGATGCAGGAGTTCCCGGACTTCCTCCGCCTCCGCCGTTCCCGCGCCGCTGTGCAGGGCCAGTGCTTCGAGCCAGCAGGCCCGGGCCCGGTCGACCTGCCCGAGGCTGTCGAGGGACCTGCCCAGCAGGGTCAGCACGTTGGCGCGCATCCAGTCGCCCCCGATGCACCCTGTGGTGAGGGCCTGCTCCGCGTGCTGTGCCGCCTGGGCCGGACGACGGTCCGAGAGGTGGACGTGCGCGATGCGGTAATGGGTGGTCCCCTCCCACAGTCGCTGACGGTTCTCCGCGAACACCACCAAGGCCTGGTTGAGCTGGTCCAGCGCCTCCGAGAAGCGCTTCGCGTGGGTGAGGGCGATTCCGAGGGCGTACCGGGCGTTGGCGAGGCGGAAGGTGAGACCGAGCTCGTCGTAGATGGCCATCCCCTGCCTGACGAGCTCGATCGCCGCTGAGGTGTGGCCCATCGAGTCGAGGCTTCGGGAACGGTTGCACAGGGCGCTGGCTTCGCCCGGGCGGTTGCCGTCCGCGCGGAACGCTTCGATCGCCGTGACCAGGAACGCCTCGCCCGCAGCGTGCTGGTTCATGCAGTTCGCGATGATCCCCTGCTCGTTGGGCGCGTTGCCGCAGGTCCAGGGGTCACCCGACTCCCTGCCGAGTTCCGCGGCGCGGCGCGCTTCCGCCGCGGCCCGCTCGAAGCGCCCCGCGTTGTTGAGGACTTGGGTGAGCGTGACCCTCGCCCGGCCCTCCGCATGCGCGTCCCCCAAGGACGCGGCCGCGTCCCGCGCGGCCGAGGTGGCCAGTTCATAGCGGAGTGAACTCGCCCCGGACTCCGTCAGGTCCTTGGACGCAAGGAGCAGGTCCACCGCCCGCCGCAGCGTCCGCGGCCCCAGGGACTGCTGCACGCACGCCAGGATGCAGGCCGCCTCCGAGTGGAGCCAGTCCAGGGCCTTCGTGTCGTCCGTGAAGTCCTGGCCCGCGTGTCGCGTGACCTCCAGGTGGTCCACCGTCCGGTCCCCCGGCCGCTCGATCGCATAGACCCGCGCCGCCGACGCCAGATAGAAGTCAAGGAGCCGCGACATCGCCGCGTCCCGCTCGCTCGGGGGCTGTTCGTCGCGTTCGGCGCACGAACGCGCGTAGAGGCGTACGAGGTCGTGGTAGCGGTAGCGGCCCGGTGCCGCCGACTCCACCAGGGACGTGTCGACCAGGGATTCCAGGAGGTCCTCGGTCGCGTCGAGCGGCAGGTCCAGGACCGCCGCTGCCGCCGCGAGGGAGAGGTCGGGGCCGTCCGCGAGGCCGAGGAGGCGGAACGCCCGCGCCTGGGCCGGCTCCAGCTGGCCGTAGCCCAGTTCGAACGTCGCCTTGACCGCGAGGTCGCCCGCCTGGAGCTCGTCCAGGCGGCGCCGCTCGTCGGCGAGCTTCGCCGCGAGCGTGGAGACCGTCCAGGTGCGGCGCGCCGCCAGGCGGGACGCCGCGATCCGGATGGCGAGCGGCAGGAAGCCGCACGCCGCCACCACGTCCAGGGCCGCCTCGCGCTCCGAGGTGACGCGCTCCTCGCCGACGATGCGGGTGAAGAGCAGGAGTGCCTCCTCGGGGGACATCACGTCGAGGTCCACCAGGTGCGCGCCCGCCAGGTCCACCATGCGCACCCGGCTCGTCACCAGGGCCGCACACCCCTCCATGCCCGGCAGCAGCGGCCTGACCTGCGCCGCGTCGCGGGCGTTGTCCAGGAGGACGAGGACCCGGCGGCCGTCGAGGACCGAGCGGTACAGGGCCGCGCGCTCCTCCAGGGAGTCCGGGATCGCCGAGTCGGCCGTGCCGAGGGCGCGCAGGAACGCGCCGAGGACCGTCTCCGGCTCCGCCGCCCGCGCGCCCGCGCCCTGGAGGTCCACGTACAGCTGGCCGTCGGGGAAGTGGGTCCGGGCCGCGTGGGCGACGTGCACGGCGAGGGTCGTCTTGCCCACGCCGCCGATGCCCGCGAGCGCGGAGACCGCCATCACCCGGCCCTCGGCGCTGGAGAGGATGTCGCTCAGCTCGTCCACGAAGGAGCCGCGGCCCGTGAAGTCGGGGACCGTCGCGGGCAGCTGCGCCGGGCGCACCACCGTCGCCGCCGGTTCCTGGGCGGGGGCGGAGGGCTCCGCGAGGCCGGGGTCGGCCTGCAGGATGCGCTGCTGGAGTTCCTTCAGACCCGGGCGCGGGTCCACGCCGAGCTCGTCCGCGAGCAGGCGCCGCGTGTCCGCGTACACGGCCAGGGCCTCGGCCTGGCGGCCGCTGCGGTACAGGGCGAGCATCAGGAGTTCGCGCAGCCGTTCCCGCAGCGGGTGCGCCGCGGTCAGGGCGGTCAGCTCCGAGACCGCCTCCGCGTGGCAGCCCTGTTCGAGGTCCATGTCCAGGCGGGTCTCCAGGAGCTGCAGGCGCCATTCGTCGAGGCGGGTGCGCTGGGTGTCGGCGTAGGGCCCGGGGACGTTGGCCAGGGGCTCGCCGTCCCAGAGGTCCAGCGCCTGGTTGACCAGCGTGCGCGCCTGGCACAGGTCGCCGGTGCTGCGGGCCTTCTCGGCGGCCGCCCAGAGGTCTTCCGCCGCGGCCAGGTCCAGGGCGCCGTCGACCGCCTGGATCGCATAGCCCCCGGACTCGCTGACGAGGACTCCCGGAGGCAGCACCTTGCGGAGCCGGGACGCGTACGTACGTACCGCTGCCAGTGCCTGCGAGGGCGGCTCCTCGCCCCAGAGGGCGTCGATCAGCTCCGCGGCCGTGGCCGTACGGCCGTCCCTCAGCAGGAGGGCCGCGAGCAGCGCCCGCTGCTGCGGGGAGCCGGTGTTGAGCTGTTCCGTGCCGTGCCACGCGCGCACCGGTCCGAGCACGCTGAAGCGCGACGCCGGGACCTCGGGGGGGTGCCCCTCGGTCCGCTCCTCGGGGGTGTTCCCCGAGGCCGGACGCCGCTGCTCCGGTACTCGCGGTACATCGACCATCGCTCCCCCTGCCGCCCTGCCGTTCCCGATCCTGCCGGTCGCGGGTCTGCCCGCCCGCGTGGTGCTCCGTACATGCCGCTCGGTTCTTGCTCCCCGCCAGTTTGCCTTGTTCATGGCGGATGCGTCAGCCGTGCGAGACGGCTCTCACAGGGTCCTCGCACGACATTCCGCATCGCTTTCCCGCCACGGGAGGCGGCCGGGTGGCCGAGGGGCGTCGGCCGGGTGGCGCCGGGGTCACCCGGAGCGTCCGCGTACGAGTAGCTGACGGGTCGTCAGATCGGCGCTACCGTGGGCCACATGGAGACCATGGAGAGCCCGGAGACCTTCCCGAAGATCATCTCGGTGGACGACCACACGGTCGAACCTCCCCACGTCTGGCGGGACCGGCTCCCGTCCAAGTACCAGGACCGCGGGCCCCGCGTCGTCCGCGCGCCCCTCAGGGAGATGACGTTCCTGGGCGGGAAGTTCGCCCCGGTGATGGGGGCGAAGGGGGAGGAAGGGCCCATCGGCGACTGGTGGATCTACGAAGACCTGCACCGGCCGCTCACCCGCCTCGACACTGCTGTCGGGTACGACAGGGACGAGATCAAACTGGAGGTCATCACCTACGAGCAGATGCGGCCGGGCTCCTTCAGCGTCCCCGACCGCCTCGCCGACATGGACGTCAACCACGTCCAGTCCGCCCTCTGCTTCCCCACCTTCCCGCGCTTCTGCGGGCAGACCTTCACCGAGGCCAAGGACCGGGAGCTCGCGCTCCTCGCCGTCCAGGCGTACAACGACTGGATGGTGGAGGAGTGGTGCGGGCCCGAGGCCCACGGCCGCCTCATACCCCTCACCCTGATCCCCCTCTGGGACGCCGAGCTCGCCGCCGCGGAGGTGCGCCGCAACGCCGCCCGCGGGGTGCGGGCCGTCGCCTTCTCCGAGATCCCGCCCCACCTGGGGCTGCCGTCCATCCACACCGACGAGTGGGACCCCTTCCTGCGCGCCTGCGACGAGACCGGCACGGTCGTCGCCATGCACATCGGCTCGTCCAGCAGGATGCCCTCCACCTCCGCGGACGCGCCGCCCGCCGTCGGCTCCACCATCACCTTCGCCAACTGCTGCTTCTCGATGGTCGACTGGCTGATGAGCGGCAAGTTCGAACGCTTCCCGCACCTCAAGATCATGTACGCGGAGGGGCAGATCGGCTGGATCCCGTACATCCTGGAGCGCGCGGACGTCGTCTGGGAGGAGAACCGGGGGTGGGGCGGCGTCGCCGACAAGGTCACGCGACCGCCGTCCGAGCTCTTCGCCGAGCACGTCTACGGGTGCTTCTTCGACGACGCGTTCGGCCTGAAGAACCTCGATTCCATCGGGGTCGGGAACGTGCTCTACGAGACGGACTACCCGCACTCCGATTCCACGTGGCCGAAGTCCCGGCAGGTGGGGGAGGAGCAGATGGGGCATCTGGAGGGGGGCGTGGTGGACCGCATCGTGCGCCGCAATGCGATTGACCTGCTCGGTCTGAGTGCGGAGGGGTTGTGGGGCGGGGCTTAGGGGGTGGGGGCTAGGGGGGTGGGGGTTTGTTCTGCTTTGCCCGTGGCGGTACGAACAGGACCGCCGCTCCGCGACGGATTTATCCCACCCACCCACCCGTTTGCCCCGCGATGTGCGGCGGGAGTAGGGGCGGGTGGGCGGGGGTTTGCCCCCGCTGGGCCGTCTGCGGGAGCGGGGTTCCCCCCGCCGGGTTGCCCGCGGGAGCCAGGCACCCCCACCGGCCTGTCTGCCGCCGACCGGCCCGAGGGGACGTGGGGGTATGTGCGAACGGAGCACCGAGCATGCTCTGGCGTCTTTGTCCGTGCAGCGCGACGCAGGGATAGCGAGTACGCACATACCCCCGCGGCCCCGCCCCACCCACCGCACACAAGGCACCCCCACTCAACGCCCAGCCGCCCACACCTCCCCCCCCCCAGAAGCACACAAGGCGCCCCCGCCACAGCGCAGCCGCCCACGCCCCCGTCGACACCCCAGTGGAGACGCCATGCTCGTTCACGGAATGCAGCTTCCGATCCAGTCGCAGAGTTCCCTGTACGCCGAGGAGTGGGAAGCCACCGCCACCCCCGAAGACCTCGCCGAGATCGCCCGTACCGCCGACCGCGAGCGCTTCGACTACATCGCGAGCTGCGACCACGTCGCCATCCCGCGCCGTCTCGCCGACGCGATGAGCACCGTCTGGTACGACCCCGTGGCCACGCTCTCCTTCCTCGCGGGCGTCACCGAGCACGTCCGCCTGATGAGTCACGTCGCCATCGTCGGCCTGCGCCACCCGCTCCTCTCCGCCAAGCAGTACGCGACCCTCGACCGGCTGAGCGGCGGCCGGCTGATCCTCGGGGTCGGGGCGGGACACGTACCGGAGGAGTTCGAGGTGCTCGGCGTCGACTTCGAGCGGCGCGGCGCCCTGCTCGACGAGACCGTCGACGCGCTGAAGGCGGCGCTCGGCCCGGACGAGTACCCCGAACACCACGGCGCGCGCTTCGACTTCAGCGGGCTCGGGCAGCGGCCGCGCCCCGCCCAGGCCCGCGTGCCCATCTGGGTCGGCGGCTCCTCGCCCGCCGCCGTGCGCCGCGCCGCGACCCGGGCCGACGGCTGGCTGCCGCAGGGCGACCCGCGGGACGAGCTGCCCGCGCAGATCGCGCGGCTCAGGGGGCTGCGGGAGGAGGCGGGGATCGAGGAGCCGATCACCGTCGGGGCGATCACCGAGGCCCTCTACGTGGGCGACCCCGGCCGGCCCGTGGGCCGCCGCACGCTCACCGGCAAGCCCGATGCCATCGCCGAGTCCCTGCGGGAGTACGCGGCGATGGGCGTCGACCAGATCCAGGTGCGGTTCCGCAGCCGGAGCCGTACCGAACTGACCGACCAGATGGCGGCGTTCGCCGCGGACGTGGCGCCGCACCTCAATGAGTAGACGCAGAGCTCACGACCAGTGCAGACCTCAACGACCAGCAGGGAGCACCGCATGGGCAAGCTGGACGGCCGTGTCGTCATCGTGACCGGCGCGGCACGCGGGCAGGGAGAGCAGGAGGCGCGGCTCTTCGTGGCGGAGGGCGCCAAGGTCGTCGTCGCCGACGTGCTCGACGAGCAAGGGGCGGCGCTCGCCGCGGAGTTGGGCGGGGAGTCGGCGGCGTACGTCCATCTGGACGTCGGGGAGGAGGCGGACTGGCAGCGGGCCGTGGCCACCGCGAAGGACACGTTCGGGAAGATCGACGGGCTCGTCAACAACGCGGGGATCCTGCGGTTCAACGAGTTGGTCAGCACCCCGCTGGAGGAGTTCGAGCAGATCATCCGGGTCAACCAGATCGGCTGCTTCCTCGGCATCCGCAACGTCGCGCCCGAGATCGCGGCCGCCGGCGGGGGCACGATCGTGAACACCGCCTCGTACACGGCGCTCACGGGCATGGCGTTCGTCGGCGCGTACGCCGCGACCAAGCACGCCATCCTCGGGCTGACCCGGGTCGCCGCCCTGGAGCTCGCGGGACGGAACATCCGGGTCAACGCGGTCTGCCCGGGTGCGGTGGACACCCCCATGACCAACCCGGCGCAGCTCGACCCGACCGCCGACCCGGAGGCGGCGCGTGAGGCGGTCGGGGGGCTGTACAAGAAGCTGGTGCCGCTCGGGCGGATCGGGCTGCCGCAGGAGGTGGCCGCGCTGGCGCTCTTCCTGACCGGGGACGACTCGGCGTACATCACCGGGCAGCCGTTCGTCATCGACGGCGGCTGGCTCGCGGGAGTCAGCATCGTCTGACCCGGCTCCGCCCGGTTCCACGTTCCTGACGCCGTATCAGCTATTGACGCCCCATCGCGCCGGTGGAACAGTCGACGCATCACGATCTGACGGGTCGTCAGAAACCGTCAGAACCTCACGAGGACGGTGAACCTCCTTGGAATTCGGTCTCTTTGTACAGGGATACGTGCCCGCCCAGCGGGCCAAGGTCGACCCCGAAGCGGAGCACAAGGCGCTCATCGAGGAGACCGAGTACGTCATCCAGGCGGACAAGTCGGGCTTCAAGTACGCCTGGGCCTCCGAGCACCACTTCCTGGAGGAGTACTCGCACCTCTCCGCGAACGACGTCTTCCTCGGGTACCTCGCGCACGCCACCGAGCGCATCCACCTGGGCTCGGGCATCTTCAACCCGCTCGCGCCCGTCAACCACCCGGTGAAGGTCGCCGAGAAGGTCGCCATGCTCGACCATCTCAGTGCGGGACGCTTCGAGTTCGGCACGGGGCGCGGTGCCGGTTCGCACGAGATCCTCGGCTTCATGCCGGGCATCACGGACATGAACCACACCAAGGAGATCTGGGAAGAGACCATCGCCGAGTTCCCCAAGATGTGGCTCCAGGACGAGTACGTCGGCTTCCAGGGAAAGCACTGGTCGCTGCCGCCCCGCAAGATCCTGCCCAAGCCGTACGGGAAGTCGCACCCGGCCATGTGGTACGCCGCCGGGTCCCCGCCCTCGTACGCGATGGCGGGCAAGAAGGGGCTCGGGGTCCTCGGCTTCAGCGTGCAGAAGGTCTCCGACATGGAGTGGGTCCTCGAGTCCTACAAGTCGGCCGTCAAGGAGGCCGAGGCCATCGGCGACTTCGTCAACGACAACGTCATGGTGACGTCGACGGCGATCTGCGCGGAGACCCACGCGAAGGCGGTCGAGATCGCCGTCAGCGGTGGGCTGAACTATCTGCAGTCCCTGCTCTTCCGCTACCACGACACCTTCCCGCGCCCCGAGGGCATTCCCCAGTGGCCCGAACTCCTCCCCGAATACACCGAGGAGATCATCGAGCTGCTCATCGCCGAGGAGCTGATGATCTGCGGCGATCCGGACGAGGTCCTCACCCAGTGCAAGCGGTGGGAGCAGGCGGGGGCGGATCAGCTCAGCTTCGGGCTGCCGATCGGGATCTCGCCCGAGGACACGAAGAACACGATCAAGTTGATCGGTGAGCATGTGATTCCGAAGATCGATACGGATCCGGTGCACCGGACTTCTCGGTTCCGGTCCGCTGCGGGGGCGTGAGTCCTTCTCTCTGAGCCGCCCCGGCTTCCTCTCCCGGACGGAGGCCGGGGCCCTCGCCGGGCGGGCGGCGGTGTTTGGTGGTTGCCGTCGCGGGGCTCTGCCCCGGGCCCCGTTGTCGCCCTGCGGGCTCGTCCTCAAGCGCCGGACGGGCTGATTATTCCGGGTCGTCCTCAAGCGCCGGGCCCGCTGGGTGTTCCCCGCTCGTCCTCAAGCTTCGCGTCGGACGGGCTGATTGTCGTCGATCCACCTGTTCGCCTTCGCCTTCGCCTGGAAGGGACGTCATGCTCGATCACCTCATCAAGGGTGCGACCGTCGTCGACGGGACCGGTGCCCCCGCCTTCGTCGCCGATGTCGGGATACGGGACGGGCGCATCGCCCTCATCGCCGAGCCCGGTGCCGTCGGCGAGGAGGCGCGGGGGAGTGAGGACGCGCGGGGGCGGGTGCTCGCGCCCGGGTTCGTCGATCCTCATACGCATTACGACGCCCAGCTCTTCTGGGACCCGTACGCGACGCCCTCCCTCAACCACGGCGTGACGACGGTCGCGGGCGGCAACTGCGGGTTCACGCTCGCGCCGTTGAACCCGGAGCGGCCCGGTGACGCCGACTACACGCGGCGGATGATGTCGAAGGTCGAGGGCATGTCGCTGGTCGCCCTCGAGGAGGGGGCACCCTGGACGTGGAGTTCGTTCGGGGAGTATCTGGAGGCGCTCGACGGGCGCATCGCCGTCAACGCCGGGTTCATGGTGGGGCACTGCGCGCTGCGGCGGTACGTGATGGGCGCGGACGCGGTCGGCGGGCAGCCGTCCGGTGAGCAGATGGAGGAGATGCTGCGGCTCTTCCACGAGGCCATGGACGCGGGGGCCTGGGGGCTTTCCACCACGCAGTCGTCCTCGCACTCGGACGGTGACGGGCAGCCGGTGGCCTCACGGCACGCCCGGCCCGCGGAGCTGCTCGCCCTCAGCCGTGCCGTCGCCGAGCACGAGGGGACCCAGCTCGAAGCCATCGTCGCCGGGTGTCTCGATCAGTTCAGCGACGACGAGATCGAACTGTTCGTGGAGATGAGCGCGGCGGCGGGCCGGCCGCTCAACTGGAACGTGCTCACCATCGACGCCGCGGTGCCCGAACGCGTGCCCCGCCAGCTCGTGGCGAGTGAGCGAGCCCGCAAGGCGGGCGGCCGCGTCGTCGCGCTCACCATGCCGATCCTCACGCCCATGAACATGTCGCTCGGCACGTTCTGCGCCCTCAACCTCATCCCGGGCTGGGGCGACGTGCTCGGCCTGCCCGTGGGCGAGCGGATCGCGCGGCTGCGGGACCCGGACGTCCGTGCCGGGATGCTGCGGCGTGCGGGCAGCAAGGAGGCGGGCGTCTTCCGGCGCCTGGCCCGCTTCGACCGGTACGTCATCGGAGACACGTACTCCGCGGCGAACGAGGGGCTCACCGGGCGGGTGGTCGGGGACATCGCGGCCGAGCGCGGGCAGGAGCCGTTCCACTGCCTCGTGGAGATCTGCGCCAACGACGGGCTGCGGACCGTGCTGTGGCCCATGCCCACCGACAACGACCCGGACTCCTGGGCCCTGCGCGCCGAGACCTGGCAGCACGAGGACGTCATGCTGGGCGGCTCGGACGCGGGCGCGCATCTGGACCGCATGTGCGGGGCCCCGTACACGACCCGGTTCATCGGGGACTGCCTGCGCGGGCGGCAGCTGATGGGTCTCGAACAGGCCGTGAAGATGCTCACCGATGATCCCGCGCGGCTCTTCGGGCTGCGCGAGCGCGGGCGGATCGTCGAGGGGTTCCACGCCGATCTGGTGCTCTTCGATCCCGAGCGGATCGACGCGGGCAAGGCCACCCTCGTACACGATCTGCCCGGCGACAGCCCGCGCCTGGACTCCAAGGCGATCGGCGTCGAGGCGGTCTGGGTCAATGGGGTCGAGGCGATCCGCGGGGACGTGGTGACGGGCGCCGTGCCGGGCAAGGTCCTGCGCTCCGGGCGCGACACCAGGACGGTGAGCACCAGGTGAGCGGGTCCGCGCGGGCCCGGCGGCTCTTCATCGGCGGCGAGTGGACCGAGCCCGACGGCGGGCACTACGAGGTGGTGGACCCGGCGACCGAGGAGGTCGTCGGGCTCGCGCCCGAGGCGAGCGCCGCGCAGGTGCACGCGGCGACGGCGGCGGCGCGGGAGGCGTTCGAGGGGTGGTCGCGGACGAAGCCGGAGGAGCGGGCGGCGATCCTGGAGCGTACGGCCGCCGTCCTGCGGCGGGACTTCGACGCGTACGCGGAACTGGCCGGGGCCGAGAGCGGCGCGACGACCGCCACCGCGCGCGGCATGCAGGTGGCGGTGGCGGTGGCGCGCTTCCAGCGGTACGCGAAGGGGGCGCTCGAACCCGTCGAGCAGGGCCTGCCGCCGCAGATCAGCGACGCCGGGCCGTTCGGGAGGGCCGGGGTCGTGGGGGCGCTCGCCGTCCGGCAGCCGGTCGGTGTCGTCACCTGCGTCACCTCGTACAACAACCCCTGGGCGAACCCCGCGGGCAAGGTGGCGCCCGCCCTCGCGATGGGCAACACGGTCGTCGTGAAACCGGCGCCGCAGGACCCGCTGTCGGTGTACGCGATGGCGGCGGCGCTCGCGGAGGCGGGGGCCCCGCCGGGCGTGGTGAACGTCGTCTCGGGCACGGACGTGGCCGTCGGCGAGGCGGCCGTCGCCTCCCCGCACGTCGACATGGTGAGCTTCACCGGCTCCACGGCCGTGGGGCAGCGCATCGGCGAGGTGTGCGGCCGCGACATGAAGCGGCAGCTGATGGAGCTGGGCGGCAAGGGCGCGGCGATCGTCCTGGACGACGCAGACCTGGATGCGGCGGTGGCGGCCGTCGGTACGACGTTCTCCTTCTACAGCGGGCAGATCTGTACGGCGCCGACCCGCGTCATCGTGCAACGCGGCGTGTACGAGCGGGTGGTGGAGAAGCTCGCCGCCTACGCCGGGTATCTGAAGGTGGGTGATTCGCGCGAGCGGGGCACCGTCGTCGGGCCCGTCATCTCGGCGGCCCACCGCGACCGGATCGAGGCGTACGTCGAAGCGGGGCGCAAGGAAGGGGCGCGGCTCGTGGTGGGCGGTGAGCGTCCGGCGTCCGCGAAGGGCTTCTACGTCGCCCCGACCGTCCTGGCCGACTGCACCAACGACATGCGGGTGGTCCGCGAGGAGATCTTCGGGCCGGTCGTGGCCGTGGTCCCCTTCGACGCCGAAGGGCCCGAGGAGGCCGAGGAGACGGCCGTCGCCCTCGCCAACGACAGCGACTACGGCCTCATCGACTACGTGTGGTCGGGCGACGTCGCCCGCGGCTTCCGCGTGGCCCGCCGGCTGCGCGCGGGCGGCGTCGGCGTGAACACGATCGGCCGGAACATGGAGGCGCCGTTCGGCGGCTTCAAGAAGAGCGGGGTGGGGCGGGACGTGGGGTCGTACGCCCTGCACGCGTACAGCGAGCTGCAGTCGATCGTCTGGCCGGGGTGAGGGAGCGCCTCACCCCGGCAGGGGTGTGGCAGGGGTTCTGAGGCGGGCGGGCGGCTCTACACCCGGCCCAGGAAGATCGGGTTGGTGAACGCCGTCAGGGCGCCGGGGAGCGGGGGCGCCGTCGCGGGGTGGCGGACCTCCGCCCGTACGTACGCCGCGTACGCCGCGGTCGTGCGCCATTCGACCGTGCCCCTGCCCGAGGCGGGCAGCGGCGCGCTCGTGTGGAGGACGCCCTGGTCGGTGACGAGGCGGACCGTGCAGCCGGGCGCGCCCTCGACCTCGACGCGGACGGTGACCGGGGCGTCGAGGCCCACGTCGAGGCGTTCGCCGATGCCCGCGTGGCGGCCCCTTCCGCCTGCTGCCGAGAAGGTGAGCGCGACGTCCTTCGACTCGGCGACGTAGGAGCGGCCGCGCCGGATGCCGTCCTGGATGGCCTCGCGGGTCAGGTCGTCGGCGAGGACGACGGTCTGCGGGCCGCCGATGCGGTCGGGGTCGCGGTGCGCGTCGCTGTTGCCCATCGCCGGGATCCACGGCTTGCCGCCGCGCACGGAGGCGACGAGCTGGCTGTCCCAGTCGGCGAGGGCGATCTCGTCGTCCGGGGTGTAGGCGCCGTTCCACGCCTCGATCGCGTCCGCCTCGCCGAAGCCGAACTTCCAGTTGCAGCCGACGCAGGTGGCGTGCGGGTGGGCGGGGACGACCAGGCCGCCCGCGTCGCGGATCTTGCGCGCGTACCTGCCGAAGCGGTTGTCGCGGGCTCGGTAGCGCCAGTCGACGAACGTGCCGGGGTCGACGCCGAGCGCGACCACGTGGCCGTTGCGGGTCGTCACCTCCTCGCCGAGCATGATCAGGAGGTCGCCGCCCGCGTGCTCGGCCCAGTGGGCGTGCGCGGCGTGGGTGTTGTGCTCGGAGCTGTTGATGAAGTCGAGGCCCGCCGCGCGGGCGAGCGCGGCGATCTCGGCGAGCGTGCGCTTGCCGTCCGAGTGCACGGAGTGCAGGTGGCAGTCGCCGCGGTACCAGGCGCGGCCGCGGCCTTTGGCGCGCTCCGGCGGATAGGAGGGCTTCGGGGTCGTACCGGGCGCCCCGTAGGTGAGGGTGATCGTCACCTCGTAGGGGAGGCCGTCGGGGGCGACGGTGTACGGGCCGAGCGCGATGTGCCAGGTGCCCTCGCGGACCCGGCCCGGCAGGTAGCCGGGGGTCGCCTCGTCGGCGCGGATGAAGAACTCGGTGCGGGCGCCGCCGGACCAGCCGCGGAAGCCCTTGCCGCCGAGCTCCGTGCCGCGCTCGTCGAAGACGCCGATGTCCAGGGCGTTGCCCTGGGTGCCGGGCGGCACGGCGGGCTTCTCGTAGGTGTAGGCGACGCGGAACTCGGATACCCCGCGCGGTACTTCGACCGGCAGGTACACGTAGTCGGGGGAGCCGGTGGGCAGCGTGCCGCGCACCGTCCTGGTCTCCTTGGTCCCCGGCGCCTCGTCCCGCGCGGGGGCGCGCCGCTCGGCGCCGCTCGCGAAGCTCACGCTGCCCAACGTAAGCGTGGCGGCGGCTCCCGTCACGAACAGTCCGCGCCGGTTCATTCCGCCGTGTTGCGGGTGGTCCTCGCACATGCTGCGGCTCCCCAGGGTTCGGTGGTGACGTGGGTGGTGCGGGCAACCCTGGTATTGAGCCGTGAACTGCACGTCAAAGGAAGGGGGTTGACGCCTTTACGCCCGGTTGCCGACCGATTCGCCGTCGGCGCCCGCCGCGAGGAGCGCGGCCTCGGTCTCCGGGTGCGGCCCGGAAGCGCCGTTGCGCGCCCACCACAGCGGCGTGCTCCCCGTGCCGTGGTCCTCGCGCAGGTCCGGGTCGGCGCCGTGGGCCAGGAGTTCGCGCACAGTGTCGAGGTGGCCCCACGCGGCGGCCGCGCACAGCGGGGTGCCCTCCGTGATGCCCTCGCTCTCGGTGTCGGGCCTGGCGCCCGCCCGCAGCAGCGCCCGCACCGTGGAGGCGGCGCCGTGCACCGACGCGGCGTACAGCGCCGTCGTGCCGTCGGCCTCGGGCAGCTCCGGGTCGATCCCCGACCGCAGCACCCTGCGCACGGTGTACGTGTCGCCGACCGCGGCCGCCCAGACCAGGCGGTGCGTGAGCTTCTTCTGCTTCCGTCTGTTCACCGGCGTCAGGTTAATGAGCGCACGGGCATGGACCAACCGGGTTTCCGGAGATAGGAAGAGTGCCCCGGACCGACCGACACTCCCGGACACGCTCGGAGGAATCGTGCGCATCTCCGCGACGCTCTACATGACCGACAGAACGATCACGCCGATACGCCTGGCCCGGGAAGTGGAGCAGCGGGGCTTCGCCGGGCTCTACCTTCCCGAGCACACCCACATCCCGTTACCGCGCGAGACCCCCTACCCCGGCGGTGAGCTGCCGCCCGAGTGCGCCCGGATGCTCAGCCCCTTCGTCGCCCTCGCCCAGGCCGCCGCCGTCACGGAGCGGATCACGCTCGGCACGAACATCGCCCTGGTCGCCCAGCACGACCCCATCGACCTCGCCAAGCAGATCGCGACCCTCGACCACCTGTCCGGCGGCCGCGTCACGCTCGGCATCGGCTACGGCTGGAACCGCGAGGAGGCCGAGGACCACGGCGTCCCGTGGCCCCGGCGCCGGGCGGTGGTGCGCGACCGGATGGCGGTCATGCGGGCGCTCTGGGCGGACCACCCGAAGCCGTACGAGGGCGAGTTCGGCGCCGTGCGGGCCAGCGAGGTGCACCCCAAGCCCCGCCGCACGCCCCGCAAGCGGCTCGCGAAGGGGCCGCTGTTCGGGCCGCGCACGCTGGTCGGCGGGGCCGCGGGGCCGGGGCTCTTCGCACACATCGCGGAGTACGCGGACGGCTGGATGCCCGTCGGCGGCAGCGGCCTGCGCGACGCGCTGCCCGTGCTGCGCTCGGCGTGGGCGGAGGCGGGCCGCGAGCTCGGCGACCTGTACGTGGCGGTGACGTCCGTCGAGCCGGAGACCGGCAAGCTCGCGTACTACCGGGAGCTCGGCGTCGACGAGGTGATCGTGCAGCTGCCGCCGGGCGGGGACGCGGAGGTGTGCGCGGCGCTCGACGGGCTCGGGCGGTATCTGGGCCCCTGAGCCGGCCGGTGCCGGCGGCGGCGGTGGGGCCTGCGATGTCATGGGAAGTTCAGCAGGCGGAAGTATCTGCATGAGGCAGGAGTTATCGCTCGTATGCTCGGAGACATGACCAACAGCGCGCAGCCCTCGGAGGCCGGACGACCCACCGCGAACGCCATGCGGCGCGCGCTCAGGAGGGCCAGGGACGGCGTCGCGCTCGACGTGGCGGAGGCCGCCGTCCTGCTGCAGGCGCGGGGCGAGGACCTCGACGACCTCACCGCGTCCGCGGCCCGGGTGCGCGACGCGGGGCTCGCCGCCGCGGGCCGCCCCGGCGTCATCACGTACTCGAAGAGCGTGTTCATTCCGCTCACCCGCCTCTGCCGTGACAAGTGCCACTACTGCACCTTCGTGACCGTGCCCGGCAAGCTGCGGCGCGAGGGCCACGGCATGTTCATGTCCCCCGATGAGGTCCTCGACATTGCCCGGCGCGGCGCGGAACTGGGCTGCAAGGAAGCCCTCATCACCCTCGGCGACAAGCCCGAGGACCGCTGGCCCGAGGCGCGCGAGTGGCTGGAGGCCGAGGGGTACGACGACACCATCGCGTACGTACGGGCCATCTCGATCCGCATCCTGGAGGAGACCGGGCTGCTGCCCCACCTCAACCCGGGCGTCCTGACCTGGACGGACTTCCAGCGGCTCAAGCCGGTCGCGCCCAGCATGGGGATGATGCTGGAGACCACCGCCGAGCGGCTGTGGAGCGAGCCGGGACAGCCGCACTTCGGCTCGCCCGACAAGGAGCCGGCCGTCCGCCTCCGGGTCCTGGAGGACGCGGGGCGCTCGTCGGTGCCGTTCACCAGCGGGCTGCTCATCGGCATCGGCGAGACGTACGAGGAGCGCGCCGACGCGCTGTTCGCGCTGCGCCGCGTCGCGCGCTCGTACCACGGCGTCCAGGAACTGATCATCCAGAACTTCCGCGCCAAGCCGGACACGGCGATGCGCGGCATGCCCGACGCCGAGATCGACGACCTCGTCGCGACGGTCGCCGTCGCCCGGCACATCATGGGCCCCGCGGGCAACATCCAGGCGCCGCCGAACCTCATCGCGGGCGAGTACGGGCGGCTCATCGGCGCGGGCATCGACGACTGGGGCGGCGTGTCCCCGGTGACGATCGACCACGTCAACCCCGAGAAGCCCTGGCCGCGGCTGGCCGAGCTCGCCGAGCGGTCCGCCGCAGCGGGCTTCACTCTCGCCGAACGCCTCTGCGTCTACCCCGAGTTCGTGCGGCGCGGCGAGCCCTGGCTCGACCCGCGCCTCCTGCCGCACCTGCGCGCCCTCGCCGACCCCGAGACCGGCCTCGCACGGCCCGACGCGGTGGTCGAGGGCCACCCCTGGCAGGAGCCCGACGAGGGGTACGTCGCCTCGTCCGGCCGCACCGACCTGCACCGCACCATCGACACGGACGGCCGCACCTCGGACCGGCGCGACGACTTCGACGAGGTGTACGGCGACTGGGAGGCGCTGCGCGAACAGGCCGCGCCCGGCATGGTGCCCTCCCGCATCGACGGCGACGTGCGGGCCGCCCTGAAGCAGGCCGCCGACGACCCCACGAAGCTCACCGACAACGAGGCGCTGGCGCTGCTGCACGCCGACGGGCCCGCGCTCGACGCGCTCTGCGCCGTCGCGGACGACATCCGCAAGAGCGTCAACGGCGACGACGTCACGTACATCGTCACGCGCAACATCAACTTCACCAACGTCTGCTACACCGGCTGCCGCTTCTGCGCCTTCGCCCAGCGCAGGACGGACGCCGACGCCTACACGCTCTCCCTCGACCAGGTCGCCGACCGGGCCGCACAGGCCTGGGACGTCGGCGCCGTCGAGGTGTGCATGCAGGGCGGCATCCACCCCGACCTGCCGGGCACCGCCTACTTCGACATCGCGCGGGCGGTGAAGGAGCGCGTGCCGGGCATGCACGTGCACGCCTTCTCGCCGATGGAGGTCGTCAACGGCGCGACCCGCACCGGCCTCTCGATCCGCGAGTGGCTGGCCGCCGCCAAGGAGGCGGGGCTCGACTCGATCCCGGGGACCGCCGCCGAGATCCTCGACGACGAGGTGCGCTGGATCCTCACCAAGGGCAAGCTGCCGACGGCCACGTGGAAAGAGGTCGTCTCGACCGCCCACGAGCTCGGCATCCGGTCCAGCTCCACGATGATGTACGGGCACGTGGACCAGCCCCGGCACTGGCTCGGCCACTTCCGCACCCTCGCCGCCCTGCAGGAGTCCGCCCTCGCCAAGGGCGTCGAGGGCTTCACGGAGTTCGTGACGCTGCCCTTCATCCACACCAACGCACCCGTCTACCTGGCGGGGATCGCCCGGCCCGGCCCGACCACCCGCGACAACCGCGCGGTGACCGCCATGGCGCGCGTCCTCCTGCACCCGCTGATCCCCAACATCCAGACCAGTTGGGTGAAGCTCGGCCAGGAGGGCGCCGCCGAGATGCTCAGGTCCGGCGCGAACGACCTGGGCGGGACGCTGATGGAGGAGACCATCTCCCGCATGGCGGGCTCCAGTTACGGCTCCTACCGCTCGATCGAGGACCTCGTCGCCATCGCGGACGCGGCGGGCCGCCCCGCGAAGCCCCGCACGACGCTGTACGGAGAGGTGCCCGAGGAGCGGCAGCGGGCGGCGGCCGCCTCGGACGGCCACCTGCCGGAGCTCCTTCCGGTGCTCGACTCCTAGGACACGGGCGACGGGCGACCGGGGGTACGACACGGTTCTCAGCGCGGGAACGAGCCGCCGAAGCCGGTGCCCCTCTCGTCCGACTCCGTGCCCTCGGCGCCCCGCTCCGGGGCGCCGACGGCCGCGGGGCCGAAGGAGACCACGGTGCCCCGCACGGCCGACGCGGCCGGGAGCACCCACACCGCGCCCGAGTCCGCCACGGCGCCGTCCTCGCCGGGCGCGCCGACCGCGAGCTCGGGCTTCCCGTCGCCGTTCGGATCGGTGCACAGGAGCGCCGAACCGAACGCGTCGCCCCGCGACGACGAGCCCGGCAGCCCCGGACCGTCCTGCCCGAACTCCCGCGCCCCCGCGCCCGTCGGCCCCGCCCGGCCGCCCGGCACGAGCACCACGCCGCCCGCGCCACCATCCGCGCCGGGGGCGCCGACGACCAGGTCGGCCGTGCCGTCGCCGGTCAGGTCGCCCGCCGCGAGGGCGGCGCCGAAGCGGTCGACCGCGCCGCGGGCACCCGGGATGCCGGGGGTGGCGCGGTCGATGCGGCGCGGGTCGCCCCGCGGCCCGTCGGGGGAGCCGCGCAGGACGCGCAGGACGCCGGGGCTCAGGTCGGACTCCTCGGAGACCTCGCCGACGTCACGCAGGACGAGGTCGCCGTAGCCGTCGTCGTCGAAGTCGCCGACGGTGCCGTTGGCGCCGAACACGCCCAACTCCTCGGAGGAGTGCTCCAGACCGTCGTCGTCACCCCGGTAGAAGCGGCTGCGGTACTGCATCTCCTCGAAGCCCTGCGAGGTGACGACGTCGTCGCGGCCGTCGCCGGTCAGGTCGCCCACGGTGATGTCGCGCGGCGCCTCGCGGTCGCCCCAGGAGCCCTCGATCCCGGAGTCCGTCCGGCGCGGCTCGCCGGTGCGCGAGAAGGGGCCGTACAGCACCGTCACGCCCGGGCGGCCGGGACGGTAGCTCTCCGCGAGGAGGTCCGCGTGGCCGTCGCCGTCGAAGTCGCCGCCGTGCAGGTCCGTCGCGGGCAGTGTGCCCGCCGTGCGCAGGCCGGTGCGCGAACCCCACAGGACGGCGGTCCTGTTCCCGCCGTCCGGGCCGAGCGTCAGATCCGTGAAGCCGTCGCCGTCCAGATCGCGGGCGACGGTGCCGGAGCCGACGCCGTCCACGGCCCGCGCGGCGGCGCCCGGCGCGCCCTTCGCCGCGCGGCTGATCACCTGCGGGTGCCGGGTACGGGGACCGCGCGAGGAGCCGTACACGACGGTGACGCTGCCCGCGCGCCGCACGGCGTCCACCGTGCCGAGCGGGGCGGGCACGGCGAGGTCCGCGTGGCCGTCCCCGTCGAAGTCGGTGACGATCCGCTTGCCGAGGGCCGGGGCGGGGGAGGCGGGGGAGTCGTCGTCCCCCGTGCCCCGGCCGAACACGACGGCGCCCGCGAGCAGGGCCACGAACACGACGGCGGCCCACCAGGGCCGAATGCGTCGGCGAGGTGTGCGCATCGCGTCCGGGTCCCTTCACTCACGGGCGCTCGCGGATACTGCGGGTTGTACTGGGTTCTATCGGGTTCTGCTGGGTTCTACCCGGTCCTCACCGGGTGTCGCCCGTGCCGCGGGTGTCAGCCCGCCAGGCCGTCGCCGAACCGGACACCGGCCGTGGCCGGGGCGTTGACCGCCGCCGGGCCGAAGGAGTCGATGCCCGTGACGGTCAGACCGGCGGCGGAGCCGCGCAGGTGCCAGATCGCACCGGTGTCGGCGACGTCGCCGTTCTCGTCGGGCGCGGCCACCGTCAGGTCGGCCTTGCCGTCCTTGTTCGGGTCCGAGAGCAGGACGTGGCTGCCGAACTTGTCGCCCTTCTCGGAGGCGCCGGGGACACCGGGCTTGGACTGGTCGAAGGCCTGCGACCCGGTGCCGGTCAGACCGGTGCGGGAGCCCTTGAGGAGGACGACGCTGCCGGCGTCGGCGGTGGTCTCGATGTCCTCGCCGGGGACGCCGACGGCCACATCGGCGAAGCCGTCGCCGTTCACGTCGCCCGCGCTGATGGAGGAGCCGAACTCGTCGCCCGCCTCACCGGCGCCGGGCACGCCCGCGGTGTCCTGGGTGATCTTCGTGGTGCGGTCCGAGAGGCCGGACGCCGCGCCGTAGCGGACGATGATCGCGCCCTTCTGGGAGGGCATGTCCTCGAAGTTGTCGCCGATGTCGCGGGTGACGAAGTCGCCGTAGCCGTCGCCGTCGATGTCCGCGACCGCGCCGCCGACGGAGGGCACGAGCTTCTGCGAGGTGGTGGCCACCCCGTCCTTGCCGCCCTTCCAGAGCTGGCTCTTGTGGGCCATCTCCTCGAAGCCGTGGCTGCTGACGATGTCGTCGGTACCGTCGCCGGTCACGTCGCCCACGACGAAGTCGCCGGGGCCGAAGGTCTGGCTCGTGACGATCTGCTGGCTGCTCGCGGCCTTCCCGTCCCGCTTGAACGGGCCGTACGCGATGGTCATGCCCGCGTCGTCGTTGTCCATCGGGTCCTCGGGCTCGGGGTACTCGGCCGTGACCAGGTCCCGCTTGCCGTCGCCGTTGAAGTCGCCGGCGGCGACGCGCGCGCCGTTCGAGGCCAGCTCGACGCTGCCCTCACCGGACAGCCCCTGGGCGGAGCCCCACAGGACGACGGCCTTCTTGCCGCCGTTGACGACGAGGTCCGTGTAGCCGTCGCCGTCGAGGTCCGCGGCGGCCGTGTGGTTGCCGAAGTGCCCGCCGTCGGACGCCGATCCGGGTACGCCGGGCGTGGCGCGGCTGATGGTGACGGCGTGCGCCTTGTCCGGGCCGTTCGCCGAGCCGTACACGATCGTGACGCTGCCGGGCACGTCGTTGTCGTAGTTGCCCGGGGCCGATATGGCGAGGTCCGCGTACCCGTCGTGGTTGAAGTCGGTGACCGGGGCCTTCGGCGGGGTGGGCGCGGCCGAGGCCGAGCCCGCGGCGACGAGGGCGAGCGGTGCCGTGAGCGAGGCGACTGCCACGGCGGTGATGAGAGAGCGACGCACTGGTCCTCCAGAGAAATCGTGTCGTGTGGTCGTGCGGTCAGGTGGTCGTGGGGTGGTCAGCTGCCGAGCAGCAGACCGAACTCGGCGCCCTTCTCGGGATCGCCGAGCTTCGCCGGGGCGAGCGTGCCCGCGCCCGCGGTGGTCAGGCCGCTCGCGGAGCCGAAGAGGTTCCACAGGGCGCCCGAGTCGGTGTGGGTGCCGTCCTCGCCGGGGGCGGTGGCGGTCAGGTCGGCCTTCCCGTCCTTGTCGAGGTCGGTGAGGCGGACCTGGCGGCCGAAGTCGTCGCCCGTCTCGGAGACGCCGGGCACGCCGGCCGTGGACTGGTTGTAGGCCACGGCTCCCTTGCCCGTCATGCCGCCGTCGGCCTTGGAGGCGCCCTTGAGCAGGACGACCGCGCCGGTGCCGGTGCTCGCGCCGAGGCTCTCGCCGGGGACGCCGACGGCGACCTCCGCCCTGCCGTCGCCGTTCACGTCGCCCGCGCTGAGCGAGGCGCCGAACGCGTCGTTCTCCTCGCCTGCCCCGGGGACGCCCGCGGTGTCCTGGGTGATGACCTTCCTGCGCGCGTCGGTCGGCCCGGCCGAACTGCCGTACTGGATCGTGATGCTGCCCGGGTGGGAGTCGATGACCTCGGTGACGCCGCCGATGTCACGGGTGATCAGGTCGCCGTACCCGTCGCCGTCGACGTCGCCGACGGTGCCGCTGTAGGCCGTGCCGAGGGCCTTGTACGTGTGGCCGACACCGCTGCGGCCGCCCTTCCAGAAGCGGGCGTCGTGCGTCATCTCCTCGAAGCCGTGCGTGGTGACGATGTCGTCGACGCCGTCGCCCGTCAGGTCGCCGGTGATGAAGCGGGCGAGACCGGAGGGCCCGTCGCCGGTGGTGATGGTGTCCTTGGCGGCGGGCTTGCCGGCGCGGGTGAACGGGCCGTACTGGATGGTCATGCCGGAGACGTCGGGGTCGTCGCTCGGGGTGTCGTTGACGACGAGGTCACGCTTGCCGTCGCCGTTGAAGTCACCCGTGGCGAACTCGGAGTAGTCGTGGGGCAGGACGGTGTCCTTGCCGGTCAGACCGTCCTTGGAACCCCACAGGACGGTCGCCCTGTTGCCGTTGTCGTCGCCGCCCGTCACGAGGAGGTCCGTGTAGGAGTCGCCGTCCAGGTCGGCGGGGAGGGTCTGGGCGCCGAAGGCGTACGTGCCGCGGAGTTCGCCGGGGACGCCCGGGGTGGCGCGGCTGATGCGCTGGTGGTGCTCGGTGCCGGGCCCGGAGGCGGTGCCGTAGACGATGGAGAGGTAGCCCGCCTTCTCGACGCCGTCGACGGTGCCGTGGGGCGCGGCGACGGCGAGGTCGGCGTACCCGTCGTGGTTGAAGTCGGTGACCGGCGTGCGGGGCGGCCGTGGAGCGGCCGCCGCGGTGCCGGAGGTGGCAGAGACGGCGAGAGGGGCGGTCAGCGCGGCGACGGCGATGGCGCTGATGAGTGTGCGGCGGGGCACGGATCCTCCTGGGGCGAACGTCTGTGACGTAGGAGGAGACAGCGCCTCGCGGAGGAAGGTTGCACACTGCAGGAACTCCGTTACGTGATCCGGACGTTTGCCGTACGACCCCTGTTGTTCACCTCGCGCCCGGCAGGCGCGCGGGAGACCGGCCGCGGGGGCAGGGGAGGGTTCTACGGTGGTGGCACGGCCCGCGGGGATGTCCCTGCAAGAGGTTCTGCGGCGGCGCAGGCGGTCGGGATTCGTCGGACGGCGCGGTGAACTCGGCTCGTTCCGGGAGAACTTCGACCTGCCCGTGGAGGACGAGCGGCACTGCTTCCTCTTCCACGTGCACGGCCTGAGCGGGGTCGGAAAGACTTTCCTGGTCCGGGAGTTGGAGCAGATCGCCCGCGAGCGCGGCGCCCTGACCGCGTACGTCGACGAGGCCGCGGCCAGCGTGCCCGAGGTAATGGCCGCCATCGGCGCCGAGTTCGCCCGGCAGGGCCGGCGGTGCAAGGACCTCGACCGGGAGCTCGCCGCGTACCGGGAGCGCCGCCAGGAGGCCGAGTCGCTCGCGGCCCTCGCGGCGGTGGGCGACCCGCCGTCGGGGCCGGGCCCGGTGGCGTCCGCCGGCAGTATGGCGGCCGCTCGCGCGGGGTTGGCCGGACTGGGACTCGTGCCGGGCGTGGGTCCCTTCGTCGGAGCACTCGACCCGGCACAACTGGCGCAAGGGGCGGACCGGTTGCGGGCCGGAATCGGCAACCGGCTGCGCGCTCACGACGACACGCAGGCGCTGCTCTCTCCGGAGCGGGCGCTCACCCCGGTGCTCCTCGGCGAACTGAGCCGGGTGGCCGCGGACGCGCCCTGGCTCGTCCTGTTCTTCGACACGTACGAGCGGACCGCGCCGTTCCTCGACCGCTGGCTGCACGACGTGCTCACCACGGAGCGGTACGGCACGCTGCCCGCCAACACCGTGATCGTGACGGCGGGCCAACGGCCCTTCGACGCCGCGCTCTGGGGCGACTCCGCGGGCTTCGTGGCCGATCTGCCGCTGGAGCCGTTCACCGACGCCGAGGCGCGCGGGCTGCTCGCGGCCAGGGGGATCACGGCGGAGCCCGTCGTCGAGGAGGTCCTGCGGCTTTCCGGGCGCCTGCCGGTCCTGGTCTCGACGCTCGCCGCGAGCCGTCCCGCCGACGCGGACGACGTGGGCGATCCCAGTGCGACGGCCGTCGAGCGGTTCCTGAAGTGGGAGCCGGACCCGGCCCGCCGGGAGGCGGCGCTCGCCTGCGCGCTGCCGCGCGGACTCGACGCGGACGTCTTCGGCGCCGCCGTGGACTGTGCGGCCGAGGACGTGATGCCCCTGTTCGACTGGTTGCGGGGCCTGCCGTTCGTCCACACCGGGGGCGGGCGCGCCCGGTACCACGACGCGGTGCGGGCGCCGATGCTGCGGCTGCTCCGCGGCCGGTCGCCGAGAGGGTGGGCCGAGCGGCACCGGAAGCTGCACGAGACGTTCGGGCAGTGGCGCGCGGAGGCGGAGGCGCGCCTCGCGCGGGAGGACCGGTGGGCGGACGACGGCTGGCGGGAGCTGCGGTTGGCGGAGAGCTACCACCTGCTCTGCGCCCAGGGGGCGAGCTCGCTGCCGGAGGTGGTGGTCGACATCCTCATGGCGTGCGGCAAGGGGGAGGACGTGGCCCGGCGGTGGGCACGGGCCCTTGAGGCGGTGGGCCAGGACGCGGACGCCGAGGCGGTGGGGGAGTGGGGACGCGATCTGCTGCACGCCCTGGACGAGGGCGGCACGGCGCAGGCGCTGTGGCTCCTGCTCGACCGGATCGACTTCGACCCCCGGGGCGAGGCGGCCGTCCGCTCCCTGCGGGGACGGCACCTCAGGGACCTCGGCCGGCACGAGCAGGCGGTGGCGGAGTTCACCAGGGCGCTCGAACTCCACCCGGATCAGGCGATGCTGCACAACCTGCGCGCCTGGTCGCTGCTGCGGCAGGGCAGGAAGGAGGAGGCGCTGCGGGACGCGCGACGGGCCGTGGCCCTGGAACCCGGCTCGGTCCTGTACCTGCGCGAGTGCGCCTGGGCCCACTGGTCCCTCGGCCGGTTCGAGGACGCCGAGCGGGAGGCGGACCGGGCGCTGGAGATCGACGGCGAGGACGCGGACACCCTGGCGGCCAGAGGCGTCGCCCGTACGTCCCTGTGCCGGTACGAGCTCGCGCTGGAGGACCTGGACCGGGCGCTGGCCAACGGCGCGGAGGCCGCGTGGGTGCTCGTGTTCAGGGCGCAGGTGCTCGGGGCCATGGGTGAACCGGAGGGGCGGCTGCGGGACTTGGACAGCGCCGTCGCCCAGGGGGCCGACGACGAGGCCTGGGTGTTCTGGCAGCGCGGTGACGCCCTGCGCGACGCGGGCCGCGACGAGGACGCCCTCGCCGACTACCGCAGGGCGCTGGAACTCGACCCCGACTACACGCCCGTGTACGGGAGCCGGGCCGTGCTGCTCGGCAGGCTGCGGCGGTACGAGGAGGCGCGCGCGGACTGGGACACGGTGGTGGAACGCCACCCGGACGTGTCCTGGGTGCGGGTCGCGCGGGCCGCGGTGCTGCGCCGCCTGGGAGCCGACGACGACGCGCTCGCGGACCTGGACCGGGCGGGCGAGCTGACGCCGGACGACGCGCAGGTGTGGAGCGGCCGGGGTGCCGTGCTCTCGGGGCTCGGGCGCTTCGAGGAGGCCCTCACCACCCTGGACAGGGCGGTGGAGCTGGCTCCCGACGACGCCCGGGTCCGCGCGAACAGAGCGAAGGCACGCTCTGAACTCGGCCTGTTCGGCGAGGCGTTGGGTGATCTGGACCGGGCGATCGGCCTCGCGCCGGAAGAGGTCGCGCTCCACGTGAACCGGGTGGCAGTCCACCTGGCCGCCGGCCACCTCGACCAGGCCGTGACCGGCCTCTCCCGCTGTGTCGAGCTGGGCGCCGAGCCCGCCTGGGTGGCCGCTCTGACCTGCCGCATCCAGCTGCATCGGGGGCGCACCGCGCAGGCGCTGGCGGCCCTGTCCGGCCTCACCGAGGAGGAGGCGGGGACCGGTGCGGCGCTCTCGGCGCGGGCCAGGGCGCACCGCGCCGCGGGGGACTGGGACGCGGCGGTCCTGGCCGCCGAGCGGCTCCGTCCTCTCGACGCGGCGCGGGGGTCGGTGGCGCTCGCCCTGGCCGTGGCCGGGCGCGACGGTGTGGCGGCCGCCGTTCCGCTGTGGCGCGCGGCTCAACCGCTCGTGCTCGGCGCGGAGTTCTCCGCGCGGACCCGCGCGTTCCTCGGCGTACGGGTGGCCGCTGGCCTCGGTGACTGGACCGAGCTGGACGCCCGCCTCGCGACGCTGCTCGTCCCGTGCCGGTGGTGGGAGCACCTCGCGGACCTCGCCGCGGACCTGCGCCACCTGCGGGACAGTCCGGGCGACCGCGGACGCCTGGAGCCGTGCCTGAGAAGGGTGACCGCGGCACGGGACGAGGTGCGGGCCCGGTACGCCGTACGGGGTTGAGCGGGGCGGTCCGGAAGGTGACGGCAGCGCGGCGAATCCGTAGCAAGTGCGAAGCTCCCGTGAACGTCGTTCAAAAGCCGCCTCACGGGCGACTCTTCGCATACCACTTGGCGACTGAATCGATCGTTCGCGGTCGATTACAGTGCTGCAAAGTTGCCGAAGGGCACGGCGCGCCGAGCCGCGTCGGAGCACGTCATCGCCCGCACGTCACTGCACGTCGCCGCACGTCTGCACGGAGGGAGGCCCGCGTGGGTACCGCAGCAGCCACCGGTGTCTGGGGCCGCGCCGAGCAGCAGGACTTCCGCAGCCGCGTGCGCGGCACCCTCCTCGGCGCCGCCCTCGGGGACGCCCTGGGCGCACCCGTCGACGGACTCTCCCTCGACGCGGTACGTGAGGCGCACGGGGCCGAGGGGATCACCGGGCCCGTACCGGCGTACGGGCGGCGGGGCGCCGTCACCGCGGCCACCCAGCTCACCCTGTTCACCGTCGACGGGCTCATACGCGCCCAGGTGCGGCGCGACACCGGCGCGTGGCACCCGCCGACCGACCTGCACCGCGCCTACCGCCGCTGGGCCGCGACCCAGAGCGACTGGGGGCCGGACGAGCGGCGCAAGGAGGACGGCTGGCTGGCCCGCGAGGAGTGGCTGTACGCGCGGCGCGACCCGGCCCGCGCCTGCCTGACCGGGCTCGGCGACGAGATCATGGGCACCCTCGACGTCCCCAAGAACCCCGGCGAACGCGGCGCCGAAGCCGCCGTCAGATCCGCGCCCTTCGGGCTCCTCGTCGGCTGGGAGCCGCAGCTCGTGCTGCAGCTCGCCGTCGAGTGCGCCGTCCAGACCCACGGCCACCCCACCGCACACCTGGCGGCGGGCGCGCACGCCGTCATCGTGCACGGCCTCGCCCGCGGGGAGTCCCTCGACGGAGCGATCCAGCGGTCCCTCGCCCTGCTCGCCACCCGCCCCGGCCACCAGCCGGTCACCGACGCGCTCCGGCACGCGCTCGGCGCCGTACGGCAGGGCATGCCGACGCCCGCGCGCGTCGAGGAGCTCGGTACGGACGGGACGGCCGAGGGCGTGCTCGCCGCCGCCGTGTACTGCGCCCTGGTCGGCGAGGACATCCGGCACGGGCTGCGGCTCGCCGTGAACCAGGGCGGCCCTTCGGCCGCGTGCGGCGCGCTGTGCGGGGCGTTGCTCGGCGCGCTGCACGGGGAGACCGCGCTGCCGCCGGGGTGGCTCACGGAGCTGGAGGGCCGGCCCACGATGCTGGAGCTGGCGGACGACTTCGCCATGGAGATGACGCAGGGGCCCGCGCTGCACGGGCCCGCGCTCTCGTCGCCGGGGTGGCTGGCCCGCTACCCGCGGGCGTGACCGGCGGCTAGCGGCTGGTCAGGCCGCGTCGAAGGTGCGGCTCAGCAGGTCGTGGAGGGTGGCGCGCTCGGCGGCGTCCAGCTTGTCGAGGCCCGCCAGCGTGGCGTGCATGTTGGCGCGGATCGCGTCGACGGCCCGCTCGCCCTCGGGGGTCAGGACGACGTTCTTGACGCGGCGGTCGGTGGGGCTCGGCTCCCGGTGGACCAGGCCGCGCTTCTCCAGGCGGTCGATGATCCCGGTCATGTTCGAGGCGTCGCAGGACAGTGTCCGGGCGAGGACCCGCATCGCGGCGGGCCCCTGGCGCAGCACGCTCAGGGTCTTGCCCTGGCTCGCCGTCAGGTTCTCGCTCGCCGCCGCCTCCGTGAAATCCCCGTAATAGGCACGGAGCGACACCGCGAGCAGCTCCATGAGCCGGGCCTTGTCGACGCTCGGTGTTCCAGGCATGTGAGCCACCTTACGCCATAAAACTTGACGATCTCAAATATTGAGGCTTACCTTCTAACAAGTTACTTGAAGTGCTCAAGTATCGAGGTCTTCAAGTATCGAGGCCTCACGCAGTAGAGCAGCTGGAGAAGAAGCCACCGTGTCCCACGCACAGCAGCACGCGGCCCCGCCGAAACCCACCGGACAGACCGCCGTCGTCCTGGTGCTCGGGCTCGCCGCCATGGTCGTCTCGATGATGCAGACCCTGGTCGTGCCGATCCTGTCGATCATCCAGAAGGACCTGGACGCCACCACCGCGGGCGTGAGCTGGGTGACCACCGCCACCCTGCTCTCGGCCGCCGTCTTCACCCCGCTGCTCGGCCGCTTCGGCGACCAGCACGGCAAGAAGCCCACCCTGATCGGCGTCCTGCTCGTGATGATCGCGGGCTCCGTGCTCGCCGCCACCACGACCTCCCTGACCTGGCTCATCGTCGGCCGGATCATGCAGGGAGCGGCCACCGCGATCTTCCCGCTCGCGCTCTCCGTGCTCCGCGAGGAGATCAGGCCCGCCAAGCTCCACGGCGCGATGGCCCTGGTCAGCGGCACCCTGGCGTTCGGCAGCGGGCTCGCCCTGGTGGGTGCGGGGCTGCTGACCCAGGGGTCCGACCCCGACTACCACCGGGTGTTCTGGCTCGCCGTCGTCCTCGCCGTGCTCGCGCTGGTCGGCGTCGTCCTCGCGGTGCCCGCCTCGCGCTCGAAGACGGGCGGCCGCACCGACTGGCTGGGCGCGGGCACCCTCGCGGTCCTCCTCGTCCTGCTGCTCCTGCCGATCTCGCAGGGCCACGAGTGGGGCTGGACCTCCGGTCGCACCCTCGGCTCCTTCGCGGGCGCCGTCGTCATGGCGGGCGTGTGGGTCCTGACCGAGCTCAAGGTCAAGGAGCCGATGGTGGACATGAAGATGTTCGCCCACCGACCCGTCCTCTTCACCAACCTGGCCGGACTGCTGCTCGGCTTCGCGATGTTCGCCCAGTTCATCGGCGTCTCGTACCTCGTGCAGATGCCGGAGAGCGTGGCCGGTTACGGGTTCGGGGCCTCGGTCCTCGGGGCGTCCGTCGTCTACCTCCTCCCGACCACGATCGTCTCGCTGATCGGCGCCCAGTTCGGCGGAATCCTGGTCCGCAGGATCGGCGCGCGCGTCACGCTCGCCACCGGCGCCGCCTTCGGCGTCATCGGCTTCGCCTGGCTGACCCTGGCGCACGGCACGAGTGCGTCCGTGATCGGCGCGGGCATGGTCATCGGCCTGGCGATCAGCTTCGGCTACGCGTCGATGCCGGCGCTCATCGTGGCCAGCGTCCCGGCGCACCAGACCGGCATCGCCAACGGCATCAACTCCATCTCCCGCTCGGTCGGCAGCGCCATCGCCAGCGCGATGATCACGTCGCTGCTCGCGTCGAAGACGATTCCGCTGCCGGCGGGCATGCCGGCGCTCCCGCAGGAGAGCCAGTTCACGCTGAGCTTCGCCATCGCCGGGGCGGCCTTCGTGCTGGTCGTGGCGGTGGCCCTGGTGGGCCTGACGCCCGTCCACGCGCCACGCCCGCGGCAGCCCGCGCCGACGCCGGAGCGGGTCGGCGTCTAACTGGTACCGCGCTCCGTCAGGGGCGCGGGGAACGGCGCGAGCAACCAGGGAAGTGCCGCAGTCGCGTCTGCCGGGTTGCCCGCAGACGCGTCTGCGGCTTTTTGTGTGCTGGGCGCGCAGTTCCCCGCGCCCCTTAAGGGCGCGCATCGGCGCCCCGTCAGGGGCGCGGGGAACGGCGCGAGCAACCAGGGAAGTGCCGCAGCCGCGTCTGCCGGGTTGCCCGCAGTCGCGTCTGCGGCTTTTTGTGTGCTGGGCGCGCAGTTCCCCGCGCCCCTTAAAAAAGGCGTACGTCGGCGCCCCGTCAGGGGCGCGGGGAACGGCGCGCGCAACCAAGGAAGAGCCGCAGCCGCGTCTGCCGAGCCCCTCGCAGACGCGTCTGCGGCTTCTCGCGTGCGGGGGGGCGCCCCCGTCACTCGCCCCGCGTCTCCGCAGGAGCAGGCACGGCCGCCACCGCCCCCGCGGACCCGGACCCGGACCCACCGTCATCCGTATCCGTATCCGTATTGATCCGCTCGATCAGAGCATCCCGCTCCGGCGTGTCCTCCGGCTTGAGCCACCCGACGACGACGTAGAGGAAGAGCGATACCGCCAGCGGTATCGACACCTGGTACTGGAGCGCGACCCCGCCCTCGATCGCGTCGTCGATCGGGTAGTTGACCAGGTAGAAGGCGAGCAGCCCGAGCGCCCAGCCGGTCAGCGCCGCGGTCGGCCCGGACTTCCTGAACGTACGCAGCAGGCCCAGCATCATCGGGATCGCGATCGGCCCCATCAGACCGGCGACCCACTTGATGACGACCGTGATGATGTCCTTGAACGTGGGGGAGTTCACCTGCGTGGCGACCGCCATGGACAGCCCCAGGAAGATCACCGTCGTGAGGCGCGCGGCGATGAGCCCCTTCCGCTCCGTCCAGGCCCGCGCCCTCGCGGAGAACGCCGGGGCCACGTCCCGCGTGAAGACCGCCGCGATCGCGTTGGCGTCGGAGGAGCACATCGCCATGGTGTGCGAGAAGAAGCCGACGATGACCAGGCCCAACAGCCCGTGCGGGAGCAGCTGTTCGGTCATCAGGGCGTACGCGTCCGAGCCGTCCGGCTTCTTCGCGTCCACCAGGAGCGGTGACATCCACATCGGGAAGAAGAGGACCACCGGCCAGACCAGCCACAGGATGGCGGAGAGCCTCGCGGAGCGCGCGGCCTCCTTGGCGTTGGCGGTCGCCATGTAGCGCTGCGCCTGGTTGAGCATGCCGCCGTTGTACTCGAAGAGCTTGATGAAGAGGAAGGCGAGCAGGAAGACCGTGCCGTAGGGGCCGATGAGCGGCTTGCCGTGGCCCGCGAGCTCCGGCTCGTCCCAGACGCCGAAGAAGCCGCCGTGCGGCCCGAGTTCGGAGACGACCGCCACGAACATCGCGACACCGGCGAGGAGCTGGATGACGAACTGGCCGAGCTCGGTCAGCGCGTCGGCCCACAGACCGCCGATCGTGCAGTAGATCGCCGTGATCACGCCGGTGATCAGGATGCCCTGGTTGAGGGAGACGCCGGTGAAGACGGACAACAGGGTCGAGATCGCCGCCCACTTGGCGCCGACGTCCACGATCTTGAGGAGCATGCCGGACCAGGCGAGCGCCTGCTGGGTGCCCAGGTTGTAGCGGTTCTTGAGGTACTCCAGGGGCGAGGCCACGTGCAGCCGGGAGCGCAGCCGGTTGATGCGGGGAGCGAAGAGCCGGGCGCCGATGGCGATGCCGAGCGCGATGGGGAAGGACCAGGTGACGAAGGACGTCACGCCGTAGGTGTACGCGATGCCCGCGTACCCGGTGAACATCACGGCGCTGTACCCGGACATGTGGTGCGAGATGCCGGAGAGCCACCAGGGCATCTTGCCTCCGGCGGTGAAGAAGTCGCTGACGTTGTCGACCCGCTTGTGGGACCACAGGCCGATCGCGACCATCACGCCGAAGTAGCCGATGAGCACGGCCCAGTCGAGACTGTTCATATGGCCCTCCAGGGGTCCGCCTGGTGAACTGCGCACAGCTGGCTCGCACTCCGCAAGAACCGGCCGCTGGGGCCGGGAACGGCCCGGAAGCGCCCGCTCATCGTGGGTTCGGGCGCACGCCGACGACAACCGCCCGAGAGGTCAAGGGCGAGTAAAATCGTTCTGTTTGCTGACTTGTGTTCATGAGTATGAATAAGCGGCGAGCGAGCGGGAGGGCACGAAAAAAGCGCCCCTGCAAAGGGGCGCGGGGTACTGCGCGACCAGCCCCGGCGGACCGGCGGACCGGCGGACCGCGGGCTACCGCATGAGTTCGCCGGCATTGACCAGCAGGGACTGCCCCGTGATGGCCCGAGCCCGGTCCGACGCCAGGAACACCACCGCGTCCGCCACGTCCCCGTCCGTCGCCAGGTCCGGCAACGCCATGCGTGCGGCGAGTCGATCCCGCACCTCCTCCTCGGACACGCCCTCCGTGTGCGCCGTGAACTGGACGTACGCCTGGACCGGCGGCCCCCACATCCACCCCGGAAGGACGGTGTTGACCCGGATCCGGTCCGGGCCGAGCTCGTGCGCGAGCGAGTACATCGCCGACGTCAGCGCGCCCTTCGACGCCGCGTACGCGGCCTGGCGCACCTGCGAGGGCGAGGCGACCGCCGACTGCGTGCCGATGAAGACCACCGAACCGCCCCGCCGTTCCCTGAGGGCCGGCAGGCAGGCCCGCGTCATGCGCAGCGAGCCGAGCAGGTTGACGTCGATCACCTGCTGCCAGGTCGCGAAGTCCGCGTCCTCCACCCCGCCGAAGTAGCTGTCCCAGGCGGCGACATGGACGACCGCGTCGACACCTCCGAAGCGCTCGCGGGCGAGCTCGGCGAGGGCCCGGCACTGCCGCTCGTCGGTGATGTCGGTGGGCAGGTACGCGGTGCGGGCGCCGCCGGGGTCGATCTCGGCGGCCGTCTTGGCGAGGTTCGCCTCCGTGCGCGCGCCGAGGACGGCGTTCCCGCCGTCGCGCACGACGGCCGCCGCGACCTGGTGGCCGAGCCCGGCGCCCACGCCCGAGACGACGACGGTCTGTGACTCGAGGAGCGAGGACTCCACGGTGCGCCTCCCGGCTCTGGCAGTTTTGCTGACGGGGCGTCAGAGTATGGGCGTCCACCGGAGGAAGGAAGAGGGAGGCAGGGGAGAAGCATGAGCGAGGACACCCGCAGTGACGTCTACGCCGAGCTGGCCGCCGTCGGGCCCTACGGAGTGCACCCGGGGCACGCCCTGATCACCATGGTCGAACCGCACCCGGGGCACGAGTACGCGTACAACCGCTGGTACGAGGACGACCACTACTACGCCGGTGCGATGGCCATGCCCTGGATGTACGCGGGGCGCCGCTGGGTGGCCACGCGCGAGCTCCAGCTCCTGCGCTACCCCGCCAAGTCCGCCGTCGCCGAGCCCGTCACCGCGGGGTGCTACCTCTCCACGTACTGGGTGACGGAGGGGCGCTACGACGACCACATGAAGTGGACCGTCGGCATCAACAAGCGGCTCAACCGGGACGGCCGCGTCTACCAGGACCGCACCCACGTCTTCACCGCCTTCCAGGACCACGAGGCGACCGTCTACCGGGACGGCGCCGCGGGCCCGCGCGACTTCCACGCGCTCGACCACCCGTACGAGGGCCTGGTTCTTGAGGTCATCGACGCCGAGGGGCCGCGGCAACGGGACGAACTCCTGGAGTGGCTGCGGGCCCGGCACCTGCCGCGCGCCCTCGTGGGCTCGCCCGCCGCGCTGGTCACGCTGTTCCGCCCGACGCCGCTGCCCGGTGACCGGATGACGTATGTGAAGCAGGTCGAGGGCGTCGACACCCGGCTGACTCTGCTCTGGTTCCTCCAGGAGGACCCGCGGGACTGCTGGGAGGCATGGTTCACCGGGCGGGACGAGGCGGTGGCGGAGTCGGGGCTGGGGCGGGTGGAGCTGGTGGCGCCGTTCGTGCCCACGGTGCCGGGCACGGACACGTACGTCGACGCGCTGCGCTGACGGTCCGGGCCGCGCCGGCGGCGCGGGCGGGGCCGAGCCCCCTCGGCCGGGACGGCGGGCCAGTCGAGAGGGCTCCTTCGATGGTGCTCATGCGGTGCTGCTGATGCGGTTGTGCCGCTGCCGGTGTGCGCTGTGGTCTCACGCGAGGTCGGCAGCCCCCCTGCTCACCTCGCTGACGAACGCGTTCCACGACTCGGCGGGGAAGGCGAGGACCGGGCCCTCGACGACCTTGGAGTCACGTACCGAAATGCCGCGCCGCACCGGCGACTTGACCTCGACGCACGCGCCGTTGCCGGTGGAGTAGGAGGACTTGGCCCACGTGTGCGAGGCGCCTTGCTGGATTGCCATGTTCGCTCCGGTTTTTTCCCGTTGTTGAGTTGCTGTCGCCGCATTGCTGCGGTGACGCCACCGCTCTTGCTCGATGGCGTGAATGACGCTACTCGCCAACATCGTGGCGTGAAGGGATCGTTCACTCAACCGGATGGCATATTCCAGGGGGGTCTTCCGCGCCGACGACACAAGGGTGTACCGTGCGCCGATTTCACGCGGACACGTCCTCACGTCAGCGTGCGTAGTCCTTCGCGATCTCCGCGATGAGCTGTCTGGACTGCTCGACGTTGAGCGCCTGGGCCCGCAAGTGCTCGTACATGACGCTGTATTGCTGGACATCATTCGCTTTTTCCAGATACAGGTCGCTGGTGACGCCCTCGATGTACACCACGCTGGAGTCGGCCGCGTCGGGGAACTCCAGGATCGCGTACTGACCGTTGAGCCCCGGGTGGGCGCCCATCTCGAAGGGAATCACCTGGACCGTCACGTGCGGCAGTTGGGACTGCTCGACGAGGTGCTCCAGCTGGTCGCGCATCAGATGCCGGGAGCCGACGACGCGGCGCAGCGCCGATTCGTCGAGCACGGTCCACAGGCGCAGCGGGCTGTCCGGCGCCGCGATGCGCTCCTGGCGCCGCATGCGCACCTGGACGCGCTTCTCGATGTCGGTCGGAGTGGTCTCGGGGAGCGCGCCGGTGATGAGCGCCTCGGCGTACGCGCGGGTCTGCAGCAGACCGGGGACCACCTGCGGGTCGTACACGCGCAGGGACGCCGCGTCCGTCTCCAGACCGATGTACACGCTGTACGGGATGTCGCCGAAGGAGTGCCACCAGCCCTGCTGGCGCGAGTCCTTGGCCATCTGCATGAGCGAGTCGACGACGCGGTGGTCCTCGACCTCGTAGACGCCGCAGAGATCGCGGACGTCACGCTGGCTGATCGAGCGGCGGCCGTTCTCGAGGCGGCTGATCTTCGACTGCGAGACGAGCAGGCGCTCGGCGACCTCCTCGGCCGTCATGCCCTTGAGCTCGCGGAGCCGACGGAGCTCCTGGCCCAACCGGCGTCGCCTGACAGTGGGATTGACATTGGACGCCACGGGACGTGCACCTCCGGCTTGCCTGCCTCTGCTTTGCGTATCTACTGCTCAGCAGAGTGCCACCAACTGGGCTGACACCGCTGGGAAACAGCGGATATGCGGACGTGAGGGCGGGTGCGCGAGGTGTGCCGTCCCGCCCTGCGGCGCCGCGGGCGTGCGGCCGCGCGGGGTGGTGGTACGGAGGTGTCGTCGTCCGTCCTCCGGTACCGCCTCCCCGCGCGGCCCAGCGGCTCCCGAACCGGGTCTGGGGACTGCGGCGCGGCGCTGGTGCGGTGGTGCTGAGCGGTTACGTGATGGTGGTGCCGGGCCGCGCTGCGCTCAGTGAGCGACGGCGCGTGCCATGGATCCGCGGCGCGGTTGCAGCGGGACCCCACCGGGATCCGCTGTCGCCCTGGCCGGCTGGCGCCCTCCGCCCGGCCCCGTGGGGCCCGCCGGTGCGGCGCTGCGGCGCGGCTGAGCCGCCACGCCGTTCTGGACGTCCATCACGGCGTGCGCCACGAGGCCGCCCATCGGGTCGTGCCTGATCAGGTCCCGGAGCCGGGAGCGCGATGAACGCCCCTCGTTCCCGGGGTACAGATGCTTGCCGAGACCGACCGCGTGGGCCAGTGCGGCGAGCGCGGCGGTCCGCGGGTCCGGCGGTACGCCGGTGCGGATCGCCGAATCGAGCCGGGACCTGATTTCCCGGCTGATCGCCGTCTCCGTCGCTTGGTAGCGAGTCGTCGGCAGTACCCCGCACATCTGGCCCGCCACGGCATGAACCATGCCGCACCGCTCCAGGTGCGAGAGGTACGTCTGGCGGAGCCCCAGTCGGGGCCCGCCGATCCAGTGGACCGCCCGAACCGGGCTGCCGCGCCTGCGCAGCAGTTCCAGTGCGGAGTCCAGAGTCGGATCTCCGGTCGGCCGTGGCATCACCACGGCGATACGATCCCCGTCTGGGGCTATCCGTCCGGCCAGCGCCAGCTCCACTAGCTGTGCTCCGGCCAGACCGAGGTCGAGCGACTGCGGCTGCGCCGTGGTACCCGTGGCCGGGTCCAAAGCGAGCAGCAGAAGCTCCTCCGGAATTGTTCTGCGGCTCCTGCCCATCCATGCCTCCCCGCGTGGATGAATGACAGGGTGACCCCTCTCACATTGGTCTGTCGAGAGCGCGTGGGCGGGATGTACGGGAACCAGTAGGTATGTCGTTCTCGTCTACCACGGGGGTTAAGCCCTCACACAGGACACTGGTACACGGTTCGGACAGGGGGGTCCGACCCGATTTTGCGCACGGTCAGCACACGGTCAGCATTCAGCATCGGCATACGGCATGGCGTACGAGGAGGCATCGGTGGCGGGCGAGACCCCCGACAGGTCGAAGCAGCGGAAGTCGTCGGGGAACCCGACTGCGGCGGATTCTTCTGAGCCGGCGCCGGAGGAACGAGACCCGCGTCTCGCGATGACCCGCGAGACGCCGGAGGTTCGGGAGGACAACGCGACCGCGGTCTTCTCGACGAAGGACGTCGCAGGGAAGGGGGCCGGTTCCGACCGGTCCGGTTCCGAGGACGGCGCGGAGGGTGCGGGGAAGGACGCGGCGCAGGACGACGCGGCGGACGAGGCTGCCCCCGAGGGACAGGCGAACGGCGACGCGCGGCTGCGGGACGCGGTGGCGGCGTGGGTCGCGACCTCGGACGAGGAGACGCCCGGGGAGACGTCCGAGGAGACGCCCGAGGGCGACGAACCGGCCGGGGACGAGCCCTCGGCCGGCAGTGACGCTTCTGCGGAGGGCGACGCCCCGGCGAAGGGTGACGTCGCCCCGGCCGCCGGGGACGACGACGCTCCCGCAAAGAGCGAAGACGGCCCGGTCACCCCGGCCGCCGCGGCCGACGACGCTCCGGCAAAGAGCAAAGACGCTCCGGTCAAGAAGGGTGTCGCTCCGGCCGAGAAGGACGACGCTCCGGTCAAGAAGGACGCCGCACCGACCAAGGGCGAAAGCGCACCGGCCGAGAGCGAAGAGCCCCCGGCCAAGGGCGACGCCCCCAAGTCCACCGGCGTGGACCAGGCCACCGCGGTCTTCAAGATGCCGTCCTCGGAGGAGGCCGCCGAGGCGACCCCGAAGAAGCCCGGCAAGGACGTCGACCAGCCCACCACCATGCTCAAGCTGGGCGACCGCAAAGACGCGAAGGGCACCGGGAAGGGCACCGCGAAGGACACCGGGAAGTCCGAGACGGAGGCCGAGCGGACCAGCAAGTTCGTCGCGCTGAAGCCCCTCGACGAGCCGTCCGCCAGGACGGCCCCGAAGACGGCGCCCACGACGGGCTCCAAGACGCCCCCGAAGCCGGAGGCGAAGACCGCCACCCCGAAGGCGGACCCGAAGCCCGGCCCCGAGGGCGCCGCCGCGGCCGCCGCGTCCAAGCCCGCCCCGGCCACTCCCCAGGCGCCCCCGCCCGTGGAGCGGACCACCCAGCAGCCGCTGCCGCCCAAGCCGCCGATCGACCTGCTCGCCGAGCTGACCAACACCCCGCCGCCGCCCGAGACGCGGACCCGCACCGCCGTGCGCCGGGTCAAGATCTGGACGCCGCTGGTCCTGCTCATGATCGTCGTCTTTGCAGTCGTACAGGCCGTACGACCGCTGCCGACGCCCACGCTGCAGCTCACCGCGCGCGAGACCGTCTCCTTCGAGGGCGGCAAGCCGTCCCTGCCGTGGCCGGGTCAGGGCCAGGCCGCGATGGACGTCAACGGCATCGGCACGTTCGGTACGGCGGGTGACCAGAAGCCCGTGCCGATCGCCAGCATCGCCAAGGTCATGACGGTCTACCTGATCCTGCGCGACCACCCGCTGAAGAAGGGCGGCGACAACGGCCCGAAGATCCCGGTCGACGCCGCCGCGCAGAAGCACTACGAGACCGGCAAGGCGGAGAACGAGTCCGTCGTCAAGGTCACCGAGGGCCAGAAGATCACCGAGTACGAGGCGCTGCAGGCGGTCATGCTGCCGTCCGCGAACAACATCGCCAAGCTGCTCGCCCGCTGGGACACCAAGAGCGGCTCCGAGGACGCGTTCGTCGAGAAGATGAACAAGACCGCCAAGGAGCTGGGCATGAAGAACACCCACTACACGGACCCCAGCGGCCTCGACAAGACGACCGTCTCCACCGCCGAGGACCTCGTGAAGCTCGGCCGTGCCGCGATGGAGAACCCGGTCTTCAACGAGATCTCCCGCCAGCCCAGCTACAAGGACCTCAACGGCGACAAGCAGAACAACTTCTTCGGGCTCGTCCCGACCGTCGCGATCGGCATCAAGACCGGCACGACCACCGCGGCGGGCGGCAACATCCTCTTCGCGGCGGAGAAGCTGGTCGACGGCAAGAAGCAGACGATCATCGGCGCCGCCCTCGGCCAGTACGGCAGGAACGGCGTCGCCAACATCGACGAGGTCACCGGCGTCACCCGCAAGCTCATCGAGGCCGGACAGGACGCGCTGACCGCCAAGACCATCGTGAAGAAGGGCGCCGTCGTCGGCCAGGTCGACGACGGCCTGGGCGGCACGACCCCGGTCGTCGCCACCAAGGACGTCTCCGCGGTGGGCTGGTCCGGTCTGACCGTCAAGCTGATGCTCGACGAGGAGAAGGGCAAGACCGTCCCGCACTCGGCGAAGGCGGGCACCGAGGTCGGCGTGCTGCACGTGGGCGACGGCAAGGGCAAGGGCGACGCCGTCGAGGTGCCGGTCGCGCTCCAGAAGGACCTGGCCGAGCCGGGCCTCGGCGCCAAGCTGACCCGCGTCGGCTGACCCGGCGAGAACCCGTCGGACCGCCACGGGAGGATGCCCCACCCCGGGTATCCTCCCGTGCCCGCGTGCTAGCGTCACAAACTCGGGGGGTAGTACGCCGGGGCGGAAAACGAGTGTTCCGGGACGAACTCTCGTCGGCACGGACCCGGGGTACTCCGGAAACACGGACGACACGGGGAGAACCTCCAGTGGCCACAGCGGAGCCGACGCGCGCCGATCACGACGCCGCCGCGCCTGACACGGGCGAGGGCCGCCGCAGCGGTACGCGAATACAGCTGCCGGGCCAGCGCCGCGGATCCGAGGACGGGCCCGCCCCCTCGCGGTCGCGGCGCTTCCTCCGTCACCCGGTGACGATCACGACGGCGGTCGCCGCCGTCCTGCACGTCGTCTGGTTCTTCGTCTTCGCCAACAGCGGGGGCGACCTCGCGGCGCAGGACGCCTGGGCCGAGTTCGTGGGACGGCACCCCGCCTCCGCGTACAACCTCGGCTGGTACGGCGGCATGCACCCCGTGTCGTACAGCGTCATCTCGCCGTACCTGATGTCCGTGCTCGGCGTGCGGACCACGATGATGATCGCGGGGACCGTATCCGCCTCGCTGCTCACGCTGATCCTGATGCGCAGCCGTGCGGTGCGGCGGCTCCTCTGGCCCACCGTCGCGGGCGTCTTCGCCCTGCTGTGCAACGCGGTGTCGGGGCGCGTGACGTACGGCCTCGGGCAGATGTTCGCGCTCATGGCCGTCGCCGCCGTCTTCTGCTGGCCCCACCGCTGGCGCTACAAGCGGTGGGCGAAGGCGCTGGTCGCGGCGCCGTTCGCGGCGCTCGCGACGATGGGCAGCCCGGTGGCCGGGCTCTTCGTCGGGCTCGTCGCCGTCGCGCTGTTCCTCAGCAAGCGCTACCCCGGGGCCTACGCGCTGGGCATCGCGCCCGCCATCGTCGTCGGTCTCTCCGCGTGGCTCTTCCCGTTCTCCGGCACCCAGCCGATGTCGTTCGGCTCGGCGTCGCTGCCGCTGCTCTTCGCCGGGCTCGTCTACTTCGCCGTGCCGCGGGAGTGGAAGACCGTACGGATCACGACGGCCGTGTACGCGGCGTTCGTGCTCGGCGTCTGGCTGATCAACTCGCAGATCGGCTCCAACATCTCGCGCCTCGCGATGTCCTTCGCGGGCGTCGCGCTGCTCGCCGCGCTGCCCTACACCGTGCCGAAGTCCCGCAAGTGGTACGTGATCGTGGTGGCGTTCGCGGGCTTCACCGGGTGGATCGGCTACAAGGCCGTCGACGACATCGTGCACACCTCGTCGGACGCCTCCTGGACGCGTGAGGTCGCGCCGCTGGTGCACGAGCTGAAGGAGCGGGGCGCCGCCAAGGGCCGCGTCGAGGTGGTGCCGGCCCGCAGCCACCGCGAGGCGTCCGCGCTCCCCGCGTACGTACAGCTCGCCCGTGGCTGGAACCGGCAGGCCGACATGGAGCGCAACCCGCTCTTCTACGACGACACCCTCAACTCCGCGAACTACCACGAGTGGCTGCAGCGCTGGGCCGTGCACTACGTGGCGGTCCCCAAGGGCGAGCCCGACGGCGACGGCGGCAAGCGCGAGACGCAGCTCATCTCGGACGGCCTGCCGTACCTGAAGCAGGTGTGGGTCGACTCCAACTGGAAGCTGTACGAGGTCACCGACCCGATCGCCCTCGCGGGACCGCACGCCGTCGTGGAGCGCGCCGAGCAGGGCGAGATGACCCTGCGCGTGAAGGAGCCGGGCCGCGTCCTGATCCGCATCCCGTACTCGCCGTGGCTGAGCGTCGTCGACGCCAAGGGCAAGGGCGTCGAGCGGCCCCGGGAGACCGAGGCGTCCAAGCGGCAGCGCGAGCGCGACGACCGGCAGCCCAGGGAGTACGCCAACGTCAACGGCTGTCTGCTCGAAGCCGAGGAGGACCACAACGGCGACGAGTGGGTCGAGCTGCTCGCGCCGAAGGCGGGCACCTACCGGCTCGGCTCGCCCTACCAGCTGCCCCGCGGCACGCCCTGCCCGGAGGAGATGCGCCGCTGACGAGGGCCGTCAGCCGCCCGGCGGCGCGCAGATCCCGGACGTGGGCAGGTGCCCGGGGCCCGCGTCCGCGGCGGCCGCCGCGCGCACCGTGTCGAGCTGGTCGAGGAGCTCTTCGAGCCGGCCGTCGGACGGGTCCCTGAAGTACTGCAGGACGGCCCGGTGGAACGCGTCGCGCAGGCCCGGCGGCATCACGTCCGAGGCGTCGAAGCACAGCGTCCGCGCGCCGGTGGTGAGTATCCCGGCGATGCGCCGGCCGGTGGGATCGGTGGGCTGGGGATCGGTCGCGTCGGGAAAGAGCGGCCGCAGCTCCGCCCTCGCCTCGGCCCGCCAGAGCGTGCGGGCCCGCCGGCCCGAAAGACGGTCGACGAGGGCGCGCGCGCTCGGATCGCGGGTGAAGACCGCGGCCATGTCGCCCGCCACCTCGTAGGCGCCGTCGTGGGCGGAACGGCCGCCGAGGAAGCCCGCGGCCGGATCGACGCGGACCCGCTCGTCCGCGTACAGGTAGCGGATGAAGGCGCTCTGGTGCTCGTGCGTGCAGCGGGGCGTCAGGGAGTCGAGGAGGCCGCGCGGGCCGCCGCCCTTCGCCGGGTCGGGCGTCCCCTCGTACGACGTGGTCAGTGACTGGTCGACCGACGCCTTGGAGCGGTCGCCGAGGAGCCTCGCCCAGGTCGTCCAGGCCCTGCGGACGCGCGGGTCGTGCCAGCTGAGGTGTCCGGTGGCCCACTCCGTGTAGGCGGTCGGGCCCGCCTGGTGGAGCAGGATGTCCTCCACCCAGTCGGTGCCGGGCCAGCCGGAGGTGGCCTGCGAGGCGAGGCCCACGCACCACGCGGGCGCCGCGGCCGACCGCCCCTTCCTGCTCCACACCAGGCTCTTGAGGTCGACCTTCAGCGGCACCCAGTAGGTGCGCCGCATGCCGTCCACGGAGAGGGGCGGGGTCCAGGGCGGGTAGGCGCGGGCGGTGGCGGCGCGGCCGAGCGGGGTGAGGCGGCCCGCGCGGGCGTACTCGGTGAGTTCGCCGATGCTGTTGAGGATCGCCACGTCCGGCGGGTCGCCCGCCTCCAGCTGCGCGCCGAGCGTCTCGCGCAGGGAGCGGGTGCCCTGGTAGGTGTACGTCTTGCCGGTGCCGTCGTCCAGGCGGTGCAGCATCGCCTCGAAGGCCTCGCCCTCGGGGCCCGTCCAGGGGCCGAGGACGACGAGCGTCTCGGGCCGCGCGCCGCCGCAGGCGCCGGTGACGGCCAGCAGACAGGCGGCGAGGAAGGCCCGCAGGACGGTGTGGCGCGGCCGGTTCACGGGGCCGCTCCCGGGCGGGAGATGAGGACGTACTCGCGGCGGTAGGCGTGGAGCGTCACGCCCGTGAGGACGGCGCAGGCGAGGCCGACGGGCGTCACCATCGGCGCGGCCCCGTCCAGTGCGGCGAGGCGGCCCGCCGCCAGGTCGTCGCGCGCGCGGGCGTCGAGGGAGGCGATGAGCAGCGGGTCCCGGCGGCCGAAGGGATGGTCGTCGGCGGCCGACTCGATCACCGGCGACGTCCGGTCGGCCAGGTCGCCCGCGGTGGCCACCACCCGCTGCTGTGCGCGGTGGGCGAGGACGGCGTCGGCGGTCAGGAAGGGCACGGCGAGCAGCGGCACCGCGGCCACCAGGAGCGGGACGCTGACGTACAGGTGCAGGCGGTGGTGGAGGAAGAGCTGGGTGCGCCACAGGCCGAACGCGAGCAGGGCGAGGGCGAGCGCGGCGAGCACGGCCGCGGCGATCACCGGGGCGCCGAGCGCCGCGCGGTCCGCGAGCCGGTCGCGCAGGTGGTTCTCCAGGGTGGCGATGCGGTCGACGACGGCGGTCGCGTCGGAACCGGTGCCTGGGCGGCACCTCGGGTAGCCGTCCGGGTCGGCCCGCCCGGCGGTCGCGGGGGCCGAGCAGAGCATGCTGCGGGCGTACGAGAGCCCGGCGCCGCGCAGCGCCGGGTCGGCGACGTTGTTCTGCGCGAACGCGATCCACGTGCCGTAGTCGACGACGAGCCCGGAGACCACGTCGAGCTCCTGGCGCTCGGCGGTGGTCAGGGCGCCGCTGCGGGCCACCTGGTTGAGGCGCTGCACGGCGCGCGTGGTGCGGGTGCTGTACCGCTTGCTCAGGCCGCTGAGCTGGACCGCCTCCCCGGCGGCCAGGCTCTGCTCGGCCTCGCGGTCGGCGATGCGCAGGGACGTCTCGGCCTCGGCGAGGCCGACGAGCGCGGGCGTGAAGCTGTCGCGCAGGGCCGCCGAGTCGTCGCGGATTCCGGCGTACGCCCAGCCGAACGAGGCGGCCGCGACGACGGTGAGCAGGGGCAGGGCGACGAGCCGCTCGCGCAAGTAGGCGCGGTTGTGCGGCCGTTCGGCGAGCGGCGCGGGCCGGACGTGCCGCAGCAGCCCGCGCAGTACGCCGGAGGCGATCAGCCGGGCGGTGCGGCGGCGGGCCGTCATGGGGTGCCGCCGGAGGGCGGGAAGGTGCCGGGCAGGACGGTCGTGCTCGACTGGATACGGGCCGCCTCCACGTCGAACCTGGCGATCCGGTCGCGGAGTTCGACCGTTCCCCGGGCGGAGTCGCGGACGCGCACGAGGCGTCGCAGATGCTCCTGCATGGCGGTGTCGCCCGCTTCGGCGGCGAGCCGCCAGGCCGTGCCGAGCAGCGTCTCGGCGGCCGGGCGCCTGCCGTGCTTCAGCTCCGCGCAGGCCTCCTCGAAGGTGCGGTGCAGCTCCTCCTCGTGCCGGTAGTGGGCGACCTGCGGGTCGAGGCGGCTGTAGAGGTCGGCGTCGTCGGTCCAGCGCATCAACACGGGCTGTGGCGCCGGGAGTTCAAGACCTGCCGGGCCGTCCGTGTCGAGCTCGACGTCGGTGAGCAGGAGCTCCTTGCCGAGCTGCGCCGGATCGTACGGCGCGCCGACGCAGAGCAGATAGGCGCGGGTCTCCTCGCCGCACGGCCCGAGGCCGTACTCCTCGACGGGTCCGCCCGCGCCCGTGGCCGCGCCGGACAGGTCGACGTGGTCGGGGCTGAGCGCGGCCCGCGTCGGATGGACCTGCTCGAAGGAGTACGGGCGCACCCCCGCGCGGTGGTGGAGGCGCAGCCGCAGGCCGGTGACGTCGCGGTCGGCGGCCTGCCCGGTGAGCGCCGCCAGCTCGTCCGGCAGCCGGGTCAGGTCGGCGACGGCGCGGGTGCGGCCGCCCAACGCGGTGCCGATCAGCAGGAGTTCCTCGGTCTCCCAGGCGTCCCCGATGCCGACGACGTCGCAGGCGAAGGCGCCCGCGCACCGTTCGACGCGCTCGCGCAGCTCGGCGCGCGTCTCGTAACCGGGTTCGTTCTTGCCGTCGGTGAGCAGCAGCGCGTGGCGTACGTAACCGCCCGCGCCGGGGGCGGGCAGGTCGTGGAAGAGGTGTCTGGCGCGCTCCAGCCAGGTGCCCATCGCGGTGCCGCCGCCCGGCGTGCAGTCGTGCAGGGCGGCCTGCGCGGCGGCCCGCGACTCGGCGTGCGCGACGGCGAGGCCGGGCCGCATCGGATAGATCATGGCGGTCCTGTCGCCCCCGGCGACCAGGGCGAACAGCGAGCCGTCGGGGATGCGGGCCAGCGCGCTGACGGCGGCGGCGCGGGCGGCCGCGAGCCGGCTCGGCGGCATCACCATCGACGAGGAGTGGTCGATGAGCAGGACCTCGGCGAGCCGCGGGCGCGCGGTGGGCCCGGGTGGCGCGGGCGCCGCGCCGGGTCGGCGCACGGTGACCGTGAGGACGGCGTACATCCGGGCCGTCTCCGCCGCGCCCGGCGAGCGGGGGCGGGGCAGCTCGACGACCTGGCTCACTTCGAGGGCGACCGAGGCGGCCGGTTCCTGAGTTTCCTGCCCAGCCATGGGGTGTCCTTGCCGAGTCGGGAGTGCCGGAGTCCGAAGGGGCGTACCGCGTAGGCGCGGTCCAGGAGGAGCTCGGCGAGCGGGGTGCCGGTGTCGTCGGCCGCGGCCGGGGCGTCGCGGGCCGCCTGGTGGGCGAGGCCCCGGTAGAAACCGGCGAGGTCGGTGCGCAACCCCCGTTCGTCCGCCGGGAATTCGAGCAGCGGGTCGGCGTGCGCGGCGACGGCCCGCAGCTCGGCGGCCGTCAGCCCACCCCCCTCGTCGCCGCCCCCGCCCTCGCCACTTCCGCCCGCGGCGAGCAGGCGGTGCGCCGCGCCCCACACCTCCGCCTTCATCCGTACGCGGGACTGTTCGTCGGTCAGGCCGTGCGCCGAGAAGAGCTGCGCCAGCGCCCGCACCGCCGCGCCGAGCCCGGCCGCGTCCCTGGCGTGGTCGACGCGGATGCGCACCGCCGCCGTACGGGCCGCGGTGCGGTGCCGGGAGTGCTGGGGCACCGCGTCGAGGGCGGCGATGGCGGCCGTGAGGGCGTCGGGTCCGCCCAGGGCGAGCCGTGCCCGCACGGCACCGAACGCGGCGCTGCCCAGCGAGGGGTTGCGCAGCCGCACCGCCTCGTAGAACGTCAGGGCCTCGTGCCGCCGGTCGAGCCGCTCCGCGCAGTAGCCGAGCGCCAGCTTGGGCGCGTACTCGCCCGGGATCGCGGCGTAGACCCGGTCGAAGTGGCCGCGGGCCTCCGCCACCCGCGAGCGGGCCAGCGCGAGCAGGCCCCGGTGCCAGTCGAGCCGCCAGTCGTACGGGGCGTGGGCGGGGCCTATGGCGTCCTCGGCCAGCGCGAGCGCGGTCTCGGCGCCGGTGAGCGGTCCGCGGTCGGTGCGCGGCGCCGTCCGCAGCCGCAGTCTGCACCGCAGCAGGTGCACCTCGGGGGAGTCCCGCCAGTCGCCGGTGTGCTGGAGCAGCGCCTCGGGGTCGTCGTCGCTGAGCCTGCTGAGCTCGCCGTGGTGGTCGTCGTCGGGGTCGGGGCGCGGCACCGGCAGGCGCCGGGCCACCTCGGGCGGATCGGGGGCGGGGTAGCGGGGCGGCGACAGCGGGGAGGCCGCCCAGCGCGACACCTCGGGGGCCGCGCCGAGCCCGCCGTCCAGGGCGTGCGCGGACTGCAGGAAGAGCGGCGAGGGTTCGAACGTCTCCGCCCCGGTCCGCAGCGAGCGCAGTTCGCGGAAGACGCCGCGCAGCTGCTCGTCCATCTCCCTGGCCGTGGCGAACCGGCCCGCGCGACCGGTGCGGGTGGCACGGCGCAGGACCCGGGCGAGGGAGACCAGGCCGAGCCCGCGGTGGTCCGCGACGGCGTCGTCGAGCGGGGCGAGCGCCGCCAGGTCCGCCAGGTCGTGCCGGGTCGCGCCGATGCCGCACAGGGTGCGCAGCGTCTCGCCGAGGCTGAACAGGTCGTCCTGCGGGGCGGATTCGCCGCGGGCGCCGACGCTGGGCGCGCGGAAGGGGGCGGTGGTGAGGCCGGGCGCGCCCGCGCGGCGCACGCTGCCCACGTCGACGAGCTTGGTGGTGGAGCCGTCGTGCATCACGTTCGGCGGCTTGAGGTCGCCGTACACCTTGCCGCGCTCGGGGGCGTGCAGATGCGCGAGCGCGGCCAGGATCCGCACGCCGTACGCGAGCACGAACTCCAGGAAGCGCTCGCGGCCGAACTCCTCGGGGTGGGCGTGCGCGCGGTCCCTGACCTCTTCGAGGTTGAGCCCGTCGACGTACTGCAGGACGAGGAAGTCCCCGACGCCGGAGTGGTGCCCGTAGTTGAACACCCGGATGAACCCGTCGTGGTTGAGCTCGACCAGCTCTTTGCGTTCGCCCTCCAGGAGGCGGTACGAGTCCGTGGCGAGCTCCGCGTGCAGCATCTTCACGGCGACGGCGCGGTCGTCGACCTTCGTGTCGTGGGCGAGGCAGACCTCGCCCATCCCGCCGTACCCGAGCGGCCGCACCAGGCGGTACTGGCCCGCGAGCAGGGTGCCGGGCGGCAGCGGAAGGCCGCCCGGGGCGTCCGGCGCGGGGCCGCCGCTGTCCGCGCGGTCCAGGAGGGTGATCTCGGGCAGGACGGTGGGGTCGGGGTGTTCGGGCGGCAGGTCGACGCGGGCGGGGCGCGGCGGGGGCCCGGTGGTGAAGCCCGGTTCGACGATCCAGTGCTGGGAGGACTCCTGGTCCAGGGGGTCGGACTGGAGGGGGCCGGAGTCCTGGGCGCCGGGCTCCCGGCCGTCGGGCTCCTGGGCGCCGGAGCGGTCGCCGGAGCCGGTTCCGGCCGCCGGGCCGGTGTCGCTCGCCGGGCGGTCCACGGCGGAGTGCAGCCCGGTCCGCGGATCGACGCGCTCGCCGCTGGCCAGGCAGTAGCCGGTGGGCGTGACGGTGCCCGAACAGCCCGGATGCGGACAGGACTTGACGGGCGTCACGCCTCACCGCCCTTCTCCGCGTCCAGGTCCGCTTCCGGCGCCCCGTCCGCCAGGCGCCGCACCACCCGCGTGAACGCCGCGACCGCCCGGTCGGCGTCGGCCAGCGGGCAGGGGCCCGCCATCAGGAGCCGCTGCGCCTCGCGGTAGGGGCCGACCGCGTCGGGGTGCTCGGCGAGGCCGCGCCGGGCGAGCCGGGCCAGATGGTCCCGGAGCAGCCCGCGCAGCCGCAGGTGCTCGTCGAGCACCCCGCGCAGCCCGCTCTCGGCGCGCTCGGCCCGCAGCAGATAGGTCTCCACGGCCTGTTCGGCGTACGAGAGCTTCTCCAGGAGGCGCGGCCCGCCCCGCCCGGCCGACGGCCGCAGTTCGTTGCTGAGCTGCACCGTCCACAGCGCGGCCCGCGCCGCGTACGCGGTGGCGACCGGCGGGTCGACGACGTGCGGCTCCACGCGGTGGAAGAGGCGCCGGGCAGTGCGTTCGGTGTCGGCGAGTTCGTCGACGCGGGTGCCGATCCGCTGCAGCCACTGCGCGGCGCGCTCGGCGGGCAGCAGCCGCTCCGCGAGGGCGTAGGTGAATCCATGGGAGCTCGACCGCACCACGAGCAGCAGACGCGCCCCCGCGTCGGCCAGTTCACCGAGTACGCGGGCGGCGGTGGCCGGATCGGTGGCGGAGCGGTCCGTGTGCAGGACGGCGACGGCGGGACGCCGCCGGGGAGCGGTGTCTCCGCGCCCCGCGTGGCGCAGTTCGTGCCGCAGGACGGCGAGGGCCTCGCGCAGCTCCGGCCGGTCGGGGTCGTCGAGCGCGGCGCCCTCCAGGTCGAGGGCGAGGGCGATGCTGCCGACCCGCGGCGCGATGCCGGCGCGGGACAGCAGCGAGTCGCCGCGCTCCGCCAACTCCACCGGGCGCACCGGAAGTTGGGGCGAGCGTTCGCGGTCGGCCATGTTGAGGACGACGTAGAGGGCCTGCCGCGCCCGGTCGTCGTCCTCGGCGATGAAGAGCACCTCGGTGTCCCACGCGTCCGCCTCGGCGTTCAGCCAGCGGGTGACGGTGCGCTGCAGGCCGTGCGGGCGGGCCGTGCGGGCCGCGTCCGCCGAGACGACGCGGTGGCCGGGGATGGCGTGCGGCCCGGTCACGTACCGCTCGGCGAAGCGCCGGAAGTACTTGGCGACGGTGGCCGCCGGGATCATGTAGCCGCGCTCGCCCCGCTCGTCGGCCTGCGCCAGGATGCCGAGGAGCCGGTCCGTGCCCTCCTCCCGTACGCCCGCCCCGCTGAACCCGCCCCGCAGGCGCGGCGCCGGACCCGCCTCCGCACCCGCCCCGGTGAGGTCGATCTGCACCCGCTCGTCGCCCTCGCCGCCGGGCCCCCGGCACGCGCCGGTGAGCCACTGGCCGCCCGAGCGGTGCGCCGGGAAGCCGTCTATGAGGACCGTGGCCCCCCGGTAGTCGAGCGTGCGGTGCAGGGTGACCGGCGAGGGCAGGGGCGCGGGGCCGTCGAGGACGAGCACCGCGAGGTCGCCCTGCGCCTTGCCGAAGGCGGGCACCCAGTGACCGGCCTCCACGGTCGCGGTGCGGTGCGGGGTCCGCTCCAGGCCCTGGAGCAGCGGGAACTCGACCTGTACGCGGTCCGGGCGGCGGCCCGTCGCCGGGTCGCGGATCACATGGGCGCAGGTGAGGACCCGGTCGGTGCCGAACAGCACTCCGGCGCCCAGGACGTCGCCGCTCCCCGAGGCCGCCCACCGTCGCAACCGCACACGCCAACTCGAATGATCCATCGGAGAGTTGACGCCCCCGTCCGCAGCTTCCGCATCCCCCTCCATGTTTCCTCAGAATAGGTGCGGGGGAGGCCAAAGGCGCCTCGGCTGCACGCGGAGGGAGTACGCGGGGCTACCCGCCCGGGAACACCTGCGCGACCGGGAACGCCACATCGCACACCTGGTCATCGGGCCCGGTCCGCGCCCAGTCCGCGAAGTACACCTCACGGCACGGCCCGGCCAGGGCGAGCCCCTGCCCGGCGACCCACGCCTCCACCGCGTCGAACGCCGCGATGATCTGCGGATAGGAGACCTGCGCCTTGGTGATCCGGGTGTAGGCGAGCCGGTGCGCGGGCTCCACCCGCACCCGGACGTCCGACGCCCGGCCCTGCCGCGCCGCCCACGCGCGGGCGGCCCGCACGTCCACGACCGGCACGCAGGACTCGGCGGGTCCGTCGCTCTCCTCGGTCACCTCGGCGTGGTAGACGACGAAGGGCGGGGCGGCGACGCCCCCGCACTCCTCGGCGGCCCGCTCCAGGCGGTCGGCCGAGGCGCCGATCCAGGCGGGCAGTTCGCCGCCGCGCACGTGCCTGGTCTCGCTGATGACGTACATCTCCGGTACGTCCACGGTCCGCACTTCGAACGTCGCGTACAACTCGGCATTCCTTCCCGACAGTCGTCCACGGAGGTACCGCGCGAGCGTCCGCTGCTCGGCGAAGCGCTCCTCGACCCCGGCCCAGTAGCCGTCGAGCACGCGCGCCGCCCGCTCCCCGTCCAGTTCCACGACCTCGGCGATGGCCGCGAGCGGCATGTCGAGGCGGCGCAGCAGCGCGACCGTGCGGGCGCGCTCGATCTGGCCGGGCCGGTAGGAGCGGTACCCGCTGACCTCGTCGACGTGGGCGGGCGCGAGCAGCCCGAGCCGGTCGTACAGCCGCAGGGCCTTCGGGGAGAGCCGCGCGCGGGCGGCGAACTCGCCGATGGACAGCAGGCCGTCGCCGGACCGCGCCGACCGTCGTGGTTCCACGTTCACCAGGTCATCCTCCGTCATCGGGCCGGTCGGCCCGATGACGCAGAAGGTGCGGTCTGCCCCAGGGGCAAGGTCAACGCTCAGCTCCGGGAGCCCGCCATGTACTCCTGCCAGATCCGGGGCGGCAGCACGTTCCCGCGCCGGGACTTCTTGCCGCCGACCCCGGACAGGGGGAGCAGCTGCGGGTCGTCGGGGCCGAGGCGGAACAGGGTGACCGCCGTCGACAGGTTCTTCGTGAAGCCGGTGAACCAGGCCGACTTGAGGCGGTCCTGGTCGCCGGTGCGGCCCGCCGACACGTCCGTGCCCAGGTCCTTGCCGACCTCGCGCAGGGCGTCGGTGACCTGCCGGGCCACCTGCGGGTCGAGGGCGCGGCTCGCCGAGGGCGGGGTCAGGCCCGGCAGGCTCTCTCCGTCCCTGAGGGCCTTGGTCACCGCGTAGGGGTCGTGCCGGATCCCGTCGGCCGCGAAGGTCCCGTACGCGGTGGCCATCCGGATCGCGCTGGGCGTCGACGTGCCGATGGAGAAGGCCGGTTCCAGGCGGGCCATGCTCTGCCGCAGCAGCCCGGCGTCGATGGCCGTGCGGCGGACCTCGTCCCGGCCGACGTCCTCGCCGAGGCGTACGTACGTCGCGTTGCCGCCGAAGGCCAGGGCCCGCCGGAGCGTGGGGTGGTCGGCGCCGGTGTCGCCGGTGGCCGGGCGCAGGGTGCCGTCGGCCGCGTAATAGCTGTCGGCCAGGTTGCCCGGCCCCGGGTCGGGCGCGCGGGCGAGCCCGGCCTCGGTGACCGGGGTTTCCCGTACGGCCGTCCCGTGCTGCAGGGCCGCGGCCAGCACGAACGGCTTGAAGGCCGAGCCCACGGGGACGCCGGAGGTGTCGGCGTTGTTGGTGAAGTGCGCGGTGGCGTCGGGCCCGCCGTACAGCGCCACGAGCGCTCCGTCGGAGGGCCGCACGGACGCGGCACCGACCTGCACGTGCCGGTCGGCCGGGCGCTCGTCCGGGTCGGTGTCGCGGGCCAGGACGCGGCGCACGGCGCGCTCCAGGGCGCGCACCTTGCCCTTGTCGAAGGTGGTGTGGATCTCGTAGCCGCCGCGGGCGAGGTCCCGGTCGGCGAGGCCGGTGCGCTGCTTGAGGTACCGGTTGGCGACGTCGACGAGGTAGCCGGTCTGGCCGCCGAGGCTGGTGGAGCGCGACCGTTTGCGCGGTTCGGGGAAGGTCCGGTACTTCGCCCGCTCCTTCTTCGTCATCAGACCGGCCCCGACCTGCCGGTCCAGGATCCACGCCCAGCGCTCCCGCGCCCGCTCGTGGTTGGCGGCGCCGACCGCCGGGTCGTACAGGTCGGCGCCCTTGAGCATGGCGGCGAGCAGCGCGCCCTGGCTGGGGTTCAGCTTCTTCGCGGGGATGCCGTAGTAGGCGTGGGCGGCGGCCTCGATGCCGTTGGCGCCGCGCCCGAACCAGCTGGTGTTGAGGTACCCCTTGAGGATCTCGTCCTTGCTCTTCTTGCGGTCCAGCTTCAGCGCGATGACGAACTCCTTGACCTTCCGCGTGACCGTCTGGTCCTGCGAGAGGTAGGTGTTCTTCACGTACTGCTGCGTGATGGTGGAACCACCCTGCGTCTCCTGCCCCCGGACCATGTTGACCGCGGCGCGGGCCAGACCCTTGGGGGAGACCCCGGAGTCCTCGTAGAACGTCTCGTTCTCGGCGGCGATCACCGCGTTCACGGCGGACGGTGCGATCTGGTCGAGCTCCACGTTCTGCCGGTTGACCTCGCCGGTGCTGACCATCTGGGTGCCGTCGGACCAGTAGTAGACGTTGGCCTCGCGGCGGGCCGCCTCGTTCTCGTCCGGGATGTCCACGCTGACGTACACGCAGACGAAGAGCACGGCGACGGCGGTGCCGAAGAGCCCCGCCGTGCCGAGGAGCAGGCGCCACGACGGGAGCCAGCGGCGGATGCCGCTCCGGCCGGTGCGCGGGTAGTCCACGAGCCGCCGTCGGCCGCGCCGGCGCGACTTCTTCTCCTGAGCATGTGTCCCCATGCCGGAGGAGAGCGCGCCGGACGCGGCCGGGTTGGCCCCGGGGCCGTTAGCGGTACGTAACAGCCCGCCCGCGGGGAGGCCGCGGGATCAGCGGACCTTCGTCAGCTCGCCCTGGTCCTTGAGTACGGCGACACCGGCGGCCCAGAGGCTGTTGACCCGCGCGCGCTCCTGCGCGTTGGGGTACGCGTTGGTGCAGGACGTGCCGGGTCCGCCACCGGACATCAGCTCGCTGCACGGGCCCGAGTAGTGGTCGGGCAGACCGAGCACGTGCCCCGTCTCGTGGGCCGTCACGCGCGTGGAGTTGTACTGCTGGTTCTGCCGGTAGTCCAGGAAGATGTACCCGTGGCCGCGCCCGTCCGTGGAGGCGTACGAGCCCCGGGAGTCATTGCCCTCGCGGTACGAGAAGTCGGCGCCCGAACTGCTCTCCTGCAGCTTCACGTTGGAGACCGAGGAGTTCCAGATCTGGGTGCTCTGCGCTATCTGGCTGCGGAAGCTGGGGGCCCGGGTCGTGCTGTACCGGACCGTGACCACCTGGATGCCGGGCTGCGCCGCCTGCTTCTTCAGCGCCGACTTCATGACGGCGGCGAAGAACTCCCGGTTGGCGGCCTGGTCGCCGCCCGTGTACGACGACGTGCTGGTCGCGGCGGCGGGCTGCACGGACTCCGGCGCCGGTGCCGGTGCCGCGAACGCCGTGGGGGCGGCGGCCAGCGAGGCCACGAGCGCGGCCGCGCCGAGGGCGGCGGCGAGGCTGGTCCTGGATCTGTTCATGGGGGTGTGTCCCTTCCGGGATGGCCCGCGGACGGGCCGTGGGGGTGGCCGGGACGGGCCGGTACGCGGGGTGCCCGGGGTCCCGGGACAGGGGGCCTGCGGGTGCGGCCTCCGGTCGGGACGAGTATCGGGAAGGCGGGGCGTGTTCGTACCGATGCCATTTCGTGATAGCCCGATGACATCAACTGTCGTTGGGGGGACGGTATTTGCGGTTTTGGCCCCCCTCGCCGGACCGGGCACGGAACCGGACGGGCCCGAGATCGAGGCGCCGGTGCGCTATTACCGGACGGCGCCGGTCTACTCCGGAACCCGTGGGCTCACGGTCATGCGGATGTCGTCGTCGGCCCAGAGCACGAACCGCTCGACGGGCGTCACCTCGTGCCCCGGCACGGGCCGGAAGCGGAACCGCTTCAGCAGGACGGCCAGGGTGAGTTCGGCCTCGACCATGGCGAGTTGGGCGCCCTCACAGCTGCGCGGCCCGATCCCGAAGGGGATGTAGGCGAGCCGCGGCCGCGCCGCCACCGCGTCCGGGCTGAACCGCTCGGGCAGGAACCGCTCGGGTTCCGGCCAGTGGTCGGGGTTCATGTGGACCGCCCAGAAGGGGTAGAAGACGGTGGTCCCGGCCGGAATCCCGTACGCGCCGACGACGAGCGGTTCCGTCGTCTCACGGGCGCCGTAGGGCCCCGGCGGACGGAGCCGCATCGACTCCTTCAGGACCATGTCCAGATACGTGAGCCTCCGCAGGTCGGCGTAGTCGGGCACGGCACGGTCGCCGAGGACCCGGTCCAGCTCCTCGACGACGCGTGCGGTGACGTCGGGATGGCGCCCGAGCAGGTGCAGGGTCCAGGAGACGGCGACGCCGGTGGTGTGGTGGGCGGCGAGCATCGTCACCATGACGGTGTCGCGGATGCGGGCGGGGGACATGCGGGCGTCGAGGAGGGCGCCGATGAGGTCGCTCCTGTCGGCCCTGTCGCTCCTGTCGCTCCTGTCGCTCCTGTCGCTCCTGTCGCTCTTGACGGTCCTGACGGTCCTGACGGTCCTGACGGTCCTGACGGTCCTGTCGGTCCGTGCGGTGGCCTCTGCGCGCCCTGTGTTCCCTGCGCCGCCCTGACGTGCGTCGAGGACGCGGTCGACGGTGGCGCGCAGATACCGCAGCGCGCCTTCGACCCGCTTCGCCCGGTCCTCCTCGTCCCCCGGCACCTGATACTGCTGCCCCAACGACTCGGTGAGCACGGTCTCGAACGCCTCGACGACCCCGTCCGGATCGACGACACCCCGGTCGTCGACGCCCAGCGCGTACGCGCAGATCATCCGCAGCGACAGCGCGGTCAGCTCCTTCTGCAGACCGACGGCCGCACCGTCGCCCAGCGCGCCCCACCGGTCCGCGAGCCCCTCCACCAAGGCGACGAACTCCCCGAAGTGCCGCTCGTGGGACGGCCGCCCGGCGAGCACCTCAAGCAGCACGCGCCGCCAGGGCCCGTGCTCCTCGGCCCCGACGACCTGCAAGTTCCCGGCCTCGCACAACGGCGAGAGGAAGTCGAACAGCGCTGCGGGCCGTTCGTCGATCCGGGCGGTGGCCTCAAGCAGCTCGGGGTCGGCGACGGACACGGCGGTGCCGGCGCCCGGCAACTGGAACCGTGCGACGGGCCCGTACCGCGCATGGAGCCACAACTGGTAGAGGTGCAGCCCGCCCGCCGCCGCGATGGCCCCGACGCCACCGTCGTCCCGCGGCTCAGGCCCAGGAATCCCCATGTCCACCCGTCACCGCTCCTCACCGTCGTCGGCGCACACCACCGGCCCGGGGCGCGTACCGGAGTAACCGCCCCTCGTACGGGCGGGTTCCCGACGAGCGCTGCGCGAAGGTGCCCTCCGTCGGATTCAGGCCAGTAAACTGCGCCCGCTCAGAGGCGATTCGGAAGCGATCCCTGGGCGATCCGGAAGCGATCCGGACATACGGCGCGGGAAGACGAGGGGCAGCAGTGGCACACGGGGGACAGGGACAGCAGGGCTGGGCACCACGGACGACCCCGCCCCAGGGCGGCGGCGCCCCACACCCGTACGTCCCACCACCGGCGTCCCCGTACCCACCCATGCCCCCGCACCAGGGCCCACACCCGTACCCACATCCACACCCCTACCCCCACCCCCACCCCCAGCCCGTCCGGCGACGACGCTCCGGCCTCGGCTTCCTCTTCGTCTCACCGCTCATCCCGGTGATCCGTTCCGCCCGCCGCCGGGCCGAGGCGATCTTCAACCGGCCGGGCGCGGGCCACGTCGCGGACCGCCTGGTGTCCCGGGTCCAGCTGTGGCGCGCGCTCGCGGGCACGGCCGCGACCCTCTACCTGATCTACACCTACGGGGCGGACGAGGGCTGGAGCGGTGTGGCCAACGACGGTGTCGTGAAACTGATCCTCGCCCCGCTGCTGCTGATCTTCACCGGCCCGTTGGCCGTCCTCGGCTTCATCCGCTACGTACCCGCCGAGCACCGGACCGAGCTCCGCTCCCGCCTGCGCACACCGCTCAAGGCCGTGGGCTGGTACGTCGGGATCCTGGCCGGCGTGGGCCTCGTACTGGCGGGCAGCGCCCTGCTCCTGAAGCAGAACTACGGCACGCTCGTGAACGGCCTGGTGGCGCTCGCCCTCCTGCTCGGCCTGATCTGGCTCCTGCCGTTCCTGCTCTTCGCCTCGGCCTACGCGGCCCGCTACGCCTTCAACACGTCCACCGTGCACGCCGCGCTCCCGGCCGTGCTCACCGTCGTACTTGTCTGGGAACTGACGGTGTGCAGCGTCGCGCTGGAGGGCGGCCTGCCGCACGGCCCGCCGGCGGCACAGTGGTGCGCGGTGCTGGGCGGCCCCGTCTCGGTCACGGCGGTGGCCCTGTGGGAGCTGCGCCGCATGCGTACGCGGTACGGGGTCCGGATCCGCACCTGACCGGGCCGACCCGTACCCGGCACATGCGTGTGCGTCCCCTCTCCCCGACAGGGAGAGAGGGGACGCATGCCACTGCACATCAGCTGCCGGTCACCACAGATGTCACCGACGCCGAGACACGGGGACCGGTCAGTCCATGACCAGGTCGCCGAAGGCGGCAACGGAGGTCTCGGAGATGTGGGTGCCGATGCCGTTGCCGTTGCTGATGCCGTCGAAGCCGTCGAAACCGTCGTTGGCGGACGCGGCACCCGCGCCGCCCAGGACGGTGAGGGCGGCGATTGCGGCAGCAGCGAAAACAGTGCGGATACGCATGTGTGGCCTCTCTGAGAGGGGTGAAGGGACACCACGGGCTTCCCCGAATCGGACCGGCGAGCAATCGCCCTGAGCCTCAAATCATCCGAACGGCCGCCATGTCCCGCCCACCGCGGAATCCGTGCCCCACCCCCGCTCCCACTCATGTGGAGGAGGGGGTCTTTGCGCTGGTCGAGTGGTTTTCCGGCAGGATGGCGCCCATACGCCGACGGCGTACCGGTCCCCAGACCCCGTACCGGAGAGTCGATTTGAATGAGCCTGAGCATGTCGAGCAGTCAGCGAAGACCGTCGCGCACCTCGTGGAGCAAGTTGACCAATTGAAACGAGCCGTGGTCTCGCACGCCACGGTCGACCAGGCGATCGGCGTCATCGTCGCCCTGGGACGGCTCTCCCCCGAGCAGGGATGGGACGTCCTGCAGGAGGTGTCCCAGCACACCAACACCAAGCTGCGCTCGATCGCCGACCTCATCGTGTCGTGGGGCCAGGGCGCGGACCTGCCCCCCGAAGTCCGCTCCACACTCGCAACGGCCCTGGCCGCCCGAACGGACGCCCCGACGCCGGACGGGCCCGGCGGGTAGCCCTGGAAGAGAGGCCTGGCCGGCCGGCACCGGCCAGGCCTCGATGTGTTGTGGGGGCTGGGGGCTGCCCACCGGCACGCCCGTGGGTGGCGGCGAGCGCCGACGCCTCCGTCTGTATCGGCGACGCTGGGGATCTCACGGGAGGCCGCACACGTGGCTGACGAGCAGTGGACCACCGGGGAGGTCGTCCGCTGCCTGGGCGACGTCCGCCAGGACTTGAAGTCGGGCGGAAGGGAGCCCTTTCGCGTGTCTGCGGCTCAGACCCGGTAGAACACCTTGCCCCGGTGCTGCGGGACGCCGAGCGCCTCGTACAGCGCCAGCGCAGGCGGGTTGTCCGTGTCAGCGGTCCACTCGACGCGGGAACAGCCCAGCGCCTGGGCCTCCTCCCGCACCGCGTCCATGAGCGTGCGGGCTACACCGCGGCGCCGCGCTGCCGTCCTCACGTACAGCTCTTTCAGGTACAGCGAGGTGTCTGCGCCGGCGGCCGGCCATAGCCGCGAGTACGAGGCGAGTCCAAGGACATCGGCACCGTCGCGGGCGAGGAGCACGGTGGCCGCGGGCGGGTTGCCGAACAGGGCTGCGCGGATCTGGTCGGGGTCACCGGGCACCGGTTCGCCGCCGTAGTACTCCTCAATCTCCCCGAGGAGTACCGAGAGCACCTCTATGTCGGCCACTGTCGCTTTGCTGATCTCCACCCCTGCGCTCCGTCTCGCCTGGGGGCAGCGCAAGGAACTCACGCAGCGCCCGCACCTCGTGCACTCCACGTGCACCAGGCGGCACCTTAGCGGCGACCTCCTGTGCTCGGTAGATGATCAGCGCGGTGCGGTGCTCAAGTTCCAGGTCCGTGAGGGTCCGTGTGGTCTGGTCGGCAGCGCCGGCGGGGTCACCCTCGGTCACGGTGCACATGGCCATGTCGAGGAAGACGAGGGCCCGGTCCGTTTGCTCGGCAGCCGGGTACAACTCGGCTGCACGCACCAGCTCGGCGCGGGCCCGCGCCGTCTCGCCAAGGTGTGTCAGGGCGTTGCCCGCATGGAAGCGGAGCTGCGACTCGCTGTACCCGAAGGCGCTGCCGATCTGCTCGGCCGCAGGCAGCCGCTCCAGGGCTCCCTCAGCGGCTGCGAGGGCCCGCATCGACTGGGAGCGGTCGCCGAGTTGGGCGTGCGCGCGGGCCTCCAGCGGCGCGGCCAATGCCGGACCGACGCACGGCAGACCGCCCGCCAGCTGCTGACCACGGGCAGCCAGTTCGACGGCGCCGTACATGTCTCCGCCGTAATAAGCCTGATACGCCTCCTGCGCATACGCCCACGACAGGGTCGCCCGGTCGCCAGCGGCGGCTGCGGCTTTGCGTGCGGTACGCCACCAGGACAGGGCCCGCTCGTCGCCGAGTTTGAGCAGGGTGAGCGCGGTGAGCCCAGACATTTGGGCTGTGGCGACGAGAAGGCGCCGCCGGGCGGCATGCGGATGCCGGTGGGCGAGAAGGACCCGTAGATCCGTGAAGTCGGCGAGCAGGTCAGGGAAGTGCGCGCCCTCAGGCCGGTAACGCGTGGCTCGCCCGTGCCGGGCCACCGTCCACTCGATCTCATCGAGGCTGCTGTCTGCGAGTGGCCCCGCAGCGAGCACCTCGTCCAGACCAGCCTGAAGGGCGTCCGCCTGATCGGTCGGCGACCGGCCCGATCGGGACTCGGACAGCGCCATCAGCTCCCCGCCGGCGCCGAGCGCGTCGTCGAGAGCTCGTGCCGTTTGAGCTGCCGGATGGCGGCGGCCCTGTTCGAGGTCAGCGACGTAGCTCTTCCCGCAGGATGCGAGCGTGGCGACATCGCGCAGGCTTCGGCCGCCGCGCCATCGGCGCAGCGCCTTGCCGAAGGTTTCAGCCATGGACGCCTCCGGTGTCCGCTGTCCGCTCCCTTGCGGACGGTGGCGGACACGACGGTCCTAGTGATCGCTGTCCGTGTACACAACGCTACAGGTGAGGGCCTGAGCGCCGACAGGAAATGGCGCACCCCGGCGACCGGGCAACCGGCCCCGGGGCATGGCCGACTGACGAGGAGTCGACATGGCGGACAGTACGGGGCGTGCCCCGGCTGCGAGAAGCGCACTGGTGGGCGCCGCTTTCGACTGGCTGGCGCGCGCCCAGCAAGAGCCGCAGCAGGCTCACCGGGAGTGGAGGGAGCGGGGCGCCGCGCTGCTGCCGCTCGGCACACGGTTCAACGCCGTGTGCCTTCCAGCGAAGACAGTTCACGCGGGCGTCGGGAGCACCGACGTGGACATCGTGGCCCGGACGCTCGCCGAGCTGCTCAACGGCCCCGTGATCCGCAACAGACCACTGCAGATCTACCACGCGCTCACCGAGCCCTGCCCGCCCGCCCGATGGGCCTACGGCACTACCGCGCCCATGCTCGGCACCGGCCAGTTCCTCGGCGTCCCCGCCGCCGATCTCACCGCACCGGTTGGCCTGCACTGGGCCGTGCGCCCCCACACCGTGGGCGCCCTGTGCCCCGTACCGGCCGTGGCCGCACTCATCGCCATCGGCACGCGTGCGGGGGGCCATCCGTGACCCTCACCGACCGCCTCTCAGTCCCGCTGCTGCCGTCGGTCAACGTGCTCTCCGACGCTCAACTGCGCGGGACCAGCTGCGTGTTCTGCGGCGTCACCCTGAGCACCGACACCGCTGTCGACCTCGGCCCGCACAAGCTGACCCGCCTCGACGAAGTCTCTCGCTGGTTCCCCCGCGCATGCCGACCGTGTAACGGGGGCGGCTACGTTGACGTTCTCCTCACCGCGGCGTTCGCCGCGTGCCGCGTGCTACCCCCTGCCGAGACGCTGAGTGATGTCGGTCGCAGGCTGCGCCACGAGATCCGGCGCCGTCTGCCCGCCGCGGCGGCCGCCGCCGACGCAGCGGGTGAGGGCAGCATGGCGTGGCACTCCCACCAGCGAACCATCGACGGATGTCACGACGCCTTGGGCGACGAGGACGGCGAGTGCCCCAGCCCGCTGGTGCTGGCGATGCGGGTGTCCGAGCTCGGCCGGCGCCTGCGAGATGTGCTCCGCTATCCGCCGTGCGGTGGGTTCGGGTCATGAGCGAGTCGCCGGTCCGCGTCCCGTGTCCGCCATGCCTACGCGCGCTCCTGACAGAGCAGACGGACGGCGGGCTGCACGACTGCCAGGAGACGACCACCGTGACCGTCGAGGGCGCCCGGCTCATTGTCGGGCCCACCCTGGGTTGCCCGTGTCGCTGCCCGATCCAGCCGGAGAGCGCTGCACTGAGAGCGGCGAGGCGAGTAGCCCGTGATCTGTCGGCACCCGCTCATAGGGTGGCTGAGCCGCCACGAGAGGAGTGATCACAAATGCGCCCCGCCGCGTTCCAAGACTTCGCTGTCGACCTGTTGAAGAACTCGCCCGACGTCCAGCGTGTGCAGACCCTTGCCGAGGCAGGGGAAACCGCGTACCCCTACGGCCTGGCCGTCACCGTCGCCGGGCGCGAGGGGCGGTGGCAGGTGTACGGCCAGCTCGCCGAGGGTGCGAAGCACGGCGCCCCCACGGCGGACGTTCAGGCAACGCCGGCGCCGTTCGTCGCCGCCCCGGTGACGGGCGCGCCGGATGCGTGGCTGGCTGGCGTGATCGGCGCGGCAGAGTCTGCTGAGATCGCCTCTATCGACGCCTGGTCGACCCGTGAGGGCGAAATTCAGCAGGGCGTCACGGTGCTGTGGCACAACGGCGAACGGACCTTCGTCCGCAAGCTCTGACCCTCGCCGCAGGCTTCGGCCGGGCGGCGGAGTGCATCACACCAATCAGATCCATCCTTCCACTCAAAAGGAGAGCTGATCATGTGTGAACGACAGCCAGGCCACCGGTGCGATCCCGGGCTCTGCTCGGGGGTCTGTCAGAAGTGCGGCGCCTACTCCGGGGTGAAGCCGGGGCAGCCGATGCCCCCGCACCAGCCGAACGGAGAGGGGGCGCGAGATGTGCGAGGGGTCCGGCACTCCCGCTGGATGACGGTCAAGGACGGGGTGTGGACCACCTGTGGGCTGAGGCGGCGGGCGCGATGCATCGGGGAAGTTGCTCGAGCTTCACACCCCGCGAGAGCCCTGTCCGTTCCCTGTCGCCCCGTTTGAGGGCTCTAGCCCTGCGGTCTGGCATATGCCGCAGGGGCAGAGGGCGCAGCCAGAGCGCACACAACTAAGGCCCAGGCCCGGAGACTTGCTCCGTGACCTGGGCCTTTGTCGTTCTGACCTGGTGCCCCCGGCAGGATTCGAACCTGCGACACCCGCTTTAGGAGCACGACCCGAACCAGTCTCGTCGTCCTCAGGCGACCGTACCCGTTCCCGCAGGTCAGAGGCTATAAGTGCAGGTCAGACGGCTGTTCACGGAGGAGCTGGGGCCTCGGTCAGCCCGGGAGTTCTTACCCCGCCTGTCCCTATCTTTCCTCGGTCATCCTCGGGGTTCTGTCCCCCGTGTGTCCCCCGGAACGCCTCTCTCACGCGTGTGCCGCATCCCATAAGAAGAGCCGCGGATGAAGGTGCAGGTAGTCGCGGTTGAGCATTTGAGCGACTCCCGTTCATGGTTCGCGGCTTGTGGAAACTACCTGCTGCTCTTCTGCCCTTGCTGCAGGCGTTCGCGGTCCTCATCGAGCCTCGCACGGGCCTGCGCCACCGCTTCCATGTCGACGGGCGCCTCCACTCCGAGCTCGGCATGCACCCGCTGGTAGATGCCGTCCTCGAGCAGTGAGAGTTCGACATTGCGCCACGGGGTCGGGCCGACGAGTGCGGTGAGCTTCTTGATGCGGTCGGTGAGGGAGTCGCAGCGCATGGACCAGTGACCGTTAAGGGCATTGGGGCGGGCCGCGTCGAGGTCGCTCCAGAGGCTGTCGAGTTCCGCGCGGATAGCTTCGCGCAGGGTTTCGAGCTCGCTCATTTGGTCTTCCGTCCTGTCTCGGTGGCGGTGTCATCGTGCCACTGGAGCGTCGGGGGGACGCTGTCGCGGTGACGCGGGTTCTTGGTGGTGCGATGGCTTTTGGCCCTCACGGTGGTGCGGTGACGGCATCAGGCGGGTCGGGTGGCGGTCCGGCGTAGCGTCGAGGGCCAAGGCAGCGGTGAAGAGCGGAGAGGCCCATGCACAGCGCAGGCGATCGGATCGATACTTCGACGGCGCACTCGGCGCGGGTGTACGACTACATCCTGGGTGGCAAGGACCACTACCTCGTCGACGTTGAGGCGGGCGACAAGATGTGCGAGCACTGGCCGGCGCTGCCTGTGCACATGCTGGAGAACCGCCGGTTCATGCACCGTGCCGGGCAATACCTCGCCAAGGAGCAGGGCATCCGGCAGTTCCTCGACATCGGCACCGGTCTGCCCACCGCCCCCAACCTGCACGAGGTGGTGCAGCAGGTAGCGCCGGAGTCCCACGTGGTCTACGTCGACAACGACCCCATCGTCCTGGCTCACGCCCGCGCTCTCCTGCAGAGCACTCCCGAAGGGGCGACCGCGTACGTCGATGCCGACATGCACGACCCGGACGCCATCCTGGGCAGCCCCGAGTTCCGCGCGCTGATCGACCTGAAGGAGCCGGTCGGCCTGCTGGTCATCGGGATACTCCACTTCATCCTGCCGCCGGACGACCGGCGGTTGGTGCAGAGACTGTTGGATCCGCTGCCGTCGGGCAGCTTCTTGGCGATGACCATCGGCACCGCCGACTTTGCGCCCGGCGAGGTCGGCCGGGTCGCCGAGGAGTACGCGCAGCAGGGCATGCCGATGGCCTTGCGGGACCTGACGACCGCCACCTCGTTCTTCGACGGGATGGACCTGGTGGAGCCGGGCGTCACCCAGGTTCACAAGTGGCGCCCGGGGGCTGAGCAGGATGGTGTCGATGACCGGGCGATCGCGATGTACGGGGCGGTGGCACGCAAGCCTTGACGGCCTTCGTCGCCCCGGGGCGCGGCCCGCGGGGCGACGTGCTGTCTAGGGTGAGCACTCCTCACAGCGTGAGGAGCACAGCGCGGCCTCGCTCTGCGGTTGGCCCTTGCCGCAGGTTCGGCAGTTGGCCCAGGTGCGTGCGGTGAACTCGACGTTGGGGGAGCCGCATTGTGTGCAGCGTACTCCGTGTATTCGCGGCCGGTTGCCGAGCTCGCCGGGCTCGCCGGCGGTGTAGCCCTGGAGTTGGATGTGCGGGTTGTGGAGGTCGACTTCGGGGATGTCGGGGCGTTCGCGGTTGATGTACAGCCACACCTGGTGACCGATGTATCGGTTCGAGGTCAGTGGGTGCGCTTCGAGCTCGGTGGTCCAGCAGCGGGCGTCGGGTGCCCGCCCGGTTCCGTCGTCGGCTGCTTCGTAGTAGGTGACGGTCCAGATTGCCTGCCAGGTGGCGCCGAGTCCGGGGCGTTGTGCGTTGGCGCGGGGGGCTCGTGTTGTGGTCACGGGTGGTGCGTTTCCTTGAAGTGGTGCGGGTGGGGGGGCAGCGTCATGCGCTGCGTTTCGGGATTCCAGCGGCATTCGCGGTAGAGGCGGTTGAAGTCGTGCATGGCGCCGGGAGTGTCGGCGGTGCAGGGTTCGTAACCGCCGGGGGTGGGGCGGCAGTAGAAGCCGTAGGTCGTGCATTCCGCTTGGCCGGGGAACTGGCCGGTCCAGGCGGTGTTGCAGGTACTTCCGGGATGGCAGTCGTTGCGCTGGAGGCCGGTGTGGGCGCAGCGGGCGATGTCGCAGTGGTCGGCGTGCAGTGTGTCGGGGAAGGCTCCGCAGCTGGGGCAGTTGGTGTTCGTCGGTCGGGTGGGGGTGAGGAGTTGACCGAGCCACAGGGCGCGGAGAGCGTTGTTGAGGTCGTGGTTGCTGGCGACGGTGTGGAGGCCGAGGGTGCGGTGGATGAGTTCGTGGAGGAGTGGGGGCGGGAGTTGTGCTGTGGCCCAGTGGAGGGTGAGGCCGCGAGTCGGGTGGTGGCGGGCCCAGGTGGTGCGCATGCGGTTGGAGAAGGTGCCGGTTAAGGGCTTGTTCGCGGTGCTTGCGGAGATCTGAGGGAGATCGTTTTCGAGCCATTTCCGACCGGCGCTGGTGTAGAGATTGATGATGGCTCGTCGCGCTTTGTCCGGTTCGCGGGCGGCGCTCTCCTGTAGGTGGAGCTGTCCCTCGGATGCGCTGCCTTGGTGAAGGTGCAGGGGGCTGTTCTGCTTGCAGTTGGGGACGATGTGCAGCCGGTGCGGGCGCCCGAGGATGTCGAAGGCTGTGCCGGTGGCGAGTTGCTTCGACGGGGCGTCTGGAGTGGTCGCGGCGAGGTGGGTGAGTTGTTGGTAGATCCAGGAGCGGCGGCGTTCGACGAGGGTGCTGGCGTCCGTGTCGGTGATGGTGTGCGGACCGTGGACGATGATGGCGCCGTCCTTGTTGACGGTGAGCGCGAGGGTGGTGCGGTGGCTGGTGCGGATGAGGATGCGGGCGGTGCCGACGGTGATCACACGCTCGCTGTTATAGGTCACGATCTAAGTTTCCTGTTTCGGGTGATGCCGGTGTGCCCCCGCTGGGCGGGAGCTAGGCGCAGGAGCCGCAGACCCATGCCTGCGGGGTGCCGTGGAGCACGAGGTCGAGGACCCGGTGCGTGCGTGCCGTGCAGAGCTGGCAGGTCAGCTCGAAGGCGCGCAGCATCCGAAGGGGGAGCAGCGGTTCCTCGGGATGCACGGTCAGCGGTGCCGTCCTGCCCAGGGCGTGGATGGTCAGGCGCGTGCCCACGGTGGGGTGGGACTGGATGGACTGAGCGATCAAGTGGTCATCGGGTGCTTCGGGCAGAGCGAAGGCGTCTCGCTCTCGGAAGCTGGCGGCGGCGACCCTGTTCGTGATGGGGACCGACACGATGAAGCCGCGCTCGGAATGCGGGGCGGCCATCAGTGGCCTCGCCTCACGGATTGTGGCGGCGCAGATGTTCGCTGTTCCGTGTGCCCGCGGGCTGCGGCGTACTGCTGGGCGGCGTCGAGGTCGCCGGGCTCACCGAGGGTGATCGCGAGGGCGAGAAGCGGCCCCTGGATGAGTGCGTTCTGCTCGGCGTCGTTGTCGTGAGGCGTGACCTGGCCGCTTGGAGCGTCGGTGTCGGTTGGGAGGTGGGCCTGCTGGCGGCGGATCTCGGCTGCGAGTTGGTGGCGCACCGGTTCGAGGTGGCGTTGGTGGTGCTGGCGGTCGACGGATCGCTGCCGAAGGTCGTGATCGAGTAGCCGTCGGCAGCTGCCGCAGAGGTGTTCGGGGACGGGCTCGGGGATCTCTCGCAGTGCGAGGCGCCCGCAGTGGGTGAGGACGAGTTGGTTGGGGTCGGTCGGCCAGGTGGTGACGGTGACGAGGTGAGGCTTCCCGGAGACGGATGCGCCGTAGGTGCGGGGCGTCGGCTGGTCTGGTTGTTCGAGGCCGAGGAGGAAGGCGAGGTCGGCCGGGGCGTGTACGAGGAGTTCGGCGGCGGTGATGGCGGCGGCGAGAGCCTGGGCGGGCTGCTCGTCGTCGGGGGCGTGGTTGCACAGGACTTCGGCGACGCGGGCGCCATTGGGTTCTAGGAGTTCGAGGGAGGTGTGTACGGCTTCGGGGTCGTCGGCGTCGACGAGCGCGCCGTTCTTGGTCCAGTGGGTGCGGTGGAGTTCGAGGAGTGGCAGGTTCGCGGCGGCCAGGCGGGCTGTGATGGCTGTGATGCGGTCGGCGTGGTCGGGGCTGGTGGTCATGGGGAGTGGTCCGTTCGGTGGGTTGTGCGGGGTGACGCCCCCTCCAGAAGTTAACTAAACTCTACTCTCTATCGAGGGGGCGTCAAACCCGAAACATGCAGGTCAGCAGGGGGTCAGGTGTAGCGGCGCAGCTCGTCGAGCTTGCGGCGCAGATAGTGGTGGTCGGCCGCCAGGTCCTCTATGCGCTCGGCGTACTCGGCCGCAGCGGCCGGGGCGCCATCGGCCAGGGCGCGGGCCCGCTCCTGACGCAGCTGGCGCAGCCGCATCGCGTTGAGCTCGATCGCGTCAGCCAACGAGTCGGCGTACTCAGCCAAGTTCACGTGCGCTCCCCGTGCTGCTCGCGGCGGCTGTGCGAACCGAGTGCGCTTTGGCGGCGCAGTTCGGAGGCGCCGTTGCGGCGTGGGCGGACGGTGAAGGTGATCATGGGCATTCCTGGGATGGGACGGTCAGGCGGCAACGGGTTCGGCTTCCTCGTCCTGCGCGCGTTCGTCCTCCTGCGCAGCCAGAGCCTCCGCGCGCTGCTTCGCCTGCTCCTCGCCCCTCGCCAGGGTCTCGGCTTCGATGTCGGAAAGGGCGTAGCCCTCCGCCTTCAAGAAGGCCAGCCACTCGGTGGTCTCGTTGCCGGGCTCTCCGCGCCAGGCGCTGTCGCCCATCGCCTGCTGCTCGTAGGCGGCACAGGTCAGCGCGAGCAGAATCTGCCAGCGCCGGGCTGCCGGAGTCGCCGCGATCACGTCGGCGAAGGGGGCCTTGACCCGATCCCACTTGCTGCTGCGCTGCGCGTTCGGGTCCGGAACCCGCAGGAACGAGGCCATCAGTTCCGTGTCGTGGGTCTCGATGAAGTGCTCGAACAGGTACATGGTGCCGGTCAGCGTCGACAAGATCACCGACCAGGCCGCAGAGGAAGCGTGTCCCTTCTTCGTGCAGAGCCTCGTCAGGAACTCGTGCCGCACCGGCCTCGCTGCCCGCCACGCCTTGTTGTTGGCGATGACCGTGCGCCGCTCCTCCTTCTCCTGCTCCCGGCTCTTGTTCTCCCTGGCGTCCTTCGGCGCCTTGGGGCTGAGCTGGTGCCCGCACTTCTTCCAGTCCTGGCACACCCACACCGCCACCGGCTCGTCCCGGTCAAGGAAAGCCGCATGCCCGGGGCATGCGGCGTGCTCCTCCGCGTCCAGGGCGGCGCCATCGGCCGTCACCAGATCGGTGAGCGGGCGAGCAGGGGTACGCGTCCAGTCCCAGCAGTAGTCCACCAAGGGCACGCCGGCCGCTTTCAGTTCTTCGCGGACCTTCTTGTACGCCGCGCGGTCGGCCTTGCGGGCGCGCAGCTCCTGCATTTCGTGTGCCCAGTGGCCGTGTTGTCCGCTGCCCTCCTCGGTGTCGCGCCGCTTGGCGTGGCGCAGCCAGTCGATGGCGTACTCGAGTTCTTCGACTTCGTGTAGATCGGCCATCTCGACGAAGTCGAAGTCATAGGCCAGGGCGCGATCCAGGGTGGCGTCGCTGAGCTGATCGGCTTTCTCGGCCGCCTTGACCTGCTTCGGTGTGAGCCCCAGGGCGCGCGTGTGCTTCGCCTTGCGGGTCTTGCTGATGCTCATCAGGGAGAGCTGACGGACGGCCGCGAGGTCATCGCGTGCGGAAGGCGCCGTGCGGTGCTTGTTCTCGATCAGGCTGAGCGTCAGCGCGTCGTCGTCCACGCCCGCCAGGTCGGTGCGAATGATCGCCGGGACCATGCGGAAGGGGCGGCCCTTGGCGATGGCCTTCTCCGCGGCGAGTACGGCGGCCTTGCAGCGGCGCTGACCGAAGATCACGCCGAGCGTCACACCATCGTCCTGCGGGCGCAGCAGCAGCGGAGTCTGCACGCCGATCTCTTCCACGGACGCGATCAGTTCCGCATCCGGCACGGTCGTGTCCGCCACGTCCGGGCTGGCCTCGGCCACCTCGCTGTCCTTCGGCTCACGGTCGCTGTCGGCGGCCGCTGTCGGCGACTTGCGGTGGTTGTAGGGATCGATGACCAGCGTGCGCGGGTCGATCCAGGCAAAGGCTCCGGCGAACCCCTCGATGCCAACAGCGGATTGCGTGACGTCGGGCTCGGTGGTCTTGGTAGTCGTCATCATGCTCCTTGAGGTGGTTGCGGCATCAGCCACGGGAGGTGGTGGACCTCTTGCTGGTGCGGCGCGGTGACGTGGCGTCCTTCGGCTTCACGGCGGCCTTCCGGGCACCGGACTTGGGGGCCGTCTTGGCCTTGGCGGTGCTTTTGCGGGCACGCGCCTTCGGGGGCGCGGCGGCGGGCTCGGCGGGCGTGGGGGCCTGCTCGGGCGTGGCGGCGGAGGAGTCCTGGACCGGGCGGCGCCCGCGCGAGGTGAGGGCCGGGCGGTGGCCGTCGAAGGCAGGAACCAGCACGGTGCGGATGGCCGTCAAGGCCGCCTCCAGCAGGCTCTGCTCGTGGGTGAAGGTGACGCCGGTGCTGTAGCGCACGCCCTCGGCCAGCGGGGCGGCCACCGTCTCGGTGGCCGTCGTAGCGGGCGGGGCGCCGCCGATGGCGAACGTCTGGAGCGCCCGGCCGTCGAACAGCAGCCGCAGTCCGATGGCCCGGCCATCTGGGCCGACGAGGTGCAGGCCCTCGCTCCCGTGCGGGACGTACTCGGTGGTGGCTTCCCAGTCATCGAGCTCGGCGGCCAGGGAGTTGCCGAGCTGGTGCAGGTCGGCCGAGGAGAGCCTGACCGGCCCCTGGTCTTCCTGGTCGACGGCGTCCGGCTGCGGTGCGGTGGTGTCCAAGAGGGTGTCCTTCTCTGAAGAGGGCAACTGCCGTGCTGCCTGCGGGCGGGAGGGGTCTTGCTGGTTGGGGTTCTCACCCCAACCAATAAGTAAATTCTACTCTCCGATGGGATGGGGTCAAACCCGTTTGCGCAGGTCAGGGGGGTGCGGAGCTAGGCGGCGTCTGTGAGGGCCGCGCCCATGAGGCCGCGCGCCTGGCGGAGGGCGGCGATGATCCGCGCCCGGCCGAGCACTTCGTCGCGGTGCTCGAAGACGGCGCGCGCCTGCTGCATCGCATCCTGGACGGCGTTTGGGTTCGCCAGCGCATCCGCGCACGCCACGGTCACGCGAGACCCCAATGCCCAGACGATCGCGTTGACTGCCGCACAGCCCGCTGCGATCGCGTCGATGTCCACCATCGACCACTGGAAATCGGCGGGGTCAAGGCCCCTCTCGCGCAGGTGCTGCGCGGCCGAGCGCAACAGTCCTCCGCTGCCCGCGCACGGGTCGTGGATGTGCTCACCACCGCGCGGCTCGTCAACCGCGAGTTTGATGTCCATGACCTGCCCCGCGGCGACGATGTCGGCCATGGCATCGGCCACTGGCGCCGGGGTGTGGTACTCGCCCAGCCCCTGCCGGGCGCCGTGGGAACGCAGGCACATCATCACCGGCGACAGAACGTCCGTCGCCGAGCGCAGGAACGGGTCCTCGTGCGCGGTCAGGTCGAACAGGCCGCGCTTGAGGGCGGTTTCGGCGACGGCGCGTACTGCGTGCATGCGGTGCTCGTCGACGTCCTCGTTCAGCCACTCGTGCAGGATCCTGGCGCGCTCGATCAGGTCGGGGCGGTTCATCCAGTGCATGGACCAGATCTCGCGGAGCATCGCGATCAGCTGCGGGCCGTCCTGGGCGAGGATCTGCGTCTTGAGGTCTGGGCCGTCGGGGTCCTTCTCCCGCACCAGGCACAGGGCGGCGACCACGCCGATCGGAATCTCGATGTCTGTGCCGCCGTGACGGTTGTGCCACCGGTCGGCCACGGCTTCGCCGATCTCTAGTGCGCGCCGGTGCGGATCACTCACCGGCCGCGGGCGCCCTGTCCGCCGGGCCTGTGGCGTGGGAGCCGCAGGAGCCTTCGGGGTCGGAGGTGCGGTGTGTCGTCGCGGCGCTGCGGCGAAGGTGTCGGGGGCCGGTGCGGGGTCGGGGGTCAGATCGGCGAACAGGTCGAGCTGCTGGGTCACGGCGAAGCTTTCGGTCGGGGTGTGGGCATGCGGCGGCCCGCCCGGCAGGAGCGGGCGGGCCGTGATGGTGGAGATGAAGAAGGGGGCGGCTCAGGCGTGGTGGATCCACACGGCGCCGAACGGCGTGTGCCAGATGTGGGACTGTGCGGCTCGGTGGACATCGGTGCGCACGTCGTCCCAGCGGATGCGCCCGTAGGCGTCGCGGTAGGGCTCCAGGTCCCAGGCCGTGTCCGCTTCGGCGGAGGCCATGATGTCGGCGATGGAATCCCCGAACCCGATGACCTGTTCGCGGTACTGCTGATGCGTGGCGCGGACCTCCTGGCGCCAGAGATCATCACGCTCATGCCGATGGCCACCGGCCGGGCGGACCCAGCCGTCTTCGGTGATCGCGTCGTGCTTCACGAGTGCCACCCAGGCCACCGCCCGCTCCCGCGAGCGCACGGCCGGCCGGAAGGCGACCTCACCGGCCACCATCTCCAGTGCGCGCGCCGGATCGCTCGCCACCGAGGCCCGGTCGGCATGACGATCTGCCGCAATCGCGCGGGCGACCACTTCGGTGCGCGCCTGCCAGTGCGGTACGAGATAGGTGTACGTGCCGCTGTCGCGCTCGGGGTGCCAGAGGGTGATCCGCCACATGCCGCGCATCCATCCCGCCACGTCAGGCCCCCCGCCTTTCCTGCTTGACCGTCTCCAGGTGTGCCGTGAGGGCTTCGGCCCGTACGCCGGTCGCGGGACAAGCGCCAAGGAGCCGGTCGATCTCCGCGAGCATCCGCGCGTAATCGAGCTGGAGTTGGGCCTCGGCAATCACGGCCAGCGTCGTGGCGACCTCCTTCTCGGAGGTGGGGTGAGAGACCAGGCACCGGCATGTCTGCTGCGCGCGCCCGGCGAGCTTGGCCAGGACTGCGGCGTGCTCGCTCTTGGCGATGCATCCGGGGTGGCGGAAGGCGGGGCGGTTGCGCCGCAGGTGGCTGTAGAAGCGGTCTCCGTCCCAGTCGTCGCAGACCAGGCAGTGCACTGGCCAGAGCACGTCGCTGCCTGGGTATCCGCCCAGCGGTACCCAGCCGAGCTCGTCGATGCGGGCCAGCGCGAGTACGGCGGAGGCGAGATTGCGGGGCGTGGGCTGAAGGCCGCTGAGGTAGGGGCTGACGCCACTGGCGTCCGGTATGAGGGTGGTGCTCATGCGGGGGCCGTTCTCGTGGTGGATGAGGAAAGGGGTGAGGGGGTGGTGTCCCGCCCTTCACCCGATAGCTAAATTCTACTCTTCATTGGGGGTGGGGCAACTGCGAAGCCCCAGCTCAAAGGGGGGGGGCTACTCGGTGCTCGACGTCTCCAGCAGCTGCGCCATCCGCGCCGCGTCCAGGCGCCCGAAGGCGTTGTCGTAGCGGACGGTGTGGGTCATGTCTCCGAAGGAGGAGTTGTCCTTGGTGACGACCGCGGGGGCGGTGGCGTACGAGGGCCACCAGGTCGTGCGGTCCTCGGGGTTGAGCGGGCCGGGCTGGCGGGAGAAGTCGAGCGCCGCGCGCACGTGGTACTCCCAGGAGCCGTCCAGCCAGGGCCCGTTGCGGTCGATGACGGTGGCAGTGCCCTCCGGAAGGTGGTGGGCCCACTGCTGGCTTGTGTGGCTGACTCGGGTGCCGATCGGCAGGGGGTGCATGGTCATGCGCTCACCGACTCGGGGCAGCGGTGGACGGCTTCGAGGTGGCGGGTCGCAGTGATGAGCGCGCACGCTTCGGTGTCGCGCCCCAGCTGGTTGAGCGCGCACACCTCGAACATTAGGGCCCAGTAGCGGGTGGGAACGCCGTCGGCGAAGGCGTCGAAGTCCCGTGGGCGTCGAGAGGCGGGAAGCCTTTGGTGAGCGACGCGCACGATGCGCTGCATCGCGGAGTTGGCGCGCCTGATCTGTCTGCTGCTGAGGCCGAGGTTTGTGATGACCTCAGCAGTGGACTCCAACGGCAGATGCGTGTCGAGCATGATGGTGCGGATTCCTTCCCGGGTGATCCAGTTCGGTGGGTGCCGGGTGCGCCCACCTCCAAGTGGGCGCACCCGGAGGCTGGTTCAGCAGGCGGCCAGTCCGAAGAACAGCCATGCGGGTTCGCTTGAGTCGCTCTCCAGCGGCAGTGCCCCTGCGGGACCTGCCTTGGGGAAGATCCGCGGGTCTCTGGCCTCGATCAGCTCCCTCGCGCGGGACTTGGCCTGTGCCAGCGTGCGCTTTGGTTCATCCAAGACGGTGACCTCGTCCTTCTCGTAGACCGTTCCCGAGTACGCGCGGTGGCCGTGATCCTGGGCGGCCTGCACGCGGGCGTTGAAGAAGGCTCTGTGGACGTTGCGTCCCGTGGCCGGTGTGTAGAAGTCCATGGCGCCCATCAGGCGTTCCTTTGCGTGGAGTTGGGGTGTGGGTACGGCGCGGCCCGCCTCGGTGTGAGGCGGGCCGGGGTGTTTCTGAGTCAGTGAATGTGCACGCGGCGCCGGTTGGTGCGTATGACGCGGGCTCGCCGGTCGCGCTGGCGGTACACGTCTGCCAGCGCGTTGTCGGCGCCGATCACCGCGGTGACCGCATCGTCGAGCACGGCGGCGCGTGTGCGGGCCGGGAGGGAGTGGTACCACGCCTCCATCGCGCGGCCGTCCTTCTTCTCCACGCCGAGCAGCTCGGCGTGGGCGTCCCACGCGTGCACCGTGAGGTGTGCCGCCCATTCGATGGCGGTCGCGGCCTGCTCCTCGGTGATGTTGTGTTCCGTGGCGACCTGGAGGACGGCGAGCGGATCGGGCAGTGGCGCGTGCATGGGGTGCGTTCCTTTCGATGGGTGGGCGGTGTGCTTCCCTCACCGCTCATAACTAAATTCTACTCTGCCGTAAGGGGGTGTCAAACCCCGAAGACCCCGAGCATGCTCACCAACTGGCTAGCTCACAGCCCCACTTCGGGCAGCGGCCCCTGCGGCCAGGCGCTCACGCCGCGACCGCCAGAGCCCTTCCCCGCGTGGCGCGCTTGCGGATGCTCGCAGCCCCCGCGCGGCGGACATCGGCACGCTGGGCCGTCACCCGGCACTCGCCGCACAGCGGCTCCCCGAGCCGCCGGTGCCCCTTCACTCCGCTGCTCGTCCCGCACGTCCCGGCCTGCGAGGGCAACTTCGGCAACGCCTCCGCGCCCTCGGCGCTCGCCACCGCCTTGCCGTTGACCCATATCCGCGCCGCGCACACCCCGTCGAACTGACTGGATGCCGGACGGACGCGGTCATAGCAGCGCACGATGAACGGACACGAAGCGCACCTCTCCATCAACGGCGCACAGGCATCCAGGAGTTGATGCGGCTGGCGCAGCAGCAAGTCGTCGGGGAGATAGCCGTCGATGCCCGCACACGGTGCGAGCTCGGTCCATGCGGTCGAAGCAGTCGAAGTGATCACAGGAGCTTGCTTCCTTGCCGTAGAGGGTGATTCAGAACAGGGCGGGGTGGGCGACAGCGGCGGGCAGGATCGCGTCCAGAGCGGCCGCCGCCTTGAGCTGAAGAGCCGAACTCCGGCGCGACCAGCCCCGGTAGAAGCCGCGGTCCCACGCCGCAGGGTCGACGTACGGCCCCGGGCAGGACATGTATGCCTCCTGGTGCCTGGCGTGCTCCTCGACCGCCTTGCGCAGAGCGCCGTAGCGGACGGCGGTCAGGCGTGACTCGATGACCTGGTGCACCTCGCGCCAGGTGAACTCGCCGGTGCGAACACCTCGACGGGTGTCGATCTCGTACCGGAAGCCGCCCGGAGCCCGCGTCCACGTGCACATTGCTCCGGCGTCGGGCTCGCCCTCCAGGCGGCGGACGGCCGTGTGCCCCTCGCGGCGGGCGAACTGGTCCTCGCCCCAGGCGATGCGGGCCGCTCCGTCGGGAAGGTCGGCGAACTCCAGTAGCTGCGCAGGCATGAAGAAGTCCCGCACCGCCATCTGCCGGTCATCGTCGGTCAGTCTCATGCCGCCATCCCGGCCATGCGGGTGCAGGTGCCGAGGTGGGCCGCCACGGCGTCAGCGACAGCGGTGAGGTCGAGGTTCCCGGCGGAACCGCTGTCCCCTTCGGGCGGGAGCGTGTCGAGGACGGTGCACCGCCATGAGGGGTTGTGCGAGTCCTCGGGGACGTGGCTGACGTGCCAGCCCGTGAGGGACCGCCGCCGCAGCGGCAGGGCGTCCTGCCCGGCCGTCACGATCAGCGAGCCGTCTGCGGCGTAGGCGCACACGGCCAGCCCGCCGCGGGTCTCGACGTAGGGGTGGAGCCCGGCTACTTCGAGCGCGGCATGCAGGTCGGCGTAGGCGGCACGCGCAGCCAGTTCTTCCGGGCCGTACGCATTGCGCACGGCGGCAACTGTCGAGGTGATGTCGAGCATGAGCATCCGATCTGAACTAATGTCGCGACCTATTAAAAATCGAGATCGCACGCATCTGTCAATTCAAAGTGGTGGGTCGGCGAGGTGCGGCGGGCTGGAGTGGGGGCCCCTGAGTGCGTCGCGTAGCTAAATTCTACATGCTTACGCCCGGTCGGGCTGGCTGTGCGGAAGGGAAGAACGCGACCTATATCGGCGCGTCACGTTCACGATCCCCCTTGGTGGAAGCGTTCGTCTGCCTGATCTCCTCCAGATGCTGACGCGCCACCGGAGACAGGCCCTGAGCGTCTGGCTGTCGCCGCACCGAGTTCAGTACGCGCTCGTTCGCCGCGCGCCGAGACGCCGCACGCTCATCCTCCTGGGCCTGCTGCTGAGCTTCCCGCTGCTTGCGCGGGCTCGTGCCGCAGGCTCGGCAACGACGGCCCGGCCGCTCCGGATGGGCCGGGCACCCGCCACGGCCAGGCTGACCTGAACGGGGAGCGTCTTCGCCTCTTTCCTCTGCCGATTCGGGCGCGTCCGTAGGCGCCCCTGCAGCGGCAGCTGCGGGGGAAGGGGGGTTCTGCTGTGGGTAATTGGTGTGGTTACTAACTAGAAAGCCTGAAGAACCGGCGGCGGGTGCACCGACGCCTGGTGCACCGACGCCTGAAAACCCGTCTTCGGGCTGCTCGCCTCCTTCTTCCACAGCCTGTGGAGCCTGCTCAGCCTCGGCCTTCAGCCTGCGCTCGACCCGCCTGACCACCTGGCGCGCGTACTCCTCGGCAGCCCACTCCTGCGCCGTGTCGTACACCTCCGTGATCCGGATGAGCCTCCCGTCGCTCAGCCGCTCGGTGACCACCCGGTAGTAGCCGCAGTTGCGCAACTCCCGCAAAGCGCCCTGCACCGCGTCCCGGCCTTCCTTGCCCACCTTGGCGATGGACTCGGCCCGCACCTGCCAGTCATCCGGCTTGGAAATCAGGAAGGCCAGGATCCCCCGCGCCCTGAAGCTCAGGCGGGAATCTTCCAGGGTGGCCGTCGGCAGCACGGTGAACCCGTTGCTGAGGTGGCGGCGCAGGATGGTCACGGAGGATGCCTCCAAGGCGGTACAAGCAGCAAACAGCAGCAAGAAGAGGGAAAGGGGGCAGGAGGGGCTAACAGGCCGTCAGGAGGGCCGTCATGACCTTGATCGGGCGCGACTGACCTTGATGGTGCGCGCCGTCTTCTGGCCGGCGGCCTTGCGCCGGGGAACGACCATCCCCGCGCGCCGAAGGATCGCCACCATGGCCTGGGTATCCGGGATCATCGGCACGACCAGCTCGGCGTCTTCGAACTGCTCGACCATCGCGGCAACGTCGGTCTCCTCCTTGTCGTTGCCGCCGCCCCACCCGAGATGGTTCTCGCCGTAGTCACCCTCGGGGGAGTCGTCCAGCATCGCGCGCGCCAGCTCCTTGACCCGCTTGGCCTCCCGGTACCGCTCGTGCGCGCGCACGTAGTCGGCCAGGGCATTGGCCCGGTCCGCGTCGTCGTGGACGAGGACCGTCTGTGCGGGCTGTCCCGGCGCCGCGCCCGCCCAGCAGGCGTGCACGAACGGGCAGTTGTCGCAGATGACCGACAGGCCGGGGCCGTCGTGATCGCGGCGCAGCTGCTCGGGCGTCTCGGCTTCCAGCACCCGGTCCACCCACCAACGAGCCTCGACGGCAAGCCACTCGTCGAACGCGAACTCCTGAATGTGCTCCTCGCCCGTGTCACGGCACACGAATCGGAACCGGATGCGCTGCACGTCGACCGGGCCCAGCCGGTGCAGATACCGCTGGCCGGGCATGTCCGCGAAGCCGACCGTGCGCAAGAGATCTGCGTACAGAAGGACTTGACGCATCTCCGCGGCCGTTGGCCCGTAGCGCACCACCCGGTCCCAGACGCGGGAGGACTTGGTCTTCACGTCCTCCACCGTCACCACCTCGGCCGGGTGCACGGGCCGGTGCCGTTTCGGCAGGCGCGCGGCTGTCGCAGCGTCGAGCTGGACGACGTCGACGTGCCCGCGCAGCGTCGCGTCCGTGACGGTGCGCTCCACCAGCCAGCCGTACTCACGGCGTGCGTCCTCGAGCAGTCCTTGGTGGATGTACGTGCCGAGGATCGCGGCCCGCTTGTCTCCGGCGTTCGTACGCTCCGCGCCGGCCAGGATGTATCCGGCCCTGCGTGAGCAGATGGTGTCCGACGCTCCGAGCTGGGTCTGTACCGAGCGGGGGCGCCGGGAGTCAGCGGCATGGGCGGCGTCCCAGATCGACATGGTTGCGGGCGCGCTGGTCTTCGTGGCGGTCACGGCAATCTCCAAGAAGGGCACGCTGCCGGAGCCCGGCCCATCGCACGGAGGGCCCCGGCAGCGCAGAAGGAAGGAAGAGAGAGAAAGGGGGGCTGGGTCAGGCGGAGAACTCGCCGCCGGGCTGCTCGGCGAAGGCGCCCTCGGCGTCCTGGTCCTGCTGCTCGGCCGCAGCAGAGCGCAGCCGGGCCACGTCATCGCTGGTGGGATCGCTGAACTTCCGGGGGTTCTTCAGCTCGGCCGCCGCACGCTCGATCGCCGAGCGCACCACCAACACCTCGTCCCGGCTCAGGTCTTCATCCGCCTCGACGTCCCGCCACAGCGTCTTCAGGCCCTCCACGCCTTCCTTGGCGGCTTCGTGGACCTTCGGCATCCACGCTTGCGCCAGATCGCCCGTCAGCTCCGGGGTGGGCGTGGGCTGGTTGTGGATCGAGCAGCCCATCAGGCCGAACACGAGTTTCTCGATGGAGAAGTCCGGCATCGGCTTGGACTGCCCGCCGCGCGGCACCTGGAACTTCAGCGAGCGTGCACCGACGATCTGCGGCGGCTCCTCGCGGCGCATACGCACCCACACCGTCGCATCGAACGCCAGCGATTTGTGCGCCTCCACCCGCCAGTCCTTCGTGCGCGGGATCGGGTCGCCGTTGCCGTCGACGGCCGCGACCTCCTTGCCGCGCGCCAGCAAGATCACGATGCCGGGCATCGTGCGCACCAGGTACATCACCCGCTGCCACCGCTCGGCCGCGTCATTCCACAGGTTCATCGACGGCTTGACCTCTGCGTCCGGGTCCTGCCGCAGCGCCTTCTGCCCCGTCCTGGAGCGCCGGGCCCGCTCGTTGGTCCAGTTCACGAGCATCCGCCACAGCATCGAGCCCGAGTCGATGACCAGAACGACCGGCTTCTCCTTCGCCGCGGCCGCGCGCTTGGCCTCCGCGTGAACGGCCTCGACCTGGCCGAGGATGTCGCGGTAGGTGCCGTTGTGGTCGATCAGCAGGTAGTCGGCGCCGGGCACGTTCGCGTACTCGTCGGCGGTGTCCTCGCCGAGCTCCAGCCAGTACGCCTGCCCGGTCAGCTCACAGCCGGTGAACGCGGCCGCTTCATGGCTCTTGCCGCTCTTCTCCTCGCCTTCGATCAGGATCGTCGGCCAGGGGATGACGCCGGTGGGCTTGCGGGTCCGCAGCTTGGGTGTCGGGTGGTTCACGCACTTCTCCAAGAGGTTGTTTTGATCGGGACCTATTTCAAGGCGTGCGGAGTTCCCTGATCTCGAACAGGGCGGACCACTCGGGATGCCGGTCGAGCAGCAGGCGGACATAGCGGGAGCGGAAGTCGTTGTTCAGTTTGAACGGCTCGCCCCGCGTGGCCCGCCCGTACTGCCAGCGCAGGACCTCGAACAGCATCCCGATGCCGATGCGGCGGAGCCCGCGCTCCGCGCAGTCCGCGGTCAGTACCTCCAGCTGTTCCAGGATCCACGGGTTGAGCTGGTGGAACATCTCGAAGCGGTCCTGGATGCTCACCCCTGCACTGCCGGGGCTAGGGTGCCGCAGCGGCGCGATCGGCAGCTCCATCTGAACCGGAATCATGCGACCTCCATTATTCGTCTATCGCGACCTATATTGCGGCATGCGTAAACGGCACTCGCAGGCACCCCTACACCTTGTAGTTAAATTCTACTCTTAATGGGTGGGGGTGCAAACTCGCCGAGGCCGCAGCAAGGTGCAGCTAGGGCGCCTCCGGCGATCGACCGATGATGGATTCCAAACCGGCCTCGACATCCAGTAGCCCTGCCACCTTGCCCACCAGCGCGCGGTGCTGCGCATCCAGCCAACGCGTCACGGCTTCATCGTCCAGCTTTCGGCGTTTGTCGCTCACGGCGCATCCCTTCCTTGAGTAGCCCTCGTAGGTAAGAGGCCGGAGAGCGGCGCAGCGTGAACCGCGCTGCTGAAGAAGATTCGCTCCGCAGCGCGGTGAACTGACTGCCCGGCACGGCTAGGGCGTCGGCTTCGCCTTGTTCCCGCGCTGTGAGAAGAAGGACCCCGGGCCGTCGTAGCGACCCTCCCGCAGAGCTTCGGCTACCTCGTCCCGCAATACCCACAGCTTCTTGCGCGACGTCTCCATGGTGACCGGAGCGTGGGCGAGCACGGTGTCCAGCAGCCACACCTTTGACCCGGACAGGGCGTAATCAGGCTCCGCGACCAGCCCAGAGCCGGTCTTCGCGGCCTGACCGACAGCGATCTGCGTCACGCCGAACAACTCGGCGTACTCCTGCGCGCCCACGAGCGCCGGCAGCTCCCCCTTCTTCCGCGGCCGCACCCTCGCCCCCTGCTCGGCCTCCAGCGCAGCCAAGGCCGCCTCGTCGAGCTGCCGACCACGACCGCCCGGCGGCAAGGCCAGGGACTCCACGAACCCACCCGGCCACACCGGCTTGCCCGAAACGATCACGGCGTCGTCGTAAGAGAGGACGCCGCGGTGGATCCATGTGTTGCTGACCACCGTGGGCTTGATGTTGTAGATGCGGCCGATCTCCATCCGCCCGCACAGCAGCGGCTTCGCCACCTCTGCCTCCTCTCTGCTCGATACGCCTAAGAGAGCAGAATAGTGGTAGCAGGGGCGGAACCGAGCCCCGAGGGGCAGACGCCGAAGGTGGCTCTCCACGACCTACTCGTGGAGAGCCACCGCGAAGAGCGAGCCCGGATGCGGCCCGACGCCTAGACCTCGGCGGCCGTGGGCGACTCCTGGTACAGCGCCTTCAGGGTCTTGCGGTCCTCCACCCGCTGGACTGCCTCACCGGCACCGAGGATCGCCGCCACCAGAGCAAGGATCAGCTCCGTAGGCAGGCCGTCGACGAAGTGCGCGACAAGCGCGAGTGCCGCCGAAGCGATGGTGTATAGGCGGGTGCTGTGCGCGTGCATAAAGTTGATCAAGGGTCTACTTCCCGTAGGCGAGTTGGTGAAGGAGCTTCCAGCCGCTACGGCCGATCGCGGGATCGTTGGGGCGGCCCGTGGTGAACAGGTTGTGCTTGCGGTTGAAGCAGGCCACGGCCTTCTGGGTCTGAGGCCCGTAGTTGTCGGAAAGCGGCACGGACCGGTCGAGCCAGCCGGTGTCCTTCAGTGCCTTCTGAAGGACCTTCGCAGACGGTGACGAGCGGCCCGGAGCAAGACCGTCCGGAAACGGAGGCGGTGAGTAGGAGCCCCCGCTCACCTTCCTCGGAACGGTGAGCTTCTGGCCCGGCTTGATCACGAACGGGGCCTTGATCTTGTTCGCCTGCGCCAGCAGCTCCCAGCGAACACCCAACTTCTTGCCGATGCTGGAGAGGGTGTCGCCACTGCGCACCACGTAGGTCGATGAGCCGCCGCCCGAACCGCCAGCGGAACCACTGCCACCGGAGGGCTTGGACTTCAGCCGGGCGGAAACACGGTCGCGCAGCCAGCCCATCGTGAAGCCCTTTGGGTCGACCTTCCCGGGCTGCCACTCCTTGTGGCCGATCACGCTCGCCGCACTCCAGCCGTGCGCACGGCACAGTGCTGTTGCTGCCCGCTCGATCGCATCCAACTGAGCCTTCGGCCACGGATCGGTGCCATCGCCGCGGTTCTCGCACTCGAAGCCGTAGAAGTGTGTGTTGCCGTCGGTGTTGGCCTCGTTCGCCGTGGGCAGGGCCCGTTCGGCGATGACCGCGCGCAGCACGTCACCGTCACCGCGGCCGGCGTGGTTGGTACGGCCGTGCCCGATCAGGTGCACGGTGCCGTCCTTGGCGATCATGCCGTGGCACAGCGGGCCCGGCAGACCTGCATAGCCGCGCTCCACGATGCCCACCGTGTTGCTGGTGCCCGAAGTCACCGTGTGGTGGATCATCACTCCGTTCACCGGACCGAACGGTCCCTTGTGATTCCGGTTATGGGATCTCCACCCCGACCGCTCGACCACGCGCACGCCCTCGGCGCGCAGCGCGGAAACGAGTCGGTCGGCACTGATAGGTGTCGCCACGTTCGGCGCTCACTGTTCTCCCCGCGCCCGAACTGAACCCTCAACTTCCCCCAACACCCCAGCTCTACGGGGACGCGCCACGCGACGCGAGCCACAGCTGCAGAGCCATCAACAGCACCGGAGACACGAACGAACTGAACACCAGTCGACGCGTCGCCATGGCCTGCGTCTGGTCCTCGCGCCGCTGCTGCTCGGCGCGGTCCGTCGCCTGGTCGTGCTCGCCGCGAAGCCCGGCCAGCCCGGCCTCGATCTGGCTGATGCGCTGACCGACCGCCCGCTGATCAGCCCGGTACACGTCCTCGGTGACCACCTGGTCCAAGCGGGCAGCGAGTTGAGCGAGGTCGCCGCGCAGATCTTCACGCAGCTGCGACACGGCACGGTGCAGCTCCCACAAGGTGGGCTCGGCGCCCGGCGGCGGCACCGACATCGATGATCACTCCCGGCGGCCCCGCACCACTGTTGATCGTACGGGTGGCAACGCACCGCTACTCAGACGCGTTGCGTTGTGCCTCCTGGTAGGAAGCCGGTGCGTGCGCATTCGCTAAGACTGGGAGGTGATGTCCACTTTTGGCGCGGAAGGTGGGCTTCCCGGCTGGGTGGGAGCAGTAGTTGGCAGGTCGGCGCTGGTGTGCGTCTCGGCCAAAGTCTGACCCGCTCTCATCGTCATCAGGTGGTCACGGATAGCGTTGCTTCGCTCGAGTAACCCTCACCTCACCGGAGACAACAGTGACTCGCTCGACCCGGCTCGCGGCGGCCGCACTCACGGCCTCCGCTGCCTTGCTGCTGAGCGCCTGCGGCAGCTCAGACGGCGACAAGGGCAACGACAAGATCTCCGGGGCGGACACCGGCACGAAGAAGTCGGCGTCACCGTCGTCGTCTGCGACGGCGGACGGGATCGACCGGCCAGAGATCAAGCTCCCCAAGGACGACAAGCTCCTCTTCGAAGAGCCTGGTGACGCGAAGGAAGCGTCCGTACTCAATGACAACCGGGAGTTCATTCGAGCCACGGACGATGCCATCATCCGCGGGAACCCGAAGTCCTCGGCCTTGAGGTTCTATGCCAAGGGTGAAGCCCTGAAGGTCAGTGCGGATTGGGTGCAGCAGTTTGTGGATTCCGGGCAGTCTGTTAGCGGAACGGTTCGCTACTACAACCGCAAGGTGACGTTCCTCAAGGATGGCTCTGCTGGGCTCACTTACTGCGGCGATGAATCCAAGGCTTACAACAAGGACCGGAAGACCGGTAAGCGGTCTGATGGGGTTTCCTCGAGCAGTGACGCGTACGTCTTCTACAACCTGCACCTCGAGAAGGATTCGAAGGGCGTCTGGCAGGCCGAGCAGATGATGTCGAAGCGGGGGGCCCAGCAGTGTCGTTGACGAAGACCGCGCGGTGCGGCCTGGTCATAGGCGCGCTGACTGCCACCATCATCTCGGGCTCACCGGCCGCCTTTGCTGAAGGGAGGGCTCCGGGGAATGGAACGAAGCCGGGCTCCCAGGGAGGGCAGCCAACCGGAGAGAGGCAAGGCCAGGAGATCGGGGCCAAGATCACCTACAACCTCTCCCGGAACGGATCGGGTGGGAGTGTCGGCGCCATCCAGCCTGTGGGTGACTGGACGCCGCCGCCCTGCTGGTTCGCGCCGAAGTACACGCCCGCTCAGTACAAGGCGTACAACGAGGACAGTTGGTCCGTCGGAGGCGACCAGGCCGAGTGGGTGAAGAAGGAGAAGAAGCAGTTCGAGAAGGGGAAGCCCGACGAGGACTTCCACATGAAGGACAAGGATGACGGCTACTGGTGGGGCCACTTCATCAACCGTGATCGAATGGATGAAACCGCCGCCTGGGAGTGCATGTTCCGCGACCCGTGGTGGGTCAAGAAGGGCGATGACCCCAAGGTTGAGCACGCCATTTCGCCCGAGATTCTCGCTGGGCTCGCCTATGAAAAGATCCGGGTTCCTGACACTTCCGTGTCCATGAAGCCCCAGGGTGCGCAGAAGGTGAACCTCAACACCTGGTTGTGGCTCGACAAGGCCACGTTCAAGCCCGTGTCCGTCACCGCCAGCCTGCCGGCCCTGGACATGACGGCGACGACCACCGCCGAACCTGTCGGCCTCCACATCGAACCAGGTACCGAGGAAGCCAAGGTCTTCCCCACATCTGGTGACTGCCCGATCAACGCCGACGGCAGCATCGGCGAGCCGTACGCCAAGGGGAAGGCGGACCAGGAGCCGCCGTGCGGCATGGCCTACCTCAGGTCCACGTCAGGGACCGGCCCGTACCAGTTCAAGGCTTCCGTCACGTGGAAGATCTCCTGGAAGGGTACGGGCGGCGCGAAGGGCGATCTGCCGGACGGCACCTTCGAGACCACCCAGGACGTGAACGTCCAAGAGATCCAGTCCATCAACCGCTGACCGAGGCCGTCGGCCAGTCGGCACATCACGTGCAGAACCATCGCAACCCACGGGGCGGACACCATGTCGGACTTGAAGAAGGATGCGGAAGCTCTGCACAAGGCGGCCTCCGCACTGGGCAAAGTGGATCACCACACCACCAAGCCGCTGCACGACTTCAAGGCCGCCTCGCACGACATGTCCGCCTTCGGCGTCCTTGGCTCGCTGATGAGCGCCAAGGACGACATCCAGGACGGCATGGACACCATCGCCAAGCTCACCAAGCACCTCCACAAGGAGTGGGAGGAAGAGGCGAAGTTCCTGGGAGATGTCTCCGACGCCTTCGACCTCCTGGACGTCCTGCTGACCGCCGCGGCCCGCGCCAAGAAGGGCTGAGCCGTCCATGGGCTTCGACATCCCCGGCATCGACGTCGACGACCTCAACCCGCTGCACTGGATCAACAAGGCCAATCACGCCTTCGGTGACACCCTCGCCAGCGGCCTGGAGTTCCTCGGCATCACCGACCCGCTCATCGACCCCGACGGCATCCGGGAGATCGCCAAGCAGTGGCGGGCCCTGGCCAAGGGCCTCGACGCCGCCGCTCACGCCGCCGAGACGGCGCTCAAGGATCTGGAGTGGGAGGGCAAGGCGGCCAAGGCCCTCCACAAGCGAGCCAAGACCGCCCGCACGCAGGCCACCAACATGGCTGACTCGCTACGCGACGGTGCCAAGGCGCTGGACGACTTCGCCGACGAGGCGCACGAGCTGCTGACCGAAATCGGTGTGATCCTCGCGGAGATCGCCGAGTTCGAGATCGCGAGCCTGGCCCTGTCGGTGCTGAGCGGCGGCCTGTCCCTGATCGCCGGGAACCTGGCGGCCGGAGCGCGGGCCGCGAAGATCATGGTGTTGATCGGCCGCATCGAGAAGTCCGGCACTCGCATGGCCTCGGTCATCCGTACCGTGATGGAGGCGATCCGCGGCCTGGAGCGGGCGCTGAAGGCCCTCGGCGAGATCAAGACGATCGCGAAGGCCGGCAAACTCGCGGGCGACGGGATGAAGTTCGCCGCCTTCGACGCTGCCCTGCAGGATCCGGGGACCTTCAAGGACCCGGGCAAACTGGCAGAGACCCTGGCCATGGGCGCCGCCTTCGGGGTCGGTGCGGGAGGTCTGGGCAAGCTCCTCGGCAAGGGCTTGGGCAAGCTCAAGCCCAGCGAACTCGCCAAGCTAGGCCAGAAGTTGGGGATGGACGGCTCCGGCCTGTCCCGGCTCAAGCTCCGCCCCTCGGAGTGGGAGAAACTGCCCGCCTCCATCCGGTCCATGTTCAAGAAGTGCGACCGTGACCCGATCGACGTGGCCACCGGCGACATGCTGCTGCCCCAGACCGACGTCGAACTGCCCGGCGCCCTGCCCCTGGTGCTGGAGCGGACCCACCTGTCGCCGTACCGATGGGGCGGCTGGTTCGGCCCCACCTGGGCCTCCACCCTCGACCAGCGCCTCCAAGTCGATGACGACTGCATCGTCTACGCGGCGGCCGACGGCGCACGGCTGATCTACCCGCACCCTGCCCCTGACACTGCCGACCCTGTCTATCCAGAGCTTGGACCGCGAATACCCCTGGCCTGGGACAGCGAAGTCGACGGCGCATTGCGCATCACCGACCCGGACACAGGGCTGGCCTACACCTTCCACAGCCCACGGCCCACCGACGACAGCGATGCTGTCGACTTGCCCTTGCAGTCCATCCAGGACCGCAACGGCCAGCGCATCACCCTCCACTACGCGGACGACGGTACGCCCGTGGAAGTCGCCCACTCCGGCGGCTACCGCATCGCCCTCGACCGCCACCGCGACCTGCCCCGCATCAGCGCCCTGCGCCTGCTGGACCCCGAGCGGCCGGACGGCCTCGGCACCCTCCTTGTCTCCTACGGCTACAGCGAGGACGGGCACCTCACCGAGGTCACCAACTCCTCTGGCCTTCCTCTTCGGTTCACCTACGATTCCGAGGGTCGCATCACCTCGTGGACCGACCGCAACGACACCGCGTACCACTACACCTACGACGAGCATGGCCGAGTCGTTCACACTGAGGGCAGCGCCGACTTCCTCTCCGGCACGCTCAACTACGACGACGCCATCCGTACCACCACTGTCACCAACTCTCTGGGGCATACCACTCGTTATGAGCACAATGAGGCTCTGCGGCTGGTCAGGGAGACGGATCCGCTGGGCCACACCACCGTCCAGGAATGGGATGCCGAGCACCGGCTGATCGCCGTTACCGACCCGCTGGGCCACACCACCCGCTACCTCTACGACGAGCACGGGCGAATAGCGTCCGTCATCCGCCCGGATGGCCATGCGACGACAGGTGAGTACAACAGCCTGGGTCTGCCCACCATGGTGATCGGTCCGGATGGTGCCACCTGGATCCAGGAGTACGACGAGCGGGGCAATCGCACGTCTGTGACCGACCCCACCGGGGCCACCACGCAGTTCACATACAACAAGTCTGGGCACCTGACGCAGGTCACCGATCACTTCGGCCAGACCACCCATATCCGATGTGATCAGGCTGGTCTCCCGCTCGAGATCACCGACCCGCTGGGCGCGGTCACCCGGAGCGGGCGGGACGTCTTCGGTCGCACTGTCGCCCTCACGGATGCGCTGGGCTCCCGCACGCAGCAGGAATGGACGGTCGAGGGGCATCCGGCACGTCGTATCGCACCGGACGGCACCACGGAGTCGTGGACGTACGACGGAGAGGGCAACTGCACCAGCCACATCGATTCCGCAGGCGCGTGCACGCGCTTCGAGTACAGCCACTTCGGCCTGACGGCGGCTCGCACCGAGCAGGACGGTACCCGCTATACCTTCGTCCATGACACAGAGCTGCGTCCCATCCAGGTCACCAACGGGCAGGGAATGACCTGGCGGTACAGCTATGACGCCGCGGGACGCCTGGTGGCCGAGACTGACTTCGATGGCCGGAGTGTCGCCTACGCCTACGACGCGGCTGACCGACTCATCTCCCGTACCAATGCTCTCGGCCAGACGATCCGCTACACGCGTGACGTACTGGGGCAAACCACTCGCAAGGACACTGACGGGGCCGTCAGTACCTACGCCTACGACCTCGCCGGACATCTCGTCCGCGCAACCGGCCCGGACGCAGACCTGACCCAAGAGCGTGACGCTGCCGGACTCCTGCTGTCCGAATCGGTCAACGGGCGTACGGTCACCCACGCCTACGACGTTCTGGGTAACCGCGTCAGCCGCACGACACCCATCGGCGCCACCAGCAGCTGGAGCTACGACGCGGCGGGCCGCGTTGCCGAACTCGCCACGGGCGGGCGCACGATCCGTTTCGACCACGACCCGGTAGGCCGTGAGCTGGCCCGTCACATGGGTGAATCGCTTACAGTGGCCAACGCCTTCGACGAACTCGGCCGCCTGACCCAGCAGTCCGTCACCGACAACAGCATCGGCAACAGTGTTCAGCGTCGAAGTTACGCCTACGGGCATGACGGCAACCTGACCCACCTCGCCGACCAACTGAACGGCACCCGGGACTTCGACCTGGACGCAGCGGGCCGGGTCACCGCTGTCCGCGCCTCGAACTGGGCCGAGACATACGCCTATGACGCGGCGGGCAATCAGACCGAAGCCTCCTGGCCCAGCTCTCACCCCGGCCATGAGGCCACCGGCACCCGCACTTACAGCGGAACGCGCATCACCAGAGCGGGCAGCACCCGCTACGAGCACGATGCGGCGGGCCGCGTCACCCTGCGCCAGAAGGCGCGGCTCTCGCGAAAGCCCGACACCTGGCAGTACGTGTGGGATGCCGAGGACCGCCTCACGTCAGTGATCACCCCGGACGGCGCCCGATGGCGGTACGCGTACGACCCGCTCGGCCGCCGTATCGCCAAACAGCGCCTTGCCGACGACGACACGGTGCTTGAGCAGACAGACTTCACGTGGGACGGCGCCACGCTGTGCGAACAGACCACGGCATCAGTCGCCTTGCCGGATCCCGTCACTCTCACCTGGGACTATCGGGACCTGCGCCCGATTGCTCAGACCGAGCGCCTCAACGTCGCTAGAGAATCCCAGGACGCGATCGATTCGCGCTTCTTCGCCATCGTGACCGACCTCGTCGGTACTCCCACCGAGCTCGTGGACGAGACCGGCTCCATCGCCTGGCGCACCCGCGCCACGCTCTGGGGCACGACCACGTGGGCGTCGGACAGCACCGCATACACGCCGCTCCGGTTCCCCGGACAGTACTTCGACCCGGAAACTGGGCTGCACTACAACCACTTTCGCCACTACGACCCCGAGACCGCGCGCTATCTCAGCCCCGATCCGCTCGGTCTCGCTCCGGCTCCCAACCCCGTGGCCTACGTGCACAATCCGCATGCCTGGATCGACCCTCTCGGACTGGCATGCACAGAGCCGCCACAGAACGTGATCCAAACCCCGGAACTCGTCGCGCCCAAGCCGCTGAAACCACACCAGGTCTTGGACGAATGGCAGAAGTTCCTGGGCGACGGCCCGTACACCAATGTCCACCCGCGGACAGGAAATTCGGACCCCGATCGCCTAGTATCTGCCGATGGCCTGCGGAGTATCCGGATGGGCCCACACGAGATGAACAGCAAGCCGACCAAGTTCCACTTCCACAAGGAGACGTGGACATTCGTCGCGCCCACCAATACCTGGATCGTGGACAACACCATGGTCAGAGTTCCACTGGGATTGAAATAATGCGAATCGAAGTGCTCGAAATCCTCGACGCCGAACGCCGAGAAGTGCGGTTCAGGAGCGACCTGGGAGACGCCTGGGGGGTATGGCAAGCCGACGTCGTGCCGAGCGAGGGCCCGTTCGACGTGGAGATCGACATCCCCGAGGAGATCACGACCTGGCTCCCGAGCGACGGAGACGCCGACATGCTCAACGGCGATCCTTCGAGACGGCAAGCCGTGACGGTGCACGGAACAGTCCAGACGGTCGACGAGGACTCCATGATGAGTCTCCGCGTCGGCCGCGACATCGTGCTCATCGAGATGGCGAATGAAACCGTGCCACCTCAGCCCGGATCGACGATCAGGTTCGACACACCGGAGATCCATCTGTATCCCTACCAGCTCTGACGCGAGATCCATCATGGCGCGGGATCCGGATGGGCGAGTGTGCCGGAACGATGGAAATTCAGGCCCTTCCGTACCTCGCTGTCACGGATCGACTTCTCTTCGTCTGAATCAGTTCCTCTTGTCGAGGGTGCTGCTGGCTGCGAGGCGGAAGTTCTTGATGGCTTGGTAGAGAAATCGTTCTCGTTCGTTGGCCAGTGCGGCAGCTTCGGCCTTGTGGGTTGTGTCTCCAGCGCGGGCGTTCTCGGCCATCTGCCGCATGACATGTGAGAGATCGTTGGATGCGTGGGTGATGCGTTCGGCTGCTGCCACGAGGGGATCCGGACCTTCGAGGATGACGACTTCGACTGCTCGGTGAACCTCGCGAGCCAGGGTGACGAAGTGGCGTATCTTCTCGTCGACGTCGGGTAGGTCGGGATCGTCGGAACGTAGTGCGTCGAGGACTGCGTCCATAGCGATGTCGCGGTCGTGGAGGGAGCTGAGGTAGCTGGCGTAGGCGTCACGGCGGTGCTGACGGCGCCACTGGTCGTGTTGCGATCGGGCCTGGGTCCGGCCGTTCACCACCGCGGCACCAAGAGTGGCCAGGGAGCCGACGGCGGCGCCGAGTAGAGCGGCGAGTCCTGCGTCCATGGGTTCAGTCTGGCGGTCTTGTCGGCCACCGTGTGGGCTGGTCCCCTGTACGAGTTGCAACTGAGAGGAAAGCCTCAATGCCCCCCTCCAAGACTCGCGTGGAACTCATCGAGATGGTGCAGAAACTTATTGATGCAACTCTGCCAGAGGTAGAAGAGGATGCACTACTGGAAGAGCTGGAGGCGAGTGTTCCGCACCCGCGCGTATCCGACTTGATCTTCTACCAGGACCCCTTGCTGACCGCAGAGCAAGTAGTCGATCAAGCATTGGCATACCGCCCCATTGAACTGTAATGAGCGCAACAGGATGACTCGCGCCTCCTATTTTGTTCCGCCCTGTCCTCCGGAGGCGTGGGCGGCTACGAGATCGGTGAGTTCCTGGCCGCAGCGCATACACATGCCTCGGAAAACAGGGGGCTCGCTGTTTGCGTAGAAGAGAGCCGTGAACGACTGCCCTTCAACCGGGCATGCCGATGTGCGGCACGTCGCGATCAGAGTCACCGGACTCTCATCATCCACGGGCATTTCAGTCCTCCCCGACGATCATCCAGTGCACCTGGGTCTGCGTGGTGTTGGTGCGGTGCACCCAGATGGTCAGACCGCTCGATGAGACAGCGGTGACGCCGACCCCCACGACGGTCTTGCCGGGCACCGACGTGACGGGGGTGACGAAGGCTCGGAAGCGGGTGCCCTTGATGTTCCCACCGGTCAGAGTGACGGACGTCGGCTTGTTCGCCACCGGGGTGATGGTCGCCGTGCCCATGGACACGTTGTCCGCCCGCAGCACGCCAGCCGCGCGGATCGACGCCGCGGACACCGATGCCGCGCCCTTGGTCAGGGAGACGCTGCCGCCGCCCGGACCGGACTGGACGTACGCGGAGCTCTTGCCGAGGTAGAGACGTCCTCCGGCGGGTTTGCTGCCCTTGGCGGTAATGCGTTCCGCTGTGTAGAAGTCGTTGCCGAAGAACGTCCTCCACCGGTAGGTCTCGCTGTCGTCGGGGTCGGTGAAGGTGCCGGAGTTGATGCCGATGTTCGCATCCGAGGTACTGCTGCCGCTGACGTTGATGAACGCCTGGTTGGTGCCATCCACGGACGACCAATAGATGTACGGGTAAGCGTCGTTGGGCTCCATGCCGATCGCGGACCCGTTCGTGCCGATCGCCCGCAGCCGCGCATTGTTGAGCACCACACGCGGCCCGTCGGCGGCGGTCTGCACCGTAGCGCCGGTGATGATCTTTCCGTTGATCGCGTCCGCGTGCAGCAGGTCGGCAGTGATCGCCCCCGCCGCCACGTTCTCACGCTGCACAACACCGTTGCCGAGATCATCAGATGCCGCCCGGCGCGCTGTGGCCTGCACGGCCGTGGAGGGTGCGCTCGGCGTGCCGGAGCTGTTCACCGCGACCAGTCGCACCCACACCGGCCCGTAGTGGTTCACCGCGACCGTCACCGAAGCGCCGGATGCGGCCTCGATCGTGGTGGTGGGCCACTGCACGTCCGGCTCCTCGTCCGCTGACTTGCGGACGTGCACCTGGACGCGCGCCAGATCCAGCGGGGCGGGCTCTCCGCTGACAAAGCCGCCGTCCCAGGTGATGCGCACACCGCCGAGGACCGGCTCTACCTGTGGAGGTGAAGGAGCAGGTGGTCTGGGCCCGTTGACCGCGGTGATCCCGCTCGTCCCATCGGGCTGGCGTCCGATCACCGCGCGCAGCGAGCCGTTCTCGTCGTACACGTCCAGTGCCCCGTCCTCGAGGCTGGCGTTGACGAGCTTGGGGGAGCGGATCATGGTCTGCACGAGCTTTTCCAGCCGGGCCAGGCGGGCGCCGATGTCGTTACGCAAAAGGGCTCCTAGATATAGGGGAGTTCAGGCGGCGGTGGCGTACTGGTGGGCGCCCGCCGGTTCGAGCTGAAGCTGAGCGGTCTCGCCGGCGTCGGTGTCGGGGCGGATCGTGTAGCCGGTGATGCGGCACCAGCCCGACCAGTTCGCCCACTCGTCCCGCACCACCACCTGCACGTTGTCACCGACCTGCCAGGAGCCGATCGGCGCCGCCGGATGGTTGCGGACGGTGATCTCCTCGACGTGCCCCAGGCTCTGCCGCCAGGCCCGCTCGCGGCGGGCTCGCTGGGCGAGCGCGTCACGGCCGCGCACTTCGGGCAGCTCCAGGACGTGTTCCAGGCGGAGCCGTTTGTTGCGGACCGCGTCGACGGCCCGCTGCTGGGCGCGGCCTTCACCCGCGCCGGTGGCGATGACGACCTGCGCGTACTCGTCGGCGCTGTAGGTGACCGGCGTGTGCCCGACGATGTTGGTGTCCGAGGTGAACGCGATGTCGGTGCGGCGCGCCCCCAGACGCGGATAGCCGATCTGGATACGCCGCACCGGACGCTGGCCTGTGCCCCACCAGGTGGCGCACGTGTAGTCCGGCGCATCCGGGGCCTTGACCAGGTCGTCGAAGAGGTCACCGAGCACCGGCGTCTCCCACCAGCGGGAATGCCACGGCTCCGCTGGGCTGCCCACCTTGGCGGTAGACGCCGTCGTGTCCACGGTGATGCCGAGGCTGCCGTCCGGCACCGACTGCGCGTAGGCCACGATGTCGCGCATCACCCGGCACGGGTCCGCGTTCACGTACGGGCCGCGCCCGCCGAGCTCACCGTCCAGGTCATGCCGGTACTGCAAATACGACGACCAGCCCGCAGCCTCGATCTGCATCGTGCCGCCATCGGGCTCGGCCTGCCAGATGATGCCGCCCCACCGGATCCGCCCGCCCGCCTCCGCGTACAGCAGGGTGTTCCCCGGGTCCGTCAGCCCCGGATGCGACCACGCCAGCCGAGGCGACAACGCCCCACGCAGATGACCGGGACCGTTCAGATCCGGGCCGAACTCCACGCCCTTGAGCGGCAGATCGTGTGACAGCCACTCACCAGTCAAGGCGTGCTGCGTCAAATACCGGTAGCCCACCGCCTGTTACACCGGGCCTTCGGTGAACTCGACATCGGCGATGATCGACGTGCCGCCGTCGACGCTCAGATCGCCCTTCCAGTCTTTCGACATCCGCGCCTGCATGTACAGCACCTGAGTGGTGCCCCGATAGGAGGCGGGAAGTGTCATCGTGTCCGCGACGACTGTCGTCTGCCGCCGCACCACCTTGCCCTGGTTGTCGTCGACCACGGTGTCCTGACCATGCAGGTTGCCGAACACCAGCTGCAGGCGCCCGTACAGCGAGTCGAAGTCCATCCGCAGACCGGCGATCGTGATGGTGACGATCATCTTCGTCGCCCACTCCGGCACCGGTATCTTCCATCGGGCCTCGGGCGGCCAGTCATGCCACTTGTCGTCGTCCTTCCACGCCTTCGTCAGCTTCGTCGGATACGCCGTGTACAAGGTGCGCTCCCGGCGCGGGTTCGCCACCTTCCGAAGATCCTTGATCAGACCCGCGGTCACCGTCCCTGTGCTCGCCGGCAGATCGATGCGGGCCAGCGGCACCCCCGTCACACCCTTCGGTACCGCCGTGGCTGTCGAGGACACGTTGGGGATGACGTCGAAGAAGTTGACCGCGTCCTTCGCCGGATCAAGGCCGCCCTCGAACTCTGGGTCCTGCACCCGCAGCACGATCATGTCCGAACGCGGCGCGGCACCCGTCGGCGCGATATCCACGGTGGCGGTGCCGATGTTGTACGCCGTGTACGAGCCCTGCCACGCCGACGCCTTCCCTCGGATCACCGCCGACCCGTCTGCGATCTGCACCCCGCCGCCCGGCACAGCCAGCGGAGCCACCTTCAAATCGGTTGCCTCCGTGACGCCTTCGGAGCCGTGCGAAAGGTCCTTGATCATCTGCCGGAATGTCTGAGCTGAGTGGGTGGCGCCGTTCACGAGCAGCGGGGCCTGGGCGAGCGTCATCGAGCGAGGTTCTCCTTCGGGTTCACGAGGGTTTTGAACGCATCCCGCCAGGCCACGGTCAGCCGTGCGGACGCGGTCGGATCAGAAGCGGTCCAGCGGATCTCGGAGCGGCCAGGCGGCAGCCGGAACGAACCGAGCGGCGACGTCGTGGCGACCGTGCCGCCGCCCTTACGCGTCACCTTGCGCTGCCCGGGCCGGGTATCGACCGTCACGTACTCGCCCGCGGGCACGGTGATGCCGAGATCGATACGCCGTCCCGTCTCCACATGAGTGATCACCGGGTTCGCGCACGGCCCGTACACCCTGAGCACCGGGTAGGCGTCGACCGTGCCGCTGTTGGTGACCCAGCCGGGCCGGTTCTGCCCCGACAGATCACCGTCACTGACTTGGATCGGGGCCTGCACCGGGGCGGTGAACCCGCCACCGGACAGCCAGCCCAACCGCAGCTCCGCCCGCTGCTCGACGTCCGCGTAATAGCGCGTGTCCGGAGCGGTGAACTCGAGGTCGAGCGGCACCCACCCGAATACGGCCTGCTCCCACGACGGCTCGACCTTCCGCAGCCGTCCGAACAGCACCCGTACCGGGGCACCCGGCCACTTGATCCGCAACGGCAGCACCGCCCCGCCCACCGTGCGCACACGAGGGCTGTCCGCGGCCTCCTCAAGCGCAGCGACGATGCGAGCGGCCGCAGCCGGGTCTCCCGGGGTCTTCACCGCGCAGTCGATGCGCAGCGTGCGTGCCTCGTACCAGTCCGGGCCGATCCATGCCCCGTCCGCGTTCGGCCGCTCGACCACTTCACCGCGCACCGCGGGCCGGGCCAGGCCCTCGACCGCGGCGACGGGCACGCTCGTCCCATGGCCGAGCCGCACCCCGGCGATCTCCAGCTGGAAATCCGTGAGTTCACTGCTCATCGCAGGACACCCCCACGACGAGCCCGGCGCATCTGGTAGGCCACCGTGGCCGCGATGTCGTCGGCGCTCGCAGCCGCACGGGAAACGTGAATGGTCTGCTGCCCGATCGCTGGAGCCTGGTGCACCACTGTGATCCGCCCGCGTCCCGCATGGGCATCAACCAGGCGGCGTGGGGCCAGCCCGTAGCCGAACCGGTCAGCCGTCTCCGCGAGCACCGCTGTTGCCCGGCCTCGCTTCGCTGCCGCGTGCGGAATGTAGGACTCGGAACCGGTCTCCGGCTCCGCGAACTTGATCAGTCCCCGCGGAGAGGAGTAGACGCCCGGCTCCCAGATTCCTCCGTTCGCATATGCGCGGCCCGCGTTCGCCTTCACCAGATCGGACAAGAACCGGTCAGCCTTGCCCGTTTTCCTTATCTGACTCTTTGCGAGGTTCCCGATCTCGATGATCCGGTCCTCGGCCAGCCCCGTCGCCTCCGCCACGGAATGGATGCCCTTGTTCTTCGACAGTGCGCCGACCAGCTTCACCAGGTCCGCGAGCTGGTCACCATCCAGAGCATTCGCCGCCTTCTTCGCCGCAGTGTCCGCCTGCTGGGCCTTCTTGCGGTCCTTCACCGCCTGAGCGGCCAGCGCCTCCGCGTTCTCATCCCCCTGCTCAGCAAGCCGCTGCGCGAGCGCCCCGTAGCCGCGGGAGGCGAGCGTCGTCAGGTTCTTCTGGAACGCGCTGTTGTTCTTGACGGCGTTGTTCAACTGGCCGGTGTAGTCGCCGAGCGTCGCCCGCGCGGTGCCGGCGAGCTTGGTGAGCTGAGCGGCCATCGACTTCACGTACTTGTTGGAGCCGCGCGCCATCTTCCGCGTCAGCGCGATACCGTCCTCGCCCATCTCCTCCAACGCCTTGGCGACATCCGTGCCCGCCCGACGAGCCACCGTCGCCAGATCACCACGCCAGGACTGCGCGGTACGCACCGAGCGGCGCAGGTTCCTCTCGAACAGGCGCAGGTCGAAGTGCTCCTTACCGCCCTTGCCCTTGCGCTGCGACTTGGAGATGACGTCGGAGACCGTCAGCCCGGAGGAGCCCAGCGGCTGATACGACCAGTCGGACAGCCCGCCGTTGGCGTTGTAGACAACCTGACCGCCGAACCGCCGCGCCACTTCATCCAGGATCAGCTTCGAGCGGGCCCGCTTACTGGACGCGAACGGGATGTACGCCTCGCCGTGCGTCTCGTCCTCCGCCCACACCCGCCAGGTGCCGCCGCGCGCGATCTGCGCGATGTGGTTCTCGTTGCGCACCCCGCCGTCGGCGTAGGTGACGATGCCACCGTCCTTCTTGCCCAGCCGGTACCCGTCCTTGTAGGGCCCGTAGTTGCCGCCCTGCTGGTGAACGGTGTTGATGTACTCGGTGCGGTAGACGCCGATACCGATGGTCTTGCCGTGCAGGCTGTTGATGGCGCCCTGGATCGTCGCCACGTTGGACGTCGCCGTACTGGTGGGCACGGTGATGTAGACGTTCTTGCTGGCCGGGATAGCGGTGATCGAGAAGCCGAGCGATTCCAACTGTCGGCGGGCCTCCGCCGTCGGCGCGCTGATGGGAATCATCCGACCGGGCGGAAGGCCGACGATCTTCTGCTTGACCTCCTCCAGGCTGCTGATCGTGCCCGCGGTCGAGGAACTGACGTTGACGTGTTTGCCGCCCGGAGTCTGCGCGATCTTCGCGATCAGCGCGTCCAGATCCGTGCGCGCCATCTCGGTGGGCGCGGTGACCTCGACTCGACGGTCCTTCAAGTCCCGGATCTTGAAGCCGAGGTCCTCCAAGTCCGCGCGAGCGTCGTTGGACAGCGTGGCGATCGTGATCGTCTTCTTGTCAGGGTCGGCCTTCAACGCCTGTTGTACGGCGATCAGTTCGGCCATCGCCTCGTCCATGCCGGCCGTCTGAAGGAGGATCGACACCTGCTCCGGCACCAACCCCGCATTGTCAGCGAGCCTGGCCGCCTGCTCAGCGGACAGACCAAAGCCCTTGGCAGTGGAGATCGCCGAGTCCCGGGCCGTGGTCATCTGTGCCTGCGCCGCCTTCAACGCCTCCGGCACGGACTTCCCGTTCGCCTCCGCGTACTGGTAGGCGGCCAGAGCGGCATCAGCAGAGTTCGTGGACAGCCCTTGCAGCAGGTCGTAGAGCTTCTGTCCGTTGCGGGTGACGGTGGAGAGTGAACCGTCCATGTTCAGCAGCGACTTGCCGTAGCCCTGCGCGTGATCCACGCCGCCCTTCAGCGCCTCGGCGGAATCGGAGACCGAGCGGTTCAGTCGGGCCTCGGCCGCGGACAGGTTCACCGAACCGCCCGCCAAGATGTCCAGCGCATCGTGCAGGGCCCGCGCCCGCGAGTCGGCATCCGCGGTCGTGTCGGACAGGCGGCGCATCGCATCGGAGAACTTCCCGAACGGGCCGACCGCATCGGCCGCCGAACGCCCCGTGGAGCCGGTCGCGTCCGCGAGATCCTTGGCGTCCTTCACCGCCTGCGACATCTCACCCTTGACCGACCCCAGGGCATCCGCCGCACGAGCCGCCGCCAGACCCTTGTCCTCGTACGCCTTGTAGGCCCCGCCCATGGAGACGTGCATCTTGGTGTTCGCCTCGGCGGTGGCGTTCAGCCGCTTCTGTAGGGAGTTGAGGCCGCCGTCCTGACTCATGTAGGCGTCCGTGAGCTCCCGCGCGGACACCCCGGCCTTCGACATGACGTCGACCAGGCGCTCTTTGCCGTCGAAGACCTTGGTGTCCATCACCTGCTGCGCGGCCACCGCGCGCACGTTGCTGTTGATGGCGCCGTTCGACTCCTGCAACGCCTGGGTGAGACTGCTGATCCGCGACTGGTGCTCGGCCGCCGCCTGGGCTGCCTTCTGCTGATGGGAGGCCAGCAGCGACAGCGCCACACCCGCACCGGCGAGCGCCACACCCCACGGCCCGCCGAGCGCGCCCATCAGCCCCTTGGCCGCGCCACCGACTCCGGCGCCGATCGCACGCGCCACCCCCGTGATGGGACCCGAGGCGCTGCGGAACGCGGACGTCATCTGACCCACGACCGGGATGCGCGTCTGCACGACGGCCAGGGCCTGACCGATCCGGCCAATCGACTGCCCCTGCGCGGCCGCGAGCCGCTCCTGCACCCGCATCTGATCACCGAGCGACCGGTAGGCGGTGGTGACCGGCCCGGACACGGTCTGGCCCAGCCGCGACATCACCGGCGCAACCCGGCGGGCCAGCAGCATCGCCACGATCGCGGTCTGGACCGGGCCCGGCAGCGCCCCGAAGGCGCGCACCAGACCCGCCACGACATGCCCGATCGGCACCAGAGCCCCCGAGGCGGCTCCGGCACCGGCGGAGATCAGGTTGAGGGCGGTGACGATGATGTCGAGCGCCGTGCCGCCGGCGTCGGCTTCCTCGGCGACATCACTGATGGCATCGGCCACGGGGGAGGCGGCCGAGGCCACACTGTCCAGGATGTCCAGCAGCGCGCGGCCCCCGTTGGCCAGGACGTTCAGCCCGGCGGCCGCCGTGTCGAACGCGAGGTCCTTGACCGGTCCGCCCAGACCGCTCAGCGCGTCACCGATCTCGTTCACCCCGGCCGAGACGGCCTTCGACGCCGACGGCTTGGCCAGCGTGTACAGGTCGTGCAGGTAGTCCAGCGCGCCCGCGAGCGGAGGGGTTGCGGCGGCCATTCCCGCGGACATCAGCCGCGTGACCTTCTCCAGGCCCGGTGCCGCCGCCGTGTACAGCACCTGCCCGGTGTTCTTCGCCTGCGTCTTCAGCTGGGTGACTGCACCGGCCAGCCCCTTGGTCTGCGATGCGGCGATCTCACCGGCTGCGCCGGTCCGTGCGATCGCGGTGTGCATCTGGTCGAAGGACTCGACGCCCTGATGCGCCAGTGCCGACGCACCCGCCAGCGCAGGCTTGCCGACCACATCGGCGAGGGAGCCGAGGAAGTCCTTCTGGGACATGCGGTGCTGGGCCTTCTCGAAGCCCTCGATCACCGTGCGCAGGCCCTTGAAGTTGCCTTGCGCGTCCCATGCCTCGACGCCGAGCTCGGCCAGGCCGCGCTTCATCCGCGCGGTCGGGCGGGACAGGTTGGTGAGCATCCCGCGCAGGGATGTTCCTGCTTTGGAGCCGAGGATGCCGGAGCGGGCCAGCATCGCCACCGCCGCCGACGTGTCCTCGATCGAAATGCCCAACTGGGCGGCGACCGGCCCGGTGTAGGACATCGCGTAGTAGATGTCCTGCAGCCCGCCCGAGGCGGCGTTCGCGGATGCCGCCAGCACGTCGGCCGCGCGCCCGGCGTTGTTCGAGCTCAGCCCGAACTGGTCCATGACGTCGCCCAGATACCGGGCGGCATCCGCGGCCGAGAGGTTGTCGGCTGCGGCGAGCTGCATCGCGGCGCGGGCGTTGGCGATGCTCGAGGTGGAGGTCTGGCCTGCCTTGGCGAGTTCCAGCATCGCGTCGGCGGCCTTCGCCGCCGAGGTGCCGGGCAGTTGAAGATCGGCGCCGAGCTCGCGGGCCTTCGCCGCGGCCTGCACCATCTCCAGGCCGGACGCGTTGGTGACCGCGCCCCACTTGTTGATGGCCCGCTGGTACTCGTTGCCCTCCTTGGCGATCTCCGCCAGTCCGGCGACGATTCCGCCGCCGACCAGGAGACCGCGCAGGTGGTGGGCTTCTTGCCGGGCGCCGAGCAGCCCGTGGCGCAGCTGCCGCGTCGCCGCATGCCCGTCCGTACCAAGACGGCGCAGCCCAGCACGAGCACCGTCCGAGTGACGGCCAAGATCACGAAGCCCGGACGAGGAGCGGCGGGCACCGGACCCGATCTGGTTGAGCTGCCGGTTGAGGGAGTCGGTGTCGCGGCCGAGGCCGCGCATGGCGCGCGATGCCTGCCGGATCTCCGACAGGAGATGGGAGAAGTCCGCTCGCGCCTGGACGCTGAGCGTGTACGACGACACCGGCCGGTGCCCCTACCTCCCCACGCCCCAGTCCGTCCCGCCCCCACCCTCAAACACTCACCGCCCGGCCCGGGTCGGTTATGCGGACCTGGCGAAGTCCGTTGCTGATCCTGCTGGCCACGATGTCGTTCGGAGTCCGGTGCAAGGGCCAGCGGTCTGCCCGGTCACTCCCGTTCGCGCCCCATGCGCACCGCCGCCCTCAGGGCCATCACAGCGCCAGCGCCGGCAGCGGCGCCCTGCACGAACCCAGAGGGCAGCACAAAACTCACGAGTAGAAGTGCAAGGCCGCCAACCAGCCAGCCGAACGTAGCGTCGAGCGTCGAAGATCTCCTGTGCATCCCATCAGTGTAAAAGAACGACAAAAAGACCTGGCTGGAGGCTGGACGAACCCCGAGGAGCCGATGAGCTCCGGGCAAAGTCGGCGCAGTCCGCTGTCGATCTCGCCATCGCCCGCGCGGATCAGTAGCTGGATTTCTGCAAGGCGCTCAGCGCGGCACCAAGCCGATACGCACCCCGTATCCGTCCGGCCCGTCCGGCACTTGGTCCTGCTCGTACGCGATCAGCTCACAGCCAGTGCACCGCACCGTGGTGGTGACGTACGCGAACCGGTCACCATTCTGCTCCTCGTCCCACTCCGCGGCCCGAGTCCCGCACTGATCGCACACCGTCCGCTGATACGCCACGAACGAGAGGGCCTTCGCCCGATCCAGCTCAGTCCACCGGCCGTCACCGGCGCCGAGGAACTGCGAATGCGGGATGCCCCACCGGTCGCACAACTCCAACTCACTCCGGAGCTGTACGTCCGCGATCAGCCTTTTCCCAGCTCCACGGTGCTGGTTCGGACGATCTGCTGCGCCTGCCACGCCGCCGCGAACAGCGCGTTCGACTCGGCAACCGGCCACGAGTCGAGGAGAGCCTGCGCATCCTCCTCGCTCATGCCCTCCACCGTGTGGCCGTTGTCGTCCCGCTCGATGTGCGCAGCGGCGATCAGCGCCGCAGGGAACGTTTCCGGGTTCCAGGCATCTCCATCCTCGGCCTGTGCCTCGGTCGGAGGGAACCTCTTGATCAGCCCGTCCAGGATGGGCCGCGGTAGCGCCTTGAACGTCAGATCCAGCGCGACGCTGTCGAACATCTCCTGCGCGGTCTCGACCTCTGCCTCGGCCTTCGCCGTCGCGTCGCTGTTGTCGTGGCCGTTCTCCGCATCCGCCATGCGACAGCGAGCAAGGTCTCGCAGTGACTCGTCGAGGTACTGCTTGGCGTCCTGGTCGTCACAGATGACAAGCGTGTACTCCGGCAGCTGCCGGGCACGCAGCCTGGCCAGCTTGTGAGCCCAGTGCGTATCTCGGGCAACGGCCTGCGTCGGCGGGACAGGAGCAGTCGTGGTTCCCGTAGCCACCGGCATCACTTCTCGACCTTCGGTGGCACGGCAGCCGGTACAGCGGCGTCCTGCGTCGGCTTCTCCGTGATCGAGAAGTTGACCGTGAACTTGGCGGCCTCGTTGTCCGTCGAGTAGTTCGGCGACCGCGACCCGATCCGCACTGGGAAGACGTCCATGGACCGGGAGCCCGCCACGTCTCCCTTGCGCAGGAAGACGACCCAGCCGGTGTCGTCCTTCTTCAGCAGTTGCTCGATCTCGTCCGACACCTTGTCCTCGTAGAAGCCGAGGGAGGAGTCGTCGGCCTGGTCGGTGCCGGGGATCTTCGACTCGAAGGTGCTGCCGAGGTCGGGGGTTTCGATGGCCTGGTTCGACAGCGTCCAGCCGTCGATCGCCGCGATAGCGTCGGTCAGATCAGTGCCGGCGGTCAGCTCGGCACGAGTGGGAACATGGCCTGCGTCAGAGACGCTCTGGAGCCACAGGACGCGGGTCACTCCGCGCCGGGAAAACTTCTTTACCTGCAAGGTCTGCTGTCCGATTCCGGGACGGCAGCCACACACCATGGGAGGCCCCGTCCCTCGACGCACTGTCGGGGAACCGGCCCACACCACAAGGTGGTTGGGCGTCCGCGCGGGCCTCCGCGGTGAGGATGCAAGGCAGCTCAGAGGGTCAAGAGGACCTCGAACAGCCACACGTAGATCACGATACTGCCGTCAACGGCCAACCCCACCCGCAGCAGCTGGTGGCCGGTAACGCAACACTTCGCCGCGAGCTCCGTTGAACTCGTCATGGCCACCAACGGGATGCCCACGCAGAGCAGCAGCGCGAGCGACAACCTTCAACCAGTGTCCGTCGTGAACGGCTACTGGACAGATACACCGGTCTACCTCGAAGTCGCACGCCAGTGGCGCCAACAAGGCAAGTCCGTTCCGGAGATCCCGGCCGAAGCCAAACCGCCTCACCCCGGCCAACACATCAACCCGTGACCGCCAGTTCGTACCGCTGCACCCCAGTCACCACGCCCCCGTCAGGCCCAGCCTCATCAACGCCTTCGTCGACCAGGAGCTCACGTCCCCACACATCCACCGTCGGCACTTCGATCGTGCACTGCCACGCGCCCTCCGGCGTCCGGCCGAGGAACGCCTGCCGCACCCGGTCAGCGAGCCACTCGGCCTGATCCGTGCGCGCCGCCACGATCGTCACCTGGTAAACGAGATGCGCATCCTCCGACCTGTCCGCCAGCGGCGCCCCGCCGACCGGACCGCCCTGCGGGTAGAGCACCGTGTACGGCAACGATGCGGGCTTTCCCCCGACAAGCGGCAGGCGACCACGCCCACACGGTTTCCCCGTCGCCGCAGCCAGCATTGCCTGTACGGCCTTGGTGACGCGAGACCGATCGATCACAGATCGCCTCCAGCAAAGTAGGCGGCCGCAGGACCTTCGACGCTGAGCACCCCGTAGCGGCACAGGCCGAGCGCATCCCACTCCATCACCCCGGGCGTGGTGAGGATGGACAAGCTGCGCTCCCCGTCCTCATCGAAGACCTCGGCCACCACGACCGCCCGGGCGAGCATGCCCCGCTCGTGTTCCGCGAGCACACCAGCCAGAGCATCCTCAAGATCAGTCGTCATGTCGCTCACAGGGTCCTCGCGATCGCCGCGCCCAACTCCCGTGTGAGGAGCGGCCCGAACGTTCCGACGGCGGGCCCCAGATGCGGGAACGGAGGCTGGTTGTAGTGCCGACCCATGCTGTCGACCCCGACGAACCCGAACTCCAACCGGCGCCCCTGCGGCGCGTTCGTGCCGACCTCAGCAACGATCACCGGCCCTGCCCGCTGTACGTCGGACTGCCACGAGGCCCGGTACCGGCCCGTGATCACCCGAGGGCCAGGACGACCCGAGGCATTGCGCTGCACCTCGACAACCAGAGCCTTCGCGCTATGCCGCATGACCGTCTCCGCCGCAGTCACCGCAGCCTTCCCGCCACGAGTCAGCGCCGCAGCCAGCTGGTCAGGGTGCGTGAACGTGCCGCCACTCACCGCGTCACCGGCTTCCGGTTGTGCTCCTCCAACCACACGGTCCGCAGCACAGGAAAGGACGACACCTCGCCCTGAGAGGTCACCCGGTATGTACGGCCGACGGCCTGCTCGTCGCGCGCCTCGACCACCAGCACGGTGTCGTTCTCCCACACCTCCGGCGCATCCAGAGGCAGCAGCATCCGGTAGCCCGCCCGCACCTCCTCGACCCACGCACCCTCCTGCCCAGCGCCCTTGCCCCGGATGCGCTCCTGATGCGCGTACAAGCCCGCCTTGTCCTCGTACACGATCACAGGCGGAACCGGTATGAGATCGCCGGTCGTTGGATCCAGTTCGTCATCGCCGCTGCTCCGGGTGACCTGCACCCTGTCCGGCATCAAATGGCGTTCCGCGAATCGGCCAAGCGCCGACTGCTCAAGCACTCGCTGCCCACTCCCTCAGATGCGCGAGCATGCCGCGGGTCAGCTCGCCCGGCTTCCCGTCCAGATCGGCACGGGCAAGAACGGCTTCATCGAGCTTCTGTACGTCCACCGCGTCCAGGAAGCCAATCACTACATGCCGAACGTCCGCGGGCTCCACGACGACGTCGGCCATGCCATCGAATTCAAGGCCCTTCCAGCCCTGCGCCACGTACAGCGTGACCTCGGGGCCTTCGTCGACAGTCTGCGTGATCCGGTACGCCTCCACAGACGAGGCGACATCATGCCCGTCGAGTTCGATGGTCGCCGCCTCGCCAGGGGAAGCCGCGATACGAACATGACGGGCGTCAGAGGGCAGGGTGCTCATGCCGACGACCCTAGGTGCGCGGAGAACACGGCCCTGGGCCCCGAGCTCGGCTGCCGTACCGTGAGTCACGTCCTATCCAAAGCAAGCTGGCTGCTGCTCGGACCATGTTTTGTCCCCACCTCGCCGAGGTGGGGACAAAACATGCTCGCCACGAAGGCGCTGCTCAAGGGTCCCTGCGGGGAGCTTTCCGAATCACCAGCACGCGGGGGAGTCACCCCAGGTACTCCCTCACCAGCAAGGTGATCAAGATACCGAGACTGTCAGTAACCCACTCTGCCCGTTCCGCCTCATCGCGCTTGCGTACTCGGCCTGCTGGCTAGGATCCCGACATGCCGAACAGCGTCGTACCGCACTGGGAAGCCGCCCGCGCCCGCGCCGGTCAACTCCGCGGTCTGGACGGAGCGCAGCGTGACGTACTTGCATTGATCTACGCACTCATCGCGGTAGATGACGGCACCGCGATCGACGACATCTCCCACTGGGCCGTGCGCTATCGGCTGCTCGATACCCAACTGCTGCACCAAGACCTGTCGTCCCTGCTGCCCGGACCGCTCGACCAGGGCGCGACCACCGTCGAGGGCGGGATCGCCGAGCTGTACAGAAGCCGACTTGATGAACTCGTGGATGACCACGGCCAATACACAGGAACACCCGGCCTGGAGGAACTTCTCGTGGCTGACCTCGGAGCTGTCGTCAGCGAACGCCACGGATTCTCAGGCCGAGCTCCGCTGGAAGGACGGATCTGGCGGCGATGGGCCGCTCTCCAGGCCCCGCACGGCGTTCCCTTCGATGACACCCTGACCTCGGACGAGCTAGCGGCCTACGACGCATCAGGCGGCGACCGCGCCCATGTCGCGTCAGGCAAGACCGTCTTCGAGCACAGTGTGCAGGGCCTCACACAAGTCCTTGACAGGCTACTTCTACCTGCCAGCGGAGCCCCGCTCTTGGGCACCAAGGTCCTCGTCACCGGCACCGAACACCGAGGGCGCAGCGGACGGCTGAGCTCCGTCACCTGGACCATCCACGACAGCCAGCACCTGTGCGCCGAACCACCCGCATCGTTCAAGGTCAGCTTCGATGATCGCCGCGACGCTGCGGACCTTGCTCCCGAGGATCTGGAGCCGCAGCCGGACTGGGACCAGTTCTTCGCCGTCGTCTACGCAGGCCAGCCGATGCCCCTCTCCTGGAGTGCCTCCGTGCTGCTGGCCGGCGCGGACCCTGGTAGGACTTGGCAGCAGGACACCATTGCTGCACTCAAGGACGGATGGAAGAGCGCGACCGGGCGGCTCGTCGTCCTCATCCCGCACCAGGCAGACGGCACTCCCACGTCCGATGAGAACTCTGCATGGCTGAACGACGCGTATGCGTGGGCCGACGAGATCGTTCTCAACTCCACCCCGAGCACTGACGTCCCGTCGTCACTGAAGCTGGGAGGAGCCGTAGACGTCGAGGATGCATGCGGCCGTCTCATCCTTCAGGCGATCACACCGCATGAGCCCACGCGTACCTGGGCAGCCCGGAACGCGGTCCCGCTCGTCCACACACCCGCAGAGGCAGCCGCTGCCGTATTGAAGCGCCTCGACCGCGGCATGAACCGTGAGGGCGGCCAGCGCCAAGTGCCACTCCCGGTCGCGCGCAACACCGGCTACCTGTACTGGAGGGACGCCTTGCGTGACGCCGACCGAACCCTCGATGCTGCGACGACTCAGTGGGCTCCCCGCGACCCCGACGACGAGCACGCCCAGTGGTGGGCACTGAATGCTCACATCCGCCACCCCGACCATCACGTCACCGACGAGCTGGTCGTCGGCCGGACCAACACGCTCAGCCTCATCATCTGCCGGCGACGCCAAGTCTGGTCCGACAGCGAAGTCGTCCTCCTCCGCAGCCCCAACAGCCTCGACGCCCAACCCAAAACCACCGCGCCTACGCTGTTCCCACTGCAACTGCCGACCGCAGACTGGGACATTGCCTTCCTCCGAGACGAAGGCAAGCGCACGCAGGCGCTACAGAAACTGACTTCAGACCTTGGCCTCACCATTCACAAGGACCAGCTCCGCGGCATGGGTTCCCGTCAGGAGTCGAACTTGCTCGCCACACAGCGCAGCGCCGTCTGCCTGGAGCTGTCAGAGGAAGAACTCGACGGCCTCAAGACCCGACAAGGAGCGCCCGGCGAGACGGCTCTGCTCAAGGCGATGGAGACCCACAGGGTGGCTGACCTCCTGTCCACAAGGGTGCCAGTCCTGTGCGACTGGGCCACCCTCGGTGTGATCACCCGGGCCGTCGTGCCTACACAGCCTCCCGCCAGCGGAGATGTCACCGACCTCCGGCTCTGAAGATCAGCGGCGCTCATACTGCCCCCATCGGATCTGTCAGCGAAGCCGCGGGTTGAGAGCCAGCAGCCGGGCCTTGAACGTCGGATCGGCTGCGTTCTCCCCGAAGGCGCCCGTGGCCACGTCCAGGTAGCCCCAGTTCCCCGTCCTGCCCTCACCGCAGACCATCAGCGTCAGAGTTCGTGCCGGGGCATGAATGTGAGTGACCTCGTGGAAGACGTCCAGCGGCACGTCGTTCTCCCCGCCAGCCGTATGTGACCGCGTCTCCGTATGGACCTTCCCGTCAAGAACCTGGTACCGCTGCTCGGTGTAGCCGCCCATGAGCACATGCGCGCGGAACGCCCACGGATGGTTATGAGGGGCGGGGCTCGCGCCGGTCCTCAGATCCGGCGTCATCCACAGGTTGATCTTGATGGTGCGGTCTTCTCCGCGGTGAACAACGAGCTCTCCCTTGTAACCGGTGCCATCCGGATCTGGTATCAGGAGCCAGCTGTGCTCGTCGGTGAAGGCTTCCCAGGTGAGTTTCTCGTCCGTCGCATGGTGCTCCAGGCCACGAACCGCGTGCTTGTACATCTCCTCATCGACGATCAGGCCGGGAATGATTTCGACGCGTTCCATCTTCTGTCTCCTTCGTTGCTGGGCTGCACAGTGCCAATGCAGGTGTGATGTCGGTGGGTGCAGTTGCGCCTTTCAGCCGCGTGTCATGTGGCCCCTGCGGAAACGGGTGCAACGTCCCTACTCTGTACGGGGAGCAGTGGGATCTCGGCGACTGGTTCCCAAGACATGCGCCAGGCCATCTGGCTGCTTCCGGCCTCTACGTGGTGGTACGCAACGTCGAGAACGTGCACACGAGAGACGGTCCATGGGGCATGGCGCGGCGTGATCTTCCGGAGCGCGCTTTGAAGTGGATCACTGTCGGCGGAGTCGAATGAGTAGCCGAGCGACGCATGCGGCCGACCCGGTTCGTACTGCGCAGATGAGGGGCCGCGGGCGTCCAGCAGGGTCTTGTGCACGTGGGCCTGGAGCTCGTCGAACTCCTCGTTAGGGAACGCGTCGAGCAGAGCCCCGGCTCCGTTGGCGATGGGTGGGCCGCACATGACTGTGAAGGCCGGAGTATCGGCCAGGCGCTGTTCGAGTGCGGACACGAAGTCTTCGGTGTCCTGCGGGCTCATCTGGTCCGACGGCATCGAGGTGTCCATCGCGATCGTGATGTGCAGCAAGTCGTCGGGCTGTGGATCGATCGGGTACGAGCACATCGCGGAACGACAGGCCGCTGCCATCGCCAACAGTTCATGGTCGGTCTCCTCCGGAAGGGCGTACACGTGCCTGGCCCGCATTGCGTGCTGCCACGGCTGGGACTGGAAAGAGGGGGTCCACTTCTTCACCGATGGGTCCCTTCGATGTCGGCGTCGTCTGCGCCAACCCGTCGTAGTCGGATATGAGCGGTCGTCGAAACTGGTGGCTCCGGGGGCTACGGCCTTCGTCGAGGCGTGCTCCGTGCCGACCATGCGCAGGCGGAAGTCCGTGCACGATCTTCATGTCCAGTCGTGGGCCTGGAAGTGATCAGTGCGGTCCAGGTCGAGGGTGACTCCGACTCCGTAGTGGTCGGAGTCTTCGCCGGGATCCACCCGCCAGTAGTCCTCGATCGCAGGCACGAGCGAGTCTGTGACATGGAACTGGTCGACACGCAGAAGACCACCCTTGCCGGTGCACTCCCGCAGGGAGGGATCTTCGAGTTTGTCGGCGAGATGCGCGGCGACATCGGTGAACTCCCCGTCGCGGAAGGTCTCGCCGACGACCCGATTCCCGATCCACGGCTCATCGGGACTCTTCCGGCGGTGGCAGCGCGAGGCGCGGTTGTAAGGCTTAACGAGCCTCCAGTCGATCTCCTCATCACCAAGCGGCACGTGGTTGATATCTCCGCCCACCAACGCGACCCCGCCGTAACGGCGAGCCCTCGCGCACAGCAGCTGTGCTTCCTGAGCGGCGACCTCCGCTGAGTACGGGGTGAGATGTGTACTGACGGCGACCAGTGGCACCGGCAGCTCGCGCTCCAGGCCCAGCGGACGGAACCGTGCCGCGCAGTAGCCGTGGTGCATCTCGGTGACGCTGAGCTTGGTCTCGACGCCGAGCAGTTCCAGATGCGCCGGGTCCCAGGCGACCGCTGTGGGCAGATTGCGGCTGGGCGCGACCTTCAGATGAAGGCCGAGGGCATCCGCTGCGGCCTTGGCCTCGTCGGGCTCGGCGAGGAAGTCGACTTCCTGAAGAAGAGCGATCTGCGGCTTGTTGGCGCGGAGCTTCTCGACGATGCCGTCCCATCTACCGTCCTTGTCGGCTCCGTACCGGACGTTCTGGCTCACCACGGTCAACACGATGGTGCCTCCTTGCGAAGTGATAGGAACGAGATAGTTCACAAGCTGGGGTTCGTTCTGGTAGAAGCCCCGCTGCCCCACGAATCCTCGGTCTACTCCGGGGCCCACGCGCTGCTACTTCGCTTCAGCTCCACTCCTCTTGGCGGTCAATGGATGACTGCTGACGAACCGTGTCGCGGAGGGCCGCTCCAGCAGCAGAGAGAGCGTCGCCATCGCGTAAGACGAGCGCGTGGTGGACGTCCTCGACCGAGGCGAGGAGAGCAGCATCGGAGAGGACAAGCTGCTCGGCGTCATCGAGTTGGCGTCCGTACGCCGTGAGGAAGGATTCGGCCAGGTGCTTGTGTGCGGCCCACAGGGAGGCGCTACGGGCGAAGTCGCAGATAGCAGGGAGGACTTGAGCGCGCTCCACGTTGCTCAGCGACAGGGTCTGGCTCTGGATGTTCCACCGCCAAGAGCCGATTCCGAATGTGCCGTGGCAGAACGCGACCGGTAGCTCATTGCCCCGCTGTTGAAGCCGGGCGGCACTGCGGCGAACGCTCTCGGCTTCCTCCACGCTGAGCCATGTACCGATCCGGTCAAGGAAGTACAGGATGCGTTGGATGTACTGGGCAAGGTGTCGGGCGCTCTGCGCGCGGGCATCGGGAACCTGCTCGACGCTGTCGTGGAGGACGGCGAGCAGGCGGCCGGCTTCTTGGTGGATGCGGGGGAGCAGGTGCAGGGCGGCCTCGTCGTCGACGGGTCTGCCGCGCGGATGCGTGACCAGCAGGGTGCGTATCCGCGGTTCGAAGGCGGTCAGCCGTGGCCCCTGACTGGGGCCGAGGCGGTGGATTGCCGTCCGGTGGGCGTGGACTTCGCTGCGGAAGTCCAGGTGGTTGCGGGTGATGCGTATGTCGATGAGTCCCTGGGGTGCTGAGACGCGCCAGGCCTGTGCCCCGCTGAGCCCCACAGGGAGGGACCAGGGCGTGATGGCTCCGAGGCGGGCTTTGACCCATTCGGAGACCTGGGTTGGGAGGGGGCTTGAGGGTACGGGCGGAGGTTGGCGGGTGCGGGAAGGGGAGTAGGGGCTCATGAGGGAGTGGTCGAGGAAGGGGAGTCGGGCACAGCAGTCCTCAAGGTCGTTTGTGGTTGAGAGAGTTCGAGCTGTGTGGGGTGGGCAGCCCGGGGTGTGATGCCTGCGAGGCGCAAGCCGTGAGGGACGCGCTGGTGAGCTGGCCACGCCCCTCCTCACTTCCCCTGACCGAGATCCGTGAGGGCGGCTTCGAGATCGTCGAGTTCGTCGAGCAGATGACGGATGGCGACCTGACGCTCGGCCCAGTGCCTGCGCAGATCGGCCTCTGCATCAGCGGGAAGCCCGTACTCGGCAGCGGTGGCGCCGTACAGGCTGAACAGCATGTACAGCAGGGCGATGCGCGCGCTGGCGCGGATGTCGGTGAGCGGCAGGTGCGGGTTCTCCACACGGTAGGACTCGATCATGCGCAGGGCGGTCTGGGGCCACGACGCGCTGTTCGCGACGGTGCGCGGGTCGAACGCGGCGCGTCCCAACTCCCATGCGGGCAGACAGGTCTCAGCCTGGAAGTCCAGAACCGCGGTGATCAGATCCTCCTGGGCCAGGAGGTTGGTGCGGGTGAAGTCGGCGTGCCCGGCTTGGGTGACAAGGTGCTCCGGCAGCCCGGCGCGGAGGCGCTGCGTGTGCTTGTGCAGGTCGACTCGGCGCTGCTTGAGTTCACCACGGAGCTGGTCGAGTCGCGGATCGCCTTGCGCGGCGGCACGCTCTAGAACTGCGTCCGTTTCGGCGAGCACTCGGTCGAGCGGTGCTGTACGCCAGTGAGTCTGACGTGTGCGTGCCGGTGCTGGATATGAGGCCAGGGCCAGGTGCATGCGGCCGAGGAGCAGACCAATGTGCTGGGCGCGCGGCACAGTCAGCGGCTCGGTGGCCACCCTGCCGGGCGTCTCGTCAGTCACCGCCCAGCCCGTGCCGTCAACGCAGGTGAGGATCTCTCCGTCCCGGTTGCGCCACACCCGCGGGGTGGGCACACGGGCAGTGCGGCAGAACTCCGACATGGCCCACGCGGCCTGGGCGTGCTCCAGATCAGCGGTGATCCGGTACTGCCGGACGTAGATCCGCCGCGAATCCGCCAAGGTGACACGTCGGTTGATGGTCTCGGTGCCGATCGGTACCGGTTCGGCGGCGGCTAGATCGACGCCGTATCGGTCGGACAGCACCTTGGGGAGAACCTCGTCGCCGCGAGCGGCCTGCTCCACGGTTCACCCCCCGACCGTTCGAAGCCGGCTCTGCTGAGGAGACCCGGCGGTCACGGCGCAGGTGTCGGTCATCGCGGCCAGCAGGCTGCAATACGCGGTGGGGAGGATCTTCACGGTGACGTGCCCCTTTTTTTCTTCACGCTTGAGCTCCGGGGGATCAACTCGACGCCTGTAGTCATCCGAGTGGGGGAGGACGTCAGGTTCCACTCGCAGCTGGATGCCGCCAGCAGGTGTTCACAGCCGCTTCCTTGAACAAGGCAGATCGGGATTGTCGGCCGGGGCGGCGGCGCTGCGCTGCAGCCCTGGCTGCCCGCTGAAGAAGCGGGGTCAGCGCGTCGGCTGTCGAGGTACTCCCGTCGAAGCGGGGAGCGCCGGAGTGCTGTTCTTCGGGTGTGCCGAGTTCAGGAACCATTTCCTGGCCGAGAGGAGCCACCAGGAGCCAGAGAAGACCAACACCACACCGACGGCGACCGGGGCGTAGTTGAACGTCTCCATGGTCACCGGGGCCGCCTGGGGCAGCATGAACAGCACTGCGATCACCACAACCCACAGCACGGCGATGATGCCAACGGGCTTGGACCATCGCCCCAGGTGCCACGGGCCACGCCGGAAGTCATCGCCCTGACGCAGACGCAGGAGCGTCGGGATGACGTAGGCGATGTAGAGGCCGATCGTCGCGATCGACGTGACAGCGGCGTACGCGGTGCTATTGAACAGGTAGGGCAGGCCGAGGACGAAGGCGCCACCAGCGGCGAGCCAGACCGCGTTGGTCGGCGTGCGAGTTCCGGGGTGCAGCTTGTGCCACACCCGGGAGAAGGGCAGGGCTCCATCACGGGAAAAGGCATAGATCATGCGGGAGTTGGCAGTCACGCTGGCCATGCCGCAGAAGAGCTGGGCGCCGATGACGATGAGGAGCATCATCTTGCCGGTACTTTCGCCCAGCGCGTCGAGGAAGATCTGCGCGGGCGGTGCCCCGGTCGCGGAGTCGAGGGCACCGCTGTAGGACTGGATCGCGGTGGTCAGCCCGAAGAGGAGGACGAAGCCCGCGGCCCAAGAGACAAGGATGGAGCGGACGATGCCTTTGGGGCCTTCGACAGAGGCGTTCTTCGTCTCCTCGGTCATGTGGGCGGAGGCGTCGTAGCCGGTGAAGGTGTACTGAGCCATGAGCAGGCCGATGAGCGCGACGTAGACGGCCGATCCCCAGCCGGTGTTGTTGACGAACTCTCCGAAGACGAACGAGGGCGACTGATGCGTGTCCGGGATGGCCAGGAGAGCGCCGACGATCACCACGACGCCGATCAGATGCCACCACACCGACACGGTGTTGAAGAACCCGACGATGCGCACCCTGAACGTATTCACCAGCCCGTGCAGGAGCAGGATGATCCCGAACAGGGTGATGGTGTGGCCCGGGGTGGCGGCATAGCCGAACTCGAGGTTGAGGTAGGCGTTGAGGAAGTTGGCGGCCCCGAAGTCGATGCCCGCGGTGACGGCCACCTGCCCGAGCGTGTTGAACCAGCCGGTGAACCAGGCCCAGGCCGCGGCGGACCTTCGGGGCGCCAGCTTGTGAGCCCAGAAGTAGAGGCCGGCCGACGTCGGATAGGAGGAGCAGACCTCCGCCATGGCCAAGCCGACGAACAACGTCATCAGGCCGACGAACACCCAACCCCACATGATCAGCGCGGGACCGCCGGTGTTCATGCCGAACGCGTACATGGTCAAGCAGCCACTGAGAATGCTGATGATCGTGAAGCTGACCGCGAAGTTCTGTCTGCCGCTCATGCTGCGGTCGAGGGTCTGGGTGATGCCCAGCTCGGCGAGGCGCTCCTCTTCCGACTGCGCGGTGCTCGGAATCTCTAAGGGCATAGGGATGCCTCCTAAGTGGTGGTGATGGTCAACTCGTGGGGCACTGCGATGGGTTGGGCTCGGCTCTTCGGTCTGTGGGTCAGGGCTCGGAGACCTTCATCGCCCAGCCGCGGTGCCGGAGGAACAGCTTCTGGGCGTCACCGCAGTAGCTCCACGGCACATCGGTGGCGTACGGGCCGATGGCATCGAAGATGTCCGCGGCTTCCAGATGTCGGCCCGCGAACGACAGAGCGTGCGCAAGGTAGTTGGCGTCCTCGTGGAAGGCAGCGTGTCGCCGTGCGGGCGCCCGGCAAGACCACCAGTCCTCCCACGCCTGCCAAGTCGACGGATTGTCCGTCCACGGGTGAACCGACAAGCCGTAACGATCGCCGTCCACCTCCATGCGCAGACGGTGCGATTCAGCAAGGGCAACCAACGGAAGCACGTGCAGCGGCAGCCCGCGCGGAGTGTGGGCACACCGTTCCTGCGCCCAATGGAAGACCTCGCCGCCGGTGCCGTGCCAGGAGGGGAAGAGGTAGGTGAGAAGTTCGTGGTGCGCCTCTCGATTCCACGGATCGCACTCCACTACCTGCTTCCACACCTGCTCCAGCGTGGCGCGCCATTCGCGGTCCCGGGGCGGCGAATGGAAGCGCGTCAACGCGAGCATGACAACGTACGGAGAGGGATCGTGCGGTAAGGCGTCAGCTGCGGCATCGCAGGTATCCCACGCCTGCTGCATCGCCTCGTTGCGCCCACGGCCCCGGCCACCGGCCATCGACCTCAGGGCCAGCACGTTGGCCATCAGGGCCAGGGCGTGCGGAGAGCGTGGCTCCGCCTGCGCCCATGTGTCCGCGAACGTTAGGCGCATTCCGGTATGGGCGAGAACCTGCAGACGGAAGATCCGCCTGTCCCAGTCGGAGCCCGTCGTGGCGAGGAGCTCGCGGGCGGCCTCCCACCGGCCCATCGCGGCATCTTCGATCACGTTGCGGAGGGCAGCGTCGTCCCGGGCCGGATGCCGGTCGAGGGCAATTCTGCGGCTACCCATGGCTGCCCCGTCTCGGGCATTCCTCGGAAGCGGCGACTTGCTGGCTCTCGGTGAGAGGAGCCTCCCCTCGTACCTGCAGTCCGTTCGCGCCGTCCGCCGCGATGGATGAGAAGCTTCGGCACGCCAACGGCGCCACAGTGGTGGCCAGGCGCATCGTCCAGCGCATAGGCGTATCTGGCATCGGCATCATCGGAAGTCCTCGGGTCACGTCCAGTAGTCGAAAGGCCGCCGGGGTGCGGGTGAAGGAAGGGGAGTCGGAACTTCACCGCCCCCCGACGGCTGGCCTAGAAGTTGATCTTTGCGATCAGGTCGGCCGCGCCCTGCACGCCCTCCCTGATGTTCGGCGCAGCAGAGCTGCCGGCGAGAAAGAAGCCGAACAAGATGCACACGACGCCATGCGCGGCCTTCAGACCCGACTTCTTCACGAGGAGGAAGACGATCACGCCCAGAAGTACGACGGCGGAGAAGCTAACAACCACGACGGATCTCCGGGCAGCGGCGCTTGCCCCGGTATGACCGGTGCTGCACTGGCGGGCGCCACAGGGCTGCCTGCGGCAAGGGTTGATCCATGCGTACGCGTAAGGCCGAGAACACCTTGGACTCCGGTGGCCGAGATCAGGGACAGCTAAACCAGCAGCGCGAGCAGCATGAAACGCCTGAAAGATCCGATCCCAGATAGTTCGTCGCTACCGTGCACTGCGGGAGACCTCAGAGTGGTGGGAAAACGCGCAGTGTGCACATTGCCCGGGTGATATCACTGGAGTGATTTCGGTTCTACCAGGGGCAGTTGGGCTATCAGGTCCGTGTTCAACCCGGGAGGCAGAAGTGCTTACGCAGTCGCCGCGACGCTGTGAACGTTGCGGCTGTCGGCTAAGCCAGTACAACTCCGGAACAAGATGCTCGGCGTGCCTCCGCTTACGCGACATGTCCCCAGCCACTCCCTCTGTTCCGGAACGCGTGTGGCGAAATGCTGATGTTCAACAAGCCTTGGCAGCATGGGATTTCAGCCAAGTGGCACGGCTAATCCGGCAGCATGGATCCCTGCGCCAAGACGATGTTGCTCAACTAACCGGACTCAGCCAGGCGTTCCTCTCTATGCTCGAAGCAGGGCGCCGACGCCTCACCAATATCGACAAAATCGCCGAGTTCCTCTCCGGCCTCGGGGTACCTCCCGAGATCTCACCTCTGCCGCTTCCTCGCCGGGCTCAGCCACCTGTAAGAACGGACACCGGTGAGACGCTCACAGAGGGACCAGGACACCTGCTCCTGCCCGGCGGCCGCAACCTCGCTCCCACGTTGCTGCCCGCGCTCACCAGATCGGCCGCCTCATTCCGTGGCCACACACTGTGCCTCGAGCCGAACACGGACACCGAGGTGTGGAGCCGGATGCCGCTCCGGGCGCTGCTCGCTACTTCCCACACCGTCGACGGGACACGACGGCACTTCGTCATGGACGCGCGCCAAGGCGACCGGCACCAAGCGGGCGACGTCCTCGCGATCCCCGCGGCCTACGAACTCGACGACCTTACCTACGGAATCCTGTGGGCTGTAGCGGGGTTCGATTCCGCCATTCTTGGCGACGACACGGCTCTCCACGATCTGCTGGCTCCCCCTCCGAAGCCCTCGTTAGCAGACAACGGCACGCTGCCTGCCCGAGACAGCCTCGCCGACGGATCGCAGATGCTCGTCGGCTCCCAGATGTGTGCCGCGTTCATCCTCGAACAGCGCGACGCACTGACCGACGACCCTGTCTTCTGGACCCGCGAACAGCGCGGGGAAGAGGCCGCGACCTGGCTGATCTTCCAGCACAAGCACCGCTACCTCCAGGAGATGGCTCCCAGACGGGCCCACAGCGGGGTCGGGCGTGCCTTTTGCGTCCCCCGTTCCGAGATCGCTGCCTCGCCCGCGTACGAGCGTGTTCTGCTGTTCCTCGCCCTCGCACTCATGGAGTCGTACGGCGTCACGACCTGGCTCACCGACGAGCCAGACCTCCAGCAGACGGACGGATTCGTACTGGTCCCCGGACACCGTGTCGCCATCGCTACTTGGGTGCGTGCAGAGCCCTCGCCCCAGATGGCTCTGGCCGCCGCAGCACCCACGCTTAGGACGTTCACGGATCTTACTGGGCATGCCCAGGCACACACGATCACCGCAGGATCGACACCTGGACAGAGGCTGGCAGCGACTGCGGACTACCTCGGCCTTGACCGCCCATGGCTGACCCGCCGCTGCCGGCAACTCGCAGCCGTGGGCGCCACGGGGCTGGCCAGACCTCGTAGTCGCCACCTCAGCCTCGATGCCCTGGACATCGCCTGCTCCTACGTGGCTGCTGAATTGCAGCCCGAGGCTGGCGGCCACCGCGTGGAGAGCCGATAACCTGCACCGAACGATCACTGTCTAGTGAGATGCACTGATATGCAAGTGGGCAGGTACGGAAGGGAAGTTGGGGCGATGGCCGGAGTGGCAACAACGGTGGCGGTCTACTCACTGGGAGGCACCATCGCCATGACCACCGACCCGACGACCGGGGGTGTCGTACCAGCCCTGTCTGCCCAGGACCTCCTCGCAGCGGTCCCCGGCCTGGACCACCGCGGCATCCATCTGTGTGTGCATGACTTCCGCCGAGTCCCCGGCGCCTCGCTCACCTTCGACGATCTCACCGAACTCAGCGCGGCAATCGACAAGAATCTCGATGGCGGCGACATTGACGGAGTCGTGATCACGCAGGGCACGGACACCATTGAGGAGACCGCGTTCTTCCTTGACCTCCACCACGGCCGCGACCAGCCGGTCATCGTCACCGGTGCCATGCGCAACCCCACCATGGCCGGACCCGACGGAGCTGCCAACCTGTACGCAGCCGTTCTCGCCGCAGCCGAGCCCCAGCTGCGCGGAGCCGGCGCTCTGGTCCTGCTGAACGACGAGATCCACGCGGCCCGGCACGTCCGCAAGGCGCACAGCACCAGCCCCGCAGCCTTCACCTCACCTGGCGCGGGCCCCCTCGGCCGCGTAGCCGAAGACCGTGTACGCCTGACAATGCCCCTGCCACGACGGCACCGCGTGGTACAGCCGCCGAGCCGCGACGCGCGCGTGGGCCTGTACACCGTCAGCCTCGGCGACGACGGCACCCTGCTGCACGCGTGGGACGGCCAGTGCGACGGCCTCGTCGTTGCGGCCTTCGGCGTTGGCCACGTCCCGCAGCCGCTCGTCGAGGCACTGGGTGAACTCGCCTCGCGCATTCCCGTGGTCCTCGCCTCGCGCATCGGCAACGGCCCTGTCCTGACCGGAACGTACAGCTTCCCCGGATCAGAGAAGGACCTTATCGGCCGCGGTCTCATCCCAGCCGACGACCTCGGCCCGTACCAGGCGAGGCTCCTGCTCCATGCGCTGCTGGCCCAGGAAGCCGACCACAGCACAATCACCGATGCGTTCGCGACCTTCGCGGCATGACCTGCCGCTCAACAGCCCGCCTTCAGACTCTAAGGATTCCCGCATGCGCGCCCACGAACTGACGATCGGCCGCACCTTCGGCGTTACCTTCGACCACGGCGAGGACTTCTTCGACACGCTCTCCGTGTTCTGCCGCGAGAACGGGATTCGTCAGGGCTACGTTCCCTCGTTCATCGGGGCCTTCGCTGAAGCTGAAATCGTGGGAGCCTGTGAGAAGTTGGACGACCCGGACGCCCCCGTCTGGGCCAAGACGTACGTCACTAACGTCGAGGCATTCGGCGCTGGCACTCTCGCCCACGATCCGGAGACCGGCGGCATCCTCCCGCATATCCACGTTTCCGCCGGACTCAAGGCACAATCGGCTGACGGCCGTACCAGCCACCTGTTGAACGCCAAGGTCCAGTTCCTCAGCGAGCTCTTCGTGGTCGAGGTCGTCGCGCCGACCATGACCCGGCCGCGCAACCCTGCCCTGTATGACGTGCCCCTGCTTACCTTTGGCGCTGCGAAATGAGCTGCCCGCGCCCCACAGTTACTCGACCGGCGCACCACGCAGTGCCGTCATAGCAGTACGACCTGCTCCGTAAGGATCGAACCCCACGGCGTGCCCGCACTGGGCTCTCGATGTGACGGACGGACCTTCGGCCGACCCGCCTCAGCGAGCACGTCGAGGTAATGCTCAGCTACCTCTAAGCGGTCAGGAAAGCCACGTACGTTCAAGACGTCACTCTCACGGGAGCAAGGAATTGAACGATGCCGAAGAGCCACAGGCGCTCATCCTCTGGGACATCGACCGCACGCTGCTCTACGTCGGCGACATCGACCGCCAGGTGTACCGCGAGACGTTTGCCGAAGTCGTCGGCCGCCCGGCCGAGCACCTGCCGGCCCGTGGCACCGGCGTCACCATGCCCCTCGCGATCCGGTCCCTGCTCCTGGAGAACGGCGTGACGGAGGAGATGGTCCCAGAGCTGTTGCCCCGGATGGTGGGACTGCTGCCCGAGCGGCTCGCAGGTCACACAGGTGATCTTCGGAGCCAAGGGGTCCTCATGCCTGGAGCGGTGACTGCGCTGCAGGCCGTGTGTCGTCACAAGGGCTGGGTGCCGACGGCCGTCACCGGGAACCTCAAGCCGAACGCACTGCTGAAGCTCGCAGCCTTCAACCTCGACAAGTACCTGGACACTGAGGTCGGCGGATACGCCTCCGACGACGTCCATCGACCTGCCCTCGTTGGCATCGCGCAGAAGCGTGCGCAGGCCAAGCACGGCACAGCCTTCACGCGCAACAACACGGTCATCATCGGGGACTCCCTTGAGGACGTCCGCACTGGTCGTGAAGGAGGTGCCAAAGTCATCGGCGTCGCATCTGGCACCACGTCTGCCGACGCCCTCGAAGGCGCTGGCGCCAACGCTGTTGTGCAATCACTTGAGGACATCGACACGGTGACGAATCTAATCGCGATGTTTGCCCTCAAGGCGGACGTCCCTGACCGAAGGAGGAGCCAATGATAGTTCCTTCGCATCGCAGACCCATCGCGAGTTACCACAAGGGCAGTGTGTACGGGCCTCGGTCATGAGGTCGAGCTCTGGAAACGAGCCCGCAGCGTATGCGATCGGGATGCTCATGTTTGGCGGTGGCGCTCTCCTGCTGAGCGAGCTGTTCGGGGTGTGGATCGCGTTCACGGTTGTTGTCGTGATCACCATTGTGATCACTCTGGGGACTACGAAGCGTCGACGCGAGGGCTGTCGTCACGACGAGCAAGCTGCGTGGGAACGCATTCTGAGAGAAGAATGGGGCTATCGCAGGGAGTAGTCCAGGAGTCCACAGATCGGTGCCCATAAATCGCCAGGCTCGGTGCATGCCTGAGACGCGCCCTCGGGCGTGCTGGTGCAAAGCCTGGGGAGATGCCAGTTCGTGCTCTTCGCACTGACGGGTAGTTCCGGAATCCCGTGGCAGTGACGCCAGCGGCCGTGAGCATCTCCACCCCCGCCGACAGACCGCTGGCTCCGCAGGATTCACCGGACCAATGCTGCGATACCGCGCGGACACGGTGACGTGTCTCTTCCCGTTTAGTCGCATGGCTACGGCCACTTGCATCGCCAACTGCCGCGACATCACCCGGGTGATATCACCTCTGCAATGTGCGCCTCAGCGCAACATCCTGCACGGTTGAGAACCGTCGCGACGCCGAGGTCAGCATCTCGGCCGAGCTCGATTCCCGAAGCACGTTGTGTGTTCCCGCACGTACCGGTGGCTCATCGAGTATCAGTCCACCGTTCTCCACTACTTGCCCAGCCGCTTGGCCGACCAGCGCGGCAGCACCGCCATGCGTACAGAGAGGGATCATCATGCACGCCACACCGGACGAGCGCACGCTCGGCCACTGGTCGCAACGCCAGATCGCCTACTACCGCGCACGGGCCTCTGAGTACGACACCTCGTACGCCGATCGGATGCGTATGCCTCAACTCAAGAATGCCCTCGACATGTGGCCGATCAGTGGTGACGTTCTGGAACTGGCATGCGGTACGGGCCAGTGGACCCAGTTGCTCTCCAACCGTGCGAACAGCCTGACGGCGCTTGACGCCGCGCCCGAGATGTTGGATGTCGCCCGTACCCGGATGCGGGGAGCGGCCACACGCTTCATCGAGGCGGACATCTTCCGGTGGGAGCCCGACCGCCAGTACGACACAATCTTCTTCGCCTTCTGGCTCAGCCACGTACCGCCCGCAGCGATGTCCAGCTTCTGGGACATGCTGCGGCGGGCCCTAAAACCAGGTGGCTGCGTGGTCTTCCTCGACGACTCGCGGGCGAAGGCGGAGATCGAAGAGCAGGTGCCCGAGGAGCAGGTACCGACCGTGCTCCGCACCCTCGCTGACGGTACGCAGCACCTCGCCGTCAAGGTGCTGCACGACTCGGCCGATCTCACCCGGCATCTGAACGACCTCGGGTGGGAGGCCCACGTCGAGCAGTTCGACCGCTACCACGTCGGTGGCATCGCGCGGCCCAGGAACCACAAGTGATCAGCGTCAACGGCTATCCGGCGCGTCCCAGCGTGCGCGCCGGCGACGTAGTCCGACTGCACGTCGCCACGGAAGCCCCCCGGTTTCACGTCGACTTCTACCGCTGGGGAGCTACTCCCCGGCGCATGGGTCACGTCGAGTGGCCGGGACGAGTAGCCGCCCCGGGCCGGTTCGACGCGGACTGGCAATGGCCCGCATATGAGTTCCGCGTTCCGCACGACTGGAAATCCGGGGTCTACATCGCGGTCCTGAGCACGGAGCTGACGTCCGACGCACCGGCCATGGACTCGCGGGATGCCAGGATGCTGCTGGTCGTCACACCAGCGGCTCCCGCGGCTGGAAGAGTCCTCTACAAGATCCCGACCTTCACCTACCACGCCTACAACACGGCGGGCGGAGGCAGCCTGTACAGCGCCTCCCGCGTGACGCTACGCCGTCCCGGAGGCGGTGTGGGAGGCCCCGTTAAGGGCCTGCCCGACCCATACGACACCGCCTCCCCCCGCCAGACCTTCGCACACTGGGACGCGTCCTTCATCTCCTGGATGGAGGACAACGGGATCGACGCCGACTACTGCACGGACCTCGACCTCCACGAAGGACGGCTCCTCAGCGACGGGTACCAGCTCCTGGTCTCCGCCGGCCACGACGAGTACTGGAGCGCCCAGACCCGCCGGAACGTCACCGCATTCCGGGATGCAGGAGGCAACATCGCCAACTTCGGGGCCAATACCTGCTGGTGGCGGGTGAACGTCTCCTCGGATGGAGAGGGGCTTGACTGCATCAAGTTCCCGCCCGAAGCACCCGCCGGGACCGACCCCGACAGCTCGCACGGATGCCCGGACCACTGGTGGGAGACAGAACCCGAGAACACCCTGCTCGGAGTGAGCTACCGCAACGGCGGTGGTCACTGGGACGGCCTCCGCACCCCCCTCGGGTTCACCATCACCGACGCCGAGCACTGGGTGTTCGCTGGAACCGGTCTGAAGACCGGCGGCATCCTCGGCAGCGACGGCGCACTGATCGGATACGAGTGTGACGGCGCAGCGTACGAGATCGACGAATTCGGTCGCCACCACCCAGCAGGCCAGGACGGCACCCCGAAGAACTTCGAGATCCTCGGCATCGCCCCGCTGTCCGCGGAGTGGAACTTTGCCGCCCGGGAACCGATGCCCAGCCCACGAGCGGCAACCCTCGGCCTCTACACCGCTACTGGCACGGTCTTCACCGCAGCCACCACTGACTGGGCTCGTCTGCTGGCCACCGACCCCCAGGTCGCGGCCATCACCCGCAACGTCATCACCCACCTTGCCTGACGAAGGGATCGTCGTGTCCGGACTCGCACAGCCCCTCAACGTGATCATCGGAGTCAACGGCATCGGAATGGGGCACTCGGTCAGACAGGGCGTGCTCGCCCAGTACCTCCGCGACCGCGGACATCAGGTGCGCATCATCACCAACGGCATGGCCCGCGTCGACTACTTCAAGGACCTCGGATTCCCCGCATGGGACGCATGGCTGCCGACGGTCATCGCCCGAGATGACCGTATCCACGCCGTCGACGCAGTGCGGGCGAACATCAAACAGGCACCTGCCGGAATCGCCCGTCACTTACGCCTGCGCCGCACCGTCAGGGAAGGTGGTGTGCCGGACGTCTTCATCACGGACTACGAGCCCAACACTTCGCGCCTGGCCTATCACTTCGGCAAGCCGCTCATCTCCATCGATCAGCAGAGCAAGTACCGTCACCTCAACCTGCCGAGGGTCGGCCGATACGCCCGCACTGCGGAGGAGCAGCGACTGCGCTACTTCACACCCCGCGCCGACCGCTTCTTCATCTGCTCTTACGTCCCCTTGGACGCCGACAACCAGACGCTGGAGTTCATCCCTCCCGTTGTCCCGGATCTGGTCCGCTCTGCGCCGGTCACCACCGAACCCCTTGCTGTGGCCTACTTCTCGCGCTACTTCGACTACGGCCCCGAAGAGTCTGTTCGCGCCCTCGTCGAGGTCTTCCGCGAACACGTTCCCGACCGAGCCCTGCGCGTCTACGCGCACAGGGACGAGATCGGTAACCTCCGCCAGTACGCCGACGGGCAGATCGAGATCTGCGCCTTCGACCGACAGGCATTCGTCACCGATCTAGCACGGTCCGAAGTCGTCTTCTCCAACGCCGGATTCAACCTCATCAGCGAAGCCTTCGTCCTCGGCAAACCCGTCCACCTGGTACCACTGCCCACATACGATCAGCATTGGTGCGCCAAGGTCGTCCACGAGGCAGAACTCGGCACCGGGGCACCGCACATCGACCGCGAAGCGGTGCTCGACTTCCTGAGCCGCAGCCGCGAGCTTCGCCACAACGTCGAGCGCCACCGCGACCAGCACCTCACATCCGATCCCCGCGAGCGGATCGCCACCTACCTGGAGAGCCTTCCGGCAACAAGCCGCCCGGCGACCACCCACCCTGTCGGGTAGACGGCCATGGAGATCACTCCGCTCCAAAGTTCCCTAGACACAGCAGTGACTGTGCTCGCCGTCGTGGTCTGCTACCGATTCACCGTCTCGCCCGCCGTTCGCGCACTCGCCCAGAGGCCCAGAGCACTGCGTGCTGTCATCTATGCCGCCATGCCCGCTGTGCTCCTCGCGTTTCGCCCGCTGCCCGAGCCGGGTCCGCTGCGGTGGGTTGTTGTCTTCGTAGTTGCGTTACTTACCTGGCAGGGCATCACCAGCGACTACGACGTGACCCAGCCCCTCGGTCCGCAGCGCCACGACAAGCTTCTTCTGCTGCTCCTCGCAGCCGCGTCGTGCTTGTGGACACCAGCCCTACTTCCATGGCTGGCTGTGTACTGCGGCAAGCTGCGCGGGTGGAGGCATCACGCGATGATGCCGCTACGGCTGCTCAAGGCGTACCTCGCCTGGTTCCTCGTCGCGCTCTTGATCGGCCCCCGAATGTCCGCCACCGGGCTGCTTTTGGTCCTCGGCTGCGTCTCGCTGTCTCACTACGTCAAGCCGACCTGGAGCAAAGCCCGCCTGGGGCCACGCCCATGGTCGTGGGCCTGGCACAACCGCACCCACTACCTTGTGGCCTCCGCATACTCCTGGGGCTGGGCGCGGTTTCTGCGAGCCGACACCGTTTCTCGTGTACTGCGTGGAGTACGCATCATCGATCGACCAGCCAACTTCCTCACGGTGGCCATCGAACTTGTCGGTCTCGTCGCCTTCCTCGACCGGCGGCTCCTGATCGCGGCCCTGATAGCCACCGCCCTGTTCAATCTGGCCGTCGCCTTCGCCTCCGGCATTCTCTTCTGGGAGAACATCTGCACCAACATCGCCCTCGCGATCGCCATCGTCCTCCTGCCCAACCAGGGGTACGAAACAGCGTTCGGCTGGACCGCGGTGCTGATCGCCAGCGTAGTAACCCTCCTCAGCGTCGCCGATCTCCTGTGGCAGCCCTGGCACTTGGGCTGGTGGGACTCGCCTTTCACGGCACGCATCCACTGGCAGGTGGAGACCGTCTCCGGCGCCGAGTTCGGCCTCTACAACAACTACATGTGCCCGTACGAACGAGAGTTCGGTCGCGTCCTCGGCTACTTCCTCACCACCGAGCCCATCGTTCACGGCCACCTCGGCATCGTCTGGGACCAGCAGCTACGCGACCGCCTCGCCCAATCCAACGGCGACCCTGACGAACTGCGCACGCTCAAGGAGACCTACGGCAGAGCACAGACGGATCAGGCGCAAGCACACGAACACATCGCGTTCCTGACCACGATGTTCACCCGCCTCAACGCCGGCACTCCGAAAGGCCCCTTGCCTCCTTCCCTGCGCCACCTGAAAGCGCCAGGCGGCCAGCTCTACTACTGGGGCGACTTGCCCCCCTACCGCGGTGAAGAGCCAGTCCGCCGCATCACCATCCGCTACCAGGAACGCTGCTACCGCCCAGGCGCAGGCGACTTCGTCCTGCTCACTGATCACACCGTGGAGGAGATCGAACTCCTCACGCCCTCAACCGACCGTAGGAGCACCCCGTGCGCAAGGTCTTCATCGACTGCGGAACCAACCTCGGAGTCGTCCTGAACCGCTTCATCAACGAACTCCCGGACCACGACTTCTACGCCTTCGAGCCCAACAAGGAACTTCACCCGTCCATCCAAGAGCAGATCGCACAGGCACCTCCTCCTCGCCACATCGAGGTCTCGGACAGTGCGGTCTGGACGCACGACGGAACGATCGACCTCTTCCTCGGCCATCACGAGAGCTCCACCGTGATGCCCGGCAAGCGCGTCCCGCCGATGTACGACCAACAGATCGACTACAGCACCCCCCTCTCCGTGCCGGCCACCGACTTCAGCGCCTGGCTGCGCCGCACCATCACCCCAGGCGATCACGTCGTCGTGAAGATGGACATCGAGGGCGCCGAATACCCCGTCCTGTCCAAACTGCTCGCCGACGGAACGATCAATCTCATCTCCGTCCTCTACATCGAGTGGCACTTCGATCGCTTCCCCGCCATGAATCAGGCCGATCACGACCGGCTGTTCATAGCCGTATCCGAGTGCGTCGACGTACGTGAGTGGGACTAACCGGAGGAAGGGGACGCGAGGCCATGACCTCGAAGCACATCTACTTGATCAAGCATGGCGAGACAGGGGAGAACCTCCAGGGCATCCACCAGGGCCAGGCTGTCGGCGGCAGGCTCAGTAAGCGGGGGAGCGACGACATCCGCACAGTGGCGGCCAGTCTTTGCGCCGGTGGGATCACGGTGGACCAGATGCTCGTCAGTCCGATGTCACGCTGCCAAGAGTCTGCGGCGCTGCTGGCTGCCGCACTCGCACCGGCCGACGTGCGCGTGGACGGGCGTCTGGCCGCCAAGAATAGTGGCCACCTCGGGGGACAGCCGAGAGGACTTGCGCAGACCGAAGCTGCTCGCCACGGCATCCCCATCCACCAGCTCCGCACACCGGGCGGCGAGTCGTCCGAGGACGTCCAGGCCCGCTACGTGAGCCTGTGGGCTGATGTTTCCTCTGCACCGCACGGCACGTCTGTCTTGGTCGGCCACGGTGGTGGGATCGCCTGCCTGCTGCTGTGGCTCACTGGTAAGAGCTTCGATCGGTACCTCGATCACGTGCCCGGCTCCGCGGGTGTCACCTGGATCGAGGTAGGCGACGATGCGTCCCGGATCCGGCTGATGAATGTTCCGCCAGGGGAATTGGCTCGTCGCCTCGACAACTGTGCCGCCCGATGAGTGCGCGGGCGGCACGGCCGGGGCCACGAAGGCAAAGGTCAGGCGGACTCTTCGCCGCCGAACCGCTCCCGGTACGCCTCCAGGTCCTCCTCGCTGATCTTCGCGAACAGCACCGGCGGCACGGTGAACGCGGTCCCGGCAGGAACTGTGTTCAAGGACTTGGCCTGATCGGCGGTCACCCAGGTCGCGGTGTCGCTCTCCAAGGCAAAGGCGCCGCGCATGGCCTTGGCGGAGGCGGGGATGAAGGGCTCGGAGACGACCGCGTACAGGTGGATGAGGTTCATGGCCGTACGCAGGGTGAGCGCGGCCCCGTCCTTGTCCGTCTTGATCTCCAGCCAGGGGGCTTTCTCCTCCAGGTAGGCGTTGCCCGCCGACCAGAGGGCGCGCAGCGAGGCGGCCGCCTTGCGGAACTGGAGCGTCTCCATGTGGCCTTCGTACTCAGCGAGCAGGGAGGCGATCTCCTCGCCCAGCTTCGCCTCGACCTCACCCGCCTCCTTGCCCGCTGGCACGTCGTCGCCGAACCGCTTGCGGGAGAAGGACAGAACGCGGTTGACGAAGTTGCCGAGGGTATCGGCCAGGTCCTTGTTGACCGTGGCGGCGAAGTGCTCCCAGGTGAACGAGGTGTCGTCCGACTCTGGGGCGTTCGCCATCATGAAGTAGCGCCAGAAGTCGGCGGGCAGGATCTCCAGTGCGTCGTGCGTGAAGACGCCCCGGCGTTGCGAGGTGGAGAACTTGCCGCCGTAGTAGTTCAGCCAGTTGAAGGACTTGACGTAGTCGACCATCTTCCACGGCTCGCGCACGCCCAGCTCAGTGGCCGGGAACATCACGGTGTGGAAGGGGACGTTGTCCTTGCCCATGAATTCGGTGTAACGGACGTCGTCGGCTTCGTACCACCACGACTTCCAGTCGCGTACTTCGCCGTCCGGAGCAGCGTCGGCCCACTCCTTCGTCGCACCGATGTACTCGATCGGGGCATCGAACCAAACGTAAAAGACCTTGCCCTCGGCAGCCAGCTCCGGCCAGGTGTCGGCCGGCACGGGCACACCCCAGTCCAGGTCGCGGGTGATCGCGCGGTCGTGCAGCCCCTCGGTCAGCCACTTGCGCGCGATGGAAGAGGACAGCTGCGGCCACTCGTCACCGACCGCGTCGATCCACGCCTCGACCTCGCCCTGCAGCTTCGACTGCAGCAGGAACAGGTGCTTGGTCTCGCGCACCTCGAGCTCGGTGCTGCCGCTGATGGCCGAGCGAGGGTTGATGAGGTCGGTCGGGTCCAGGACGCGGGTGCAGTTCTCGCACTGGTCACCGCGGGCCTTGTCGTAGCCGCAGTGCGGGCAGGTGCCCTCCACGTACCGGTCGGGCAGGAAACGGCCGTCGGCGGGCGAGTACACCTGCCGGATGGCCCGCTCCTCGATGAAGCCGTTCTCGTTCAGCTTCCGCGCGAAGTGCTGCGTGATCTCCACGTTCTGCTGCGAGGAACTGCGCCCGAAGTGGTCGAAGGCCAGCTCGAACCCGTCGTACACGGCCTTCTGCGCGTCATGGGCCTGCGCGCAGAACTCCGCTACTGGCACCCCCTGCGCCTTGGCGGCCAGCTCGGCGGGGGTGCCGTGCTCGTCGGTCGCGCAGATGTAGAGGACGTCGTGCCCGCGCTGGCGGAGGTACCGGGAGTACACATCCGCCGGAAGCATCGACCCGACCATGTTGCCCAGGTGCTTGATCCCGTTGATGTAGGGAAGCGCGCTGGTGACCAGGTGTCGAGCCATCCTTGGATGCTCCATTTCGTACGTACGGCGCCGGTGACAGTGCCACGGCGAGCCCAAGTCGGGAGGCCGCAGCCCACGCAACCACTCAAGTCGCATGATCTCGTCACGCACGGTGACAGATCGAGGCTGCGAGCACCGTCATCGTATCGAACCGGGGGAAAGCCCTTCCCGCGGGTTTTCAGTGATCCCAGGGCAGAGCTGGAAAGGCACTCGGCCGTCCAAGACAGGCGGCCAAGCGAGTCTCGTACGGCCGAGGCAGTCCCCATCTTAAGGCCGCTGCACCGCCGCAGGCTCACATGCGCCTCCTTCATAACCATTCCCGCGAGGTGAACAGCATGATCGAGAATTCAAAATCCTCACGGCTCCGTGTGGTCGTCGTGGGGCAGGGATACGTAGGGCTCCCGCTTGCGATCAGAGCCGCTGAAGTTGGGCACCAGGTGGTCGGCCTCGACGTTGACGTCCAGCGGGTGAAGCGCCTTGTGCTCGGAGAGTCGTACGTGGAGGATATTTCGGACGCACGGTTAGCCCCGCTCCTCGCCGCGGGCGTCTACCGCCCGAGCATCGACACCTCTGACTGTGCAGACTTCGACATTGCGATCGTCACCGTTCCGACGCCGCTACGCGATGGTGTGCCAGACCTGTCGCATGTGGAGGACGCAGCCCGGATGCTCGGCCGCCATCTTGGACGGGGAGCGACGGTGATCCTGGAGTCCACCACCTACCCGGGGACGACCGAGGAGCTCTTTGGCCCGCTCCTCGAAGACGCCTCCGGCCTGACTGCCGGGATCGACTTCCACCTCGGCTACAGCCCTGAGCGCATCGACCCCGGCAATCCGAACTGGAGGCTGGAGAACACACCAAAGATCATCTCCGGTATCGACGCCCGGTCTGCCGAGGCCATCCACCGCTTCTACGCATCTGTCGTCGAGACCGTCGTGCCGGTCTCGAGTTGCAAGGAGGCCGAGCTGACGAAGCTCCTGGAGAACACCTTCCGGCACGTGAACATCGCGCTCGCCAACGAGCTAGCGATCTTTGCCCACGAACTCGACATCGACATCTGGTCTGCCATCGACGCCGCGTCCACCAAGCCGTTCGGGTTCATGCGCTTCACCCCGGGCCCAGGCGTGGGAGGCCACTGCCTGCCCATCGACCCGTCGTATCTGTCCTGGCGCGTTCAGCGCACTCTCGGGCGCAGCTTCCGCTTCGTCGAGCTGGCGAACGACATCAACAACCACATGCCTGACTACGTGGTTCGCCGCCTCGTCGACGGTCTCAATGCTCGCAAGAAGTCCCTCAACGGATCCCGAATCCTGCTTCTTGGCCTGGCCTACAAGGCCAACACCGGCGACGCCCGCGAAACCCCGGCAGCACGGATCGCTGAACTCCTCACCAGCATGGGCGCCGAGGCCCAGGCGGCCGACCCGCATGTCATCGATGACGCGCACCCTCGCGCCGCCCATCTCACAACCGTTGAGCGAGTCGACGTGACCCCGGAACGACTTGCGGCAGCGGACGCCGTCGTTCTGCTCGCCGACCACGACACCTTCGACTATCACGCGATCACAGAGCACGCCACGTACATCCTCGACTGCCGCCACCGACTCGTCGGCACACACGTCGACTCACTCTGAAGGGAAGACCTCCGTGGATATCGTGATCACAGGTGGCGCCGGATTCATCGGCAGCAATCTCGCCCGGACCCTCACTGAGCACCCTAAGGTCAACCGGATCCGAGTGATCGACAACCTCTCAACTGGCGCTAAGGAGAACCTCGCCGGCCTCGACGTCTCCTTCGTTGAGGGCGATGTTCAAGACGCCGCTCTTCTGGACCAGGTCTTCCACGACGCGGACACGATCGTCCACCTCGCTGCCTTGCCATCCGTACCGCGCTCCGTGACAAATCCTTTAGCCAGCCACCACGCCAACGCGACAGGAACCCTCCAAGTCCTCGAAGCCGCACGCCGTGCTGGCAACCTGCACGTGATCGCCGCCTCCTCATCCTCGGTGTACGGCGCCACCCCACATTTGCCCAAGCACGAGAAGCTGCCGACCATCCCGATGAGCCCATATGCGGTGACGAAGCTCGCGACGGAGGCGTACCTGAGCGCATACCACTACAGCTACGACTTGCCCGTCCTGCCTCTCCGCTTCTTCAACGTGTATGGCCCCGGACAACGTGCTGACCATCCATATGCTGCGGTCATCCCGAAGTGGGTCCACGCGATTCTCACGGGCCAACCAGTCATCGTGCACGGCGACGGAACACAGACTCGCGACTTCACCTTCGTCGGCACTGTCTGCGAAGTCCTCGTGGACGCGGCCATCCGCAAGATCTCCAATCCGTCCCCGGTCAACCTCGCCTTCGGCGCTGACATCTCACTCAAGGAGCTGATCGGCGAGATCGAGGCCGTAAGTGGCGCTACTGCTTCTGTGGCTCACACCGCCCCGCGACCTGGCGATGTCTCCCACTCAAGTGCGGACAGCGGACGCCTCCGAGAACTGTTCCCGGACATAGCGCCGTTGACTGCGCGGCAAGGACTCGAAGCGACCCTGCAGTGGCACCGAGCGCGGACTGCTGGCGGCTGCGGACTCGCATCAAGGGAACAGCGGGCAGCGGCTGCCTGATCGACGCCGTACCCGTACGCCCGACCTACCCAGCTTGAAGCAGAGCTGCGGGCGCCCGCCTGCGAGCGCCGCGCCCCGCTCAGCTACTGGCTGCCCTCAGACCGCCGCCCCCACGGCATCCATATCTCCCACGGACGTGGGGGCGGCTCTTGAACTCTCGTCGGAGCCCTGGCGAGGGAACCGAACAGGAAGGAGCACGAGGTGGCAGAGACCACAGCACCGCCTCCTACCCGGAGCGGCCTTCTGGTGGCGGTGGAAGAGCTGACCGCCGTCCACGACCGGTACGACAGCCTCCGGTCCGACAACCAGGGGAGCTCTGGAGACGCCCCGTGGCCCGGCGGTGACGGCAACTTGACCGACGTCGCATAGCACCAGGCGGCAGGGGCGAGTGCGGTGTCTTGTGCTCGCCCCTGTCGCGCCTGCACCACATGGTCGAACTCATGAGGAGGCAGTAATGGAACACCAGTTGATCAATGCCATCGAGGGGGCGCTCGGGTGGAATGGTCCCGGCGAACTCGGCAAGGGATTCGCGCGGGGAAACATGGGCGACCCCGCCCTCGCCGCCCGCATCCTCACCCCGAACCGCCTGCTCGACACCGCGATGCGCAGGAGCCTGAATCGCCCGCAGTTCCGGTGCTTCCAGAAGGGCGAGGAGGTCCACCCGGCCATCTACTACACCGACGTCGTCAGCCCTCGCGGCCAGAGCATCCCCACGGTCAACATGCGAAGCCTGGGCAGCCTGTTGGAGGAAGGCGCCACGCTCATCCTCGACCAGCTCAACGTCTTCGACCCGACGATGGAGGTCGCCTGCCGGGCACTCCAGTGGTGGTCCCACGAGCGGGTACAGGTCAACGCCTACCTGACGACGAACGACGCCGCCGGCTTCCCGCTGCACTGGGATGACCACGATGTGGTGATCGTCCAGCTCGCGGGCGAGAAGGAGTGGGAGGTACGCGGGACCTCCCGCGCGGTCCCCCTCTACCGGGACGCCGACCCCAACATCACCCCGAGCGAGGAGATCGTCTGGTCCGGCGTCATGCGGACCGGCGACATCATGCACATCCCTCGGGGTCACTGGCACCAGGCCACCCGCACCGGCAGCGGCTCGGGGAAGAGCCTGCACGTGACGTTCGGGATCACCCAGCGCACGGGGGCGAGCTGGATGGGATGGCTGGCCGACTGGTGCCGAGAGCGGGAGGTCTTCCGGCAGGACCTGGACCGCGGCCCCGGAGCCAGCAGCCAAGCCCTGGCCGAGGCCGCTGTCCAACTGATCGGCGAACGTGCGCCCGCTGACTTCCTGGCGGCCTACGAGCAGCAGACGACACTGCCCCGCCATGTGCCCTACCTGGACATCCTCGGGCCGCTGGAGGCCGCGGTGTGCACCACCCGCTTCCGCCCCCAGACCCAGGAGCACGGCGACACCGTCGACGTCTTGGTCTCGGGCAAGAAGCTCACCCTCGCGGCCAAGGCCCTGCCCGCGCTGCGTCTGCTGCTGAGCGGCAGGCCAGTCCCGCTCGACCGGGCGGCCGCCGTCGTGGGTGCCGAGGTGGTGGAGGTCGCCGAGATCTTGGTGAAGGAGGAGATATGCGCGACGCTGACCCCCGAGTTGTCCTCGGGTTACACCGGTCTCGTCACGAACGCCGTCTCCTGACCGGCGCGCTGGACCTCGGCGTCACCGCGCTCGACACCAGCTCCAACTATCTCGGCTTTCGCTCGCACGAGGTTCTGGCGCGGGCGGCCGGCGATCTGCTGACACAGTTCACGATCTCCACCAAGGTGGGCTATCTCCCAGGGCCGGACAGAGCGGAGCACTCCCTCGACCCGGCGCGGCTGCAGGGAGCCATGGAGCAGGCGGTCAAGGACCTTGGCCGGGAGCCGGACCTGGTCTTCCTGCACAACCCGGAACACTCCCTCGAAGGAGCCGCGTCCCATAACGGATACGTCCTGGCTCAGGCGTGCGCTGCGCTCGACATCGCAGCGGCGAAGGGGTTGTGCGGCGCGTGGGGCGTCGCGTCCTGGGATCCCGCACCCCTGGTGGACCTGGTCGGCGTGGCCCTGCCGCAGCCGTCGGTCCTCATGGTGCGCGCCGGCCTGCTGGTCGGGACCAGGACTCTCGATGCTGCGGATGCGGTCGCCGCGGCCTGGGGCCTCGGCAGCGACAGGGTCTGGGGGATGAGCCCCTTCGGGGGCAGTACCCGCGCCCCGGTGTGGGACAGGATCAACCCTGGTGTCTTCCTCGAGGACGGCGACCGGCTCTCCCGCGTGCAGGCCGCCTTCCGAGCGGCGTACTGCCTTCCGCAGGTCAACACCATGGCCGTGGGCACGGACGAGCCCGCCCACCTGGGCCAACTGATGGGCGCCCTGGCCGGCCAGGTGGACGAGCAGGCCGTCCGCGAGTACCGAGACCTCATCCGGGCCCGATCGCGTGGTCAGCCCGCTTGAAGCTCCGCGATGACCTGCTCTGCCATGCGGCGCGCGGGCTCCAGCCGAGGATCCTGCGGGTGCGCGTCCGGTCCGAGGATCTTCGAGCACGCGAAGAGCGTCATCAGCTTGCCGTCCCGGCTCTCGAAGTCGTGGCGCCGTTCGTGCCGTACGCGATCGGCCAGGGCGGGGACGGCAAGGGAGCTGCCCCACAGCGAGGCGGAATCCAGGCCGCGTGGCGCGTTGCCCCAGTCCTCCCAGTCGAAGAGGGAGAACGTAGGCGCGGTCATGTTGGCCCAGTTCAGGTCCGCGTGGGCAGGCACCCACCGCTCGACGGTCGTGTCGAAGCCGTCGGTGGGGGAGACGCTGCGGACCGCTTCGGTGACGAGAGCCTGCGTGATGGTGGTGGTGTCGGGTGTGGCGACGCGCCTCGTGTCCTGGGCGGCAAGCGCGTCCAGGGAGGCGTTGAACGCCTGCCACCACGCGTCCTGCAGCTCCGGGTCCTTGCTGAGGATCGCGTTGCCGACGGGCGCGCTCGGCAAGAGCTCGGTCTCATCAGCCCGCCACATCACGGGTTCGTCCGCGTCCCGCCAGACCACACACCCCCGCCAGACGGGCTGCGCAATGCCTTCCAGACGCGCGGCGCACTCGGTGCCGTTCCAGCCCTGCACGCCGATCTTGTCGAGCCCGCGCCTCTCAATACGGATCCACGTCCGCCGGTCCGTCCGCGCCCCGACCGAGCGGCGTTTGCGTACCACCGTGTCCCGATCCAACTCGACTTGAAGGGATCGCTCTACGTGATCGAGAACGTTGTCGACCGGTTCAACCCGCAAGTCAACGGCGCGCGCCGAGGGTGCCGAGAGCGTCATGCGGGCGACCGTAGCACCGGAGCAACGGAGCCCATGCCGATCTCGGGCGATGCGGTGGGACCAAGCCACAAAGGCCGACGAGTTCGTGGACGCATGACTTGCGCAACGTCCGCTACTGAGACTGCGGTCCACGACACGAGGCACTCGCCCGTGTCGTGGGCCGCAGCCCCTGGCTGCTTACGGAGTGAGCCGGTTCGGGCCGCGGAAGAGGAACGTGGCTTCGCGGATCGAGCCCAGGCTGAGCATGACCATCAGCACCCGCCCGAGGCCCATGCCCAGCCCGCCGTGCGGCGGGCACCCGTGGCGGAACGCGTTCAAGTAGTCCTGCAGCGGCTCGGCGCTCATGCCCTTCTCGGCGTCCCGCTTCAGCAACACGTCGTACTGGTGCTCACGCTGGGCACCGGTGGTGACCTCCAGCCCCTTCCACAGCAGGTCGAAGCTCAAGGTCACGCTCGGGTTGTCGACCGGCCGCATGTGGTAGAAGGGCCGGATGCAGACCGGGTAGTGCGTGATGAACATGAACTCGGGGCAAGGGTCCTGCTTCTACGTGGGCTGGAGGCGAGACGCCACATCCTCGACAGGTTGTAGCGGCGCGGCCTCAGCCGAGCAGTGCAGCATCGGTCCTGTGAGCTCGCCCGGGACCCCCAAGCCGTCGAGGAGCGTGACGATCTTGTCGATGTTGGTGAGGCGCCGAGCGCCCTTCTCCAGCATCGACAGGAACGGCTGACTCAGTCCGGTCAGCGTGACCATGTCATCCTGCCGCAGGCGCCCGAGGGTCCGCACCAGGGTGCAGAGTCTCCCGAAGTCTCTCGTGATGAGTGCGGCCTGGACTTCCCCATTCGCCCACACCTCCGGTTGCACGCAAGGTAATGCCCCGACTAACTCCGCCGGGGTCCGGATGCACCCACTGCACCGCGACTCACTGTTGTAACGGCTGAGCCGACAGTCACACTGAGAGCAACGACGGTGCCGCTCAGCAGCCGTACTTGGTCCAACATCGCTCTCCTTGGGCATGGCCGACCCCTCTACGCCGCCAATCCGGCCGTTCCTCTTAGCGACGGGTGAGCATTGGTTCGGTGCGGCGACCGTGTTGCCAGCCAGGTCGACCCCGATGGCCACAATCGAGTTCTTCAGCTCGCCGCAGGGAGTCTGTTCCTTGAGCGTCTTGCTGATATGGCTCTGCTTCACCGGGAAGGAGGTGCGCTCGCCCATCCATACGCCCATCGTGGACTTGGAGTCCACGCCGTCTGCGTGGATTGAGTGGTCGCGCTTCGCTCGCCTGGACTCAGGCATGCCGGATTCCTCTCTCTGCGCTGGATGTGCTGGAGCAACCCCGTGCATTCGCCGGAGTCCGGCGTACCGTCCTACTCGGGGGGTATGGGGATGGCGCTTAGCCGCTCAGCGGCAACGGTGCGGCGCTGGCCACGAGGTCAAGGAGGGGTGTGGGCTGCAGAGCAAGTTCTAAAGGGCGCCTTCGTGCTCTCTGCGTGCCTTGATCAAGGCACGGTGCAGCCCGTCAGGCAGGATCAGAGCGTGGGGCCCTGCGGGTAGCCGGTGCCAGTGCAGTCCGGGGCTGACGGTGCGATCTGCCTGCGGGACCACGACGTGGCAGGTTTCCCCCAGCGCGACGGTGCCGGGCTCCTCCCACTGTGCCGCAGTGCCGACCGGTGTCAGGAAGTACATCCGCGGCTCACGGCCGCCCTCGTCGAGGATGACCGGCCCGGTGCGCAGTCCCTGCTCTTCCATGAGAGCCACGGCCCGGCGCCCTACCTGTTCGGGCGCCCGGATCGCGTCCCACCATGTACCGGCAGGACACAGCTCCGGCTCACTGCCGATGGGCATCCATCTCGGCAGTCGTGCGGTCGGGATCGCGTCCGACATAGGAAAAGCCCCCTCACAACTGGGTGTGAGGGGACCATTCCACGCTCAAGGTGTCTGCGCGCGGACAAACTGTCCGCACCCGAATCACGCCAACTCCACTTGTCTGTTGGTGAGTTGTGCTATGCGACGCCCGCCCAGGCGCCGAACGCGGACAGCTCCGCGGAGGGGTGCACGTCCATGCGCACCAGCGAGCCGAGTGTTTCGCGCACGGATGGGTGGAATCGTGTGTGGTTCGGGGCGATCTTCCTCGCCCGCTTCAGCTCGGCGAACGCGCCACTGCGGTCGCCTTCCGCCAGACGCGCCGAGGCGACGTCGATGTGGTGGTGGCTGGATCGCTCGCCGACCGTCGAGACCGGCGGCATCCAATCGGCGCCGCCCTCGCCCCATTCGGCGAGCCGGGCCAGGGCCTGCTCGTTGTCCCCGGTGTCGATCAGTGCGTGCACCGTGTGAATCTTGATGTTCGTCGGCCCGAAGCTCATCTCGTAGGCGAGGCTGTCTCGGTTGCCCGCCATACCCGCGACCTGCTGGGCTTCCTGCAGCAGCTCCTCGGCCCCATCGGGGTTGTTCTCCCGCGAATCCACCACCGCGAGCTTCAACAGCAGCGCCCCGTCCACTGCCAGCGCGTCGTCGGTGTATGACCGCTCCGGCTGGAGTCGCTCCAGCTCCCCGCGCAGCCCTGTGAGCTTGCGACGAGCCGACTCGGTCGCGCCCTGGCGGAGCATCGACCCGGCCACCAGGAAGCCGGCCGTGACCTGCATGAGTGGATCGCCGGTACGGTCGGCGGCCCACCGCACTCGCTCCAGAGCCGTGTTGCCCAAGTCGTGGTGCCCCATCTTGTGGGCGAGGCTGTTGACCGCGCGGTAGGCGCGGGCCAGGTGCCAGAATGCCTTCTGCTGCTCGTCGCCGCTCGCGCCGAGTGCCACATGGGTCAGCTCGGTAATCACTGGGGGCAGCAGCGGCCCCATCGGCGCGTATCGGGCGTCACGCCGAAGGGCCGCTATCTGGTCCACCTCCGATGCCAGGACCGGCAGCGTACGCGGACGGGCTTCCAGTTCGTCGGGAGTGTCGAAGCACAGCAGGATGCGCCGCAGCTCCGGAATGACAGCGTGCACCCCGTCCTCGGCCTCCGGCTCCCCGTAGTACGGCTGGCCGGTCAGCACCTCCGGGCCGAAATGCAGCGCCCGCGCCAGAGCCAGTCTCAGACTCGGCGTCGCCTTCCGCGCGCCGGATTCCAACTTCTCTATCTGGCTGGGAGAAACCGCGACCCGCTGGGCAAGCTGCGCGACGGACAGCCCCCGCGTCTTACGTGCCGTCCGGAGTCGGCCCCCCAGCATCAAGCTCTCACCCACGTCGAGTTCCCCTCGCTGATCGGAGCATTGTGGCCAGAGTACGGACTATGGGACACCTCCAGTAGGCCCGTCGCCAAGAGTTAACGGGCCGACTGCGCTGTCGACGAGGCAGGCCACGCTGTCGAGCGGTACGACGAGACCTTCGAAGCGATCCGGAAGGTAGCGGGCCCATGGGCGCCAGATGCAGATAGATCCCTTGTGGGAGGCGGCCAACAGGCGCGAATGGTCTCTGTGGACACAACCGTTGGGCGTCACCTCGGCGTACCTGCAAATCATGGGCGAATAGGGCAGAGCTTCGACTACCGTCTCGGCATGCCGAACTCGCTACGTGTCCGCTTCGCCCCGTCCCCAACTGGCATGTTCCATGTCGGTGGAGCCCGCTCCGCTCTCTACAACTGGGCACTGGCACGACAGCAGCAGGGCCGCTTCGTTCTCCGCATCGAGGACACTGACGCCGAACGCAATCGGCCCGAATGGGTCGACGGCATCATCAGTGCCCTCGCAGCAATCGGCATCAGCGACAAGGATCCCGCCTTCGAAGGCCCGTACTTCCAATCACACAATGCCGACGCGCACCGGGAAGCGGCCGGCCGCCTCCACAATGCCGGCCACGCATACTTCTGCGACTGCACCCGCGACCAGGTCATTGCCCGCACAGGCTCGCAGCACCTGGGGTATGACGGGTTCTGCCGCAACCGTCGCTTGGCCTTCGAACCGGGACGAGCCCTGCGCTTCCAGACCCCAGACGATGGCGCGACAGTCGTCAACGATGTGGTCCGTGGACGCACCGAGTTCCCCAACCACGCCGTCGAGGACTTTGTGATCGCCCGCGGTGACGGCACCCCTGTGTTCATCCTGGCCAACACCGTGGATGACATCCAGGAGCGCATCACCCACGTCATCCGCGGCGAGGAACACCTGTCGAACGCCCCGAAGCAGCAGCTGCTGTGGGAGGTCCTCGGCGGCGCGCCTCCTGTGTGGGGACACCTGCCGGTGATCGTGAACGAGAAGCGACAGAAGCTGTCCAAGCGTCGTGACAAGGTCGCGCTCGAGGACTACCTCGCTGAGGGCTACCTGCCCGACGCGATGATCAACTACCTGATGCTCCTCGGCTGGGGGCCCGGCGACAACACCGAGGTCCGGCCCTACGAGGAACTGGAGGCCCTGTTCCGGCTTGAGGACGTCACGAAGTCGTCCGCGTTCTTCGACGTGAAGAAGCTCGCAGCGTTCAACGGCGAGTACCTGCGCAACCTCACCGACACCGAGTTTTTGGATGCGTGCCAGCCATGGCTGGCGGCGCCGAAGGCGCCCTGGCGACCAGAGGCATTCGACGAGGCTGGCATCCGCACGGTCGCTCCGCTGGCGCAGAGCCGCGTGACCGTACTCGGGGAGATCCCCAAGTACGTTGACTGGATCTTCCTCGACCAGCCGCCCACCGACGACGCAGCTTGGGCCAAGACCATGAAGCCCGGCGCAGAGAACGTCCTGGTCTCCACCCGGAACCGCTGGAGCACAGCCGACTGGACCGCTGACGCCCTCAAGGCAGGGTTGGAGGAGGTTGCCGCCGAGCAGGGCCTCAAACTGGGGAAGGCCCAGGCCCCCGTACGTGTCGCAGTGACCGGACGGACAGTGGGGCTGCCCCTCTTCGAGTCCACTGAGGTACTGGGCCGTGACCGCACTCTGGCCCGCCTCGATGCTGCACTCACAACCCTTCGGGAAGCACAGGCATGAGCGTCTTGCTGCCCACGTGCGGGCGTGTGCCTGCCAGAGTGGGTCCGCGTACCTGACCGCGGACCCACACGGCAGTCGAGTCTGGCATGAACTCCAGCTCCATAACGGCAAGTTCGAACCGAGACTGCCCGCTGGACGAGCGGCTATACGACGCCGCCACGTCGGTAGCCGACCCACAAGCGCCCGCCGCACCGATTCAGTACGGCGTCAACCATGCCCACCAGATCCTCCTCGTGACCTGCCAGGGCGGCACGGACGGCTTCGCTCAGCTGCCTGCTGAAGCCTGGCTCGACAGCTTCCACGTGACGAGCCAGCCACTTTCCGCCGCCGAGCCACGCGCCGTTCACCACCAAGACCAGCTCTGCCGCGCGCCGCGCCAGTTCGGTCACGACGAACACCCGCTCCCCGGCGTCGTCACATCCCGCCAGGTCATCCAAGAGATCAGTGATGGCGTAACGCCGGTCCTCCAACTCGTCCGCCGTCGCCTTCGGAACCCCTGCCGCCACAAGCCTCTGGGCCTCACTGGCGATCTTCTCCCCGACACCGTCACGATCGAGGAGCAGTACGCCTTCCGCGCACATCCACAGCAGAGGCGAACGCCCCTTGCCGATCTCTCGCTCGACGAAGGCCCGCCAGGACTCCTCGGTGTGCACGAAGAGCTCCACAGGCCACGCCCCGTACAGAAGACTCTCCCGGTACGGGGCCGGAGGCCCGGGGAGTAGAACGACAACGTCCAGGTCGGACATGGGCGTGCGCCGCTCCGTGGCGGCGCTGCCTCCAAGGAAAGCAGCCCGAGCGGCAGGAAACTTCTCATCGACAACAGCACACGCAGCGGCGAGCGGACTCATGCAGCAACTATCCAGAATCACGCTGCACACCCGCATCCAGGTTTCCTCAGTCCGACGACACCAGCTGAGCCTGCCGGGGCCACCGCGTTGTGTGACGTTCGGAGAATACCCACACCCTGTGGGCAAGGGGGTGGGTGACGTAGAGCTGCCCGTAATCTCCTGTGACCGTTGCCCGCCGTGCACTGCTTCACGGCGCTCTGCTCTGAGGGGCGGTAGGACACCACGCAGGTGAGCTCGCCCGCTCTCAGAGGCGATCAGCGGCTACGACCACTGCTATCTCCGCGAAGAAGAAACGGCCCTCGGCCGCCGCCTGCTGCACAGCCTCGTACCACTCCTCGACCGCAACCGTGTCCACCCGTCCGGAACCACGGAGAGCAGTCGCCCGCAACGCACCCCGGACATCACTGATGCGGCGCCCTGCATGACCGGTGAGCTCAGCGGAATGGGTCACCACCGTCTCCACGTGCGTCCGCGCGAGCGGCGAAGCCTCCACAAGGCCAGGCAGCTTACGACCCATCCGCCCATCTGAAATGTCCATCCACGGAGGCGCATCGTCGGCGAACGCGTGCAGGATCCTCCGGTCCAATCCGACCGGAGGCCCAGAAACCACAAGTGAGTCGAAGTCCGAATGGGAGAGCACCGCCCGACCGCCGGGCCGTAGAACTCGGTGCACCTCTTGCAGGAGCAGATCCGGTTCGGGCAGGCACTCCAGGAGGTTGGAAGAGATGACCGCGTCCACACTGGCGTCTTCGAGCGGGAGCTTCTCCCTCAGGTCCGCGGTGGCCAGCTTCACCAACCCGCCGTGGTGCTTCAGTCGCGCCCGCGCCTTCGCAAGAGACTCGCTTGCACGGTCGTATCCGATGAGTTGTGCCTTCGGATAGCACCTGGCAAATCCGGCCAAGGCTGGGCCTGCGCCGCAGCCGAGGTCAACGATCGAGCCCTGCTCGGGGAGCCTCGCCAAGTCGATGAACCGCTCGTGCAGTAAGTCGTTCGTCTCAGGCATCTGGGATCTCCTTGGGCGCCGCACAGCGATCGATGGACACCCTATGGGGCGGTGCTCTCATCGCGCCCTGGGCTTCCGATGCATCCCAAAACCGCTTCACCGTCAGCGACTTGGCTGTGATCCTGAAACGGTGAAGAGCCCACCCGAAACCCTCGTCCATGGCCCGGCGCAGCTGCGGCGCTGGCGAGTCCGCGATGCCGAAACGGTGTACCGGCTGGTCGACGAGTCGCTGGAGCACCTGCGCCCCTGGATGCCCTGGGTAACAGAGCACGGCAGACAGAAGTCCGCGGACTTCACGGCGCGCTGCGAAGCCGACTGGGCGGACGGGAATGGGTACAAGTACGGCATCTGGAGCGGAGGCTCTGCGGCCGGCGCCTGCGCTCTCGTCCGTCGCGACGGAACTGCCGGGCTTGAGATCGGTTACTGGCTGCACCCGGACTTCACCGGCCTCGGGCTCGTCACAGCGGCCGTGAACGCTCTCACTGAGCAGGGCTTTGCTCTGCCGGGGGTCGAATACGTGGAGATCATCCACGACAACGAGAACTACGCGAGCGCGAAGGTACCGCAACGATGCGGGTACACCCGAGTGCGGACACAGCCAGGTACCCCGCCGTTTCCGTCGGCATGTTCAGGAATTGATGTGGTCTGGCGCAAGGAGCAGTCCCACCACTAACGGCTCACCACACATGAGCTCAACGGCGCTGCCTCGCAGACAGATGCACGGTGGTGAGAACGTCGCGGTGCGTCGTGGGCGGCTCATCAGGGGCCACCTCTTCGACAAGCTGTGCAGCACGACGTTCGAGCGCGGTGACGTTGGCGGAGTTGTCGACGGTAGCGACGCCGTTGACGGTGACCTTCAACGGCTCTGCGACGAGCGTGGCTAGGCGTTCGTGGAGCACTTCGAGTGCGACGGCCTTGGCGGAGTGCAGCCGTTCGTAGCGGGCGGTGAGATCGTTGGCGTCGGTATCGGCGCCGAGCTGGGCTTGGAGCCAACGCAGTACATCGCTGTGCATACAGATCCTCGAAGAGGCGGCGGGGAGAAGCGAGGCATCCGCTTCCCCCCGCCGCGCAGAGTCCGGCCCTAGGCGGGCTTCGCCTTCCGGGCGGACGGTTTGCCGGGCTGGGTGGGGGGCTGTTCGCCCTCCCAGCAGCGCGGATTAGTGATCTGCTCGGCAACTGCCGGGTCCGTCACGTGCTCGCCGGTAAGCAGCACCACGGGGGTGCGCTCGGTGGGGTCGAGGACGTGGACGGTGGTGGCGAGCACGCCGAGCGACTTCACAGCGGCGCTCACAGGACGGTCGCGGTGATGTGGCAGTCCGGCGAGTACAGGACCGGCATCGCGGCTGCGGCGCCCTTGGTCCAGATCTGCACCGGGTCGTCCTCAACGTCACGGGTGATGACGATGCCCGGAGCGTCCTCGCGCTCGATCTGCGGATTCGTACCGCGCGACAGCGCCAGGGACTCGGTTGTGGTGCCGTACTGAGTCTGGCCCCACTTCGCCCGGTCCGGGGGCAGCATGATCCACCGATCCTCCGGAAGCACCCGCTTCGATACGTCGTCCTGCCACACCTGCGCCTTGTAGAACGTGACCGGCGGAAGACCGTACGTGCCACGCACCGAGTTGACCTGCTGCGGGTTCAGCGTCGCCGTCGGCGTCTGCCCGCCAGCAGGAGTGCCGTAATAGGCCGCCCTGTACGCGCCGTTCGACGCCAGATGCGACCACGCCTTACGGGAGGTGAGCACCATCTCCGGTGCCGGGGCGCCGATGGAGTCGAGGTAGTCGATCCACCGCAACTCGTCCGCGATCGGATCGGCATCCGGTGCGGACCACGGCTTCGGCGCGGTCGGCATGTTGGCCTGCGGCACGCCATAGTCGACCTCGACGGTCAGACCGTTCTCGCCGGCCAGGCTGAACTTTCCGTCCAACAGCACGTCACCAGCGGCGAGTTCGAGACGGGAACGGATCGCTTCGACGTGCCGTTCCACGTCGTCGTAGAGCAGATCGACGAGCCGGTCCTCGTCCGCGCCGCGGGCCGCGTCCAGGAGCAGCTGCTCCATCTCGCCGACCAGAAGTTTCTGGCCGAGCGCCGGGAGAGTGCCCTCGGTCTGCGTGGACTGGGCCTGCCGCTTCGCGAACGGCACGCTGGTGTCGTAGGCGCGGTAGGAGGCGGCGTTCACGCGCCGCTTGTTCTGCCGGACGCGCCACTTCACGTCCTGCACCTGGGCCTCGGCGAACACCGTCTTGGTGAGCAGGAAGTCATCCGGGTTCGGGATGGTCCGCGCGTAGACGGTGAGGTCGGCGACGGAGACGTTCTTGAGCAGGTCGGCGACGCTCATGCGGTCACCGCCCCGAGGAAGCGGATCTGCGCCCCGGCCGAGCTAGGTGCGATCTTGGTCGGGTCGATGCCTCCGGGGATCTTCGCCGTGTTCACGGTGCCGTGCCAGAACAGCGCGGCGGGCACCTTCGTGGCACCGGGGGTGAAGGGCGCCTCGGCGTAGACGAGGCCGGCGAAGACCTCGCGGCCGTCCTCGGCCGCAGGGTCGTAGGCGCCGTACAGGCCGGAGGCGGTGATGCGGCCGACGGGGACGCCGGAGCGGACGAAGCCGTGCGGCTGCGCTGCGCTCGGCTCGATGTAGTGGACGTTCTTGGTGAGCGTGGTCAGGTCGAGGGTGATGGTCTCGGTGGAGTCGGTGCCGTGGCGGGAGGCGAGCCAGTCCCGGTCGGCAGTGACCGTCACCGTGGTGGTGTACGGCTGGATACTCAAGCCGCGTTCTCCTGGTGGTGCGGGTGCGGTCGCGCACTCACCAGGGCGGTGGAGCGGTCCACGGAGGAGAAAGGGGCGTGGTCCCCCGGGCGGGCAGCCGCCCACAGGGGGCGGCTGCCGCGGTCTAGTTGGGTTCGGGCAGGAGGCCGCGGCGGCGGGCCATCTCCAGTCCGGCGGCGCCGGGCTGCCGTTCTGCGCTGCCGGGTCGCGGCGGCGGCACCGATGCCGGAGCCCCGCCCGGAGCAGGTGGAAGCTGCTGGGCAGAGGCGTTGAACAGTTCGGGGCGGCGACCGCTCAACTCCTGGACCGCCTCGTCCAGGACGATGGCGTCGGCGTCGTCGGGGACACGGAGCAGCGCAACGGCGTCGTCGAGGTCGCGACCGGTCACCCCGGCCGTGACCAGCGCCGAACGGTGGAATACGTCTCGCTCTCTGGCGAGCGCGGCCGCCTCCCGGGTGATCGCTGCCTTCTCCCGTTCGGTGACGGCTTGCTCGCGGCGTTCGGTCTCGGTCAGCTGATCCTGCTCAGCCTGTCGCAGGCTCGTGAGGTGCTCTTCAAGGGCGGCCGCGCTGGCGAAGCCGAGCTTCTCGACCAGGGAGCGGACCGCTGCACGGCCACCCTGGTCCTTCTCCCGGGCCATCATCGTGTTCAGCTGCTTCTGGCTGACACTGACAGAGACCTCGTCGTTCGACGGATCGTCGGAGGAGGCGCCGAGCACCGGGCGAATCGGACGGCCATCACTGCGGTAGCCGAGCACAGTGCGTGGAGCGGGCAGACAACGGGGCATTGGGTAGTGCTACTCCCATGTCGGCCCCGCGCCGTGTCCCAGTGTACGGATGCCAGCGATATGCCCCGGTAGTTCGGGAAGGCCCGGAGTCTATGGTTATGCCCTGACCTGGCATGATCGACTTCATGAATACGGGTGGGGAACCTGCAAGAACAGCGGTGGAGCAGGACGCGTCGCTGGCCAAGGCCCGGCAATCCAATCGCCGCGTTCTGGCCGTGATCAGCGTCCTGGTGGTGGGCGCCGTGGCAGCAGCGGTGTGGTGGTGGGCTCCGTGGGTGGATCGGAGCCCGTTCACCGCGTACGACGTGTCGGTGGCACCCGGGAAGTACACCGACCCCGGCTCCGCAGCCGACTCCTGTATCCGGACGGCTTCCTCCGAGGAGGAGACGGTGATCTACGACGAGGACGGCCACAAGCTCGCCGCGGGCCGTGACCCGAGGGAAGGCCAGCGGCTGGGGCCGGAGTTCGGGGACTTCGCCGGCGACTGCATGTTCATCACGCGCATCGACGGCGTTCCCGGCGGCGAAGGCACGTACGTCAGGCAGTGGGGCGGTGGGACCAAGACCGAGCTGGGCGAGGACGAGCTGCGTATGTCGGTTGAGGAGCAGCGGGAACGGTTCAAGACGATGAAGAAGACGGACTGACGGGCTCTCTGCCGGGCCTGGCCTCGCGGATGTGTCGCCGGTCGTTGATTCGAGTGACTTCTTCGCGGGCGTCCTCGATGGGGTATCCGGCGTCTTGCAGCATGCGGATGCCGGTCTCCAGTGACAGCACCCCGGCTGTCACACCCTTGACCACCTCTTCGAGGATCGCCGTCCGGTCGGTCGGGGTGTGCGGGCCGAACACCAGCCGGGCGGGAAGTGTGGCTCCTTGGGGCCAGCCTTCGGCATGACCGGCCTGGTGGATGCGCTGGACCATCTTCAGCAGCAGCGCGTACTTGTGCGCGCGGGCTAGGCGCATGGCGTCGACGAGGGAGTCCAGCGGGCCCAGGGACAGCTGGAGTGCGTAGCCGCTGGGTACGTCGGAGGGGTCGACGGTTCCCAAACTGACGGCAGGCAGGCGGGCGTTGACTGCGGCGCGGTCGCGTATCTCCTCGACTCGGGCGCGGAGTTCGGCGAGCTGGTGAGAGGTGTCCAGGACGTCCATGCGTCCGCCGTCGCCGAGCGTGAAGACCGTGCCTGGCTCGATGGCGAGGGGCTTGGGCCTGCCGGACACCCGGTCGACCTCGGGACGGGCGCCCGCGAGGCCGATGATCGGGGCGCCGGTGGTCGAGGAGGCACGGGCGGAGTCGGTGTCGGTTTCGGCCAGTTCGTCGAGGGCTTGCATTACCTTGGCCAGGGTGGACTGGCCGAAGTGCTCGCCGTCCGCGATGGTGTTGCTGACATGGACGAGCGGGATGAAGTCCAGGCGCAGATCGAGCCGATCCAGTATCGCGCCGTCCGCCCGGGTGCGGAACCGGGCCTTGTCCAGCGGCAGGTCATCGAGCTGCTGACCGTGGCGGAGATCAGTAATCTCCCACTCCGCGTCGCTCAAGTAGCAGGTGGTCGCGGACGGCTGGTCGGGGGACCACGGGTATGTGCGCTCGAAGCGGTCGAGGGCCTTGTTGTACCAGTCTCCACTCTGTGGAACGGGTTCACTCTGCTCCGCCAGTGAACTGCCCTCTCGTAGCGCCAAGTTCATCGGCTGGATAGGAGCAAGCTCGTAGGTGATGCGCCGCAGCCGAGCCTTCTGCCCGCGCTTGGGGTCCTCCGGGATCTCCCACGCCAGGTGCACCCGTCGCGGGTAGTCCCCGGGGTCGGCATCGTCCTCAAGGACGGGGAAGTAGAAGCCGGGATCAAGGGTCCGCAGCGTCACCCGCTGCTTGTCCGGGTCCCAGGCCAGGAGGTACAGGCCGTCGCCGAGCAGTACAGCCTTGCGTTCCGCGGCCTGCATGCGCAGGGGCAGCAGCTCGGCCTCTGCCCAGTCCCGGAGGCGTTGTTGGATGGCGGCGGCCGTGGCCGTCTCAAGGCTGGCATCGTCGTCTGTGGCGTGCTCGGCGCCAGGCACGATGATCTGCTGAGACTTCCCCAGCAGGTGGGCGAGCGTCGTGTCCACGAATGCGGACGCGTCCCCGAACTCCCGTCGTTCGCCTGCCGTGTCGCTGCCGGCGAGGCTGGCGAGTTCGCCTGCCTGGTTGTTGTCGTAGGCGGCGAGGAGCTTGTACGCGGCCAAGCGGCGCACCGCATCATCAGGAAGCCAACTGGCTTTGAGTTCGGGGGCGAGAACACGATGGGGGCGTCCGTCGTGTGTGCTGGCCATGACGGGTTTGTAGTTCAGCCACGACCAGGCGTCAGTCAGGAAAGTGCGCAGGCCCACGGGACAGGTCCGTAACGTCGGCCCCGCGCCACCTACAGCGTAGGTGAGTCTGTCACCCTCTTCCCGATCCCAGGGGCTCTGGCCCGAGCATTGCGCAGGTTCTCCTGATCGCGCCCACCCTCATGAGGGCCCGCCGCTACCCTCCGCTTGTCGGCCAGTTGCGGGAGGGCGCGAGCATGGTGCAGCAGACATGGAGCAGCGATCGCAGACTGACTGCGATCAGCAGAGCAAGTCTCTCGGTTCCTGCACGGCAGGCCATGATCGACAAGCAGGTACTCCCCGGACTCACCGTTCTCGACTACGGCTGTGGCCGCGGTGGCGATGTACGTGCGCTCCAGCAGCTGGATTGCCAAGTAACCGGCTGGGACCCGTTCTACCAAGCCGACACCAGGCTGGAGCCAGCGGACGTCGTTCTCCTCACCTACGTACTCAACGTCATCGAAGACCCACAAGAGCGACGCAAGACCCTGCAGGAGGCGTGGGACCTCGCCGGAACAGTCCTCATCGCCTCCGCACGACTGACGTGGGAAAAGTCGAAGGTCAGGGGAGAGGCATTCGGCGACGGCCTGCTCACCAGCCGACAGACCTTTCAACACCTCTTCGGAGCAAGCGAGCTCCGCACCTACGTCGAGGAGGTGACTGGCGTACGGACAGTCTCCGCAGCACCAGGCATCGCCTACGCCTTCAAGGACGAGAGAGCGCGGCTCAGTTACCTTGCTCGACGGATCGTTCCTGATGCGGAGTGGCTCGCATCCGAGGACACGACCTCAGCGATCGCAGCGGTAGTTGATCACGCCGAACGCCGCGGGCGGCTGCCTCGGATGGAAGAAGTTCCCCAGCCCATGGCTGAGCTCCTCGGCCACCTACGCCCTAATGAGGTACGTCGGCTCGTACGGGACTCTGCCGACTCCGGCAAGGTCGAAGAAGGCGGAAAGCGAACCACGCTGAACACGTTGCTCTTCCTTGCTGTCGAGCTCTTCAACGGCCGCGGCCCCTTCAGTAGCCTCCCGCTCAGCGTCCAACTCGACGTCCGCGCCTTCTTCTCTTCCTACAAGGAAGCCTGTCAGCGGTCTGACCGGCTGCTGCTCAAGCTGCGTGACGACACATACATCCGCGGAGCTATGAACGCCTCCGTGGTCGGAAAGCTGACCCCGACTGCCCTGTACGTCCACCAGCGCGCAATCGACCGGATGCCCACGGTGCTACGCCTCTACGAGCACTGCGCCTCGATCGCCGCCGGCCGCCCGCAGGAATGGGCCCTGGCCAAGCTCCGCCACCAGGGCCGGGCGGTGAGCTGGCTGGATTACCCAGAATTCGACACCGACCCGCACCCGCGGACACTGTCCTCGTACCACGTGGACTTGAAGACGCTGGAGGCGTCCTTCACCTCGTACTCGGACTCCCTGAACCGACCTCTACTGCATCGCAAGCACGAGTTCCTGGCACCAGATGATCCGGACGTCGAGCGGTACAAGAGGCTCACGGCAGCGGAGGTGAAGGCGGGGCTGTACGACCACCCTCACCTCATCGGCACGGAGAACGGGTGGGAAGCCGAGCTCGCCCGCTGCGGCCGGGAGCTTCGCGGCCACCGATTGATCCGGCGTGCTGAGGACTGATGGACTAGGCGGAGTCCGGTTGCATCTGCACGATCATGTCTGCCAGTTCCTCAGCGTCCAGGTCGGCAGCTTGGCTCGGGAACCAGGACAGGCGGAGTCCATTCGATGCCAATTCCTCTGGCAAGCCCATGGCGGTGAGCACGTGACTAGGGGTGTACGACGCGCTCGTGCACGCGGAGCCGGTCGCGACGGCAACGTGCTCCTTCAGCCGGACGATCAGAGCCTCGGCGTCGACACCGTCAAACGACAGGTTGAGGATGTGCGGGACAACGTGCTCTTGATCGCCGTTGATGTGGAAGCGAGTCTTTGCCAGCGCGTCCAAGATTCGGGTGCGGAGTTCCGTGGCGCCCTTGCTCCACTGTGCGTGTTCCTTCTGGAAGAGCTTCGCCGCCTCGGCTAGCCCCATGATCAGCGGCACGGCCAGTGTTCCAGGACGCAGTCCGCGCTCCTGACCGCCACCGAACATGATCGGCTGGAGAGGCAGCTCGTCAAAGCCTCGGTCGCGGGCAATCAGCATCCCCACCCCCTTCGGGGCGCCGATCTTGTGGCCACTGACACTGATCAAATCGATGGGTGCGGTGAGATCCTGCGGCAATTTCCCATAGCCCTGGGCCGCGTCCACATGGAGGAAGGTCGGCGTCTTACGCAGCCGCTCAGCGAGCTCGAGCACGGGCTGGACGACACCCGTCTCGTTGTTGACGTGCATCAGAGAGACGAGGAGCGTGTCTGGGCGTAGCCGGTCCATTACTGCATCGACGGATACGCGTCCTGACGGGCCAGGTTCGATAAAGTCGACTTCGAAGCCACGGGACTGAAGATGCTCCAGCGGCTCGATGACTGCCTTGTGCTCAATGGCGGATGTGATGATGTGACGCCGGTCACTTTGCTCGCCGTAGGGGGCGAGGCCGAGCAACGCGATGTTGTTGCTCTCGGTAGCCCCACTCGTGAAGATCAACTCGTCTGAATCGGCGTTGAACGTGCTGGCCAGGAACTCGCGCGCCTGCTGCACCGCCCGCTTCGCGCGGCTGCCGTATCCATGGGTACGGCTGCCTGCGTTGCCGAAATCCTCGGTCATCCAGTGCAGGACGACTTCCGCCACGCGCGGGTCCACGCGCGTGGTTGCTGCCGCGTCGAGATACGTCACCACTAGCCCCACCAGACCTCTGTGCGTTAATCCAGCACACTGTGTACGTCTAATACCTGACGTACGATACCGTTGCGTAGGTGGGATCACCGTCACCTTCGCAGCTCGTTGACACCGCCACGTCCTCCGGTTTTGAGTACATCTTTCCAGCCATCCGGGGCATCCAGGCGGGGCGCGAGTTCTACGTGTCCATGTGTCCGCTTCGACTCATCCCGAAGATCTTCCTCTTCGACGAAGATGAGCTCGCGCCTGAAGTCCGCGCCCAACGGGTGTTGAACAAGGGGCGCCTCCCGGCTCTCACTCGCTACATCATCGACAATCCGGACAACTACGTCTTCAGTGCGCTGACCGCTTCTGTCGACGGGGAGTTGCACTTCGAGGGCATCACCGACAGCGGAGTCGGCATGCGCGCCGGCCAGATCCGCATCCCGATGGCGGCCCGCTTCCTCATCAACGACGGTCAGCACCGACGGGCAGCGATCGAGCAAGCACTCAAGGAAAACCCTGAGCTCGGTGAGGAGACGATCGCTGTCGTCTTCTTCCGCGACTCAGGTTTAGCCCGCTGCCAGCAGATGTTCGCCGACCTCAACCGCCACGCTGTGCGACCGCCCCGGTCCATCGGGGTGCTCTACGACCACCGAGACGACCTGGCGATCATTGCCAGGCTCCTCGCGATGAGGTGCCCTGTCTTCAAGGGGCATGTGGAGATGGAAAGCAGCACCCTCGCCCAGAGGTCTCGCAAGCTCTTCACCCTCAGCTCTGTCTATTCCGCCACTCAGTCGCTGCTGCAAGGGCTGGAGATCAAGAAGGAGAAGGCGCAGGAGCTCGCCGAGCAGTTCTGGGAGGCCGTCGACGAGGTCATCCCTGAGTGGGATCTGGTGCGCCGCCGGGAGCTGGCAGCAGCCGAGGTACGCAAGGACTACATCCATACCCACGGCATCGCCCTCCATGCCATCGGCCGGATCGGCAACACCCTTCTACGGAGTTCTGAAGCTCCCAAGGTCTGGCGGCCGAAGCTGATTCGATTGAAGTCAGTGGACTGGACTCGAACCAATTCGGACTGGGAGGGACGCGCGCTCATCGGCGGCCGCGTGTCGAAGAGCCACCAGAACCTGACCTTGACTGTGAACTACCTCCGACAGCACATGAAGCTCCGGCTGAGCCCCGAAGAGCAGCGTGTTGAGGACGCATATCTACGAGGAGACGCATGAGCACCGCGACACGGACCGCCCCCTTCCAGGGGCGGCGTATCTCTGACGTCGTGAACGAGCTGACGGAGGAGGTCCGCGAGCTCTATACAGCGGACGAGGTGCCCTGGGTCATCGGTTACAGCGGTGGTAAGGACTCCACGGCTGTTCTCCAGCTGGTGTGGCTCGCACTGAAGGACCTGCCGGCCGAGCAGCGGACCAAGCCGGTGCATGTGATCAGCACCGACACTCTGGTGGAAAACCCGGTGGTCGCCGCCTGGGTCTCCCGGTCGCTGGAAACTATGGGGAAGGCAGCACAGGAGCAGCAGCTCCCCATTGAGCCGCACCGCCTGACGCCTAAGGTTGAGGACACCTTCTGGGTCAATCTGATCGGCCGTGGCTACCCGGCTCCTCGTCCGAAGTTCCGCTGGTGCACAGAGCGAATGAAGATCCGGCCTTCAAATACCTTTATTCGCAAGGTGGTTCGTCGCCACGGAGAGGCCATCCTCGTCCTCGGAATCCGCAAGGCCGAGAGTCAGGCTCGTGCCCGCGCCATGGCCAAGCATGAGAAGGGCCGAGTGCGGGATCGTCTCTCTCCTAACGGCAACCTTCCCAACTCCCTTGTCTACAGCCCGATCGAGGACTGGACCAATGATGAGGTCTGGATGTTCCTCATGCAACAGTCCAACCCTTGGGGCCATAAAAACAAGGATCTGCTGACCATGTACCAGGGCGCGTCCAGCGACTCCGAGTGCCCCCTAGTCGTGGATGACACCACCCCGTCGTGCGGCGACAGCCGATTCGGCTGCTGGACCTGCACCCTCGTCGACCAAGACAAGTCGATGTCTGCCATGGTCAAGAACGACCGGGAGAAGAAGTGGATGGAGCCTCTCCTGAAGCTCCGAGACGAACTCGACGACGTGTCGAAGGAGAAGGAAACCCGCGACTTCCGACGCATGGACGGCCGTGTTCAGCTCTTCAATGAGCGAGTCATCCCAGGGCCCTATACCCAGGCTGCGCGCGAGAATTGGCTCCGCAAATTGCTTGAGGCTCAGGCAATCGTACGGAAAAAGGCTCCGGACGACATGAGCAACATCGAGCTGATCACGATGGAAGAGCTTCATGAGATCCGTCGGCTCTGGGTCTTCAAGAAGCACGAAGTTGAGGACTCTCTTCCTCGGATCTACGAAGAGGCCACCGGCGAAAAGTTTCCCGGTAAGCCACTGGATGAACAACTCGTCATCCGTGCAGGCGAGATCGAACTCCTGCGGGAAATCTGCGGCGATGACGAAATCCACTTTTCGATGGTGCGTGAACTGCTCGCCGTTGAGCGGGAGTACCGGACCAAGACTCGTCGCACTGGACTCTTCGAGGCACTCCAGAAGGTGATTGAGAAGGGGTTCTACGAAGACGAACAGGACGCAACCGAATTCGCCAAACGTAAGCGAGAGGCTCTTCAAGGCGGCACCGCGACGGTCCCCAAGCCCAAGTCTGAGCCCGAGCCCCAGGTCCTGCCGCTAGACGAAAAGACGAACGACAATGCTCCTGCATAACATCACCCTGCGTGACTTCGGTGCATACCAAGGTGAACAGCGACTCGAACTGCGCACGGAGCCCGAGCAGCCGATCGTCCTGATCGGTGGCTTGAACGGTTGCGGCAAGACGACACTGCTCGACGCCATCCAACTGGTTCTGTACGGGCCCAAGGCAGACTGCAGCGGTCGCGGCAGTCGCGCATATCTCGACTACCTTCAGCAGTGCATCAACCGGAAAGCCAACATCGCCGAAGGCGCTTCGGTCACCCTGGAGTTCTCCATCAAGGTGGAGGACAAAGAACGTGAATACAGGGTGAGCAGGAACTGGTACGTCAGCGGAAAGGCTGTGAAGGAAGTCCTCACAGTCCTCGTCGATGGAGAGTTTAGTCGCACCGTTACTGACGGATGGGCAGATCACGTCGAGACGATCCTTCCCATCGATGTGGCATCTCTCTTCTTCTTCGATGGTGAAAAGGTTGAGTCCCTCGCGGACCCTGAGCGTGCAGCAAAGGTCATCGAATCCGCGATCCAGTCCCTGCTCGGGGTAAGCGCGATGGAGCGCACCCGGAATGACCTCAAGGCACTCCAGAACCGGCAGCGCCTTTCCGAGGAGAACCAAGAGGTCATCGACAGGATCCGGGAGCAGGAGCAGGAGCTGGCGCAAGCCACTCAGGCTGCCGAAGATGTCGGCCAACAGGTTGCTGGACTCAAGACGGAGCTGGCCGTCCGCAGGTACGATCTCCACAAGGTCGAGAACGATTTCGCTCGGGCTGGCGGTAAGGAGTTCGAGCGCAGCAAGGAGCTGGAAGCCGAGCGCGATCGCATCGCAGAGCAGGCCAAGGCAACAAACAAGGCTCTCGTTACCCTCGCCGAAGGTTCTCTCCCTCTTCTGCTGCTCGAGGAGCAGCTGGTGGGGGTGAAGGAGCAAGCACGGCTTGAAAAGGAAGCAGACGATGCCTCCCGGGTCGTCGACGTCCTGGAGCAGCGAGACGACTGGCTGCTCGACCAGCTCACGGACTCGCTGTCCGCAGAGGCACGTAAGGCCCTCAAGAGGAAGTTGACCAGCGAGCGAAAGAAGCGCGCGGCCGCAGCGGACCTTAAGCAGAGCCTCGGGCTTCCGCACGATGCGCTGCTGCAGCTCTCTGCTCTGGACCAGGCTCTGGCCAGTGACACTGCTCGGGCGCGTGAACTGTTGAAGGAAGCCGCAGACGTGGCAGCGGCCTTGGAATCGGCGGATCGACAGTTCGCCGCCGTCCCTGACGACGTGCTCATCAAGGACCTCGTAGCCAAGCGCCAGGCGGCCTTGGAGAAAGTCACCGTCGCTCAGGCACAGGTACACCGTGGCGAAGGTCTGCACGCAGAGGCAGAAGCGCGCCGTGACCGGATCGCCGCGGAGCTGGATCGAGCACAGAAAGATCGCGCAGTAGCAGAGTGGCGCTCAGACTGGCTTGATCGAGTCATCAAGTACTCGGAGAAGGGCCGCGGCACCCTGGAGAAGCTCCGGGCAGCTCTCCTCAACCAGCACACTGAGAACGTGGAAGTTGCGGTCCTCAGGAGCTTCAACACCCTCATGCGCAAGCAGGGACTTGTCCGGGATATTCAGATCGACACGGACAAGTTCACCCTCTTGCTCACCAACTCGGACGGTGAAGCCATTGACCCCGGCAGGCTGAGTGCCGGCGAGCGGCAGCTCCTGGCTGTCTCGCTGCTATGGGGTTTGGCCCAGGTCGCGGTCAACCGCTTGCCCAGCATCATCGACACCCCGCTCGGGCGACTGGACAGCAAGCACCGCCAGCACCTCGTGGACCGCTACTTCCCCAAGGCAGGACGGCAGGTACTCCTCCTGTCCACAGACGAAGAGATCGACGAGCACCTGTTCAACCGCTTGAAGCCCTACCTCGCCCACACCTACACACTCGTTCACGACGATACGAACCTCACCACCACCGTTGAATCCGGATACTGGTGGACCGAGGGAGCCCAGCATGTCGCTTGAGACAATCCGCCTTTCCCAGACCGCTCGGGACCAGCTCGTCTGGCTCAAGAGGCATACAGGGATCACCCATTGGAACGTGCTGTGCCGGTGGGCGCTCGCCCTTTCCCTGCGGGATGGCTCGACTCCGCTGGTGAAGGAGATCGTCACCGACTCGAACGTCGAGATGTCCTGGAAGACCTTCGCGGGAGCGCACGGCGATACCTACCTCGCCCTCCTAAAGCAGCGTTGCATCGCTGATGGAGAAGAGCCCACAGACGAAGCCGTCTCGCGCACGCTCCTCGTTCACATCCACCGCGGTGTCGGGTTCCTCCACGGTCGACCAGACTTGAGGAGCATTAGCGACTTTGTGTCGCTCGCCGTCGCCTGACGCCAGGAGCCCGGTGGAAGAGGAGGCTACTCCTCTTCCACCGGGCTCCTGGCGTGATGTCACCTGATCCTTATAGGACGTCCTTGATCTTGGTCAGGTACTGCTCGGTGAAGCTGCCCCACCACTTCCGCAGTTCCTTGTACTGATCGATCGGCGTCTCATGCATGGACTCGGCCTTCGCGTACGCCACGAGGAGCAGTGTGATTGCTTCGATCGCACGGGTTGCTGTCGCCGACACGTTCGCCGGGCCACTGCTGGCGCCTCCGTCCTTCGACAGTATCTGCAGCGGTTCGTACATTTCCTGGTAGAAGTAGTGTCGCTGGTTCAGCCGGATGATCGTCTGGTCTTCGAGATGAGTGAGCTGGAACAGATCATCGCCCGGTACGTCGACTGTCTCGATCACGAACGGGAGGTCCTTGATCTCCTGTACGTAGGCAGCCTTCTCCTCTTCAGTCGAGCTCCGTCCGGCGTCCTTCGCCAGGTTGTCGTACTCCCTGTCCCGTTGGACCGGCGTGGGAACCTGCTTGACACGGCCCTTGGGCATCGTCCGCTCTGCGTTCTTGACGGCGCGTGCAATGGGTGCGTGCTCCCCGGACTTCACTGCGTCCTTGCGAGCCTCGACCCCCCAGACACGCTTGATCTCCTCGCGGACCTTCGGGATGATGCTCTTGGCGATGTTGTCCAGAGTCTTACGGAGCTCGTCAGCAGGCACGGCTCCGCGTTTCACATTGCGGACGCCCATCATCCGGTCCAACTCGGGCGTGAAGTGCACCTCAAAGCCGATGTACCGGTCCGGCGTCTCGATTGAACCAGGGAACAGTTTGGCCACGCGGCCATAGCTGATCTCCCGATCAAGTCGCATAAAGCTGATCTGAGCCTCTTCATTGTTGCCAGGCACCCGAAGCTTCTTGGCGAGTGCATCTCCACCGGCCCCCTTGTGCCGCAAGACCTCCACCGGCGCCAGGGTGATGACGACCCGGATCTTGTGATCCGACCCCTGGACCTTCACCTCCTCGTTGAAGAACACCTGGCCGTGGAAGTGCACGTCCTCGCCATTCGTGCGGGTGACCTCGCCGGCACGGGAGAGCTCCTCGGTGAGAACGTGGTCCACCCACGTGCCCTTCCGCAGGTATGTCGGATCGTGCGGCTTGAGGCTCAGCTGGTCGACGCTGATGCTGATCCCGCCACAGAGGAACTCGCGGAAGATCCGCGACAGTTCCTTATTCAGTTCGTTTCGAACATGGTCTGGCGTACTGCGGCCGTGGCCGTCAGAGACCCGGTCGATCTTCGACCACAGAACCAACGTTCCCGAGCCCTCAGGGAAGTGCTCCTCGAGGTGAGGGGGGAGGGGTTCGTCATCCGGCGGGTCGATGCCGACAGCCTCACCGCGCTTCTCCGCATCGACACTCTCAAGGAGGTCGAAGGACACGTGCCTGATGGCATCACTTCCGGCCGTACGTGACCAGGCTTGGATACGCGTTCCCACACTGAGGCTGGCGAGTTTCGCCCCCACACCGAACTTGCCGATGGTCTTCTCGGACATGAACCGCTTCGAAAAGCCCAACTGTAGGTAGTGATGCAGGGTGTCGTCATCCATACCTTCGCCATCATCGATGAAGGCGATCTGGTCGATGGCCTTCCTGCGCCCCTTCATCACTTCTTCAGTGAGGATCTTGATGTTGTTGGCGCGGGCTTCGATGCTGTTGTCGATCACCTCACCCACGGCAGAGGGAAAGTTGTGTCCGGACTCGCGGAGGCTCAGCAGGGCCTGCCCGGAGAGGACTACGGGGATGGCGCCCCTGTTGCTGTTGGTCATGGCTTGCTCCTGATCTACGGATTGCGGGGACGGGGCAGGGCGCGGAACAGCGCCCGCTTAGTGGCCTGCTCGGGGCAGAAGGGGCAGCGGCGGCCTGTGCCCGCAGGGCTGGCAGGGTGGATCTGGTTCGTGACCGAGCCCTCCGCGGAGGCGTACCGGTGGTACCAGAAGGATTCGATCGCGTAAGCCTGGTGGCGGTCTCGGGCCGGTGCGCACACGTAGTGGGTGGCGCGACCGATCAGCGGATGGCGTGTCAGGCGGCGCCGGAGGCAGGTGTCCGAACGTCCGACGTACAGAGCGTTCGTCTGCTGCTCATCATGGCGCAGCAGCAGGTATGCACCGATGGTGCCGACCGGGATCTGCATGCGCACAATGGCCCGGGTGAACCGGAAGGCAATGCTCGCGCTGCCTTTGTACGGTTCGCCGATCTGGATGGTGGGGGCGCTCACACTGTGTCCGAGAGCAGTCTCTCGGCCTGTGCGCGCAGGGCGCGTCGGGTTCGCTCGACTGTCGCGACAGAGACCCTTGTCTGCTGCGCGGACGCAGATACGGTCGCCATGTCGAGCATCCCTTGAAGGCATCCCGGACCGTGTGGGCCGAGGGTTGATGCGAAGGCGGAGAGTTCCTGCAGAGTCTCGGCTACGACTGCCTGGGCTTCAGGGGTGTCGTACGTGATCATCTCGGCCTTGCGTGCGCCGTCGGTGGCCGTGGTGCATACGCGGCGGCGGGCTGCGTCAGCGAGCGGCCGGCATGCGGCAGCCTTGCGGGCGTTTGCCTGTGACCGGCGGATCGTGCGGCGTGCGTCGCTGATGACGTTGCGGCACAGGAGATCGGGATCTTCAGCCGCACGCTTGTGGCCGAGTGTGAGGTTAAGGGCGGTGTCGAGAACGTCGAGGTACTCGCCGTCCCAGGCCCTCTGCTTGTGCTTCTGGTACAGACGGCACATCACGTCGATGCGCACGCCGCTGAGCTGGAGCATTGAAGCCCCTCCCCGGGTGCCCGGCTGCTATGGGCCGGACCCACTCAGTTGTGACCCGCTCTCCCTTTGGCCGGCGTCGCCGTACGGTCGACTTCGGCATGAGCAGGTTCTTAAGACTGTAGAACGTGCCACCGACAGCCGCTGGCGGAACGCCTACATCTCATAGGGGACAGCTCAACAGCCCATCCCCTCACACGAGTTGCAACATTACGTGCGTGATCGGCTTCGCCGCAGGTCAGGGCCTGGTGCCAGCGGAAGATCGCAGACCTGCGGCGGGCGACTACCCCCACCAGGTAGCGTTGGGGCATCTTGGATCGGTGCTCTGGAGGCCCCTGCGTGAACGCGAAGACGATCACCTATAAGTACCCCGCTCACATCACGCAGCAGACTCCGTCAGGCAAGCCTCTGGTCTTCTTTGCCGCTCCGGCCACGCAGATTGACCAGTGGGTCGGGGTGCCTCAGCGCAGCCGTCTCGACAACGAAGAGACCATCGGTTTCCAGCGGCAGGAGAGCCCAACAAGGATTCGGGAGCTGTCGAGCTTCTACCACGACGAGCGCAACATCGTGCAGAACCCGCTCCTGGCCGCACCCCAAAGCGACACCTCTGTCACGTTCACTCCACTCCCTGACACGCCCGAGTTCGGCACTTTGATGATCGAGAGTGAGGACTTCAGCGAGACGTCCTTGCTGGAACTCATGTCCCGAGTGGTCGTACGCCTAGAGTCCCGCATGCCGGAGCTCAAGGAAGCCACGCTCGACCAGGAACGCCTCTCCTCGATCATAGACAGGGCGCGCAAAGAGCACGGCCTCGACGCCGTTGGAGAAGAGGACGACGAAGACGCCGAGGCATCAGCGGAGGAGGGTGGGAACGGTGACGACGCAGACGCGGCGAGCGTGCTGTTGACCGATGAAACCCACCTGATCGACTTCTACACTGAACTCAAGGGACGTATCAGAGTCCTCGAAGCCCTAGACGCAGACGCGAAGCCCAAGAAGATCCTCGGGTTCGACCGGGAAGCGATGATCAGCTATCTCAAGCCGGTCATGCTCGTGGACGGTCAGCACCGGCTGAAGGGCGCTGTACTTGCTGCGGCGAGTCTCGCCGAGAGCCAGGACGGAGAGGCATTTCTTCTTGAGGCTGCCGAGAACGGCCAGGACCCGGCGCAGGCGAAGGCGGCGTTCATCGCGGAACATGCGAGGCGTCTTCCGGTCTCCCTCTTGCTCGATCCCAGCCCGAGCGAGCACGTGTTCCAGTTTGTCGTCGTGAATCAGAAGGCCACGCCGATGGGTAAGGCCTTGCTTGGAACCATCGTGTCGACGAGCTTGAGCAAGGAAGAGCTGGACCCGGTAGCGCAGCGGCTCAAGGACGCCGGTATCAAGCTCGATGATTCTCAGGCCATCGCCTATCTGACCCGTGCTGATGAGAGCCCGTTCAAGAATTTCGTACAAACGGGCATTGCAGGGGATAACAGGGCCCTCCTGCAGTGGCCAGTCCTCAAGGGCCTCGTGGGCATCTTCCGTGAGTTGTCGGGCGGCAAGATCTACGGACAGAAGACCGACTGGGCACGCGTCTGGGGCAAGCACCACCTCGACGACAGCGCCCTTGTCGCCGATTTCGATACCCACGAGGAGAAGGCCGAGGAGTGGGCAAGGCCGGATGGGCCCTGGAGGGATGTCTTCATCAGGTTTTACTCGAACATCAGGGACAGGTTCGGTGCTGACGACCCGCAGGCCAAGAACGCCTGGGGCACTACGCAAAGCAACCTGTACAACAAGATCAGCCTCACGATCCTCGCAGCTGACTACTTCGAGTTTCTTCGCATGCACAAGCGGACACTGAACAGCATTGAGGACGTTGACTCCACCATGGCGGACTGGCTCGAAGGGGTCCAGGACGGTTACTTCAACCGTCTTTGGAACGTCGAGAAGAAGGACACGCCCCTTATCCGTAGGACCTGGAGCCGACTCTGGTACGACTACCGGAGGAATCCCGAGTCGCTGCCCAAGGAGGGCGAGTACAACCCCGCCGCTGGGGCGTGATGCAGCCTCAAGAGGTCGGTGAGTTTTTCGCCGAGATCAAAAACGCCTTGGACAGTAACTGGTCCGACGAGGCGCTCAAGACTCTCTCGAAGTACACGGTTCCAGAGGTCGTGTCCGGAAACCACGGCTGGCTCCTGCGCGGGGACCTGTCAACGGTCTGGGGACGATGGTTCATCGAGAGCTTGGTGGACCTTGCGCCGTATGAGCTCGACAGCGAACTCAGCATCGGGCACCTCCACGCACCCATACTCGAGTACTTCAATGCCGTCAGCCCGCAGGTCCCCGCGGACGAGCGGAAGAAGTACGCGCGCGTGCTGACGAAGTTCGCCTGGCAGCTCGTCGCCGCCAGGAGGAGGCGCAAGCGATCCGCGATCGGAGTCGCCATGCGTGAAGACTTGTGGGCTATGGGCCAACCAGAACCTCGGTGTTACCTGTGCGGGTACCTATTCGAGAATCACGCGCGAGATAAGTTCCTCGGAGTCGCTCCTGACGAGCCACCCATGCCGCCCCTGGTCGATTTCACGCGTCCTCGCGGCATGCGCGCCAGCCAGCTTTGCATCGAAGTGGATCACGTCATTCCCGTCGTGGAAGGCGGAAGGACGGCGATCGGAAACCTGCGCCTCGCCTGTGGGTGGTGCAACTCTGTCAAGAATAGATACACAAACATCTACGACACGATTCCGTGGTCTGCCGGGATATTCGATCACCAAGCCCTTGGCCCAGTGACGCAGCCTCAGCCCCTTTGGGTTCTGCGTACCGTAGCCACGCGCAGACGATGTGAATTCGTGGACGGATGCACAGCGAAGATCGAGGACAGTGAACTCTTCGCAGGACCGCGGAACATCAACGGTGCGCTAACGCCGGTCAACCTGGCCGTCTTTTGTGAGCAACACGATCCATGGCGTCTGGACAGGTGGATCGGGCCCAAGCGTCTTGCCGCCTCTCTCGCTACATAAGGGGATCGCTAGATCTCTGAACAGGATGCGCCGACTCGCTAGCAGCAAGGCTTGCAGCATGCGGCGCTTATTGACGCAGATCAGCTGGTTGACGGGCAGTTCGACCACTAACGGCGTCCGTGAAGCCGTCCGTCCGCATACGGTGCCGTTTTTAGCTCTCCGCCCTGCAGGGGGTCGGCAAGCTGTGTCAGTGCGTGCACGGCTGCGTCCATACGGTCTGGCGAATCCATCCCGGCCACCCAGGTCACCATCTGCTGCTCAAGCGTGGGCCACTCGCCGACGTGGTGCACCCGCCCCTGCTCGTAGAGCTGGGCGATCGGCTCGGCCCGCAGCCGCTTGCCGCTCTTGGCGGTCACGGGCAGCACGGCGGGCATAAGCATGTTCTCGGTGCGCTGCTCGCGGGCGAGCTCCTGCCACGCCTGGTGGAGGATCTGGCTGCTCATGTCGCCGCCGAAGTTCGATTCGACCACGATGGCGTCAGCGCGCAGCTCGATGGCGAGTAGACACGCTTCACGGCCCCACGCGTCGGCGCCACGATTGCCGGAGCGGTCGTCCAGGACGTAGAGGTGGCCGTCGCGGTCGCGTGCCGCAGCCACGATCCCGGTCTCGTCGCCGACGGCGGACTCGCCGCCCGCGGGGTCGATGGCGACAACGATCCGCGTCAGGTCGATGCCGCGGAACTGTGCAGCGGTGACACGGTTGTTGGTGATCCAGGGCCACTGCCACACGCCGCCGTCCTGCGGGCGCGGCTGCTGCATGTACAGCGACCACCACACCCGTTCGCCCACCGAGCGGCGGATCTCTGCGAGCGCGTTGGTGTCATACCGCTCGGGCCACAGCGGTGCGCCGACCGAACGGCCGAGGGCGTCGTCGTCCGACAGGGCGAGGGCGGGCAAGTCGATGACGGTCCATCGGTCGCCCTCATCGGCCAGAACACGGCCGGCGAGGTCGTCCTCGTCCCAGCGGGTCTGGATCAGGATGACCGAGCCGCCGGGTTCGATGCGGGTCAGCAGAACGGCCTGCCACCACTCCCACAGCCGCTTCCGCATCGTGGGGGAGGACGCTTCGGCCGCGTCCTTGATCGGGTCATCGACCACCGCCAGGTGCGCGCCCTTGCCGGTGAGGCCGCCGCCGACACCGGCCATGACCGCGCCGCCCTCGGTGCCGGTGAGGTCGAAGCGGTTGGCGGCGGACGAGCCGGGCCGCAGGCTGATGCCGAGCTGCTGGTGGTAGTTGAGGATCGCGTCCCGAATCCATCGGCCGTGATCGTCAGCCAGGTCGGACGAGTAGGAGGCGATCATCACCCGGTGCTCGGGACGGCGCCGCAAGTACCAGAGCGGCGCCCACCGGGCGGCGCGGCGGCTCTTGCCGTGCCGGGGCGGCATGGTCAGCAGCAGCCGTGTCGGCTTGCCTGCGGCGACCTGCTCGAAGGCGGCGTCGATCAGCCCCAGGTGCGGGGCCTGCATCTCCCGCCCGTCGGTGAGCACGGCGGCCATCGCGCCCGGTGAACGGTCCATCGCCAATTCCCGCTCGATACGGAGAAGTCGAGCGCGGAGCTGAGGGCTGGAGGCGGCGGCTATCTCACGGCGACGCTGGGCGGGCAGCGTCCGATAGAGGTCGAGGACCGCCGCTTCCTCAGCCCTCCCCACCCTCGCCGCCAGCCAGGTGGATCAGGCGCTCCAGCTCCTCCAAGCCCGCGGTCTCGACCTGGACGGCGCCACCGTCCGGGCCGGACAACTCCGTGCGCACGGGCCGGTCCAGACCCAGGAGACGGCTGCTGCGCTCGATGATGCGTACTGCGCGGTCGACGGCCTGGTAGTCGCCGTTGCGGATCGCGGCCCGGTAGACGCCGAAGAAGAGTCGCTCGAGTCGCTCCACCATGAGCTGGCGCAGCTCGTCGGCGCTCTCATCGAGGGCCGTAGTGCGCTCGGCGAGTGCTTTGGAGACGTCCTTGCAGGCGAGCTCGATCAGCCGCTTATCTGTGGGGGGTTCCTGGCCGCGTTTGCACTTGTCGATGCCGTACCCCTGGGGGTAGGCAATGCCGTCGGAGTTGATGGCCGGGTCAGCGGCGAGCTTGCGGCCGATGGTGAGCCAGTCCACCCCGGCGAGCTTCAGATCTATGGCGTCGGCGCGGCGCTGGGTGATGGCAGCCCGTGTGGCCCGGTTGGGGCGGCCCATGACACAACTCCCTGGCCCCGCGCCCGCTCTCCATGATCCCGCACCGGAGCGCCGGTCCGGGAATTCCTAGTGCTGAGCTTCATCGCTGGGCATAGCGCGGTGTGGCAGAGCGTGACCCGGAATCGGCAGGCAGGATGCTCACCCTGCCCTGGCTGTCTGAGGCTCCTGCTACAACTTCCTGGGCGTCGAAGGGGCTGACGCGGATCCGCAGGGCCGCTTCCGTCTCATGAGGAGGAAGCAGTAGATGGGGAACCCAACTTCGATGAGAGGCAAGTGAGTTGCGCTATAGCGAAATGACCGAGAGGGGCAGGGCCTCCTATCTCGCGGCACACCCGAACTGTGTGATCTGCGGGCATGTCGCGCGTTCTGTCGACCACGATCACGCTACTGATCTTGTGCGTGGTGCGCTCTGTCAGAGATGCAACAGCCGTCTCGGGTCGTTGGAGGCGGCCCTTCGTATCCCGCCACGAAAGTTTCAGTCCCTTGCCGGCGACCTACATCGAGCCTACGCACTCACCGGCTCCGTGGACCTGAGTCGGTTTTCCAATGACTTTCCTTATATGGGAATTTCTGAGAAGGAATACCTCAAGCGACTGGCCGCCGTACAGTCGCAACTGACTCAACGGTATGTGTATTGGGCTGAGATCGTGCTTGAGCCGCTTGACCGTGACACGGTGTGGACCAAGACAGGCCCTCTCATCGACGATGAAGAGGTCGAGAAGGTTCTGGCACGCCTGAAGGATCCCAGGCGAGTGCCACCGCACCTGAGGATCTCGGTTGCCTTTGAGGCGGACGATGGGGTGAACTCTCCGGGGCCTCGGGGTCTGACGTTCGCGCATCACACTCCGGGGGCGCTGGAGTATCTCGTCGAGTTACGGCGAGCCGGCGACACGTCGAGCGTGCAGCCATCCGGTTACGAAGGGAAGCGCCATGCCTTCGTGCGTTACGTGGTGCCCATCCTGCTGAGTCGCTCACTGACATTGTCGGAACTGCGGGCAACGGGCTGGGTGACTGACGAACCGGCCGACGCTGAGGAGCTCCGTACCGTGATCGGTGAGGCATACTCCCCGCGGTGGGTTGACCTCGCCGTGCGTATCGCCTTGGAGGATCTAGACGGGGACCTGCCCGATCCGCGTTGGTCTGCCTTCACCAAGGCCCGTTGGCATTGGCAGAAGTTGTGTGCGTACTGGTGTAGCCGGAACTCCAGTGATGCGAGTGCGTGAGGACACCGGCCTGTATCCGTCCTCACGCACAATCACATCTGCCAGGCCGCAGTGCCCTGCTATGCGGGGCATGGCTGATCACGCTGAGGGACAGCCCTTAGCCAGCTGGCTCAGGGCAGTGTCAGCTGTTCCGGCCCACTCTCGATCGAGCTGTGTGGCGGGATGGATGTGGCATCGGGGAGGCTCCGGTTGATTCTCAGCCACCACGCGAACTGCCAGTTCCTGCACGTGCGATGAAGTCTTGCGCTCCTCTTGGGAGCGTCGTGCGGGATGGAGTGCTCGCCCCAGCCAGTGATGGGGCGGGCGTTGCTGAGCCGTACGCCGAGGCCGCGGACGAGTGCCTCGCCGTCCCAGGTCTCGCCGGGTGCGTACTCGAAGGCGAGATGTGCGTTGCGGGACCAGTCCCAGGGGATCGGCAGTGCGCACAAGTACCAGGCTGCGGGCGGGTTCTCGGGTGGTAGGTGCAGCGTTTGGTATCGCAGTTTGGTGCTGACGTGGGGACGGTCGCATTCGGCGAACGTCTTCAGGCAGTGTTGGGTCAGGTCGATGTCGCGTATGCCGGCCAGCCACATGATGCTGTATCTGTCGCGGGCTTCGATGTCTACGCGAACGCGGCCTGATTCCGCCCCCATTTCCACTTGCTCACTCCTCTAGTTCGGAATTCCTTTCCTTGGTCAATTCTATCAAAATTGACGATATTCCGTCGTGCTTGTTGTGTCGGAATTCATTGGGGTAGGGCATGTTGAATTCCTCGGAAAATGCCTTCTCGTAGTCCGCGTCGGGGAGGGGGTGCGGCTTGCGGCAAGTCGCCTTCACGGTGGCTCGGGTGGTGTCGCTGATCTGCACGTCCTCGAAGTAGCGGGACAGGAGTCCGCGTAGCGACTCGGGGGTGTGGTAGCGGATGCGCTGCCACTTGCCGCGCACGAACCGCATGTCGACGTTCTCGGAGTCCAGAAATGCGAGCCGGGTGGAGTCGCGGCTGATCGAGTGGTCGGAGTTCTCGTACGCCACCTCACGGTCCAAGTTCCTGGTCCCGATGCAGACTTGTCCGTCGGCGGCGCACAGGGCATTCACAGTGGTGAGGACCCAGTGCTGGTAGTCCAGGCTCGTGGTGGCGTTGATGACCGAGTCGAGGACGACGACCTCGTACAGGCCGTTCTCGCGGAGTTCGCGTTCGATGCCGCGGAGTTGGCCGACGATGGTGCGGATGTCGATGGAGTACTTGCCCTTGAGGGTGCGGTACGGCTCGTAGTCCTGCACGCGGTAGCCCTTGGTACGCAGGTGGCGGGCGTAGTCGCCGTGGCCGGCGCCGAAGTCCACGACGCGGTCCGAGGTGGTGAGCCACGGAAGTACGAGCCGTTCCCACACCTCGGACTTGTAGCGGACCTTGTCGGCCTTTGCCTTGGAGGAGTGCTCGCGCAGCCGGTTGGGCTGCACGATGTGCTGGTTCCACACCGGGGCCTGGTCCTCCAGGCCGGACCAGTCGTACACGCCGTACTCGCCCGTCAGATCCTGAACCAGATGCCCGGCATCGAAAGAGGCGACCGTCCAGGCGAGCACGTCGAAGCGTTGGGACTTGGCGACGGCCGCGTACTCGGCGTTGAGGACGATGCGGCCCTGGTCATCGATGACGACCGAGCCCCACGGGCCGTGGGCGGCGGTCATGAAGCCGATCGCCTGCTGGAAGGGGAGGTTCTTCGACTCCTCGACCTCGATGGTCTGCCACGGAATCCAGCACCACTGTCCGATCGGTCCCGGCTCTGCGTAGACGACGGACGACTCGGTCTCGACCCGGTTGTGGAGGAGATTGAACTTGATCTCGTCCTGCAGCCGCACCTTCTGCGGCAGGATCATCGCCGGGGTCGTGTCCAGGCCGACCGCCTTCAGCCCCTTGGTTCGCTGGTGGCCCGCGACCAGGGTCCCGTCGGCGTTGAGGATCACAGGCTTGACCACACCGTGCCTGCGCAGCGACGCCTGCAGCCGAACGAAGGCGTCCTCGGACAGGCGCCGCGGGTTGTAGTCCGCGGGCCGCAGCTTCGACAGCGGATAGGCGGGATCGAAACGGACGTCGAGGCTCTTCACGCCGCAGCCCCTTCTTCGGCGCGGTGTTCGTCGTTGAGGACGTGCCAGCCGAAGCCCATGTCGGAGTCGTGATGGTCCACGAACGCCTTGTACAGGGCGTCGAGGAGTTCGACCTCGGCCTGGGTGATGCGCACCCGCGTGGAAGACCACTGGAGGTAGCCCCACTGGAGGTAGTCGACGGTGGCCGCCGCGCCGGTGCCAGCGCCGTCGCTGGGCAGCTCGATCGGCTCGGGCAGCGCGGTCTCGTCCAGGAGCTGATCCAGCTGGTCCTGGTCGTAACCGGTGCCCTTCAGGTCGGGGAGGTCCTGGAGGATGTCCGCCAGCAGCAGGGTGTCGTACCCGGCGAGGTCGGAGGTGCGGTTGTCGACGACGACGATCTTCGCGGCCGTGTCGTCGTCGACGTCGAGCCAGGTGACCGCAATCTCGGTCCAGCCAAGCTGCTTGGCCGCCTTGAAGGTGTGATTGCCGGCGAGGATCTCGTTGGGGCGGCCCGTCAGAGTGCCGCGGTTGACGACGATCGGCTTGTACTGCCCGTGTGTGGACAGGGACTCGGTGATCGAGTCGAGGTCACCGGTACGCGGATTACGGTGGTACGGCGCCAACTCGGCGATGGTGACGGCGAGATCCGCGAGCGAAGCCGGGATGCGGGTGGCGGTGGGCATGAGGCTCCAGCCCCACGCCCGTTATCGAGCCTAGGTGATCAGGCGATGGCCCTGGTCCTGCTGACCACCCGGAGTGCCAGCGGATTCGGACGAGTTGGACTGGCGCCCTTGCGGGGCTCCCGGCGTGGGCGTATGCACGAGGAGCCCCGCCTTCATGAAGGAGCTGCACGCGTGACCTTTCACGGTACGACGATCCGCCTGACCCCGTTGGACTCGTCCCTGCACCTGATCGACCGTGGCCCCGTGGTCTTCACGGACGTGAGGATCAGCCTGGAGACGGAGCAGGAGTGGCTTACCCACGAAGGGGAAGCCGACATGGAAGATGACGAGCATCCGCAGGAGTGGACTGCGCTGGATGTGGAGATCAGTGGCCTGGGGCCAGGAGCTCTGGATGCGCAGACGCTCAGCGATCTGGTCACAGCCGCGACCCGTACGAGCATCGCGGCTGTCGAGGTGTGGGGCGAGGGCACGGCGGATGAGCGGTGGCCGTGCTGGGTGGCGCCGTGGGTGGACTTCGAGACGATGGGCGCGTGTGTGGCCTGGCGAGGGAACGAGGTCCGCTTCGGGGGGAGCCTCTTCGCTGAGCTCTGGGGGTGGCGTTCAATCCCGCCCGCCGAGTCGAACGGACTTCAGGTGCCCTTCGAGCCGAGCTTGAAGGTGCAAGCTGGCGCCCTGTGGGCGAATGGGTTCACAGATGCGCCTCCGCCCGTTGCGACGCCGCGCGGTGAGTGGGGAGGGATCATCGAGCGGGGCAGATGGACGGGGCACATTCCGGGGCGTATGCCCGCGTGAGGTAGTCGGCCGCCCTCATAGGGCGGTCAGGCATGCAACCGGCGATACGCGAGCTGGATCGCCTCGACGTACTGGGCGAACTCGACGGTCGTGTTCTTCCGGTTGACGGCGCTGGTGTCGCCGTTTCGGAAGAATGCTGCCCGCTGCGCCGTCGACAGCTCCAACTGGAGCCCTTGGCCTGCGAGGTTACGGTTGCAGATGTTGCGGGGATTGCGCCCGGCCCGGTCCGGTGAGGCCGCCTGCACGCTGAACCCCGCACGCCGCAGCGACCGTGTGACCCAGAGCCCCAACTGCTCGTCCAGGCCGCCAACTTCGGTGAGCTTGTCGCTGCTGTGGAAGCCGTGCCACGACACGGTGCGCGCCATGTCAGCCTGAAGAGCCTCACACAGGGGTTCATCGAAGCGGGATGACGTGATGTGCAGGACTCGATTCGTCGAGTCCTTCTTCTTCCCGTGAAACGAGTAGTAGTTGTGGCTGTCACCGGCCGCTGCGTGCGCGACCTCGGTGGTGCCGACCTCGATACCGCCCCCGTGTACAGCCAGATGCGCCAGGTCGGAGCCGGGTACGCGGCGCACTTCGCGCGACCAGTCGACTCCTTCAGTTTCGTGAGCGGCGAGTTGCGCGAAGCTCTTGTACGTGTCGACTGCCATTGTGCGGCTGCTGAGGTTCACGGTGCGGCGGGCGCTCCGATGTAGCGGGCGTAGACGTCGGTGGTGTCCTCGCTGTCGCTTCTGATCGTGGCTTCGAATGCGCCGGCCGGGCGGAACGCGGCGAGCTTGCCGGTTCGGATGCGATGGGCCTGGTTGGAGGCCCGGTTGCTGTTCGGGTGCGTGTCGACGTGGGCCCACTCGCGGGGCCGGTCGCGCAGCGCCGCAGCCGTCTCGTATGCCTCGTGCGGGTGGCGCTTGTCGGGGAGGGGCTGGAATCGGGCGTGCATTTAGCGTTCTCCGGCGTGGTGCAGGGTGGATTCGGCGAGCTGCCGGATGCGGGCCGAAAGGCGCCACTGATCGTCGGTGAGGTGCTCGCACAGCGCGTTGGCCAGGCGGGCGATCTCGGTGAGCGCCTGCCCGGGGAGCGGGCCCGGTGTGAGGGCGTGGCCCTGATGGTCGGTAGCGGGATTCATGGCTTCTCGCTGGTGGTCAGCGGTTGTTGCAGCGACAGGTGTTGGTGATCGGGTTGAACCAGCTGTCGCAGGAGCTACACCAAGTCGCCCCGGGCATGGGCGGGATGGCGGTGTCCTGCTTGGAGCTGTAGTGCACGATGCGGGTCCTTGGTCAGAAGGAGTCGGGAAGTTGGGCTCGGGGGCCGTCGGGGGCCAGGACAGTGACGATGCGGTCGAGGTCCTTGGGTCGCCACAGCGCGGTTTCGAATCCGCACGCCTGGAGGTGGTGGAGCCAGTCGCGTTGGGCGGGGCGTATGCGCCCGGTGTCCGACTTGAACTCGGCGAAGATGACGCGCTTGGCCTTGGGGTGGCCGTAGACCTCGTCGGGCCATCCGGCGTCGCTGCGCTGCGAGTTGTGGGTGTGGTAGGTGAGGGTCCAGCCGCGCAGGGCGGCAATCTTGCGGACGTGCCGACGGAACTGTTCCTCGGTCACGGAGTGCTCCGGCGGCGACGAGGGGCGTCGGCCTCAAGGAGGACTGCGCGGTGGGCAGCGGCGTCCGGGTCGGGCTGCGGCGTGCTCCGCTGGGGCGTGGCTGTGGGCGAGAGCCGGGGGCGGCGGTGGCGTTCCTTGAGGAGTTCGGGCAGGGGACGCCGGGTTTCCTCCCAGAGGATCTCGTGCAGCGGGCGCCCATACCGTTCGGCGATGTGAGCCAGGTACAGGTCGTCGTGCGCGACTGGGGGCGTTTCGGTGTGGCGGGTGGCAGGCATCTCTGGTTCTCCATGGGTGGGCCGGGACCCGCTGGGGGCGGGTCCCGGCCGGAGGGGTGGCTCGTATCGGACGAGCCGTTCTGGGCGGGCGGGGCGCGGGGGGTCGCTGCCCGTCCAGAAGTGGGTTGGTGGTCGGGCCGTGCCTGGGCTCGATCACGTGAACGAACCTAACACGACTTTCGATCGCGACCTATTTAAGGTCAGTCGACGATGGCGAGCTCGTCGTCGTAGTACGCGAGCGGTTTGGCCGCGCCGTCCCACAGGACCATGTTGATCCGCTCCCCGGCGAGCGGGGCCTCGGCGTGGCTGACGATGCGGCCGAACGGCCTGAGCTTGTCGCTGGGGGTGGGCTTGGCAGGCGTGACGACTGTGTGCTGGTCGAAGGTCATGACGTGGTCCGTTCGTTCGTGGTGGCCAGGGTGTCGAGAGTGACGCCCCATTCGGCTGTGATGGGTTCGTCGAAGGTGAAGCCCGACGCTCTGTCCTCAAACGTCGTGGCGCGCCAGGAGTCCGGGCCGCCATCTGTGGGGCGCTCGAAGTGCTGGACCGCCTCGTCGGGCAGGACGATGGCGAGGTGGATCAGTTGCGCTGTGGACCACCGGTTGGCGTGCAGGCCCTTGGTCAGGGCTTCACAGACGAGGCCATCTCCGAGATTCATGATGCGATTCCTCCGTTGGGTTGTGACCTATATGAGGTCAAGCGAGCGCGGCGAAGCCCTCGCAGGTCTGGCAGGTGTCGCCGGAAGGGTCGACGCCGTCGGTGCAGTGCGGGCATGCGAGGTAGCGGCCCGCGCCGTGGCACTGGTCGCACTCTCGGGAGTGCTCGTAGGGGCCGAGGAGGAAGGTGATCGTCCCGGAGCCCTCGCACAGGTCGCACTCGGGCGCCAGGGTGCCGAGCACCTCGTAGGCGTCGACGATGGTCGTGGCGGTCAGCGTGATTCCCCTCTCCGGGTCCGCCTGGGCGTGGTGAACCCTTCCGTCTTGTATAAATTCTACTCTTTTCCATGAGGGTGTCCAGCTCCCCGACGTGACCTCGACCACCACAACTGGCCCTCAGGTCTGCCGAGTTGTATCGCAGTCGAACAGGCTCGGCTGAACAGACCGATCCTGCGAGGCTGCACCGACAGCAAGATCACCGTGTGCCAGGTGCTCGGCGACAGTCCACCGAAGCCACCGTCGGGGCGTTCCAGCAGCCCGGTCCGCAGCGTTGGCAGCAGCCCGCATCGGGCTCGGATCGAGAAGCAGCAAGTGAGGCTTGACCTGATGCACGGTGCCGTCGTCATGCACCCACACGTCACAGACCTCGCGGTCCGGGCGGATCAGCATCGCCAGGCGGTGGATGTCCCCCCACCCCGGGTGTAGGCCACCCGGCTTCACCCACAGCCATGTCCCCGGCCCGATATCGCCCGGGCCGCGGGGAACATGCCGGAACGGCGGCCGCTGACGCCGCTTGCGCCGCACCTTCGCCGGCCCCGACGGCGGATAGTGCGGATGCGCCTGGTGGTACTGGTGGATCTCCTCAGCCTGCGCTCGCAACTTGTCGGCTGGGCTGTAGCAGAGCGGCCCGGTGTGCCAGCTGCGCGGACACCGAATCTCCCAGTAGGTCGGGGACCCACACTGGCACCTGCCCATCGTCAGGTAGGCGCTCGCCGTAGCACAGGGCCACTCCGTGTGGCAGGCACGGCAACCCCACGGCTCAGACCTCGTGTTGGGAAGATGCTCGCCCGGTAGGTAGAAGGGGCGCGGGGGAACGTATGCGACCACGGCTCAACCCACCGCATGACGCAGGAGCGCCGCCGCCGCACCTTGGATCTGGGCCGCCGTCCAGGTGCATCCGCTGAACGACAGCCGACAGACGGCATCCTGCCCCTCACGCAAAACGAGCGTGCACGCACCCCGATGAGAATCGAGCGCCACATACTGCCCGGCAACATCGGAGTTGGGCAAGCGCAGGGTCCAAGGACGCACCCGCAGGGCCCCGTCATCGGCGGCGTCAGGGACCTGATGGCCGATCGTGTTGAGCAGCAGGTCGTCACTGTGGCGGCAATGCCCGTAACAGGTCAAAGACGCCATGATCGTCGTCACCACCACGAAGACATGCCGGGTGAACGAAGTGCGCTGCCTGCTGCGGACCACGACGTGCGGCGCCGGAGCGTAGGGAGTGCGGTGCATCCAAAAGCCTTCCCCGATGCCGTCACGGTGAGCGCGCCCCAGATCCCAGCCCCGGGCGTGACGCAGTCTGAACCAGTCCCATATCTGCCCGTTGTTGTCGCGGTAGTGCGGATCGTCGGGGTCATCAGTCATCCACAGGCGGGTGACCGGGGTCGCGGTGGACGAGGGCCCGTCGAGATAGGTGGTGTCGACGCGCGCGAGGACCTTCTCCGCGTTGAACGGCACCACAGGCGCCAGCGACGGCGTCAGGGGCTGGCGCATGATGGGGCAGCTCTCGCAGGCCCCTGCCCTTGTGCAGGAACCGAAGCCTCCCCACCGGGCGCGCCGCGTGTCGTAGCTGTCCAGAAGAGCCGGGTAGGAGGTGGGCAGCAGCGCGCACTGTGGGGCGCCTGAGCCGATGTGCGCGTTCAGGCTGAGCCGGTTGTATCCCTTGCCGTCACGGGGGCGTTCAGGATCGGGGGCAGGCAGGTAGATGGGCATGAAGGTGCCTTTCCGAAGGGGAGAGGTCAGAGTTCTCCGCGACCGCGGCCGGGGAAGACGAGGAGCGCGACCAAGACCCGGCCGGCTCCGGGATCGTCCGGCTCCGCGTAGAGCCGCCCGATGATGAAGTCCTCTTCGAGGAGGCGCTCCAGGACCTGGAGGCACTCGGATGCCTCCCCGAGCCGACGCAGGTCTTCATCAGGCTCATGAGCTTCCGGGGTGTGCCAGGTCAGGAGCACGGCGGCCATGCCCTCCACCAGAGTGGGTTGCGTGCGCCAGCCCTGCCGGTTCGCCTGCGGCGCATACGGCAAGAAGTGCTGCCGGTGCAGGGCGCTGCGGACGTCGTTGAGCAGCGTGTCCAGGGACAGTTTCATCAGAGTGGGGTTCCTTCCGGAGGGTCAGAACAGCTCGTCTTGGCCCTCGATGTCGCCGGGCCGGATGGCGGGCCTGGGGGAGGGGCGGCTTTCGTGGACGGGGGCACCGAAGAGGGCTTCGGTGCCGTATCTGTCGGGCTGTGCGGGCACGCGTACCGGCGCGCGAACGGGCAGCTGATGTGCGGCGGCAAGGTCGAAGTCGGCGGGCTGCATGCCGCTCCACTCCGGTCCGGCACTCACGCGGGGAACTTCCTGTCCGAGGAGGCTTCGAGGGCCGCGTCCGCCCAGTCGTGTACGAGGGCGGTGGCTGCGCGGCTCGCGGCCTCTCCGCGCGGCAATCCGTCCTCGAGGTGCTTCAAGTAACGGCCCGCGGTGACGTCCAACGCGGTGGACGAGGTGAAGGTGGCCAGCAGGCGTTCGGGATCCACACCGTGTGCATGGTTGAGGGCTTGGGCGGCAATCGCGGCGATCGTGCCGATGTCCTTGCCGAGCAGCTCGGCCTGCGCGGGAGTGAGGGGCGCGCTGAAGCGCATGACGAAATGGCCTTCCGGTGCAGTGCTGTTGGTGGTGAGAGCCGGGGGCGGGCGCTGTCGCCCGCCCCCGGGGTGGAGTGACGGTCAGGCGGCAGCCAGCTCGCGCTCGGCACTGACGTCCTCAGCGGTGCCGTCCGCCTCGGCCTCCGGATTGACGGTGACCAGCTCGCGGGCCTCGGCGTGCGCCTTGGCCTGCTTGAGCTGGAACCGCGCCTTGGTCAGCGACTCCGCGACCCGGTCAAGCTGGTCCAGGCGAGCGCCGACCTGCGTCTCCAGCGTCTCCGCGAGCTTCATCGGCTTCGTACGGGCGATCTCGTCCAGCAGCTCACGAACCTGCTCGATCTTGTCGAGCGTGCTCCGGGTCTTCTTCTGCGCGGCGGCGCGCTCGGTGCGCTGCTCCTCGGTCATCTCCTCGACGACCAGCAGAACCGCCTGGTCCTGCTGCTGCTTCATTGCATAGGCGAAGTGCACGATCTCGTTGTCGGAGGCGAACTCGCCGCGTACGAACTTCGAAAGGACCGAGCCCTGGTTGGCGAGGTTGAGCGCGGCGATCTGCACGCCTGCCTGCGTGCCGATCTTCCCGTCCTGCACCAGTTCCTGAATCTCGATACGCAGGTCCAGCAGTGCCAGGCGCAGCTTCACGTACGTGGTGGTCTTGGCGAAGTCAGCGGCCACGGACTCGATGGTCGCGCCCTCTTCTTCATCCAAGATCCGCTGGTAGCCGTGGGCCTCCTCGAACGGCGTCATGTCCTCACGGGTCACGTTCTCCGACATCGACCGCTTGAACCGCCGAAGCTCGTCCTTCTCCGAGATGATCGTGGCGCGGATCTTGGTGCGGCCCAGGATCTGGTGTGCGCGCCAGCGGCGCTCTCCGGCGACGATCTCGTAGCCGCCCTTCTCGTTGTCGGGGCGGACCTCGATGGCCTGCATGAGGCCGTACTTGTCGATCGACGTGGCCAGCTCGTTCAGCGCGTCCTCGTTGAAGTACTCGCGCGGCTGACGCGGGTTGCGGTGGACCTGGCTCATCTTGAGGACGCGCTGCACGGGATGCTCCTTGGAGTAGGTGGTGAGGTTTCTTGCCCTCACCGTGTACCTAAATTCTACTCTTTATGAGGGGGGTGTCCACTCCCGGCAACGCACCCAGGAGTGACCTCAGTCACGCAGCATCAGGGCTCTGACCTGCGGGGACGAGGGGCCCTCCGGTCGGCTCACGCCCAGGGCTTCGTCCATGAGTTCGGCACGACCATAGCTCCGCGGCAGTGCGAGCCCGACGGCTTCGGGTTCCTGCTGTGACCGTCACCGGTGGGTGGCCAGCTTTTGCCGCTAAGCCTCAGGTCATGGGTGCCCGTCAGTGATACCTGGCCACGGTTGTCACTCGATGTCGGTCGCAACAGCTGTGACGCTCAACATGAGTTGGCCAACGATTCCAGCAGCTCTGGGACAGTCCGTTTTCACCCGGGCTGATCAGGTGAAGTGGAGCGGCGCGGACGGAGAACTCGGCGTCGGGGGGCGCCGCACGGTCCAGACTGCGGATCCGTTCACCCCTTCTGCTTTGCGATGCGAGGTATCCCAGGCATGCGACGGACCTTCCTGACTGCCCTGACCGTGGCCACCGCGCTCTGTGGCCTGCCCACCACACAGACCGCCACCGCCTCCCCGGCCGTCTCTCAGCGGGCGGCAGCGCAGGCCGGACCCGAAGAGCACTGCGGCAGAATCCATACGCTCGACGGCGGTCGCACCAACAAGGCCAACGTCAAACTGTGCGCGAAGGTCGACGAGGCAGGCCAGTTCATGACCATCGCCACGGGATCCAACTGCTGGAACCTCACCGGCAAATGGAAGCACTGCGACATGTCCGGCACGTGGAAGATGCTCCGCAACGGTGAGCAGGTCGCCGACGGGACGGTGAACCGCTCCCTTCCGTATGTCGGCCCCGGCACCTACACGGTGGTCGCCGACGTTTCGGCGCACGCCCACAACAACGAACCGCTCAGCGGAACCCACATCGAGGGCACGGTGACAAGCACCTTCACCCTGACCAGCCCGAGGAAGGACCTGCCCTTCACCGTCGAGACGACACCGAAGCGTCGCGACGTCTACGCCGAGACTCCCTTCACCGTCACCGTGACCAGCAACGGCGAGGCCAAGGGGCGCCTCACATTCGATGGCCATGGAATCTCATCGACGACCCCGGGCTGTGGAACGGCCGAGCCGGGCAGGGGCCGCCCAGCAAGGGTCAGGTGCCAGATCGCCAAGGGCGAGAAGAAGACGGTCGAGCTGACCGCCCGCCAGCTGACCGAAGACGAAATGCGGTCCAGAGAGTGCGCCATCCGCTGGCAGGTGCAGTGGGCCAACGGCACCCAGGGGCACACCATGCAGGACGTCATCCGCTGCCGCTAGGGCAACACATGGTCCAGCGGCCCTCCGTGACTCCGGCGGCCCAGCCTGTACCCCTGACAGGTGGGCCTGACCCGATGCGATGGTTGGCCGCTCGGCCCCTCCTGGACCCTCACTGATAGACAGTGGCCACCTATCGGTGACGGTCAAACCTGCACCGCGCCCGCCAAGAAACAGAAGGTGAGGATGTTACTCGGGACGGCTCGGCGCGATGAGGCGGAGATCCACACGCGCCTGAAGCATCGGAGCGGCGAGATAGCTCAGGCGCGCGTCACCTTCGTGGAGGGCGACTGGCCCGTCCGGTATTGGCGGCACTACTGGTGGGACCCGGCATGCTTTGAGCCGCGGTGAGACAGCGGGCAGCCGCCCATCCGCGCGGTGCCGAGGCGTTGTCACCACTGTCCGCGAGCGTTTCGAGAGGCGGCTGGATGCGGTGGCCGATGTTCTGGGCTGTATTGGCCCCTTCAGCCCTATGACCCCTGTGGGTGCCGGACTGTCTCCGGCACCCACAGGCGTTCTCGGTCTACTGCTCGGTTGAACCGTCTTTACGGTTCGCCCAACTGCGCCACCGGCGTGCCGACATGGGCATGGCTGCGCTGATGGCGCTCTGGCAGGCAGCGCGGATCGGGCAGATGCGGCACACCCGGTCGGCCAGTTCGGGCGCGACGGGAGTGTGCGAGTTACCGTCTTTCAACGGATGCTCCGCACACAGGCCGTTGGTCCATGCGATCGGCTGCGTGATCGCGGCGGCTTCGCCGTGAAGGCCGCTGAGGACGCGCACGATCCCTGTGGTATCGGTCTCGGAGCCCGCCCGTCGTGGGCTGGGCAGGTTGGCGAGCGCCTTGATGCGCTCTTCGTCAATCACTTGGCCCCCTTGGAACGCCAGGACCGGGGAGTGCCCGGTTCCTGCGCAGTGGCTGTCTCTGCGGACAGCCGCCGCTCCGAGGCCAGGCCCTCGGCGTATTAGGCGCGTCCCCCTTGTACCTGGCGCCGTTTGGGGTCAGTGCCCCATTCCCCCGCCGCCGTCCACCGGTACGACTGCGCCGGTGATGTAGGAGGCTTCCTCGCTGGCGAGGAAGCTCACCGCGGCTGCGATCTCCTCCGGTCGCGCTGAGCGGCCGAGCGGGATCTGCTCGTGCATCGCTGCGATTCGCTCCGCGGGCAGCGCAGCACTCATGTCGGTCTCGGTGAGCCCCGGTGTCACCACGTTGGAAGTGATGCCGCGCGAGCCGTACTCGCGGGCGATGCTGCGTGCGAAGCCGATCAGTCCTGCCTTGGCCGCCGCGTAGTTGGACTGGCCTGCCTCGCCGTGCAGAGCGACTGTGGAGGAGATGAATACCATCCGGCCCCAACGGGCGCGCAGCATGCTCCGGCTGGCGCGCTTGGCCACCCGGTAGGCGGCCGTCAGGTTGGTGTCCAGGACGCTGGTGAAGTCGTCCTCGGTCATGCGTATCAGCAGCTTGTCGCGCGTGATGCCTGCGTTCGCCACGAGCACCTCCACCGGCCCGTGTTCGGCTTCTATCTTCTCGAACGCTGTCTCTACCTGTTCAGGGTCGGTGATATCGCACGGCACTCCCAGCAGGCCGGCGGGGGGCTGTCCCGACCGGTAGGTGACGGCGACCCGATCGCCGCGCTTCGCCAGCGACTGGGCCACGGCCAGGCCGATACCTCGGTTGCCGCCGGTGACGAAGACGCTTCGGCTCATGAGGGAAACACCTCTCGGTTCAAGGTCGTGCGAATCGTGCCGCGGCGCGCGCTCCGGGGGTGACGTCCACGTTGAGTGAGGGCGGGGAGCGGGGCTCCCGAGCGGCATGAAGATCAACCTTGCCCGAAAATGAGAACGTTCATAACGATTCTGCGGGTACTGGGAGTAGGGGAACCGGTAGCGGCACGACGGGTTTTGGTATCCTCGGGCAATCTCTTGTCCGGATTTGTCTGCCATGGGTGGCATGCGGGACACCTTGAGTGATGTCTCGTTGTCCCTGAAGAGGCGTTAAGGTCTCGTAAATCTTTTCTGCATCTTTACCTTTGGGGGCTGTACTTTCATGGCGCATCTGCCGCAAAGTGCGCGCATGCTGCGCGCGTGGCGCAAAGCGCGCGATCCGAGGGCTGTGGCCGGGTTCACGGCGGCGTTCGGAACTCCTCGCCGAAAGGGCCTCACGCAGGCACAGGTGGCAATCCTTGCTCAGGTTTCGGAGGGCTGGTACTCCAAACTTGAACGAGGCGTACCAGAGGCGTACAGCGAGGAGTTCCTCGAATGCCTGGTGCGCGTCCTCGGCTTGAATGAGCATCAGCGCACCCACCTCTTCCTTGAGGTGACCAGCCGTGCGCCCACGCCCCGTCCTCGGCCTGACGCCAGTAGCGTCGACCCGGCTCTGAGGGACATCGTTATGAGTCTGTCCGTGCCGGCGTACACCTTCGACAGCAACAACTGGGATGTCCGCGTCTTCAACGAGGCGGCAGGCCGTGAATTCCCTTTCCTCTACCCCGGGTTGAACATCATGGAGTGGTGCCTCGCTTTCCCCGAGGCGCGTATCCAGTTGATCAACTGGGAAGAGGACTGGGCCAAGCCCATGGCGTCGCAGCTGCGCATTGCCGCGCGGGCCGACCCTGAGAACCAACGCCTGGCTCAGGTGATCGAGCGCATCAAATCTGGCAGCAAGGACGCGCGCCGCATTCTGGAAGAGGACGTCACCGCCATCACGCACCCGGACGGCGACAGGCGGCGGTTGTACCTGCCCTTGCGTGACGAAGAGATCGAGGTCGAGTTCGTCATGTTGGGGCGGATGCGCGACACCATCCGTGTCATGGTCATCCGGCCGACCAGTGACGACTACCTCGCCAGAGAGGCCATTCCGCCCGCCAACTCAAGCATGCTCGAAGGCATTTCGGCCGCGCCGGACGCGGCGTAGGCGGCCGCGACTTGGGTGAACAGGCGCTCCGGATGCGTCCAGTTGCCGACGTGGCCCGCGTAGACCAGGCGGGCCGCGTCGGCCAGGGGCACGCCCTGCTCCGCGTACTGCGTTGCCGAAGTCTCCACTTGCTCCAACTGGTCGCGGATCTCCACGACTCCGGCACGGCCCAGCAGTGGCCCGTGTCCAGGTACGAACACATCGGCGCCGGTGTCTAGCAGCGCCTGGCAGGCGCGGATGCAGCCTCTCAACGACATCGACCACACGACCATGTGTGCCTGCGAGAACAGCGCATCCCCGGCGAAGACCACGCGCTCTTGCGGCACGTACACCGCAACGTCGCCTGCGCTGTGCCCGGCCCCAAGGTCCAGCAGCTCCACCAGAGCCGTTCCGACCTTGAGTTCCTCCCGCCCTGTGAAGGTGCGGGTGGGCTCAGTGACGTGAATGCCGCTGAAGTCGAAGTGCCCGAAGTGGGCGGCGACGTATGCGCCCAATGCTGTCGTATCCCCGATGGCGCACAGGGCAGTCAGATGCTCGGGCCTCAGCTCGCTGCAAGCATGGCGGGCCGAACGCTCCGACGTGATGATCTGCGCGCCCTCAACGAGCTGATTGCCCCAGGTGTGATCCCCGTTGGCGTGTGTGTTCACGACTGTGGAAATCTCCGAGCCCGGCAGGGCCGCGGTGACGGCACTCAGCAGACTGCGCGTCGCCTCAAGCGTGTACTGCGTGTCGACCAAGAGGACTTGGCCGTCGCTTGCGATCACACCGGAGTTACTGAACCCCCAGCCCGACCGGTCGTTGATCCACGCCCATGTCGTGGCGGACAGCTGCTGGAGGGCAGAGGAAGGCACTGAAAAGATCCATTAAAACTAGAAAGAATGACAGAGCATGATAAATCGGCGGCGCATTGGAAGTGGAGGTCCCGCCGAGGTGAGCCGGAACAAGCTGGTGCCGGGCTGCTCCACAAGGCTTGGGCGCGGGGCCGAGACGCGCCGAAGGAGGGCTTCGGTGACCCTGCGGGCCACTCCACCGTGCTCTGGCGAAACGTCAGGAGCTCGCCTGGGCGTGTGCAGGTGCAGAGGTCTTACCGGGCTGAGGGGCCTAGCGCCACTCGATCCGCAGCCGGGCCTTGGGGTCGCGGTGCCTGCCGCGTCCCGATGCGAGGACGCGCACCTTGACGATCAGCACGCCGACCAAGGCCCGCTGCCAGTTTCGAGGCGCCGACGTCCACCACGCGGCCAAGTCCGAAACATCCGCGATCGGAACGTCAATCAGTTGTTCCAGATAGCGCAGACGACTCCGCGCATCACGCATGTCCTGCCGGGTCGCCTTCTCCGCGGCCTCGTACGCCGAGGGCACCAGCACGTCGCGCATCTCGCGCAACTCTGCGAAACGCTGCTCTGCCCCCTCGACGTGTACCTTCAGTCGCTCAGCTTCCTCACGCAGATCGGCCAGCAGGCGCGCCACCCGTTCCTGGGTGCCGGGCCGGAGCAGCTCGGCGAGTACTTCCTCAGCCACCGGGTCTTCGAGCCGGTCGGCATTGATCCGGACTCGGCCGCACGATGCTTGGCCGGCGCGAGGCGGAGGACAGCGGTAGGCCGGGTCGCCTCCGCTCGTCACCCGCGTGCCCACCATGTTCCAGTCGCACAGGCCGCACTCCGACAGCCCCTCGGTGAGCAGGTAGTCGAACGCCTCGCGTGCTGGAGGCTGTTGTTCCGCCTGCTCGGCGAACAGAGAGAGCAGGCGCCGATATTCGTCCGGCGTCAGAACCGTCTCGCCGAAGCCCTCGATGTGCTCGCTGTCATCATCCAGTCCCGCCATGCGCGGGTTGCTCAACACGCGCACCAAGACCTCAGGCGCCCACTCGTTGCCGTGCGTGGTGCGATGCCCCTGCGCGTTGATGAACCGGCATGCCTCGGCTCTGCTCTGCAGGTCGAGCAGCATCGAGGCGGCTTTGCGCAGACCTGCCGCCTCCTGGGGGTGAAGCCCCCCGTGGCGGCTCAGGTAGCCAGTCAGCCGTGCCATGCGTCTCCATCCGATTACGAGCCGATCGCCTGCCCAATAGCGACCCCTTAGCCCGGTAATAGGTCACGATAGCTTCACCGTGTAAGAGGTGTAGACAATTGGCTCCCGGATAGAAGGTGACAAAGTCGTTTGCGCACGTCAAAGCCACGCGTCACCGGCCAGTCGTGAGACACATCACCCAAACCGGGCGCCCAGAAGTGGAACCTCCGCTGGCTGGCCCGCACTCCCAAGTGCCCCGCACGGAGAGACCGAAGCGCACCCGGGGCATCCGGCTCGGGCATCACGGGCCCGCTCCGCAACGCCCTACGGCAGCCCCAGCGTCTCCCACAACGAGACCGTCGCGACCTTCTGTGTGCGCCCCAAGGGAATCAGCTTCGCTGGGAAAGCATCCGCCTTGATCAACTCGTACGCCTTGTCCGCGCCGATACCCAACGCGCGCGCAGCCGTCGCCACGCTCACCGCGGCCGGCAGCGACCGCAACTCCGTGACAGACATCCCGCCTTGCGCGCGCACCGGCACACCAGGAGCAGCCAAAGAAGAGGACAAAGGTGGTCACATCCCTCAACCCCGCGCCACCTGACCGGAAGCATACGGCGTCCAAGGAAACGTCTCCTTGGCTACAGCAAGATCAGGACGCGTAAGGACAACCCGGCACAAACCAGGGGACCACGCGTGTTCAAGGGCAGCACCTACCGCCGATGCAAGTGCACCGAACCCAAACTCGACGACCAGGGGCAGCCCGTCCTCGACAGGAACGGCACCCCCAAGGTCCGCGAACTCGGCGCCGACTGCCCGAAGCTGAAGCGATGGGACCACGGCTCCTGGTACTACTACATCAATCTTCCCGATGGCCCTGGAGGCGAACGCAGGCGCCCACGCAAGGGAGGCTTCGAGAGCTCCAAGAAGGCTGAGGAAGCGGCGCAGAAGCTCTGGGACGAAGCCACCGGCGGCATCGACATCGACTCCAAGGAGACCGTCGCCCAGTACCTCGACCGCTGGCACGAGAAGCGCGTCGACCTCAAGCGCCGAACCCGCAGCGATTACCGCGACTTCATTGAGCGCATCTTCAAACCTGCCCTCGGGCACCTGACTATGCGCGAGCTCCGCGACCGCCACATCCAGGAGATGTTCAAGCGGATATGGGAGTTCAACAAGGTCAAGGAAGCCAACCGCCTTGCCGCCCAGCAAGCCAAGGCCATCTGCGACGCCGCCCACAAAGCTTGGCGCCAAGCTCCCACCCCGCGACCGCCAGAGCTCCGCCAGGCATGGCACCAGGCCCGCGACGCCCTCAAAGAAGCCCGCACCCTGCCACGCCAAGACACCGGTCCCGGTACCCAGAAGAAGTACCTCGACTGCCTCTCCGCCGCCCTTTCCGATGCCGTCACCGAAAAGCTGATCACGCAGAACTGGGCCAAGCTCGTCGTCATCCCTAAGTACGAGCAGCCAGAACCGCTCGTGTGGACCGACGAACGCGTAGCCCGCTGGCGCGAGACCGGCGAGAAGCCCAGCCCGGTCATGGTCTGGACCCCCGAGCAGACCGGCGAGTTCCTCGACGCAGCCGTCACCCACATCCACTACGTCATGTGGCACCTCATGGTGTTCCGCGCGCCACGCCGCGGAGAGGCAACAGGACTGCCCTGGACCGAACTCGACATGACCAAGGGCGTCGCCAACCTCTCCGAGCAACTCGTCACCGACTCCTCCAACGCCGTCTGGGAAGACACCCCCAAGAGCCGCGCCGGTAGACGGGCCGTCACTCTCGACCACGCCACCTTCGCCCTCCTCGTCGCCTGGCGCGACGTCCAGAAGGCCCAGCGAGCCGAATGGGAGGCAAAGCACCGCCAGTGGCAGCAGGCCACTCCGGAGCGCCGACACGAACTAAAGGCGTACGACCACCCGTACGTCGACTCCGGCAAGGTCTTCACCCAACCCGACGGCCGACCCCACCACCCCAAGAACGTCTCCCAATCCTTCGACCGCTTCATCGCCCGCCTCGGCCTCCCGCCGATCCGACTCCACGACCTCCGCCACTGCGCGGCCTCCCTCAGCCTCGCCGCCGGCCTGTCCATGAAGGCCATTCAGGCTCTGCTCGGCCACAGCAGCTACCAACTCACCGCCGACACCTACACCTCGCTCATGCCGCAGTTCGAACAGGCCGCCGCCAACGCCCCCGTCGACCTCGTGCCCCGCCGCAACGCCATCCCCAAGCCAGCCGACCCCGCGTCGTCCACCACACCCGCCACGGAAGCCCCGGCCGTTGCAGAGTCTCGGGTCGCGGCGGAGGCCCCAGCCGCTCAGGAACGCCCGACAGTTGCGCAGCCGCAGCCGCAGCCGCAGCCGCAGCCGCAGCCGGTGTCCGTCTCGGAACCAACGCGGGAGGAATCGGCCGTCAGCTCTGGTCGTCAGCGCGGACACCTGCGACTCGTGTCCTCTGTCCCCCGCGAAGGCGCATCCGGAGCCGCCTAGGAGGCTTGTCCCCCGTCTGTCCCCCGGAACGCAAAAAAGCCCCCTCGGAGTGATCTCCGAGGGGGCTTTCTTACCCTGTTTTGCCTGGTCAGGCAGTGTGCCCCCGGCAGGATTCGAACCTGCGACACCCGCTTTAGGAGAGCGGTGCTCTATCCCCTGAGCTACGAAGGCGGGGAGCTGTCGGAGAGCTGGTTGAGGGCTTCCGGCAGTTCATTGGCGGCGTGGGCTGGCCCGTGCCACCGCCGACAGTGTAGCGGGTGGAGATTTCGGGAGGTGGGGCTCCCGGTCTGGGTGGGGGGGGGCTCAGTGCGTGGCAGGCCGCCACCCCGCGCGGGAGCTCAGCGCGTGGCCGGTGTCTGTTCTGTCTTCGCGAGGTGGCGGGGGCGGTGGGTGAGGACCAGGGGGGCGTCCTCGGTGATCGCCACCGTGTGTTCCGAGTGGGCCGTGCGGGAGCCGTCCGCCGAGCGGATCGTCCAGCCGTCCTCGTCGTAGATGATCTTGTTCGTGCCGCGGGCGAACCAGGGCTCGATGGCGATCGTCAGGCCGGGGCGCAGCTTCCAGCCGCGGCCCGGGCGGCCGTCGTTGGGGATGTGCAGGTCCTCGTGCATCGTGCGGCCGATGCCGTGGCCGCCGAACTCCAGGTTGACCGGGTAGCCGTACTCCGCCGCCACCGCGCCGATCGCCGCCGAGATGTCGCCGAGGCGGTTGCCCGGCAGGGCTACCTTGATCGCGGAGTCCAGGGCGACCTCCGTGGCCTCGATCAGGCGCACGTCCTCCTCGTCCGGGGTGCCGACGATGACCGTGTGGGCCGAGTCCGCCGACCAGCCGTCGATCGTCACAGCCATGTCCATGGTCAGCACGTCCCCGTCGCGCAGCTTGTAGCTGTGCGGCAGGCCGTGGAGGACCGCGTCGTTGACCGAGAGGCACACCACGTTGCGGAAGGGGCCCTTGCCGAACGAGGGGGCGTAGTCCCAGTAGCAGGACTCCGCGCCGCGTTCCTTGAGCCGACGGCGGGCGTGGTGTTCCAGGTCCATCAGGTCGACCCCGACCGCGGCGAGGTCGCCGAGCTCCTCCAGGACCTCGCCGACGAACCTGCCGGTCACGTGCATGCGCTCGATGTCCCTGGGTGACTTGTGCTCGATCACTGCGATCCTCGATTTCCCCGGAGCGGCCAGTACGTTCGACCGGCATAGTTAGACCGGCATAATTAGACCGGTATATTTATACCAGACGGGGTGGGCGTGAGGTGGTTGCTGCTCGAACTGTGGCGCCCCTACCCTGTTCGCATGGTTCGCCACCCGCTCGCCCCCGAACAGATCGAGGCGGGCCGACGCCTCGGGGCCGCGCTGCGCGCTGCCCGGGCCGGGCGCAGCCCCGTAGACGTGGCCCTCGCGGCGGACATCTCGCCCGAGACGCTCCGTAAGATCGAGACCGGCCGGCTGCCCACGCCCGCGTTCGGCACCGTCGTCCGGCTCAGTGAGGTCCTCGGCGTTCCGCTGGCCGAGCTTGCGCGTGTGTGGCGCGTGGCGCCGACCTCGGCGTCGGCCTCAGCCTCAGCCTCGACTGTGGGCGCGTAGGTCGTCCCTACTCGATCACCAGCTCCACCGGAATGTTGCCGCGCGTCGCCTTGGAGTAGGGGCAGAAAGCGTGCGTCTTCTTCAGGAGTTCCTCGCCCGCGGGGCCCTGCAGGTGGTCCGGAAGCTCGGCCCGCATGACCACGGCCAGGCCGAATCCGCCGTCCGTGTCCTTGCCGATGCTGACCTCGGCCGTCACTGAGACGTCCGTGACGTCGATCTTCTCCTGGCGTGCGATGTTGCCCATCGCGCTGGCGAAGCAGGCCGCGTAACCGGCGGCGAAGAGCTGCTCGGGGTTGGTGCCCTGGCCGTTGCCGCCCAGGGCCGCGGGGAAGCCGAGCTGCAGGTCGATCTGGCCGTCGGAGCTGACGGCGCGGCCCTCGCGGCCGTTGGCGGTGGCCACTGCGGTGTACAGCGCGTCCATGGTGGTCCGGTCCTCTCGTTCGGTGCGGCTGCGTACGAGTCATTCGGTGCGGCTGCGTACGAGGTCGAGTAGAGCACGCTATTTGGTTGTGCGCAACTTAGTTGTGCACAATTGAGTCGGGTGCAGTGGCACCTTGTACTCTGGGGGTATGGACGACGACGTACGGGACGAGGACTTTCTCCGGCTCGACGAGCAGATCTGCTTCTCGCTGCACGCGGCCGCCCGCGCCTTCAACGGCGTCTACCGGACCGCGCTGAAGGACCTGGGGCTGACCTATCCCCAGTACCTGGTGATGCTCGTGCTCTGGGAGCACGGCGAGCTGCCCGTCAAGAAGATCGGGGAGCGGCTGCGGCTGGACTCCGGGACGCTTTCGCCGCTGCTCAAGCGGCTGGAGGCGACCGGGTACGTGGAGCGGCGGCGGAGCGCCGAGGACGAGCGGTCCGTGGCCGTCCGGCTCACCGATGAAGGGGTCGCCCTCCGCGGGAAGGCCCGCGCCGTGCCCCGCGCCATCGCCGAGTCCACCGGGCTCTCCCTCGGTGAGGTACGGGATCTGCGCGCGCGGCTCAACGCGCTGACCGTTGCGCTCGATGGCGGTGGAGGCGGAGGCGGGGGCGGGGGTGGGGGTGGAGACGCGGTCGGCCCTGTCAGGGGCGCGGCTTGTGTCCCTGACAGGGTTGGCTGAGAAGAGGGCGCCTCACGCCTCCGGCGCGAACACCGTCCCCGTCGTCGTGACCACCGCGCACTTGCCCGCCGCCCAGCGCAGCGCCATCGCGTGGTCGTCCGCCGAGAAGTCCGCCACCGCGTCCGCGACCACGAACGCCTGGATGTCCTGCATCCACGCGTCGCACGCCGTCATCAGGACGCCGATGTGGGCGTAGACACCGGTGATGACCAGCTGGTCGCGGCCCTGCTCGCGCATCCGCTCCAGGAGGTCCGTGCGGACGAAGCCGCTGTACTTCCACTTGGTGAGCACCGTCTCGGCGGGCGCCGGGCCGATCTCCGACGCGATCGCCGCCGCGTGCGCGTCGTCGGGCAGGCCCGGGCCCCAGAAGTCCTGCTGGAGCCCGCGCTCGGCGGGGGTCTGGCCGCCGGGCTGCGCGGTGTGCACGACGGGGACGCCGAGCCGGTCCGCCGAGCGCTTCAACTCCGCTACGTGCGACAGGAGTTCGGGTACGGGCGACGCCGTCCGGTCGTACGCCGACAGGAAGTAGTTCTGCAGGTCGTGTACGAGGAGTACGGCGCGGGACGGGTCGACCTTCCAGCCGACGCGGTTCGTCGGCAGCTCGTCGGGCGACGGCATCGGGTAGGGGGTGATGGCGGGGAGGGCCATGGTGGTGGGCGGTCCGTTTCGGGTCGGGTCGGGTCGGGGTGGGGCGGGGTGTGGTGGGGCGGGGTGTGGTGTGGTGCCGGGGGGGGGGCGTAAGGGGCGGGGTTATGCGGCGGGGAGCGTGGGCGGCTGAGGAACCGTCGCTCTCAGGTCCTTCTTGGAGATCTTGCCCACCCCCGTCTGCGGGAAGGTCTTCACGAACTCGACCCGGTCCGGCACCTTGTAGGCCGCCAGGCCCCTCTCGCGCACGAACTTCCTGACGGCGGCGGGCTTCAGCGGTTCGGCCCCCGTCCGCAGGATCACGTACGCGCACGTCCGTTCGCCCAAGTACGCGTCGGGTTCCGCGACCACGTTCGCGTCGTGCACGGACGGGTGCGCGAGGATGTGGTTCTCCACCTCCTCGGCCGCGATCTTCTCGCCGCCCCGGTTGATCTGGTCCTTCGCCCGGCCCTCGACGACGATGTGGCCGGTCTCGGTGACGCGTACGACATCGCCCGTGCGGTAGAAGCCGTCCGCCGTGAAGGAACGCGCGTTGTGCTCGGGCGCCTTCCAGTAGCCGCGGATCGTGTACGGGCCGCGGGTCAGCAGGTGGCCCGTCTCGCCCGGCGGCAGCTCGTTGTCCTCGTCGTCGACCACCCGGATCTCGTCGTCCGGGGAGATCGGCCGGCCCTGCGTGGTGACGATCGTCTCCGGGGAGTCGTCCAGGCGCGTGTAGTTGACCAGGCCCTCCGCCATGCCGAATACCTGCTGCAGCGTGCAGCCGAGCGCGGGCTTCACTCGGCGCGCCGCCTCCTCGCTGAACTTCGCGCCGCCCACCAGGAGCACCTCCAGGCTGCTCAGGTCGTACGCGGTCGACGGTGCCGCCTCCGTCCAGAGCAGGGCGAGCGGCGGGACCAGGCCTGTGATGGTGACCCCCTCGGCCTCGATCAGGGGGAAGGCCACTTCCGGGCTGGGCTGCGGGCAGAGCACGACGCGGGCGCCCGCGTACAGCGCGCCGAGCGAACCCGGCGAGGAGAGCGGGAAGTTGTGGGCCGCGGGCAGGGCCACGAGGTAGACGCTGTTCTCGTCGACCGCGCACAGTTCGTTGGAGCCGCGCAGCGAGTAGATGTAGTCGTCGTGGGTGCGCGGGATCAGCTTCGGGATGCCCGTGCTGCCGCCGGAGAGCTGGAGGAACGCCAGGTCGGAAGGGGTGGGCGGCGGGGGCGGGGGTGGGGTTTCGGTCGGGGCCGTGGCCGCCTCTGACAGGGGTTCGAAGGGGCTCGCGTCGCCCGTTGCTACGAACACGTGCTTCAGCGTGGGGAGTTCGTCCACCAGTTTCGCCGCCAGGCCGCGGTAGTCGAAGCCGCCGAGCTCCTGCGGGATGACGTACGCCACCGCCTCGGTGAACTCGCAGAAGTAGCGGATCTCCGTCTCGCGGTGTGCGGGCAGTGCGAAGACCGGCAGCGCGCCGATGCGGAACAGGGCGAAGATTGTTTCGAAGAACTCCGCGACGTTGGGCAGTTGGACGACCACCTTGTCGCCCTTGCCGATGCCTCGCGCGAGCAGGCCCGCCGCCAGGCGGTCGGCTCGGTGGTCCAGTTCGCCGTACGTCCAGCGGCGTGGCGACGTGCCGCCGGAGCCGGGGTCCACGATCGCCACGCGGTCCGGGTGCTCGGCGGCTCTCTCGCGCAGCATCCCGCCGAACGTCTCGCCCCGCCACCAGCCCGCCGCGCGGTAGCGCTCCGCGAACTCCCGCGGCCACGTGGGCGCGTCCACTACATCCGAAAGGCTCACAGCTCCGCCCCCACAGCGTTCAGGAACGTACGGAACTTCGCGCCCGTCTCCGCCGTTTCCGCCGCCGGGTCCGACGCGGCGACCACGCCCGCGCCCGCGTACAGCCGCAGGCTGCGCTCCTCGGCCTCGGCGCAGCGGATCGTCACGACCCACTCGCCGTCGCCGTTCGCGTCGCCCCAGCCGACCACGCCCGTGAAGAAGCCGCGGTCGAACGGCTCCGTCTCGCGGATCACCTCGCGCGCGGTCGCCGTCGGCGTGCCGCAGACCGCGGGGGTGGGGTGCAGCGCGCAGGCCAGTTCGAGGGCCGAGGTGTCGGACGACGTGAGGGTGCCGGTCACCGTGGTGGACAGGTGCCACATCGTCGCGGTGCGGACGAGCGTGGGGCGGGGTGGCACGGTCAGGTCCGTGCAGAAGGCCGCGAGCGCCTGGTGGACGCCGTCCACCACTACGGAGTGTTCGTGCAGGTCCTTGGCCGATTCCAGGAGCGCGGCCGCGCGGCGCACGTCCTCGGCGAGGTCGTCGCTGCGCGGCGTCGAGCCTGCGAGGGGGTTCGCGACGACCTGCCGGCCGTGGCGCGAGACGAGCAGTTCGGGGCTGGCGCCGATGAGGGTGCGGCCCGGGGCCGTCGGCAGCGCGAAGGTGTAGCCGGAGGGGTCACGGCGGGCCAGGCGCTGGAGCATCGCGGGGAGGTCGAGCGGGGCGGGCGCGGTGAGTTCGAGGGTGCGGGCGAGGACTACCTTGCTGAAGTCGCCGCGCCACATGCGGTCCACGGCGGCGGCCACGCCTGCGCCGTACTCCTCGGGGGAGGGCACCGGGCGGAGCTGCCAGCCGGCGGGGTCCGGGGTTTCCGTGGGCAGCGCGATCAGGGGGTCCGCGGCGAGCGGGGGTGCGGTGCGCAGGGTTTCGGGGACGGTGAGTGCGGCGGGCGCCGTGTGGTCGAAGGGGACCGCGCCGATGACGTACGGCTCGTTGATTCCGGCGCGGCTCGCCTCGGCCAGGGCGGCGGCTACGCGGGTCGGCAACGGTCTCTCGTCGTGGGGTACTTCGGCGTGCGTGCCGGTGGTGAGCAGCGTGCGGGTCGGGGTGGCCAGGAAGCGCTCCCCGGGGGTGTAGGCGGCGAGGAGCGCGGTGGCCGCTCCTACGACAGGGTGGGCCTGCTCGGCCGTCGTGACGTGAGGGGCGACCTCGGGTGCCGTCGACACGGGGGCTCCAATTCTCAGGTGGGGCTTGGGCGGGAGGGGCGGAAGGGGGGCTCGGGGTGGGTGCTCAGTGGTGGTGGGGCGCGTGAAGGGAGGGTGGGGCGTTGCGGTGCGTTGGCGGCGTGCGGTGTTCTTGGGCCGGGGTGTGGTGGGGGCGGGGCCGCGGTGGGTATGTGCGTACTCGCTATCCCTGCGTCACGTCGTGCGGACAACGGCGGCACAGTGTGCTCGGTGCTCCGTTCGCACATACCCCCCACGGCCCCTCGCGCGCGCTTCCCCCTGCGGGTCCGTGCGTGTCAGCGCAGGGTTGCGCCGCCGTCGACGTACAGCTCCTGCAACGTGATGTGCCTGGCACGGTCCGACGCGAGGAACAGCACCGCGTCGGCGATGTCCTGCGGGGCGGCCATGCGGCCTAGGGGGATGCCCGTGCGGTACGTCCGCAGGTCGCCGTCGAGGACGCCGGGCGGGGCCTCGGGCGCCGAGTCGTCGGGCCAGAGCGAGCGTTGCATCGCGGTGTCGGTGGTGCCGGGTGCCACGACGTTGCAGCGCACGCCGCTGCGGGCGATCTCCAGGCCCAGGCACTTGGTGAACGCCGCGGCCGCGGCTTTGGACGCGGCGTACGCGGCCATGCCGGTACGGGGGATGCCGGCGGCGTTGGAGCCGACGGTGATGATGCAGCCGGAGCCGCGTGCCGTCATGTGGGAGGCGGCGGCGCGCGAGGTGTGGAAGACGCCCGTGGCGTTCACGGCGAAGGTGTCGGCCCAGTCGGCGTCGGTCAGTTGGGCCACGGCGGAGCTGCGGAGGATGCCCGCCACGTTCACGAGGAGGTCGAGGGCGCCGTGGTCGCGGATGGTGTCGGAGACGACGGCGTTCACCGTGTCGGCGTCGGTGACGTCCATGACGCGGGGGGTGATCGTGCCGGGGGCTGTTCGTGACGCGGCGGCCAGTTCGTCGATGCCGTGCGCGTCGCGGTCGGTGGCGACCACGTGCGCGCCCCGGGCGGCGAGCGCGGCGGCGACCGCGGCACCGATGCCCTGGCCCGCGCCGGTCACCAGAGCCGTCCGCCCGGCGAACTCGCCCTCGGCGGCGTGCGACTCGTTCGGTGTGTGCTCTGGCATGGTGTGAGCGACCTCCCCCAACTTTTTAGGTAAGCCTAACCTAACGTACGACCTCTCCGTAGAGGTTGCCACCCGGCCGGGAAAGGTCTGGGGCGGTCCGCCGTTCGTGTGTTACCTTGCGATGAGTGCGTGTGTGACGCCCCCTCCTTTTTCGGTGGGCGCCCGTGCTTCCCTCTCCCCGGTTCTCCGGGGGCTTGGTGGGCCGTGAGCCGCTCAGGTTGCTCAGGCCTTCTTCTCACTGCTTCGCAGTAGTTGCTTCGCCGTAGTTGCTTCGCGGTAGTTGCTTTGCGGTAGCTCTTGCAGCAGTTCTCCTTTCCGCCGGCGTACGGGGTGTGGTTTTGCCGCCCCGTCAGGTTGCCGGTCCTCTTCTGTCGCGTGTCCGCGAAAGGGTCAATTCGTCATGAGTCTCACCATTACTGAAACTGAAACTGGAACCGGGGTCGCTGGGGCTTCCGGTGCAACTGGGGCTGCCTGTGCGGGCGTTCTCGACCTCGGGCGGGAGGGGCGTGGGTTCCTGCGTGGGGGCGTCGGCGTCGTCGGGCTCCGTGACGTGCAGGTTTCCGCTGATCTCGTTCGTCAACTCGGGCTGCGCGCCGGGGACTTCGTCGAAGGTGTTTGCGGGCGGGGGCGGATGCTTGGGCAGGTCCAGCGCGTCAACGGGCGGGCCGTCGAAATGCTGCGGGGGCGGCGGCGGTTCGGGGATCTCACCCCGTTGCATCCTCGCGAACGGCTTCGGCTGGAGACCGCCGACGGGCCCGCCGCCACCCGTCTTGTCGACCTCGTCGCGCCCGTCGGCAAGGGGCAGCGCGGGCTGATCGTCGCCCCGCCGCGGACCGGCAAAACTGTGTTGCTTCAGCAGATCGCCGCTGCCGTCGCCCAGAACCACCCCGAGTGCCACCTCATGGTCGTCCTCCTCGACGAGCGGCCCGAGGAGGTCACCGACATGCGGCGTTCGGTCCGTGGTGAGGTGCTCGCGTCGACCTTCGACCGGCCCGCCAAGGAGCACATCGCCCTCGCCGAACTCGCCGTCGAGCGCGCCAAGCGCATGGTCGAGGACGGGAAGGACGTGGTGATGCTCTTCGACTCGCTCACCCGGCTGTGCCGCGCGTTCAACAACGCCGCCACCGGCAGTGGGCGCACCCTCAGTGGTGGCGTCGACGCCGCCGCCGTGCAGGGGCCCAAGCGGATCTTCGGGGCCGCGCGCCTCGCCGAGGAAGGCGGTTCCCTGACCATGCTCGCGACCGTTCTCGTCGAGACCGGATCGCGCGCCGACGATTATTACTTCGAGGAGTTGAAGAGCACCGGGAACATGGAACTGCGGCTCGACCGCTCTCTCGCCGACCGGCGCGTCTTCCCGGCCGTGGATGTCACCCCCTCCGGCACCCGGCGCGAGGAACTGCTGGTGCCCGGAGCCGAGTTGACCGCCCTGCGCGGGCTGCGGCGGGCCCTGCACGGCAGGGACGGGCAGGGGTCCCTGGAGACGCTGCTCGACCGGATCAGGAAGACTCCCAGCAATGCGGCCTTCCTGCGGCAGATCCGGCAGACCGTGCCGGGGGCCCACTCGGGCGGGGACGCTACGGCCGCGTGACGTGTACGCGGTACTGGCCCTCGTCGGTCACTCCCGCCACCGTCACCCGTACCCCTGTCTTGCTGTCGGTGAAGGTCTCGCCGACGCCGTAGGGGGCGTCGGACAGTTCCGCGTGGACGTTGGGGCGGCGTGTGCAGCCGCCGCTGTCGGGCGCCGCGTCGGAGACCGTTATCGGGCCGTGGCCGGTGTCGACGTCCGCGTCCACCCGGTAGACCAGGACACCCGGCTTGCACACCGCCTCGTCGTTGCCTGCCTGGGTGCGGACCTCGATGGCGTACCCCGTCTTCTCGGTCAGCGGGGCGAAGGCCAGCTTCGTGCCGCCGGGGCCCGCCAGCGGGGTCAGGACGTGCTCGGTCGTGCCGGGTTTCGCGGCGCAGCCGATCTGGTCGTCGTCGAGCCAGCCCAGCTTCCACTTGTGCCAGGCCAGCAGGTCGTTGTTGGCGCCCCAGTCCTCGCTCATGATGTCCCAGTGGCCCGCCGCGCCGCCGCCCTCCTGTGTATAGAGGTCGGGCAGGCCGAAGACGTGGCCGTTCTCGTGGGGGAGTACGCGGTAGCCGGTCTCGTGGTAGCTGCCGGAGCCGTCGTCCTGGCGGCTGTAGACGAAGGACGCGTTGGAGACCGGGACGCCGTCGGCGACCGGCGCCTCGTGGTTGCCCGCGAAGGTCACCGACAGGACGGTGTCGAGGGCGGAGGGGCCCGCGTTCGGGGTGATCAGGATGTTCACGAGGTCGTACGAGCGGAAGTCCACGTCCGGGTCGGCGGCCGCGACGATGTCCTGGACGAGCGTGCGGTAGCCGGGGTCGAAGGGGGCGCCGCGTTCTATGCCGTACTCCGCGAACGACTTGGGCATCCGCAGCCAGTCGGGGAGCGGGGTCTCGGGGCGGTAGTCGAGGCGGCCGTACGAACTGGTCCTGAACCAGTCGGTGGTCTGCGGGAAGAACTCCGCGAGGCGGTCCTTGGCGCTGCCCTGACCGGGGGCGTCAGTGAAGTCGATCATCAGGTTCAGGGCGCGGACGGTGCCGGTGGAGCGGGCGTAGCCGGGCGGTGTCGGCATGCCCTCCGACATCTGCACGCCCATCGTGCCGCTGATCATGCAGGGGCTGAGGGCGCTGCTCCTGGCCAGGGAGACCGGTCCCGCCGCGCTGCGCGAGTCCGCGGCCAGGCGTCCGGTGCTCGCCGACGTGGTGACCGCCAGGGCGAGCGCCGCCACGGAGACGAGGGCGACGCTGCGTCGGGCCGGGCGTATCTGCATCCAGGTCGGCTGCTGCATGCATGGCCCTCCGCTCCGCGGCAGCCGCCGGTCCTGGCTGCACCCTGTCCGATCACCCTGTGCCGGGGGGTGCGCGGGCGCTCGCTGGGCGGGCCCGATCGTGGGTTTTTCGGGGCTTGTGGTGTGACGCAGGTCACATGTGGTGGTGAAATATCCGGGGACTCTCTCCCCGTTTAGAAGGGTGTTCGCGCGAAACGGGGAGAGACTCCCCGGATCACCGGAGCCGAGCACCACACCGTCGGGGCCCCGCGCCCCCTGTGAACCGAGGAGCAGCCGTGGACACCGCCACCGCCCCGCAGCGCCGAGCCGCCCGCCCGCGGGCCGATGCCCTGCGCAACCGGGAGCGGATCGTCGCCGCCGCACGCGAGATGTTCGTGGAGCACGGGGCGGACGTGCCCCTCGACGAGGTCGCGCGCCGGGCCGGTGTCGGCAACGCCACGGTCTACCGTCACTTCGCCGACCGCGGCGAACTCGTCCGCCAGGTCGTCCGCACCGTCATGGAGCGCGTCGCGGCCCTCGCCGAACAGGGCATCGCGACGGCGGACGCCGCCGAGGGCGCCGCGTTCGGGGCGTTGCGCACCTTCGTGCACGCCGCCGCCGAGGAGCGGATCGGCGCCATGTGCCCGATGCTCTCGCCCGAGTTCGACCCCTTCCACCCCGACCTGCTCGACGCCCGTGAGCAGCTCGAACTGTCCATCGAAGGCCTCATGGAGCGGGCCCGTGCGGCCGGGCAGCTGCGCACCGACATCGCCGTCGGAGACCTGATGGTCGCCCTCTCCCAGCTCACCCGGCCGCTGCCGGGTACGGCCTGCCCGAGCATGGACGGCTTCATCCACCGTCATCTGCAACTCTTCCTCGATGGCCTGATGGCTCCCGCACGGTCCGAGCTCCCGGGGGAAGCCGCGACTCTGGAGGACCTCCGACAGGACCACTGACAGGACCATCGACGCCTCTTGTCTTCCGGCCGGTCTCGCACAGGCCGTTCTTCTTGCACACTCCGTACCGCTAGGTGGCTACTCCCTATGTCTGACACTGCCCTCAAGCCCACTTCGGGGCCTGACTCCAACCGTTGGAGAGCGCTGGTCTTCATCGCTCTCGCCCAGCTGATGGTCGTGCTCGACGCGACCATCGTGAACATCGCGCTGCCCTCCGCCCAGCAGGACCTCGGCATATCCGACGGCAACCGCCAGTGGGTCATCACGGCCTACGCGCTCGCCTTCGGCGGACTGCTGCTCTTCGGCGGCCGCATCGCCGACCTGTGGGGCCGCAAGCGCACCTTCGTGACCGGCCTGATCGGCTTCGCCGCGGCCTCCGCGCTCGGTGGCGCCGCCACCGGCGAGGTCATGATGCTGGGCGCCCGCGCCCTGCAGGGCGTCTTCGGCGCGCTGCTCGCGCCCGCCGCTCTCTCGCTGCTCGCGGTGATGTTCACCGACGCCAAGGAGCGCGCCAAGGCCTTCGGCATCTACGGCGCGATCGCCGGTGGCGGCGGCGCCGTCGGCCTGGTCCTCGGCGGCTTCCTCACCGAGTACCTGAACTGGCGCTGGACCTTCTTCGTGAACGTCCCGTTCGCGGTGATCGCCGCCCTCGGCGCGTACTTCGTCATCCGTGAGCCGGCCGGCGGCCGCAACCGTTCGCCGCTCGACATCCCGGGCGTGGTCCTGTCCACCCTCGGCCTGGTCGCGCTCGTCTACGGCTTCACCCGCGCCGAGTCCGCGGGCTGGTCGGACGGCGTGACCGTGACGATGTTCGTCGCGTCCGTCGTGCTGCTCGCCGCGTTCGTCCGCACCGAGGCCAAGGTCAAGTCGCCGCTGCTGCCGCTGCGCGTCCTGACCGAGCGCAACCGCGGCGGTGTCTACCTGTCGCTGGGTCTCGCCGTCATCGCGCTGTTCGGCCTGTTCCTGTTCCTCACGTACTACCTGCAGGTCGTGAAGGGCTACTCGCCGGTCAAGACCGGCTTCGCCTTCCTGCCGATGATGGTCGGCATGATCACGGGCTCCACGCAGATCGGCGCCCGCCTCATGACCCGCGTCCCGCCGCGGCTGCTGATGGCTCCGGGCTTCCTGCTCGCCGCCCTCGGCATGCTGCTCCTGACGCAGATGGAGATCGGCAGCTCGTATGCCGGTCTGATCCTGCCCGCGCAGCTGATGCTGGGTCTGGGCATGGGTACGGCGTTCATGCCCGCCATGTCGCTGGCCACGCACGGCGTCGAGGCCCGTGACGCCGGTGTCGCCTCTGCGATGGTCAACACCTCGCAGCAGGTCGGCGGCGCCATCGGCACGGCCCTCCTGAACACGATCGCCGCCTCGGCGACGACCGCGTACCTCACGGACCACGCGGCCGGCGCGACCAACGCGCAGCTCCTCCAGGCGCAGGCCATGGTCGAGGGCTACACCAGCGCGATCTGGTGGGCGGTCGGCATCCTGGCGGTCTCCGCGGTGATCGCGGCGACGTTCATCACCACCGGCGCCCAGGGCGGCAGCGCCTCGGCCTCCTCGGAGGACGGCGTCGAGGACGAGATCAAGGTGCCGGTGCTGGCGCACTGATGCTGTTCAGGGGTGCCTCTCCACGGCGGAGACCCTAGCGGAGCCAGGGGAGGTCCGCCCCGGCCTCCTTCGGCTGGAGTCCCTCGGCGACGATCGTCATGATCTCGCCGAGGGACTTCTGCTGTTCGGGGGTGAGCCGGTCGAAGAGGGCCTGGCGGACGGCGGTGACATGGCCGGGAGCCGTCCTGCGCAGTACCTCGAAACCCTCGTCCGTGAGGATCGCCAGCTGCCCGCGCTTGTCGGAGGGACAGTCCTCGCGACGCACCCAGCCGCTCTTCTCCAGGCGCGCGACCGCGTGCGAGAGGCGGGACCGGGTGATCTTCATCGTCTTGGCCAGCTCGGTCATCCGCAGGCGCCGCCGGGGCGCGTCGGACAGCTGGACCAATATGCCGTAGTACATGTGCGGCATGCCCGCGTCGCGCTGCAACTGGCGGTCGAGGAAGTCGTCGAGAAGCGTGGTCGCCTGGAGGTAGGAGCGCCAGACGCGCTGCTCGTCGCCGTCCAGCCAGCGCGGGTCGTCGGCCGGGGGAGGGGTCGCTGCCGTATCCATGTACCCCACTGTACGAGGTCGTTCCTTGAACTTTGAACAAACCCTGCGTACGCTCGGACCGTAGAGCTTGAGCTTTCAAGTACTTGGTCCCGTTCGGAGGTGCGCGATGTCCCGCATGCCCGCCCTGTATCTCAGCCACGGCGCCCCGCCCCTCGCCGACGACCCGGTCTGGCCCGGCGAGCTGGCCGCCTGGTCCGCGGGGCTGCCGCGCCCGAAGGCGATCCTCATGGTCTCCGCCCACTGGGAGGAGGCGCCGCTCGCCCTGTCCGCCACCGAGACGCTGCCGCTCGTGTACGACTTCTGGGGCTTCCCCGAGCACTACTACCGGGTGACGTACGCGGCCCCCGGCGCACCCGAACTCGCCGCTTCCGTACGGGCGTTGCTGCGCGCGCCCGGCACGCCCGTGCAGGACGTGCCGGACCGCGGGCTCGACCACGGCGCGTACGTGCCGCTCGTGGAGATGTACCCGGACGCCGACGTCCCCGTCCTGCAGATCTCCCTGCCGACCCTCGACCCGCGCCGCCTCATGGACATCGGGCGCAAGCTGGCGCCGCTGCGCGACGAGGGCGTGCTGATCGTCGGCAGCGGCTTCTTCACGCACAACCTGGCGGCGCTGCGGCAGGGCGGCGTCCCCTCCTGGTCGGCGGAGTTCGACGCCTGGGGGCACGAGGCCCTGGAGGCGGGCGACGTGGACGCGCTGCTCGACTTCGGGCACAAGTCCCCGGCCGGGCAGCTCGCCCACCCGCGCACCGAGCACTTCGCACCGCTCTTCGTGACGCTCGGCGCGGCCGAGGCCGCGGGGGACCTCGGCGGGCAGCGCAGCGTGATCGACGGGTTCTGGATGGGGCTCGCGAAGAGGTCGGTGCAGTTCGGGTGACGCGGGTCGGGCGAGGGGATCGCTTCGGACGGGCGGTTCGCTTCGGACGGGCGGTTCGCTTCAGGCGAGCGGTTCGCTGAGTTCCATCGCGCGCAGGGCCGCCGCCAGGGCCTGTTCATCGCCGACGTCAAGGGCCGTGTCCGTCAGCTTGATGACGTGCTCGTCGCCGTGCGCGAGGGCCCGCTCGAAGACCTCTTCGGCGGTGTACGTGCCGGGAGCGGTGTACGCCACCGGCTCGTCCGGCGCGTACATGGCGGTGACCGCCGCCGACGCGGTCCACGCGGCGTGCAGGCTCGGCACCCACAGGGTGCGGGGGAGCGCGGGCAGGGCGCGCAGCACGGCGTTGGGCGCGGTCGCCACGTGCACCAGCATCGTCTCCTCGCCGTGGCCGTGCGTGGCGTACCGGTGGGTGGCCGCCCGCACCAGCTCGGTCAGCCCGCGCCGCGCCTCTTCGGGGTCCGTCACGGTGGCGCCCCACCGCGGCAGGGCGCCGACCCGTCCGAGCCGTTCGGGGAAGCTGCCCGCCGTACGTCCGTCGATCGGCGGCACCGCTTCCAGGGCGTCCGCCGCGCTCAGGGCGCCCGGCAGCGGGGCGATGCCGGTGACGGGGCGGTGCCGGGCGGCCCAGTAGCCGAGGCCGTGCGCGAGCTCGGCGAGGCGGGGCGCGGTGTCGCCGCCCTCCGCCAGGGCGCGCACGGCGTGGCCCACCCTGATCACCGGGTGCGTGGAGCCGCCGTACAGGCCGGGGAGCAGGCGCGGCCACCACTCGGCGAGCACGTCGCGCCAGGGGCGTTCCCCGGTCTCCCGGCGGAAGTGGGCGATCCAGTCCGCGGCGCGGCGCGGGTCGCCCAGCGCGGCGGGCCAGTTCTCCTCGGTGACCGGCTCGACCGAGGAGGGAAACTCCTCCAGTTTGGGGGCGTAGAGATCGAGCCAGCGGTGGACGGCGCCCGCCTGCCCGCGCGCGGCGAGTGCCTCGACGGCCATCGGCGCGTGATTGGTGAGGCGGCCGAGCCGCTCGGGTCCGGCGGCGTGCAGCCGCTCGAGGGCTTCGTCGAGGGTGCCCGATGTGCCGCCCGTCGTAGCGCCCGTCGTGGCGCCTGCGCCTGTGTCGTTCATGGGGGGACCGTAGGCCGCTGACCTGCGGGCGGGGAACGGTCTCGGGGCCTAGGTCCGGGGGCCGAGGGGCGGCTCGTACCCCACTTCGGTCGGGAAGGGACGTCGGCAGGGGCTGCCGGAAAGGGCTGTTTCGAAGGAGTACTCGTCGCGTAACCGAGCACACGATCAGGGTGAGGGCCGGAATCGCGCCGGTGAGCAACCAACGGGCGGTGCGGGCCGTCTTCAGGGGCGGGAGAGCAGCCAAGGGCGGCGCTCTTCCGGGCGGAGGACGACGGCGTCGAAGGTGACGGCCGTCTCTCGCACGAAGTGGTGGCAGCGGTCCTTCAGGGCTTCGAGGTCGGCCTCGACACCCGGCTTGACCTGGATCTCTGCACCCTCCGACACCATCCGGCCGCCCTGCGTGGCCGCACAGGGTACTGCACCGTCAGGAAAAAAGATGGTCGGCTTGGGAATTCTGTCCGGATTCCAGTCGTTGTTTCCATCGGATGCAGGGCACCCGAGGGTGTGCCATCCACCACAGAGGCCCCACACATGGGCCGACCAGGACAACCACATCGCAAGGGAGCACGCATGGCAACCCGTGCCGTCGCCCGTCGTAAGTCCGCCTCCGGCGGAAGCGACGCGGCGCGCAGTGTTCGCGCCGTAGGCGGGGAGATCGCCGACCGCGACCTGGTCGGCATGTACCTCGACGAGATCGCGCGTACGCCACTGCTCGACGCCGCCAAGGAAGTGGAGCTCTCCCAGGTCATCGAGGCGGGGGTGTACGCCAGGAAGATCCTGGACGGCGAGGTCGAGGACAGCAAGGTCACCGCGGGCCGCGAGGAGCTCGAAGCGCTCGTCGCCGACGGCGAGCGGGCCAAGGACGTCTTCATCCGCTCGAACCTCCGCCTGGTCGTCGCGGTGGCCCGCCGCTATCCGCGCAGCGGCCTGCCCCTCCTCGACCTGATCCAGGAGGGCAACGCGGGCCTGGTCCGCGCCGTCGAGAAGTTCGACTACGCCAAGGGCTTCAAGTTCTCCACGTACGCCACGTGGTGGATCCGCCAGGCCATCACCCGCTCCATAGCCGACCAGTCCCGCACCATCCGCCTCCCCGTCCACCTGGTGGAGGAGCTGGGCCGGATCCGCCGCGTGCAGCGCGAGTTCAACCGGGAGAACGGCCGGGAGCCGGAGCCCGCGGAGATCGCCAAGGAGCTCTCCTCGACGCCCGAGCGCGTCACGGACGTCCTGGACTGGGCACGCGACCCCGTCTCGCTGAACATGGGCGTGGACGACGACGGCGACACCCAGTTCGGCGACCTCCTGGAGGACACCTCCGCGGTCTCGCCCGAGCAGTCCGTCCTCTCCCTGCTGCGCAGCGAGGAGCTCGACGACCTGATAGGCCGCCTCGACCAGCGCACGGCCTCCATCATCAAGATGCGGTACGGCATCGACGACGGCCGGGAGCGGACGCTGACGGAGGTCGGCAAGGAGCACGGGCTGACCCGCGAGCGCATCCGGCAGATCGAGAAGCACGCGCTGCTCGAACTGAAGAAGCTGGCACGGGACACGGGCTTCGACGCGGCGGCCTAGGGCGGCCCGCTCAACGGGGCACGGGGTTGGGGTACCGCCCGCTGTCGGTCCGTCGTCAGTCCGGGGTGTCCCCCGACGCCCGTGACAGGCGTGCGCCCATCTCCCTTACGCACGAGACCAGTTCAGCGGGTCCGTGCACCGTGAAGTCGCAGTCCATGACCGCCAGGCGGACGGCCAGCCACTCGATGGAGTCCGTCGACGTGGTGCGCAGGCGGCAGCGGTGGTCGTCCAGGGAGACCAGGGGGCCGATCCCCGACGGCATGCGCGCGGTGACGAACTCCGCGGGCGCGGCGAAGGTCACGTCCAGCTCGTAGGACTGACGGCCGCGCCACACCGAATCGCGGATGAACTGCGCGGCGTCCCCGTTGGGCAGCGCCCGCGGGGCGAAGCGCGCACCCGTCGCGAAGGGCTCGCTCACCCGGTCCACCCGGAACGTCCGCCAGTCCTCACGGTCGATGTCGTACGCCACGAGGTACCAGCGCCGCCCCGTCGACACCAGGCGGTACGGCTCGGCGAGCCGCCGCGACTGCGTGCCGTCGCCCGCGCGGTAGGCGAACCGCAGGCGTTCGTGGCCGGCCGCGGCCGACGCCATCACCGTCAGCGTCTCCGGCGCGATGCTCGCCCCGTCCCCGCTCGTCAGCGGCGTCGTCGCGATCTGCAGCGCGGAGACCCGGTGGCGCAGGCGGGACGGCAGCACCTGCTCCAGTTTGGCGAGCGCCCGTACCGACGCCTCCTCGACGCCCTCCACCGCGTGCCCCGCCCCGGCCCGCAGGCCGACCGCGATGGCCACCGCCTCCTCATCGTCCAGGACCAGCGGAGGCATGGCCTTGCCCGCGACCAGGCGGTAGCCGCCCGCCGCGCCCTGGCTGGCCCGCACCGGATAGCCGAGGTCCCGCAGCCGGTCGATGTCCCGGCGCACCGTGCGCCTGCTGACGCCGAGCCGCTCGGAGAGCTCGGCGCCGGGCCACTCGCGGGGCGTCTGGAGGAGCGAGAGGAGCTGGAAGAGCCGGGCGGGGGTGTCGGCGCCGCCTGTGCCCGTCGCGGTCGGCCGCTTCGTGGTGGTGCCGGTCGCCCCGGCGCCCGGCCTCGCGCCGTCCGCCGTCACGTCGTACGCACCCATGTCGTCCTCGGCCACGTCGCCCTCGCCCGTCCTCACGTCATCCCCATGCCGTCCAGGATGCCGGAGAATTAGGTCGTGAGCTGTCCTACATGGCCTCTAGCCTGATCGGCATGACTTCACCGAGCACCACTTCAGTACCCGGGACGCCGGTGGCCGCCGGCGACCGGCGGCGCTGGTTCGCCCTGGCCATCGTGATGACAGCCGCCTTCATGGACCTCGTCGACGTGACGATCGTCAATATCGCGATCCCGTCCATCCAGCGGAACGAGGGCGCCTCCCTCAGCCAGATCCAGTGGATCACCGCGGGCTACGCGCTCGCCTTCGCCGCCGGTCTCATCACCGGCGGGCGGCTCGGTGACATCCACGGCCGCAAACGGCTCTTCCTCATAGGCATCACCGGGTTCACCATCGCCTCCGCGCTCTGCGGCTTCGCGGCGAACCCGGAGATGCTGGTCGCCTCGCGCATCCTGCAGGGCGGCATGGCCGCCATGATGGTGCCGCAGGTCCTCTCGATCGTGCACGCGACCTTCCCGGCGCACGAGCGCGGCAAGGTCTTCGGCCTCTTCGGCATGGTCGTCGGCCTCGGCGCCGTCTCCGGGCCGCTGCTCGGCGCGCTGCTCACCGAGTGGAACCTCTTCGGCCTCCAGTGGCGGCCGATCTTCCTCATCAACCTGCCGGTCGGCATCGTGGGCCTGTTGCTCGGCCGCAAGTTCATCACCGAGTCCAAGGCGCCGCGGGCCCTCAAACTCGACCTCGTCGGCGTCGTCCTGGTCTCGCTCGGCCTGCTGATGCTGCTCTACCCGCTGACCCGCGGCCGCGAGCTGGACTGGCCGGTGTGGGGGTACGTCATGATGGCGGGCGCCTTCGTCGTCTTCGGCGCCCTGATCGCGTACGAGAAGTGGAAGGCGGCGAAGGACGGTTCGCCGCTGGTGGAGCTCTCGCTGTTCAAGGTGAAGAGCTTCGCGGCGGGCATCGCGGTGCAGACCGTGTTCGGCATCGCGCTCGGCATCTTCTTCCTCGTCTGGACCCTCTACATGCAGGTCGGCCTCGGCTGGACCGCGCTGCGTGCGGGCGTCACCGGCGTGCCGTTCTCGATCGCCGTCTCGGCGGCGGCCGGCATCTCCGTGCAGCAGCTCGTGCCCCGCTTCGGCCGCAAGGTGCTGCAGGCCGGAGCCCTGACGATGGCCGCGGGCGTGCTCGTCTACATCTGGGAGGCCGACCGGTACGGCGCGGGCATCACGTCCTGGCAGATGGCGCTGCCGCTCGCGGTGATGGGCATCGGCATGGGGCTGATCGTGGCCCCGATCACCGACGCGGTCCTCTCGGACGTCCCGAAGGAGCACGCCGGTTCGGCCTCCGGCCTCATCAACACCGTGCAGCAGATGGGCAACGCACTCGGCCTCGGCCTGGTCTCGGTGGCCTTCTTCGGAGTGATCGACGAGCACGTCGCGCCGAACCGCATCCCGGCGGAGTTCGCGGACGGGTTCCAGAACGCGCTGTGGTGGGTGACGGGCGTCCTCGTGGTCATCTTCCTGCTGATGTTCGCGCTGCCCGCGAAGCCTCGCCAGCACGTCGAGGGAAGTGGGCCGGACGAGGGTCCCGCCTCCGACGGCGGCGACGAACTGCCTGAGCGGGAACCGGCGTTGTCCTCCTGACCCGGGAGGTCGTCCTGGGTGTACGGATCGCGGGGCCCGGACCGGGCGTTGAAGACAGGCTCTTACAGCTCGGCCCGGGTCGCCGCGGCGTCCAGGGACTCCAGGACGCCCTTCGGGTCGCCGCCCTCGGCCACCGCCTCGCCGATGTGCGTGCGCACGGCGCTCCTGACCTCCGGCCACGAGCCGAGGTTTGTCGGCTGGAACTGTGCCTGCGGCATCTGGTCGATGAAGTCCCACATCGGGCGCTGCTTCGGGTCCTCGCGCAGGGCGTCCGACGCCGAGCTCGTCACCGGCAGCGCGGCCTGGTTCCCGCCGTACGCCAGGGCGGACTTGCGGCCGTACAGATGGCTCAGGAACGTGCCGCACTGCTCGCGCCGCCCGTTCCGCTTGAACGCCATCAGCCAGTCGTTGAGCCCCACGGGCGGCGCCGCGCCGCCGAGCTTCTTGGGGAACGGGGCGTGCGCGTACGGGAACTTCGCCCGGTCGGCGGCGCCCATCAGGACCGGGTGCGCGATCATCATGCCGATCCTGCCGCGCAGGAACTGTGCGTACGCGTCCGTCCTCGTCAGCGACTTCGGGTCGGCGCCCGCGAGGCCCGGCCGTACGAGGTTGTCGCGCAGCCAGGTCAGGGTGTCGATGTTGCCCGCGGTGGCGAAGTCGTAGCCGGTGAGCCCGGCGTAGCCGCCGCCGTCCGCGAGCAGCCAGGCGAGCGCCTCGTCCTCGGCGGCCTCCGGGCCCAGCTGCAGGCCGTAGGGGGTGGGCACGCCGATCGCCTTCAACGCCTTGGCGGCGTCCCGCAGTTCGGCCCAGGAGCGGGGGGCCTCGACGCGGGCCTGCTTGAAGAGCGCCTTGTTGTAGAAGAGCCGCGGGGTGCTGGCCAGGAAGGGCAGCCCGTACTGGACGCGGTCGACCATGCCCGCCTCCGCGTAGGAGCGGATGAAGTCACCCTCGGTGCGGACGTCGAAGAGGTCGGACGCGCCGTAGAGCTCGCCCTGTTCGGCGTAGGGCGCGAAGAAGTTCGACTGGGCGATGTCCGGGGCGTCGCCGTCCTTCACGCGCCGGGCCAGCGTGCGGTCGAGCTTGGCGAACGGGACGCGTTCGAGGTCGACTGCGATGTGCGGGTGGGCCTTCTCGAAGGCGGCGATGAGGCTGCCCCACTGGTCGCCGATCGAGGAGCCCACGCTCTTGTCGTAGCTCGCGACGAGGAGCTTGAGCGGGGTGTCGGTCTCCGCTGAGCAGGCGCTGAGGCCGCCGGCGCCGAGCGCGGTGGCGCCGGCGAGACCGGCCGTGTGGAGAAGGAACTGCCGACGACGCACCGCTGTTGCCACCTTTGCTCGCACCGCGTGCGCGGGTGCGCGCTGTCCGCACCGCGCCACCGCGCCTTCGGTGGCAGATTCTGCCACACAGGCACTTTGCGCCTCTGAGCTCCCCGTGCGGCGCTGACATAACCTGCCTGGCATGCCTGAGATGCCTGATGCGCCTGCTGTGCCTGATGCGCCTGCTGTGCCTGCGAGTTCGCTGACGGAGCGACGTAAGAACGAGACCCGCCTGGAGATCGCCCGTACCGCGGCGGCGCTCTTCGTCGCGGACGGACTGCGGGCCACCCGTGCCGAGGACATCGCCCGCGCGGCCGGTGTCGCGCCGCGCACGTTCTACCGCTACTTCGCCACCAAGGAGGAGGCGGTGGCGCCGCTCTTCGCGGCGGGCGCCCAGCAGTGGGCCGAGGCGGTGCGCCGGGCGCCGGCGGACCTGCCGGTGCCGGACGCGCTGCGGCACGCGGTCGCGCACGCCCTCGCGGCCGACGGCGCCGCGGCGGCCGAGTCCCTGGACTGGGTGCGCGCGCTGCTGCGCATGGCGGTGGAGAGCGCGGTGCTGCGCTCGGTGTGGGCGGACGCGTGCCACGCCTCGGAGCAGACGCTGCTCGCGGTCCTGGCCGAGCGGTCGGGGTCCCGGGTGCCGGACGCTGCCGCCGGGCCCGCGCTGGAGCTGCGCCTCGCGGCGGGGATCGCGAGTGCGGCGGTGCGGGTCGCGGTGGAGACCTGGGCGGTGGGGTCGGATCCGGCCGGGGGTGCCGGGGGACCGGCCGCGCTCGCGGAGCGGTGTCTGGACGCGCTCGACGGGTTCCGCTGGCCGTAGGTCCCGGTCATATGGGCTGTGTCCTTCGGGCATAAGGGGCCCGACCTCGGCACTTAGGTCCGTTTGTGTCTGAGTCGCGCCCGAATCTGTTTACTTTCCGGAGGTGCGGCCGTACTCTGCGGGTGAAACCACAGATTCGGGCATGCGGCGGAGGCAGACGGACATGTACGCACCGGAGCGGCAGCAGGAGATCCTGCGCCTTGCGCGGGACGGCGGACGGGTCGACGTGCTGTCGCTGGCCGAAGAGTTCCAGGTGACCGCGGAGACCATCCGGCGCGACCTCAAGGCGCTCGACCGCGCCGGTCTCGTGCGCCGTGTGCACGGCGGGGCCATCCCGGCCGGGCGGCTCGACTTCGAGCCGGACCTCGCCGAGCGCGAAAGCACCGCCGCCGACCAGAAGGACCGCATCGCCCGCGCCGCACTCGCCGAACTGCCCGCCGAGGGCAGCGTCATCCTCGACGCCGGTTCCACCGTGGCACGGCTCGCGGCGTCGCTCCCGCTGGAGTCGCAGCTCACCGTCGTCACGCACGGACTGCCCACCGCCGCCCGCCTCGCCGACCACCCCGGCATCCAGCTCCACCTCATCGGCGGCCGGGTCCGGCAGCGCACCAGCGCGGCGGTGGACGCGTGGGCCCTGCGGGCGTACGGCGAGATCCGCGCCGACGTCCTCTTCCTCGCCGCCAACGGCTTCTCGGCCGCGGGCGGCCTCACCACCCCCGACCTCGCCGAGGCCGCCGTGAAGCGCGCGGCCGTCGCCGCGGCCCGCCGCGTCGTGCTGCTCGCGGACTCCGCCAAGCACGGCCAGGAGCACTTCGCCCGCTTCGGCGACCTCGCCGACGTGGACCTGCTGATCACCGACACGGGTCTCGACCCCGACGACGCCGCCGCCATCGAGGCCGCAGGCACGGAAGTAGTACGCGCATGATCCTCACCGTCACCCCCAACCCCTCCCTCGACCGCACCTACGAGGTGCCCTCGCTCGACCGGGGCGAGGTCGTCCGCGCCACCGGCGACCGCATGGACCCGGGTGGCAAGGGCGTCAACGTCTCGCGGGCCGTCGCGGCGGCGGGCGTGCGGACGGTCGCCGTGCTGCCCCTGGGCGGCGCACCCGGCGCGCTCGTCGCCCAGCTCCTCGACGAGCAGGGCATCGAGGTCGCCCCGGTGCCGGTGTCCGGACAGACCCGTTCCAACATCGCGGTCGCCGAGCCCGACGGCACGCTCACCAAGATCAATGCCCCCGGCCCCGAACTCTCCGACCAGGAACGGGAGCTGCTGCTCACCACCGTCGGCGAGCGGTCGCAGGGCGCCGACTGGATCGCCTGCTGCGGCAGCCTGCCGCGCGGCCTGCGCCCCTCCTGGTACGCGGAGCTGGTGGCCCGCGCGCACGAGGCGGGCGCCCGGATCGCCCTGGACACCTCGGGGCCCGCGCTGCTCGCCGCGCTCGCCGAACGTCCCGATGTCGTCAAGCCCAACGCCGAGGAGCTCGCCGGAGCCGTGGGCCGCCCCCTCACGACGGTCGGCGACGCGGTCAAGGCGGCGCGGGAGCTGCGGGCGGCCGGGGCGCGCGCCGTCCTCGCCAGCCTCGGCGCCGACGGTCAGCTCCTGGTCGACGCGTCGGGCGCGTACTTCGCGAGCGCCCCCGTCGACACCGTGCGCAGCAACGTCGGCGCGGGCGACTCCTCCCTGGCCGGTTTCCTCATCGCGGGCGGCTCGGGCCCCCGCGCGCTCGCCTCGGCCGTGGCGCACGGCGCCGCCGCGGTACAGCTGCCGGGCAGCGTGATGCCCGCCCCGGCGGACCTCGCGCCGGAGGCGGTCACCGTGACAGACGAGGTCCCGCTGGACCGCGTACTGACGGAGCCCGCCGCATGATGCCCCCTGCCACCGTCCCCCCAGCAGCCCCCGCCCGCCGGGCGATACGCGTGCGAAGGAGCCCGCGATGAGCGAGATGATCACCGCGGACCTGGTCGACCTCGAACTCGACCGGTCCGCGGCAACGAAGGCAACGGCAGCGACCGAAGAGGCGGGAGCGACCGGAGCGACCGAAGAGACCGGAGCGGCCGGAGAGGGCGCGGCGACCGAGGCGGCCGCGGGGACCGAGGCGACCGAGGCGGCCGCGGCGGTCAAGGACGCCGCGGTCCGCTCCCTCGCGGAGCGCATGGTGGCTCTCGGGCGCGTGACGGACCTGGACGGGTTCCTCGCCGACGTGGCCGCGCGCGAGGCGCAGATGCCGACCGGCCTGGACGGCGGCATCGGCATCCCGCACTGCCGCAGCGCGCACGTCACCGAGCCGACCCTCGCCTTCGGCCGCTCGGCGCGGGGCATCGACTTCGGCGCGCCGGACGGCCCCGCCGACCTGATCTTCCTGATCGCCGCCCCGGCAGGCGCGGACGACGCCCACCTGACGATCCTCTCGTCGCTGGCACGGCAGTTGATGGACGGGGAGTTCACGGGCGCGCTGCGCTCCGCCCCGACGGCGGCGGAGGCGGCGGCCCTGATCAGGGGCGAGGAGCCGGTGACCGAAGCCCCCGTGGCCGAGCGGGCCGAGCAGGCCGAGCAGGCCGTCGGGGATTCCGGTCCCGGCGCGGCCGAGCCGTTCCGTATCGTCGCCGTCACCTCCTGCCCCACGGGCATCGCCCACACCTACATGGCGGCCGAGTCCCTGGAGAACGCGGCCCGCGAGGCAGGCGTCGAACTGACGGTGGAGACGCAGGGGTCGGCCGGTTTCACGCGCCTGGACCCGGAGGTCATCGCCGCCGCGGACGCCGTGATCTTCGCCCACGACGTCCCCGTACGGGACAAGCCCCGCTTCGCGGGCAGGCCCACCGTCGACGTAGGGGTGAAGGCCGGAATCAACCGGCCCGCCGAACTCATCGCCGAGGCGAGGGAGAAGGCGGCCCGCGGCGAGACCACCGCCCCCGCGGGTCCCACGCCGGTGGAAGGCGCCGGGGACGAGGGCGACGGATACGGCACCAAGCTCCGCAAGTGGCTGATGTCCGGGGTCAGTTACATGGTCCCGTTCGTCGCGGCGGGGGGCCTGCTCATCGCCCTCGGCTTCGCCATCGGCGGCTGGAAGATCGACAAGGCGCCGTCCGTCGCCGAGCACTTCATCTGGACGGACCACACCAGCTGGGCCGCGCTGCTCTTCCAGATCGGCGGCCTCGCCTTCGCCTTCCTGGTCCCGGTCCTCGCGGGCTACATCGCGTACGGCATGGCCGACCGGCCCGGTCTGGTGCCCGGCTTCGTCGGCGGTTCGGTCGCCGTCACCATCAACGCGGGCTTCCTCGGCGGTCTCGCCGCGGGGCTCCTCGCGGGCGCCGTCGTCATGGGCATCCAACGGGTCCGCATTCCGGCCGTGCTGCGCGGGATCATGCCGGTGGTGGTGATCCCGCTGATCTCGTCGGCGGTGGTCGGCTTCCTGATGTTCCTCGTCGTCGGCAAGCCCATCGCCTCCCTGCAGAGCGCGCTGACCGACTGGCTGGAGGGCCTCTCCGGAGCCAACGCGATCATCCTCGGCGTGATCCTCGGCCTCATGATGTGCTTCGACCTCGGTGGCCCGCTCAACAAGGTGGCCTACGCCTTCGCGATCGGCGGCCTGACCCATCCGACCGACGGAAGCCTCAAGGTGATGGCCGCGACGATGGCGGCCGGCATGGTCCCGCCGCTCGCCATGGCGCTCGCCACGACGGTCCGCGGCCGCCTCTTCACCAGGACCGAGCGGGAGAACGGCAAGGCGGCCTGGTTCCTCGGCGCCTCCTTCATCACGGAGGGCGCGATTCCGTTCGCGGCCGCCGACCCGCTGCGCGTCATCCCCGCGTCCATGGCGGGCGGCGCGGTCACCGGAGCCCTGTCGATGGCCTTCGGCTGCACGCTGCGCGCTCCGCACGGCGGCGTCTTCGTGGTCCCGCTGATCGGCCAGCCGCTGCTCTACCTCGTCGCGATCGCGGCCGGTGTCGGCGTCTCGACGCTCGTGGTCGTCCTGCTCAAGGGCGCGAGGAAGACGCTGCCCCCGGGTGCGGACGAGGCAGTGGCCGCGGCTGCCCCGATGGCGGAAGTGGCTGAAAACAAGCGGGCGTCGGCGGCGGTCTGAGCCTGTGCCCCCAGGGGCGGGGGCCAAGGTGGGCAAGGGGGTGAAAGGGTTCGGGAAGCGGATAAAAGGGTTCAGGGACCGGAGTGTGCGAGTTGCGTCACTTCGGGACCTAAGTCCTGATCTCCCCTGTCGGAAGCCCCCGTCCCTGTTGTCTACTGGGCCGCATGTTCCAGGATGTATCGATCGTTCAGCAGATAGGCGTGGCCGCGCTGGCCGTGGCGACCGCCGTCTGGGCCGTCGGCCTGGTGCGGGTGATGCGCAGGGACCGCTTCGACACGGAGGGGCCGCACCAGGTGCAGGCGCAGGCGGCGCTCCGCGCGCTGCCGGCCCAACAGGGCCCCCCGCGGGCCGAGACCGTGGAGCTCACCGCGGACGAGCGGGACGCCTTCGCCGGTCTCGTACGACAGTTCGGCGACGGCCGCCCCTGACCCGCGGCCCCACCGGGTCCCCTTGCCCGTGCCCCCACCGGCCCCCTGGGGGGCTCGCACGCTCAGCCCTGTGTCCGGCTGTCCCGGCTCCGCATCCACTCCTGGGCCCGGCGCTCCATCGCGGCGCGGGCCGCCTCCTCGGTGTCGTACACCTCGCACATGTGGCGCCCGTCGGGCGTGAGCGTGTGCTCGACCTCCCACAGACTGGTCTCGCCGCCGTCGAAGAGCAGGAACGCGTGCTCGTAGAGCGAGAAGCACATGCGGATCTCGCCGGAGAGGCAGGGGCGGCCGAAGGCCTGGGTGATCTGGTGCGCGAACGCCGCACGCAGCAGGCGCTCCACGCTCCTGCCCGGACGGTCGCCGTCCGGGTTCTCCGCGCGGCGCAGCAGCCTGCGCGCGTGGTCCGCGGAGTCGTCGGGTGCGTACGCGTGCCGGGGCTCGGTGTCGGCCGGGAGCTGGAGCATGACGGGTCGGCCGCACGCGGGTGTGTCGGGCGGCAGCGGCAGCCGTGAGGTGGCGACGCCCGCCTCTTCCTCGTCGGCGTAGACCTCGTGCGTCGGGGCGCTGCCCGGCGCGGTGTTGTGCACGAGCTCCCAGAGCGTGAGCACAGTGGCGTCCGCGAGCAGCCAGGTGTGCTTGTACGTCTCGCGGTGCAGGCCCGCGCTGTGGTGCGCGGAGTGCAGCGAACTGTCGTGCGCGAGGGCCGAGTCGAGGCGGGCCATCACCTCGTCCGGCAGCTCGAAGGAGTTCAGGGCGCGGCCGAGGAGTCGCTCGAGGTGCTCCTCCGGGGAGTGTGGCTCGGGCGACTCGGGTGGCTCGTACGCGGTGTCGTACGGAACGCTCAAGGTTCTTCTCCCGGCGTTGCTACATGTCACCTGGTGAGTGCATACCGTAGCCCCTGGGTCCGACATCATGTCCGGGAAACGGAAAACGCGCGAGCCGCCCGGGAAGTTCCCGTGCGGCTCGCTCAGTTGGTGGTGCGTCAGGGGTGTTTCAGGGTGTGCCAGGGGGTGGGTCAGGGGTGCGGCGTCAGCTCGCGCTGCCCGCCGTCCACTCGCTCCAGGACATGTTCCAGCCATTGAGGCCGTTGTCCGGGGCGACGGTCTTGTCGGGCGAGCCCTTGACCGTCACGACGTCTCCGATCAGGGAGTTGTTGTAGAACCAGGCGCCCTGGGTGTTCGGGTCACCGGCACCGCGCGCATCCTGCAGGCCGACGCAGCCGTGGCTGGTGTTGGCGCTGCCGAAGATCGAGGGCGAGCCCCAGTAGTTGCCGTGGATGAAGGTGCCCGACGAGGACAGGCGCATGGCGTGCGGCACGTCCTTGATGTCGTACTCCCCGCCGAAGCCGACCGTGTCGCCGTTCATCCGGGTCTGGGTGAACTTCTCCGAAATGACCATCTTGCCGTTGTACGTCGGGTTCGACGGGCTGCCCGCCGAGATTGGGACGGACTTGATGACCTTGCCGTCGCGCTCGACCGTCATCTTCTTGGCGCCGACATCGACCGTGGAGACCTGCGCGCGCCCGACGGTGAAGGTGACCGTCTTGTTCTGCACGCCGGTGGCGCCCTCCGCGCCCTTCACGCCGTCCAGGTTGATCTTCATCGTGACCTTGGAGCCGGCCTTCCAGTAGTCCTCGGGCCGGAAGTCGAGGCGCTGGTTGCCGAACCAGTGGCCGACGACCTTCTGGCCGCTGCTCGACGTGACCGTGATGTGCGACTGCACGTCCTTCTTCGCCGTGATCGCCTTGTCGAAGTTGAAGGAGACCGGCATGCCGACGCCGACCGTGGTGCCGCCGTCCGGCGTGTAGGTGCCGATGAAGCTGTTGGCGGAGGAGACCGTCGAGAACGTCGCGTTCTCGGTCGCCGCGTTGCCCTTGGCGTCCTTGGCGTTGGCGGTCACCTTGTACTTGGTGCCGCGCTCCAGCTGCGACTTGGGCTTCCAGCTCGTACCGTCGCCGGAGATCGTGCCCTCGACCACCGTGCCGGACGCCACCGACGTCATCTTCACGCTGGTCAGCTTGCCGTCCTTGACCTTCACGCCGGTGGCGTTGATCGAGGCGTCGGTGGCGCCGTCCTTGGACGAGATGGTGATGTCCGCGCCCTTGGCGGCCGAGCCGCCCTTCTTGTCGTCGTTGGCGTCCGCGTCACCTCCGCAGGCCGACAGGGTCAGCGCGCCCACGGCGGCGAGCGCGGTGGCGGCCAGCAGGGCACGGCGCCGGGGGTTGACTATGACCGACCTTGTCACGGGCTGCTCCAAGTACGTTTTCTGATCCAGTAGGTGTTCTGATCCAGTACGAGTGAAGAGCGCGCTCGCGCGTCCGGAGGTTCCCGGCGGCGGGTGTGAGTGTGGGCACATTCAAGGCCCAACGGGCGGGCCAAGGCGGGGATTTGCCCCTATTGGTGCGTTTCTCCCAGTGTGCTGTACAGGTCGCTGTACGCGGGGAAGGTGCCGCCCGGCGTCCGTACCGAGTCAGCCGCCAGCATCGCCCGTACGATCGCGGCCGTCACGACGTCCGCGCCCGCGGCGAGGATCTCGTTGAGGGCGAGCGGACTGTCGGCGGCCAGGGCGTGTTCGCCGGTGGCGAGGGCGAAGACCGTGTCGCCGTCGTTGAGGAGATGGACCGGCCGCACCGCGCGCGCCATGCCGTCGTGCGACGTGCCGGCCAGCTTCTGCGCCTGGGCCTTGCTGAGCGCGGCGTCGGTGGCGACCACGGCGAGGGTGGTGTTGAGGGGCGGCGGGCCGTTGTCGGCGGCGGCTTCGGTGAGGCGTCGCTTCGCCTCCTCGTGGGTCCCGGGCGCGGGGTAGTCGACCCGCCGCCCCTCGAAGTACCTCCCGTACAGCACGCCCGTCGCCGGATCGACCGCCGAGCCCGCGGCGTTCGCCACGACCAGCGCGGCGACCGTGATCCCCGAGCCGAGGCGGACGCTCGCGCTGCCGACACCGCCCTTGAAGGCGCCGACCACCGCGCCGGTGCCCGCGCCGACGCCGCCCTCCTCGACGGGGGTGAACGGCGCGGTGCGCGCGGCGGCCTCGGCGGCCTCCCGGCCGGTCGCCGCGTCCGGCCTGGCCCGGAAGTCGCCGCCGCGGCCCAGGTCGAAGACGCAGGCGGCCGGGACGACGGGGACGACGTGGGCGGGGTCGGGGCCGACCCGCACGCCCCGGCCCCGCTCCTCGAGCCAGGCCACCACGCCCGACGCGGAGTCGAGGCCGTACGCGCTGCCGCCGGTGAGGACCACGGCCTCGACGCGCTGCACCAGATTGCGCGGGTCGAGGGCGTCCGTCTCCCGGGTGCCGGGACCGCCACCGCGCACGTCCACGGCGACGACGGCACCGCCCTCGGGCGCGAGGACGACGGTGGTGCCGGTGAGCCGGCCGTCACCGGTCCGCGTGGCGTGCCCGACGCGGAGACCGGCGACATCGGTCAGGGAGCCGGTGGGGGGACTGATGGGAGGGCCGGTGGGAGGACTGATGGGAGAACCGGTGGGAGGACCGGTGGGGCGAGGGGAAGGGGGGCCGGAGTCGGGCCCGGGCTCGGACGTCATGGGGAAGGCGTACCACGGGCCACGGTCACGCGCGGCGTGCCATCCGGGCGGTGAGCGTCACCCCCGTCGCGACCGTCGCAGCCGTCACGATCCCCGCCACGAGCACGGCCCAGCGCCCCGCGAACGTACTCGCGAGCACCGCCAACGCACTCACCGGCAGCACCAGTTGCTGCGCCGCCCCCACCTTGTAGTAACGGGAGTGCAGAGCCCATACGGTGAACAGATAGAGCGCCGTCGGCACGGTCACGGCGGCGGACGCGGCCGGCGTCGAGAGATGCGCCTTGCCGACGGCCTGCTCGACCGCGACCTCGATCCCGGCGCCGATCGCGGCGGCCGAGCCGAGGATCACGTAGTGCCCGTAACCCCACAGGAAGGCCTGGCGGTTGCCGCGGAGGCGGCCGTGGATGGGCACGACGAAGTAGATCCACCAGGCGGCGAAGACGATGAGGAGGCCGCCCGCGGCGATGGGCAGCAGCTCGTCGAGCGCGTCGTTCTCCTCGATGCCCGACTTCACGGCGACGGTTGCCGCCGCGATGGTCTCGCCGAGCACGATGATGGTGAACAGGCCGTACCGCTCGGAGATGTGATGCGGGTGCCAGGGCGTCGTGTACGCGCGCTCCGCGATCACCGGCACGCACATCTCCGCCACCGCCATCGCGAGGAACAGCCAGGGCCTGGCGTGCTCCGGCAGGAACAGCAGTCCGGACCAGCCGATCTGACAGATCACCACACCCGCCGCATACCGCAGGGCGGTGCCGCGCTCGGCGCCGGTCGCGGCCTTGGCGACGCGCAGCCACTGGGTGGAGAGCGCGATCCGCATGATCAGGTAGCCGAGCCAGACCAGCAGGAAGTCGTGCTCCTCGAAAGCCTTGGTCACCCCGGCTGCGAAGACGAGGACCCCGGCGATCTGGATCAGTGTGACCACGCGGTACAGCACGTCGTCGTTGTCGTACGCCGACGAGAACCAGGAGAAGTTGACCCAGGCCCAGAACAGCGCGAAGAAGATCATCGCGTAATTGAGGATGCCCTCGCCCGTGTGCGCCTCGGCGACCGCGTGCACCAGCTCGGCACCGGCCTGTGCCACCGCCACGACGAAACACAGGTCGAAGAAGAGCTCCAGCGGGGTCGCGGCGCGGTGCTCCTCGTCGCGCCCGCGGGCGAGGAGGGGACGCAGTGGCTCGGCGATGGACGAGGGGGCGGGCCTTCCGGGGGCGGGCCTTCCGGGGGCGGGGGAGGGCGAGGAGTCCCCGGGGGCGGGGGAGGCGGGGGTGGACGTCATGCCCTCAGAACAGCAGAGAGCGACTCTCGGATCAGGCGGCGGCGCCGAAGGGCACAGCAGCGACACCCGGGCGACGCACAGCGCGGGTGCGCGGATGCGCGGGGTCGGCGGGCGGGTCTGTGCCGCGCCGCGGTGCTGCCCGACGGGTCGGAGGCCGCGCTCTTCGAGGACGGTGCGGGCCGGGTCTGCGCGGTCGGCAACCGCGACCCCTTCTCCGGGGCCGACGTGATCGCCCACGGCATCCTCAGCACGCGCGACGGCCGTCCCGTCATGGCCTCGCCGGTGCACGAGCTCTGAGAGCCTGCGTCTGCTCCTGGCCGACCGGGGATACGACCCAGGCTCCGAGCACGCCGGGGCCCGCGGTCCGGGGCCCGAAGTCCCGTCACTTTCCCGCTCTTTGGCCTGGCCGAAAGGTGCCCTACGCCTCTGCTCCCGGAGCGCCGCGCGCGTGATCGTGGATACGTCAGGCCCCGTAGCAAGGTCGGGACCCTGAGGGAACTGGGAATCAACATGAGATCGCCTGCCGCCCAAGAGACGCGGACCGCGCCCACGGGCACCTCGTACGACCCCGCGCAGTACCGCCCCGGCAAGACCATCACCGACTGGGAGCCGGAGAACGAACTCTTCTGGAAGTCCACCGGCAGGAAGGTCGCCGCGCGCAACCTGTGGATCGCGGTTCCCGCCCTCCTGGTCGCCTTCGTCGTCTGGCAGGTGTGGTCGGTCACCGCGACCAACCTCAAGGACGTCGGCTTCGGCTTCACCACCTCGCAGCTGTTCTGGCTGACCGCGGTGCCGGGCCTGACGGGCGGCACCGCCCGGATCCTCTACACCTTCCTTGGCCCGATGATCGGCCAGCGCCGCTTCACCGCGCTCTCCACGGTCGTCCTGGTCGTCCCGTTGATCTGGCTCGGCATCGCCGTCCAGAACCCCGACACCTCGTACGGCGTGATGATCGCCATCGCGGCCCTCTGCGGCATCGGCGGCGCCAACTTCGCCTCGTCCCTGGCCAACATCGGCTTCTTCTTCCCCAAGAAGGACAAGGGCAACGCCACCGGCATCAACGGCGGTCTCGGCAACCTCGGCGTCTCCGTCGTCCAGCTGCTCACCCCGATCGTCATCACCAGCTCGGTCATCGCGGTCGGCTCGGCCCAGCACAAGGCCGACGGCTCGGCGATCTGGCTGCAGAACGCGGCGTTCCTGTGGGTGCCGGTCCTGGTGATCCTGGCGGCCGTCGCGTGGTTCGGCCAGAACGACCTCAAGGTCGCCTCCACCCCCTTCAGCCAGCAGAAGGTCATCTTCAAGCGCAAGCACAACTGGCTGATGACCTGGCTCTACGTCGGTACGTTCGGCTCGTTCATCGGCTTCGCCGCGGCCCTGCCGATGCTCATCAAGACCACCTTCACCCCGATCGACGCGGCCTACTCCGCGGCCACGTACGCCTGGATGGGGCCGGCCGTGGGCGCGCTCGCCCGCTGGGCCGGCGGCTGGATCGCGGACAAGATCGGCGGCGCGAAGGTCACCATCATCTCGTTCGTCGGCATGGCGCTCTCGATCATCGGCGTCATCAACTTCCTGCCCTCCGGCGGCGACGACGGCAACTTCTGGGGCTTCTTCGCCTGCTTCCTCTGCGCGTTCTTCTTCTCGGGCATCGGCAACGGCTCCACGTTCCGCCAGATCCCGGTGATCTTCCGCAATCAGCACCTGAAGGGCCTGACCGAGGGCACGCCCGAGTACGCGAAGGCGCTGAAGGAGTCGGAGATGGAAGCGGGCGCGGTGACCGGCTTCACCTCCGCGATCGCGGCGTACGGCTTCTTCTTCATCCCGGCGATGTTCGCCAACTTCGCGGTCACCAGCGCGATGTGGGGCTTCGTGGCCTTCTACGTCAGCTGCATCGCGGTGGCCTGGTGGTTCTACGCCCGCAAGGGCGCGGAGTCGCCCAGCTGACGCCGGGACGGCGTGAGCGATCCGGTCCGGGTGGGCCGAGTGTGGGAGCACTCGGCCCACCCTCTTTTCGTGCCCGGCTACCACGGGATTTCCCGGAAATTCTTGTGAATACTTTCACAAGCGAACTTAGGTCCAAGGTCCCACAGGAAGTTCCTGGTCAGGTGGGGTTCGCGGTGTTCCTCTCGCGCAGGAAAAGGACCTTGGGTCCCTGATCGAGGACCATTGCTGCCCCTTTGATCGATCAAAGAGGAGTGGAATGGAGGCATAGCGAAGAAGCGAGACGGAAGGTGCGGGTCATGACTGCCACTCCTGCGGAAACGACAGTGAACGGCGAGGCCTGGGAGGGCTTCAAGGGCGGTCTGTGGCGGGACGCCATCGACGTCCGTGACTTTGTGCAGCAGAACTACACCCCGTACGAAGGGGACGCCTCCTTCCTGGCCGGCGCGACCGAACGCACCACCCAGGTATGGCAGAAGCTCCTCTCGATGTTCCCCACGGAGATCGAGCGCGGAATCCACGACGTGGACGTGCGGACCCCTTCCCGGATCGACGCGTTCAAGCCGGGCTACGTCGACGGGACCGCCGCCGACCACAAGGACCTGATCGTCGGACTGCAGACGGACGCCCCGCTCAAGCGCGCCATCATGCCCAACGGCGGCTGGCGGATGGTCGAAGGCGCCCTCAACGCCTACGGATACGAGGCCGACCCCGAGGTCAGGGACGTCTACACGCACCTGCGCAAGACCCACAACGAAGGCGTCTTCGACGCCTACACGCCCGAGATCCGCGCCTGCCGCTCCTCCGGCATCATCACCGGCCTGCCGGACGCCTACGGCCGCGGCCGGATCATCGGCGACTACCGCCGCGTCGCCCTCTACGGAGTCGACCGCCTGATCGCCGCGAAGGAGGCCGACAAGGCCGCCCTCGGCGAGCAGTGGGCGACCGAGGACGTCATCCGCGGACGCGAGGAGATCTCCGAGCAGATCAAGGCCCTCAAGGAACTGAAGGCCATGGCGATGTCGTACGGCTACGACATCGCCCAGCCGGCCACCACCGGCCGCGAGGCCGTCCAGTGGCTGTACTTCGGCTACCTCGCCGCCGTGAAGGAGCAGAACGGCGCGGCCATGTCGATCGGCCGCATCGACAACTTCCTCGACATCTACCTGCAGCGCGACATCGAGGCCGGGCGCATCACGGAGGCCGAGGCCCAGGAGTTCATCGACGACTTCGTCATCAAGCTCCGCATCGTCCGTTTCCTGCGCACCCCCGAGTACAACGAGGGCTTCTCCGGAGACCCGACCTGGGTCACCTGGTCGATGGCCGGCATCGGCGAGGACGGCCGCCCGCTGGTCTCGCGGACCACCTTCCGCGCCCTGCAGACCCTCTACAACCTCGGCCCGGCCCCCGAGCCGAACCTCACGGTCTTCTGGTCGCAGCGACTGCCGCAGGGCTTCAAGGAGTTCGCCGCCCAGGTCGCCATCGACACCTCGGCCATCCAGTTCGAGTCCGACGAGCTGATGCGCCCCAAGTACGGCGACGACACCGCGATCGCCTGCTGCGTCTCGGCCATGACCGTCGGCAAGCAGATGCAGTTCTTCGGCGCCCGCGTGAACGTCGCCAAGGCGCTGCTCTACGCGATCAACGGCGGCCGCGACGAGAAGTCCGGCAAGACCATCGTCGAGGGCTTCACGCCCATCGAGGGCGACTACCTCGACTACGCGACCGTCGTGCGCAGGTACGACGCGATGCTCGACTGGCTCGCCAAGACGTACGTCCACGCGCTCAACGTCATCCACTACATGCACGACAAGTATGCCTACGAGCGCATTGAGATGGCGCTGCACGACCAGGAGATCCTGCGCACCATGGCGTGCGGCATCGCAGGCCTCTCGGTCGCCGCCGACTCGCTCTCGGCGATCAAGCACGCCAGGGTCAAGGTGGTCCGCGACGAGACGGGTCTCGCCGTCGACTACGAGATCGAGGGCGACTACCCCGCCTACGGCAACAACGACGACCGCGCCGACGAGATCGCCCGCCGCATCGTGCACGACTTCATGGCGAAGGTCCGCAAGCACCCCACCTACCGCGACGCGGTGCACACCCAGTCCGTGCTGACCATCACCTCGAACGTCGTCTACGGCAAGAAGACCGGCAACACGCCCGACGGCCGCCGCGCGGGCGAGCCGTTCGCCCCCGGGGCCAACCCGATGAACGGCCGCGACGAGCACGGTTACATCGCCTCCGCGATGTCGGTGGCCAAGCTCGACTACGACGACGCCGAGGACGGCATCTCGCTGACCAACACCATCACCCCGGACGCGCTCGGCCGCACCCCCGAGGAGCGGGTCGCGAACCTCGCCGGCGTCCTGGACGGCTTCATGGCCAGCGACGGCTTCCACATGAACGTCAACGTCCTCGACAAGGCGACGCTGCAGGACGCCATGGAGCACCCGGAGAACTACCCGCAGCTGACCATCCGGGTCTCCGGATACGCGGTCAACTTCATCCGGCTCACCCGCGACCAGCAGCTCGACGTCATCAACCGCACCTTCCACGGCTCCCTGTGAGCCACCGGCTCCCTCCGGGGGGCCGCCCCTGAACCGCGGCCCCGGGGCCGAGCCCTCACCCCGGCCCCGGGCGCCGCGCACCCCATGTACTGCCAGGAGTTCGGGAGTTCCGCCATGGCTGTTCTGCTCGGTACCGACATCCCCGTACGCCCCCGCGGGGCCGACGAGGAGGCGGCCACCCCCGCGGCGGCCGCCACCCACCGCCCCGTCACCGGCTCCGTGCACTCCTGGGACCTGTCCACCGGTGTGGACGGGCCGGGGTCGCGCTTCGTCACGTTCCTCGCCGGATGCCCGCTGACCTGCCTGTACTGCCACAACCCCGACACCTGGCGGATGCGCGACGGCAAGCGGACCACGGCCGACGAGGTGATCGCCGAGGCCGCCAAGTACACCAAGTTCATCTCCGCGGCCGGGGGAGGAGCCACCATCAGCGGCGGCGAACCCCTCCTGCAGCCCGTCTTCACCGGCGAACTCCTGCACCGCCTCAAGCACGAACTGGGGCTGCACACCGCACTCGACACGTCCGGATTCCTCGGCGCACGCGCCACCGACGCGCTGCTCCGCGACGCCGACCTGGTCCTGCTCGACATCAAGTCCTGGGACCCCGAGACCTACCAGCAGGTCACCGGGCGCCCCCTGCGGCCCACCCTGGACTTCGCCCACCGTCTGGCCGGGCTCGGCAAGAACGTCTGGGTGCGCTTCGTCCTCGTGCCCGGGCTGACCGACGACCCCGCGAACATCGAGGGCGTCGCCCGCTTCGCCGCCTCGCTCGGCAACGTCTCCCGGGTCGACGTGCTGCCCTTCCACAAGCTGGGCGAGGCGAAGTGGGACGCGCTCGGCAAGGACTTCGCGCTGCGCGGCACCCCTTCGCCCACCCCGGCGCAGGTGGCCGAGGCGAAAGAGATCTTCGCAGCTCAGGGCCTCAAGGCCGTCTGAAGCAAGCTGCTCGCGGTTGCCGCCCGCACCCCCGGCGTACCCTGGAGACATGAGCCCCGCCCCCGCCCCCGAACCGCGAGATCCGGAAAAGCCGAAGACCCCCGAAGACCCGAAGAAGCGACCGGGGAACGCGCTGATCTTCGACGACCCGCTGTCGCAGCAGTCTTCGGACGACACGGACCGAGGGTGGGGCGAGCGGGCCGAGCCCGGCCACGGCAGCGCCGCCGACCTCGCGCGCTTCCTCGACGAGAAGCCGCCCCACCACGTCTGAGCCCGAGCCGTCCCCTCAGCCCGAGCCGTCCTCTGAGCCCGAGCCGCCGCCCGCGTTACTCCTCGCGGTGACCCGAGCCGCGCTGCGCCACCAGGGCGTCGCGGATCTCCTTGAGCACCTCCAGCTCGGTGATCTCCATGACCTCCTTCGTGCCCTCCTTCTCGGCCCGCCTGGCGGCCACCCGCGCCAGATACTTGGCCATGGGCAGCACCATCAGGAAGTACACGACGGCCGCCGTGATCAGGAAGCTCAGGACCGCGCTGAGCACGGAACCCCACATGATCGGGATTCCCTTGGAGACCTCGCCCGCGGCATTCATCTCGCAGGGTGACTTCAGGCACGAGTGGTAGTGGTCGAGGTCCTTCGTACCGAAGGCGCCGACGAGCGGGTTGATGACGCCCTTGACCACGGAGTTCACGATGTTCGTGAACGCGGCGCCGATGACCACCGCGACCGCCAGGTCGACGACATTGCCGCGCATCAGGAAGGCCTTGAAGCCGTCCCAGAGACCCGGTTCCTTCTTCTCGCTCACCACGAGGCCTTTCGTTGCATGTGCGGGTTGCTGGACAAACAACTTCGCAACCTACGTCAGACCATGGCGGACCTGTCCAATTGCTACGCACCATCGAGCTACTTGACCGGCTGCCAGTGCGATCGTGAACGTTCCGGTTCATCGCACGGTCACCGCCAGGCGCATGCTCGCCGAGGCCCCGGCGAGCCGTGCGGCCGTGTCCCGAGGGACGGAGAGGACCACCAGGGCGCCGCTCTCGGCGGGGCCGCCCCCCGGCTCGGGCACCTCGGAAACCCGCGCCCCCGCCGCCACCACGCGCGGCCTCGCACCGCCCCCGGCCGATCCGTCGGCGGCGATCACGTCCACCCGGTCGCCGGGGCGCAGCAGACGCACCGCGTCCGCGTCGGCGATCCGTACCGGCGCCGTCACCGTCGCCCGCTCCGCCGTGACCGGGCGGGGCCCTCCCTCCCGCACGGGCTCCGTGGCGGCCGCCTCCTGCGCCGGGGGCGGTGCGGGGGCCCTCGGCGCCGTGGCCGCGAGGGCGGCGGCGGTCATCGCGAGGCCCACGGCCAGGGCCCGCCGTCTGTGCCGCAGCAGTCGCCGCAGCCGCGGACGGCCGCCGCGCACCCGCACGGGCGGGAACTGGGGGACCGGGCAGTTGTCTGCCGGTCGGATCTGATCTGCCGGTCGGGGCTGATCTGCCGGTCGGGTCTGAGGAGGGACATGGGTCTGGGTCACGACAACCACCGCCTGCGATGCGAGGAGCTCGGCTTCCGCTCTCACGATGCGGGCTCGCGCCGCTTCCCGCTGAGGCCCGTGGACTACTCGCCGGTTGTGGACAACTTCCTCACCCGAAGGGGCACTTCCGCCCCTCGGTCACGGCAGAAGCCGCGCGCTCGCAGCGGGAGCCACGCGCTCACGGCAACCGGATCCCCGGATCCATTCCGCCCAGCGCCCCCGCGCACAGGCACTCACGCCGCTCGTCGTCCGTCGGCAGTCCCGCCACCGCGTCGAACAGCACGCCCCGCAACCGGTCCACATTGGCGGCGAACACCCGCAGGACGTCGTCGTGGGACACGCCCTCGCCGGTCTCCGCGCCCGCGTCCAGGTCCGTGACCAGCGCCAAGGACGTGTAGCAGAGCTCCAGTTCGCGGGCGAGCGCCGCCTCGGGGTGCCCGGTCATGCCCACCACCGACCAGCCCTGTGCCGCGTACCACCGGGACTCCGCCCTGGTCGAGAAGCGCGGCCCCTCGATCACAGCGAGCGTCCCGCCGTCCACCGGTTCCCAGTCGCGTCCGCGGGCCGCCTTGAGCGCCGCCGTGCGCCCCGCGGGGCAGTAGGGGTCGGCGAGGGACACGTGCACGACGTTCGGGACGCTGCCGTCCGGCAGTGGCGCCCCGTCGAAGTACGTCTGCGCACGAGTGCGCGTGCGGTCCACGAGCTGGTCGGGCACCAGCAGCGTCCCGGGCCCGTACTCGGACCGCAGTCCGCCGACCGCGCACGGGCCGAGGACCTGGCGCACGCCGACCGAGCGCAGCGCCCAGAGGTTGGCGCGGTAGTTGATGCGGTGCGGTGGCAGATGGTGGCCGCGGCCGTGCCGGGGGAGGAAGGCGACCCGCCGGCCCGCGACCTCACCCAGGAAGAGGGAGTCGCTGGGAGCTCCGTACGGAGTGTCGACCTGCGTCTCGGTCACGTCGTCGAGGAAGGAGTAGAAGCCGGAGCCGCCGATCACGCCGATCTCGGCCCGCGCGGCGTTCGCCGTGTTCACCATGGCCCGCACAGTAGCCGGGGCGGGGAACGCCGACGACCCCGCCGTCACAGGACGGCGGGGTCACACGGAAAGCGTGTGGAGGGGTCCTACGCTGCCGAACTCGACGACGTCGGCGTCGAGGAGGAGCTGGACGACTTGGCATCCGAGGACGAAGACGACGAAGCCGCCTTCGAGTCCGAGGAGCCCGACGAGGACGAGTCCGACGTCGAGGACTTCGACGACGCGGTCGCCGGTGTGCTGCTCGACGACGAGCCGCGGCTGTCGTTGCGGTAGAAGCCGGAACCCTTGAAGACGATGCCGACCGCCGAGAACACCTTCTTGAGGCGTCCGTCGCAGTTCGGGCATACGGTCAGGGCGTCATCGGTGAACTTCTGCACCGCCTCGAGGCCCTCGCCGCACTCGGTGCACTGGTATTGGTACGTCGGCACTTGCTTCCTCCTGGCACTCTCACTCGATGAGTGCTAACGACGGTCCATAGTGACGTATTCCGCGAGATCAGTCCACCGTCACCGGCACGCGGTGACCCACGCCACGCGCGACGGTGCGGCCCGAGGCCTTGGGGACGAGCCGCGAACGGAGTGTCACCAGGACCACGAGAGCCATGGCCGTACCGCCCAGCGGGACCAGGAATCCGGCCCCGTCCCAGAAGCGGTCCTCCAGTTGTCCGGCCACCGTGACGGCCGCCGCCTGCCCGAGCGCGACCGCACCGGTCAGCCAGGTGAAGGCCTCCGTGCGGCCGGTCGGCGCGACCAGCTTGTCGACCAGGGTGTAGCCGGTGATCAGCGCGGGCGCGATGCAGACGCCGACCAGCAGGCCGAGTCCGGCGAGCAGCAGCACGGAGTGCGCGGCCCACAGGCCGGAGGCCATCAGGGTCAGGGCCGCGTAGCCGACGAGGAGGCGGCGCTGCGGGGAGATCTTCCAGGCGATGGCTCCGCAGGCGATGCCGGAGAGCATGTTGCCCGCCGCGAACGTGCCGTACAGGACGCCGTTCAGGCCGGGCTCGCCGATCGACTCGGTGAAGGCGGCCAGTGAGACCTGCATGCCGCCGAAGACGGCGCCGATGCCGAGGAACGTCACGATGAGGACCCGCACTCCGGGGACGCGCAGCGCGGAGACCTGCTCCACGCGCGCGTGCCCGTCATCGTGCGAGGACGGCTTCGGCTGGGTGCTCTTCTGCGCGGCGAAGAGCAGACCGCCCACCAGGGTGAGCCCGGCCTCGGTGAGGAGGCCGGCGGCGGGGTCGACGGTGGTGCACAGCGCGGTCGCGAACAGCGGACCGAGGACGAACGTCAGCTCGTCGGTGACCGACTCGAAGGCGGCCGCGGTGGTGGCCAGGGGCGAGTCCTGGAGCTTGACGCCCCAGCGGGCCCGCACCATGGGCCCGACCTGCGGCGTGGAGGCGCCCGCGGGCACCGCCGCCGCGAAGAGCGCCCACAGGGGGGCGTCGGAGAGCGCGAGGACCGTCAGGGTGATGACGGAGGCGGAGTGCACGAGGATGCCGGGCACCAGCACGGCGCGCTGCCCGAACCGGTCGGCGAGCTTGCCGCTGAAGGGGGCGAAGAGCGCCATGGAGACGCCGGTGACGGCCGAGACGGCGCCGGCGGCCCCGTACGAGCCGGTGGTGTGCTGCACGAGCAGCACGATGGAGATGGTCAGCATCGCGAACGGCTGTCGCGCCGCGAAGCCGGGCAGCAGGAACGTCCAGGCGCGCGGGGTACGCAGCAGCTGTCCGTAGCCGGGGCGGGATTCGGTGACCGTGGATGCCACGGCCCGTGCCTTTCTGCCGCCTGGTAGCGCGCCCGTGCGGGGGCGCCGAGAGCTGTCCTCTTGCGCGGAACTGCGGTAGATGCCGGGCCCACTGCGAGGGCTTCACGGCCGCCATACGGTCGCGCCAGCTCTGCTTCAGGCAGAGTTGGTTCGATCAGGTGCCTTCATCGTACAGGGAGAGATCTCATTCGGCCCTGTGATTGCGGCCGATGAGACCCCCGCCACCTACGATTGGTGTTTTTCTCCGTCGGTTCCCAGCCAACTGGCCAGCTTGCCGCCTCGGCCGACCGCGCGCAGCCGCTTCTCCGCGGCGTCGCGCACCGGGTCGGTCGCCACCACGAGGAGCTCGTCGCCGCGCCGCAGCACCGTCGTCGGCAGCGGGACGAACGATTCTCCGTCGCGCACCACCAGCGTGACCGCCGACCCCGGCGGCAGCCGCAGCTCGCCCACCTCGACGCCGTGCATGAGGGAGCCCTCGGGGATGGCCACCGACAGCAGGTGCCCCTGCAGCCGCTCCAGGGGCGCGGACTCCACGCCCAGGTCGGCGGCCTCGGAGGAGTCGCCGAGGCGCAGCTTCCTGGCCAGCCAGGGCAGCGTGGGGCCCTGGATGAGGGTGTAGACGACGACGAGGACGAAGACGATGTTGAAGATGCGCTGGCTGTCCTCGACGCCGCTCACCATCGGGATCGTCGCCAGGATGATGGGCACGGCGCCGCGCAGCCCGGCCCAGGAGAGCAGCGCCTTCTCCTGCCAGGGCAGGCGGAACGGCAACAGGCTGAGGACGACCTCGAGGGGGCGTGCCACCACGGTCAGGACCAGGCCGATGAGGATCGCGGGCCAGGTGTCGTCGAGCAGGTCGTGCGGGGTGACCAGGAGGCCGAGCAGGACGAACATGCCGATCTGGGCGAGCCAGCCGAGCCCTTCGGCGAAGCCGCGGGTGGCGGGCCAGTGCGGCAGCCTGGCGTTGCCGAGCACCATCGCCGCGAGGTAGACGGCGAGGAATCCACTGCCGTGCGCCATGGCGCCCGCGGCATACGCGGTGACCGCGATCGCCATGACGGCGATGGGGTAGAGGCCGGAGGCGGGCAGGGCCACGTGCCGCAGGCCGTAGGCGCCGAGCCAGCCGACCGCGAGGCCGATCGCGGCGCCGATCGCCAGCTCCAGGGCGATCTCGCCGATCAGTACGTACCAGTCGTCCACCGGTCCCGCCGTGGAGAACGCCACGACGAGGATCACCACAGGGGCGTCGTTGAACCCCGACTCCGCTTCCAGGATGCCCGTGACACGCGAGGGGAGCGGCACCTTCCGCAGTACCGAGAAGACCGCGGCCGCGTCCGTGGACGAGACCACCGCGCCGATGATCAGCGCTTGGCGCCACTCGAGCCCGACGAGGTAGTGGGCTCCGGCGGCCGTGACGCCGACGCTCACGGCGACGCCCGCGGTCGAGAGCACGGCCGCAGCGGGCAGGGCCGGCTTGATCTCTTTCCACTTCGTCCCGAGGCCGCCCTCGGCGAGGATCACGACCAGGGCGGCATAGCCGATGACCTGCGTCAGTTCGGCGTTGTCGAAGTGGACGTCGCCCACTCCGTCCTGGCCCATGGCGACGCCGATGCCCAGGTAGAGCAGCAGGCTGGGGAGCCCGCTGCGCGATGAGATGCGGACCGCCGCCACCGCGACGAGCAGAACGAGCGAGCAGACGAGCAGGAGCTGGTTGAGGTGGTGGACAGTCAGGGGCCGTTCCTTCCTGCGTGGAGCCGAGCACTACGTAGCGGAGTCGGGTACTACGTAGGAGTACTTCGTTACCTTACCTAATTGTTAACGCTTTCTTGATGCCATCGAATGACTATTCGATCTCATGGGGGCCGGGTTCCTGACTCCGCGTCCGGAGCCGCAACGCCCTGCGCCTATGGTTGCTCCAGCGCTCCCAGAGCCGCCCCAAGTCGACAGCACAGCCCGCCCTGCCGCTCGCGTAAGGACAGCAAGGACAGCGATGCCCTCCAACACCACCGCCTCTTCCGGTCATAAGTCCGGCAAGAAGAAGAAGGGGCGCCGAGCCCGACTCGTCGTGATCGTCCTGGTCCTGGCCATCGTCGGAGGCATCGGCTTCGGCGCGTACTGGAGCGTGAGCACCGTGCGCGCCTCCTTCCCGCAGACCAAGGGATCGATCAAGCTCGACGGCCTGGCCGGCAACGTCGACGTGAAGCGCGACGGAAACGGAATCCCGCAGATCTACGCCGAGTCCGATGCCGACCTCTTCATGGCACAGGGCTACGTCCAGGCGCAGGACCGCTTCTGGGAGATGGACGTACGTCGTCACATGACCTCCGGGCGGCTCTCCGAGATGTTCGGCAAGAGCCAGGTCAAGACCGATGAGTTCCTGCGCACGCTCGGCTGGCACCGGGTGGCGAAGAAGGAGTACGACTCCAAGCTCTCGCCGGAGACGAAGAAGTACCTCCAGGCGTACGCCAAGGGAGTCAACGCCTACCTCGCCGGCAAGGACGGCAAGGACATCTCCGTCGAGTACGCGGCGCTCGGCTTCAAGAACGACTACAAGCCGCAGGAGTGGAGCCCCGTCGACTCGGTGGCGTGGCTCAAGGCCATGGCCTGGGACCTGCGCGGCAACATGCAGGACGAGATCGACCGCTCCCTGATGACCAGCCGCCTCGGCCCGTCGCAGATCAAGGACCTGTACCCCGAGTACCCGTACAAGCGGAACAAGCCCATCGTCCGGGAGGGCGCGTACAGCAGCGTCACCAAGGAGTACGACCCCGAGGGCACTCCCAGTGACATGGGAAGCGGCTCCGGGACGGGTACGGGTACCGGTACGGGCACTGGTACGGGAACGGGCACCGGCACTGGTACCGGCACCGGCACCCAGTCCGGGACCGGAAACGGAACCGGAACCGGCGGCACCGCGGGTACGGGTATCGCGGGCGGCACCCCGACGACCGAGGGCATGACGTCGCAGCTCTCGGGGCTTTCCGGCGCCCTGGACGAGGTCCCCTCGATCCTGGGCCCGAACGGCAACGGCATCGGCTCGAACTCGTGGGTCGTCTCCGGAGAGCACACCATCACCGGCAAGCCGCTCCTCGCCAACGACCCGCACCTCGCGCCGCAGCTGCCCTCCGTCTGGTACCAGATGGGCCTGCACTGCCGGTCGGTCTCCGACAAGTGCCAGTACGACGTCTCCGGCTACACGTTCTCGGGCATGCCGGGTGTGGTCATCGGCCACAACCAGGACATCGCCTGGGGCATGACGAACCTCGGCGCCGACGTGACGGACCTCTACCTGGAGAAGTTCACCGGGGACGGCTACCTCTCCGGCGACAAGGTCGTGCCGTTCACCTCGCGCGAGGAGACCATCAGGGTCGCGGGCGGCAGCTCGAAGAAGATCACGGTCCGGGAGACCGACAACGGCCCGCTCATCTCCGACCGCGACGACGAACTCGTCAAGGTCGGCAAGAAGGCCCACGTCGACACCGCGGCCCCCGACCGGGGCGACGGCTACGGAGTGGCGCTGCGCTGGACCGCGCTGAGCCCCGGCAAGTCCATGGACGCCGTCTTCGACCTCAACCGGGCCAAGAACTTCAAGCAGTTCCGCAAGGCGGCGGGCTCCTTCGAGGTGCCCTCCCAGAACCTGATCTACGCCGACACCAAGGGCAACATCGGCTACCAGGCGCCCGGCAAGATCCCCACCCGCGGCAAGGGCGACGGCTCTCTCCCCGCGCCGGGCTGGGACCCCGACTACCGCTGGACGGGGTACATCCCGCAGGACGCGCTGCCCTACGAGTACAACCCCAAGCGCGGCTACATCGTCACCGCCAACCAGGCCGTGGTCGACCAGGCCAAGTACCCGTACAAGCTCACATCGGACTGGGGCTACGGAGCGCGCAGCCAGCGGATCGACGACCTCATCCAGTCGAAGATCAAGAACGGCGGCAAGATCTCCACCGAGGACATGCGCCTCATGCAGATGGACAACAGCAGCGAGATCGCCAAGCTGCTCGTGCCCAAGCTGCTGAAGATCGACGTCAAGGACAAGTACGTCCGCGAGGCGCAGAAGCTCCTCGAGGGCTGGGACTACACCCAGGACGCCGATTCGGCGGCCGCCGCGTACTTCAACTCCGTCTGGCGCAACATCCTCAAGCTGGCCTTCGGCAACAAGCTCCCCAAGGAGCTGCGGGTCAAGGGGCAGTGCCTGAACGTCGAGCCGGCCGACAACACCGGCCCGGCCGACGAGGGCACGAAGGTGCGCGAGTGCGGTGAGCGCGAGGCCGACCTGGCCCAGCCGGACGGCGGCGACCGCTACTACGAAGTGGTCCGCAAGATCATCGACGACGAGACCAACGCGTGGTGGAAGGCGCCTGCGACCCGTACCGACAAGGAGACCAAGAACCGCGACCAGCTGTTCAAGCGGGCTCTGGAGGACGCGCGCTGGGACCTGACGGCCAAGCTCGGCAAGGACGTCGACACCTGGAGCTGGGGCCGGCTGCACCGCCTCACGCTGAAGAACCAGACGCTCGGCACCGACGGACCCGGCTGGCTGCAGTTCGTGCTCAACCGCGGTCCGTGGAACCTCGGCGGCGGCGAGGCCGCGGTCAACGCGACCGGCTGGAACGCGGCGGGCGGCTACGGAGTGGTGTGGGTGCCGTCGATGCGGATGGTGGTGAACCTCAAGGACCTCGACAAGTCCAAGTGGATCAACCTCACCGGCGCCTCGGGGCACGCCTACAACGACCACTACACCGACCAGACGGACAAGTGGTCCAAGGGCGAACTCCTTCCGTGGTCCTTCACGGAAAAGGCCGTCGAGGGCAGCACGAGCGACAAGCTGGTGCTGCGCCCCTGACGACCGCTCACGGCACGTACTGAAAGGGCCCTCCACGCACGCGTGGAGGGCCCTTTCAGGTGTCGGGGAGGCTTCGGGGGTCAGCGCAAGCGGCGCACGCCCGAGGGCGTCACGACGGCGTGCACCGGCCGGTCGTGCGCCTCCTCGGGGAGGTGGGGGACCACTTCGGAGTCGTACAGGAGCACCACGAGGGCGGGGTGGACGTCCGCGCGCTCCAGGCGGGCCAGGACCCGGTCGTACGAGCCGCCGCCGCGCCCGAGCCGCATGCCGCGCGCGTCGACGGCGAGCCCCGGCAGCAGCACGGCGTCCGCGCCGAGGACGGCGTCGGGCCCGAGAGGCGCTCCCGAGGGTTCCAACAGCTCGATCTTCCCCTGGTGTTGCACGCGGACGAGCGAGCCCGCCCCGTCGTACGCGCTCCAGTCGAGGTCGTTGTCCGCGAGCAGCACCGGCAGCAGGACGCGGGTCCCGCGCGCGTGCAGGGCGTCGAGCAGGGCGCGCGTGCCGGGCTCCCTCCCCACCGAGACGTACGCCGCGACCGTGTGCGCTCCGGCGAGTTCCGGAAGTTCCAGTGCGCGGTCGGCGAGCACCGCGGCCGCCTTCCGCGCGTCATCCGCAGTCAACGCGCTTCTCACCGCGAGGAAGTCTCGTCGCAACATGCGCTTGGTTGGCTGGTCACCGGCCTCGGCACCGCTGCCGGCACCGCCGTCGGTGCCGCTGGTTCCGCTGGTTGAGCTCATGGGGATCTCGCAATTCCTTCCTGGTGGGCGCATATGCCGCCGAGTTATCCGGATCCACAGATTCCGCACATACGCACCGGATATGGTGACGCCATGACTGAGTCTCACCCCCCCCACACCCGGATCACCAAGGCGGTCATCCCTGCCGCGGGTCTCGGCACGCGCTTCCTGCCGGCCACCAAGGCGACTCCCAAGGAGATGCTGCCGGTCGTCGACAAGCCGGCGATCCAGTACGTGGTCGAAGAGGCCGTGTCCGCGGGTCTCGACGACGTCCTCATGATCACGGGTCGCAACAAGCGCCCGCTGGAGGACCACTTCGACCGCAACTACGAACTGGAGTCGGCCCTCCTGAAGAAGGGCGACGAGGCACGCCTCGCCAAGGTCCAGGAGTCCAGCGACCTCGCGACGATGCACTACGTACGCCAGGGCGACCCCAAGGGGCTCGGTCACGCCGTCCTGTGCGCCGCGCCGCACGTCGGACACGAGCCGTTCGCCGTGCTCCTCGGCGACGACCTCATCGACCCGCGCGACCCCCTCCTGGCCCGCATGGTCGAGATCCAGGAGCAGCACGGCGGCAGCGTCATCGCCCTCATGGAGGTGGCCCCCGAGCAGATCCACCTCTACGGCTGCGCGGCGGTCGACCCCACCGGCGACGGTGACGTCGTCAAGGTCACCGGCCTGGTCGAGAAGCCCGACGCGGCCGACGCCCCGTCGAACTACGCGATCATCGGCCGCTATGTCCTCGACCCGCACATCTTCGACATACTGCGCAAGACCGAGCCGGGCCGCGGCGGCGAGATCCAGCTCACCGACGCACTCCAGCAGCTCGCCGCGGACGAGAAGATCGGCGGCCCGGTGCACGGCGTCGTCTTCCAGGGCCGCCGCTATGACACCGGTGACCGTGGCGACTATCTGCGTGCCATTGTCAGACTCGCGTGCGAACGTGAAGATCTGGGCCCGGACTTCCAGGCCTGGCTCCGCAGTTACGTCACCGAGGAGATGTAGCACTTTGAGCAGCAGCACGACGACACCGATCACCGACCAGGACCAGTTCTGGTCGGTGGACGAGCATCTGGACGACATCCTCGAGACCGTCCGGCCGCTCGAACCGATCGAGCTCCAACTCCTCGACGCCCAGGGCTGCGTCCTGGTCGAGGACGTCACGGTGCCCGTCTCGCTGCCGCCCTTCGACAACAGCTCCATGGACGGGTACGCGGTGCGGGTCGCCGATGTCGAGGGCGCGAGCGAGGAGTTCCCCGCCGTCCTCACCGTCATCGGGGACGTGGCCGCGGGTGCGGGCGCGCAGCCCACCGTCGGCGCGGGCCAGGCGGCCCGCATCATGACCGGCGCCCCGCTGCCGCCCGGCGCCGAGGCCGTCGTCCCCGTGGAGTGGACCGACGGCGGTCTGGGCGAGGGCCCCGTCTCCGGGATGCGGGCCCACAGCGCCTCCCCCGAGGGGGCCTCCGGCGAGGTCCGCGTGCACCGCCCCGCGGTGGCACGCGCGCACGTCCGCGCGCGCGGCAGCGACGTCCAGACCGGCGACCGCGCCCTGACCGCCGGCACCGTCCTCGACCCCCCGCAGATCGCCCTGCTCGCCGCCATCGGGCGCGGCACGGTGAAGGTGCGCCCCCGCCCCCGCGTGGTCGTCATGTCCACCGGAAGCGAACTGATCCAGCCCGGCGAGCAGTTGGCCGAGGGGCAGATCTACGACTCCAACAGCTTCGCCCTCACCGCCGCCGCCCGCGACGCCGGAGCCATCGCCTACCGCGTGGGCGCGGTCGCCGACGACGCGGAGACGCTGCGTTCCACCATCGAGGACCAGCTGATCCGTGCCGACCTCATCGTCACCACGGGCGGCGTGAGCGTCGGCGCGTACGACGTCGTGAAGGAGGCGCTGTCCTCCATCGGCGATCCGGAGGACGAGGACGGCATGGGCGCGGGCAGCGGCGTGGAGTTCCGCAAGCTCGCCATGCAGCCGGGCAAGCCGCAGGGCTTCGGCTCGATCGGTCCCGACCACACCCCGCTGCTCGCCCTCCCGGGCAACCCCGTCTCCTCGTACGTCTCCTTCGAGCTCTTCGTGCGCCCCGCGATCCGCACCCTCATGGGGCTGCCCACGGTCCACCGGCCCACCGCGCGCGCGGAGCTCCTCGCGGACCAGGCGCTGCGCTCGCCTGCGGGGCGCCGTCAGTTCCTGCGGGGGCGCTACGACGAGGAGGCGGGCCGCGTGACGCCCGTCGGCGGTTCCGGCTCGCATCTGATCGCCGCCCTCGCGCACGCGGACGCGCTGATCGTCATCCCCGAGGACGACACGTCGGTGGAGCCGGGCGCCGAGGTCGAGGTGGTCCTGCTCGGCTGAGAGGGCCGACCGCGCGGTACCGTGTCGCGCACAACAGGCCCGCGCGCCGCACCGCGCGGAGCCCGGACCGGGAGCGCCAAGCACATGACCGCGAATTCCCGGGGGGACACCCCCGGAGCCCCTGAGCAGCAGCGACTGACCCACATCGACGAGGCGGGCGCGGCCCGCATGGTCGACGTGTCGGCCAAGGACGTGACCGCCCGCACCGCCCGCGCCAGCGGCCGCGTACGGGTCTCGCCCCGGGTGATCGAACTGCTGCGCGGCGAGGGCGTACCCAAGGGCGACGCCCTGGCCACCGCGCGGATCGCGGGCATCATGGGCGCCAAGCGCACCCCTGACCTCATCCCGCTCTGCCACCCGCTGGCCGTCTCCGGAGTCAAGCTCGACCTCTCCGTGGCGGACGACGCCGTCGAGATCCTCGCCACGGTGAAGACCACCGACCGCACGGGCGTCGAGATGGAGGCGCTCACCGCGGTGAGCGTCGCGGCCCTCACGGTCGTCGACATGGTCAAGGCCGTCGACAAGGGCGCCGTCATCACCGACGTACGCGTGGAGGAGAAGACCGGCGGAAAGTCGGGCCACTGGACGCGCGAGGGAGCACAGGCATGAGCGGCGAGGACGCCACCGGTGGGGCGCGCGACGAAGCCGGTACGCGCGCTGCCGCGCCCTACCGCGCGCTCGTGGTGACCGCGTCCAACCGCGCCGCCGCCGGTGTCTACGCCGACAAGGGCGGCCCGATCCTCGCCGAAGGGCTGGCCGCGCTCGGGTTCGCCGTCGACGGACCGCAGGTCGTCCCGGACGGTGATCCGGTCGGGGCCGCGCTGCGCGCGGGCGTCGACGCCGGGTACGACGTCATCCTCACCACCGGCGGCACCGGCATCTCGCCCACCGACCGCACCCCGGACGTCACCCGCGGCGTGCTCGACCACGAGGTGCCGGGCATCGGGGAGGCGATCCGCGCGTACGGCAGGGACAAGGTCCCCACCGCCGTCCTGTCGCGCGGACTCGCCGGGGTGGCGGGCCGGACGCTGATCGTGAACCTGCCGGGCTCCACGGGAGGTGTACGCGACGGTCTCGCCGTCCTGGAGCCGCTGCTGCGGCACGCGGTCGACCAGCTGCGCGGCGGCGACCATCCCGCCCCTCCAGGGGGTGCGAGCTGAACAGCCCTTCCTGGCCCGTCGAACTGACGGACGGCGATGTCGTCCTCCGTCCGATAAAGCTGCGTGACCAGCGGGCCTGGCGCGAGGTCAACCGGCGCAACCGCGACTGGCTGCGCCCCTGGGAGGCCACGATCCCGCCGCCCACTCCCAGCGGCCCCATCGTGCACCGCCCCACGTACCGTCAGATGGTCCGCCACCTGCGCGCGGAGGCCGGCGCGGGCCGGATGCTGCCGTTCGTCATCGAGTACCAGGGCCGTCTCGTCGGACAGTTGACGGTCGCCGGGATCACCTGGGGATCGATGTGCTCGGGCCACGTCGGCTACTGGGTCGACGAGTCCGTCGCGGGCCGCGGGGTCATGCCGACCGCCGTCGCGCTCGCCGTCGACCACTGCTTCCGCTCGGTCGGACTGCACCGTATCGAGGTGTGTATTCGCCCCGAGAACACGCCGAGCCGACGGGTCGTGGAGAAACTCGGATTCCGCGAGGAGGGGCTTCGGCCGCGCTATCTCCACATCGACGGCGCGTGGCGCGATCATCTTGTCTTCGCGCTGACGACCGAAGAGGTACCGGAAGGGTTGTTGCGCCGCTGGCACCAGGCGCGACCTCGGAACACGGCGTAGAGCTGTTCCTGACCCGCATAAATGAAATATGTGTTCGAAATTCATCGCCGATCGACCGTCCGAGACGGGTATGAGTCTTGTCTCAGGCATTAATTTCACGCTGGCGGCGGCCTGTTGATCGCATCAGTCGCAAAAAAAGTTCGAGATATCAGCCAGATCGTGCGACACACCGACTCAATTGGCAGATGGCCTCACGGAAACCCCTCTACCGTGTGAGCGTGAGCAGCAGCGGCCTCATCTACGCAGTCATCGTCGGGGCCTGGGCCGCCTACTTGGTGCCGATGTGGCTCCGTAGGCAGGACGAGCTGAACGAAGCCCGTCCGACGGAACGCTTCAGCACCGCCATCCGGCTGCTGTCCGGACGGGCGGGCATGGAGCGCCGATACGCCAAGGACCTGCAAACGCGCTCGCCCGAGGAGGGGGAGTCGCGCGACGACGCGGACGGCATCACCGGCTCGGTGGACGTCCGCTCCTTCGTCGCGCCTCCTCTCGATACGGGAGAGCACCGCACGGACCGGGCGGAGCCCCGGGAAAAACCCCGGGAGGAGCGCGCGCAGCCCCCCGCGGAGCGGCCCGAACCCGTGGCCCGGCCGCAGGCGCGCGCCGAGCGCGAACCCGAACCCGCACGTGAATCCGTCCCGGCCCCCCGGGCCAAGGCGCCGGTCAGGGCGACACCCGCACAGCGCGCCGCGTCGGCGGAGGCCGCCGCACGCGCCCGGCGCACGAAGGTCCTCGCCAGGCGCCGGCGCACGACGGTCCTCCTCTTCCTCGCCTTCACGGTCGGCGCGGTCGTCGCCGGGGTCGGCGGGCTCGCCTTCCTGTGGGCGCCCGCCGTGCCCGCCGTGCTGTTGAGCGCGTACATCGTCTATCTGCGCGGCCAGGAGCGGCGCCGCTTCACCTACACGATGGACCGGCGCAGGGCCGAGGTCGCGGCGCAGCGACTGCGTGAGCGGCAGCCGCGGCGCAGGCCCGCGAGCCCGGAGCCGCTCGGCGACGAGGCGGCGGAGGACGGCCCCGCGGTCGAGACGGAGACCGGCCTGTCGGCACTCGCGGCCGACCGCCGCGCCCTCGTCGAGCAGACCGACCATGCCGAGTGGGTCGACCAGCAGCGCGAGCGGCAGCGCGGTCCCGGCCGCGGCGACAGCTGGGACCCGGTCCCGGTGCCGCTGCCGACGTACGTGACCGCGCCGGTCGCCCCGCGCGCCACCGGCAGCGTCGACCTGGGCTCGCCCGACGCGTGGAGCGCGGCGCGTTCCAGCAAGGCGGAGCCGTCGGCCGAGCGAGCCGCCGAGCGGGAGCGGCCGGCCGAGGAGGCGGGCGACATCGACGGGGCCGACGGCGCCGACGCCGGTGGCGGCCGCAGCGACAAGCGCCGGGCGGCGTCCGCACGGCGGGCTCGTGAGCGCGGCCGCACGCCGCTCTTCGACCAGTACGAGGACGGCGGCCGGCCGCGGGCGGCCAACGAGTGAAGCCTCCGGAGGCCGCCCTGGCTGACCAGCCAGGACCGGATTTCCGAGCACCCGGTTGGGGGTGCTAGAGTTTCACTCGTTGCAAGGGCCTGTGGCGCAGTCTGGTAGCGCACCTCGTTCGCATCGAGGGGGTCTGGGGTTCAAATCCCCACAGGTCCACTGCACATGAGATCCCGTCCGGTTCATCGAACCGGGCGGGATCTTTGCGTTGCGCCGTACTGAAACCCATGTGGTCCGTCCCACGTGTGCTTTGCGAGGCCGTGGATACATTTGATCCATGGTGTCCCCTTTGAGGATGGCCGCCGTGTGCGGCGTCACACTCGCCGCCGTGTCGGTGGGCGGGTGCGCCGAGCCTCGGGGGCTGCGGGTGGAGGGGCCCGCGCTGCGGCCCTCCCGGGTGGCCGGGCCCGTCTATCTCGCCGATGTGACCGGGCGGCCGCTGCAGCAACCGGCGGCGGTGGGGCTCACCGAGGCCGTGACGCTCACGGAGTTGAGCTGGCGGGACTGGGGCGGGCCGACCGCGCGGGCCACCGGAAAGCTCGGCGGCGCGTGGTGCGAGCCCCGCTGCGCGAAGAAGCCGTACGACGCGACGCTGACCCTCAGCGGTCTGGAGCGGCAGGACTACGTGGCGTCCTACCGGCGGGCCACCGTCGAGCCGAAGACGCCGGGGGAACTTCCCCCCGCCGCGGTGAACGTGCAGTTCCAGGGCATCCGCCTGTCGGTCCCGGACCTCTGAGGCGCGGGGAACGGCATGGGGCTGCGTACCAAGATCGGCATCGCCATCGCGGGCACCGCCGCGCTGGTCTCCGTCCTGATGGGCCTCCTCGTGCACCACCGCACGGTCGAGGCGCAGTACGCGGGCGCGCGCAGCCAGATCGGCGACCGGCTGCGGACCGCCGTGCAGGACCACGCGGCCGGGATCGACGGGGACCGCACCCTCATCGACCCCGTCGATCTGCCGGGGCCGCTCGCCGGGGCCGTGGCGAACGGGCGGTGGGGCGTCTACCTGGACCGCAAGGGGCGGGTTCCGCAGCTGTGGGCGGCGAGCAAGTACGACAGGGAGGTCGTGGCGCTCAAGCGGCCCTACGACAGGGAGGCGGAGACGGTCCGTGACCTGGACCGGGTGCTGTGGATCTCCGGCGGGTTCGGGACGGCGCTGGCCTGTGTGGCGGGGCTGCTCGTCGCCACGCGGCTCGGTCACCGGCTGCGGGCCAAGGCGGGGGCGGCGCAGCGCATCGCGGAGGGGGATCTGACGGCCCGGCTCCCGCTGCGCGGCAAGGACGAGATCACCCGGCTCGCGGCCGCCGTGAACACCATGGCCGACGCGCTCGCGGCCCGGCTGCAGGCCGAGCGCGAGGTGACGGCGAACATCGCGCACGAGCTGCGGACGCCGGTGGCGGGCATGGTCACGGCGGCCGGACTCCTGCCGCCGGGGCGCCCCTCGGAGCTGGTGCGCGAGGCGGCGCAGCGGCTGCGGGAGCTGGTCGACGACGTCATCGAGGTGGCGCGGCTCGACGGGGCGGGCGAGCAGGTCGCGGCCGAGGCGTGCGGGCTCGGCGAGTTGGTCCGCAGGTCGGCCGTCGCGGGGGCCGCGGGGGCGGCCGGTGTGACGGTGGACGTGGTGCGGGACGCGGAGGTGGTGACCGACCCCCGACGGGTGGAACGGGTGGTCGCCAACCTGGTCAGCAACGCGCTGCGGCACGGGGCGGCGCCGGTGACCGTCGAGGTCGACGCCGGGGTGGTGCGGGTGCGGGACTCCGGGGGCGGGTTTCCGGAGTCCCTGCTGTCCGGCGGGCCGCAGCGGTTCCGGAGCGGGTGCGGAGAGAAGGGGGTGGGGCTCGGGCTCGGACTGACGATCGCGCAGGGCCAGGCCCGGGCGCTGCGGGCCGGACTGCGGTTCAGTAATCCGGCGGGGGGCGGCGCGCTGGCCGAGTTCGATCTGCGGTCGGCCGTGCGGGGGTAGGGGAGGTGGATCCCGGGGGGAGGGACGGTGAGGGCCCGGCGAGGGCTACAGGGCCTTCGCGTAGCAGCGGCTCAGGTCGTCGAAGCGGTAGTGGCCGAACTTCGCGGGGGCGGGTATGTAGCCGCTGGAGGAGTAGAGCGTGATCGCCTCGGGCTGCTTCGTGCCGGTCTCCAGGACCATGCGGACGCGGCCCGCCGCCTTCGCGTCCGCCTCCAGGGCCGCGAGTATCCGGCGGGCGAGGCCGAGGCCGCGGGCCTCGGGGATGACGTACATCCGCTTCAGCTCGGCGTCGCCGTCCTGGTAGCCCTCGCCGTTCTCGTCCATGCGGCGCCAGCCGCCGGTCGCGAGGGCGGTGCCGTGCTCGTCGTACGCGATGAGGTAGAGCCCGCGAGGCGGCTCGAACATGGTGGGGTCGAGGGGGGTGACGTCGCCCTCGTCGCCGTAGCGCTCCGCGTATTCGAGCTGGACGCGGTCGTTGAGCCGGACCGCGTCGGGGTGCGCGAAGGTGACGGTGCGCAGGTGGACGGGGGCGGGCGCACCGGCCGGGGCGGGTGCGGGGATCGCGGCCTCGCGAGCTTGGATATTCATGCGCTCCATCGTACTTCTATGCGATACGGGTGGGAGTTCCGGCGTCCAGTGTGCCGGTATCGTGCCGGGATGCTCACTGTGACTTCCGTGAATGTGAACGGCCTGCGCGCCGCCGCCAAGAAGGGCTTCGTGGAGTGGCTCGCCGAGACCTCGGCCGACGTGCTGTGCCTGCAGGAGGTGCGCGCCGAGGAGAAGCAGCTGCCGGACGAGGTGCGGGCTCCCGAGGGGTGGCACGTCGTGCACGCGCCCGCCGCCGCGAAGGGCCGTGCCGGTGTCTCGCTGTACACGCGCCGTGAGCCGGACCGGGTGCGGGTCGGCTTCGGGTCGCAGGAGTTCGACGGGAGCGGCCGGTACGTCGAGGCCGATCTGCCGGGCGTCACCGTCGCCAGCCTGTACCTGCCCTCCGGCGAGGTCGGCACCGAGCGGCAGGACGAGAAGGTGCGGTTCATGGGGGAGTTCCTCGGCTACCTCAAGGAGCTCAAGGCGCGGGCCGCCGCCGAGGGGCGGCACGTCGTCGTCTGCGGCGACTGGAACATCGCCCACCGGGAGGCCGACCTCAAGAACTGGAAGGGCAACAAGAAGAACTCCGGCTTCCTGCCCGAGGAGCGCGCCTGGCTGGACGAGGTCTTCGAGGAGTACGAGGACGTCGTGCGTCAGCAGCACCCGGGCGTCGAGGGCCCCTACTCGTGGTGGTCCTACCGCGGGCGCGCCTTCGACAACGACACGGGCTGGCGCATCGACTACCACGTGGCGACGGAGGGGCTCGCCGGGCGCGCCGTGAAGGCGTACGTGGAGCGGGCCGCGAGCCACGCCGAGCGGTGGAGCGACCACGCTCCCGTGACGGTGGTCTACGACCTGTAGACCGTCCCCCAACGGGGTGGTCGGCGGCGGGACACGGGCACAAAGTCCGGTAGAAGGCTGTCCCGGGACCGGACGGCATGGCAGATTGCGGTCGCGCACCTGACCAACTGCCCAGGTTCCGGGGGGATTTCATGGCTGCCGTGCCGTCGAGACGTGCCGTCGTGCTGGGTGCGGCGGGTGCCGGGGTCGCGGTGGCGCTGCCCACCGCACGGGCGTTCGGGGCGGGTGGTGGTGGCGGGGTTCCCGCCGGGACGCCGCCCGTTCTGCTGACCGAGCAGGCGAGCAGGCGGATCCTCGTGCTCGACCCGCGGCGCCGGGTCTGGGACCCGGCCGTCGACCCGTCCGCCGTGTGCTGGGAGTTCTCACCGCTCGGCGACCCGCGCTACCGGGACCTGGACCCGGACGTGAGCTGGGTGTACCCGTGCGAGGCGAAGGCGCGGCTGCACCGGCGGCGCACGTACGTCCTGACCACGGCGTCGTTCGGCTTCGTGGCCGTCGTCGAGCACCCGACGGGGCGGCGGTACTGGGGCACGGCGATCGGACCCGGCGACGATCTGTTCAACCCGCACAGCGCGGAGCTGCTGCCCGACGGCAACGTGGCCGTCGCGTGCAGCACCGGCGCGCGGGTGCGGCTGTACGCGGCGTCGCTGGGGCCGCGGTCCGCGCGGTACACGGAGGCGGAGCTCAAGGGCGCGCACGCGCTGCACTGGGACGCCGCCCGCGAGGTGCTGTGGGCCCTCGGCGACGACGAGTTGGTGACGTACGCGGTGGGCGGCAAGGCCGCGCGGCCCACGCTGACGCGGCTGTCCGCGGTGGGGCTGCCGGTCGGCACGCCGGGCAGGACGCCGGGCGGGCACGACCTGTTCCCGGTCGCCGGGCGGCCGGGGCGGCTGTGGGTGACGACGAGTGCGGCGGTCTTCCAGTACGAGGCGCGGACCGGGGAGTTCGTGCGGGACTTCGCCGGATCCGGGACGATCTCGCGGAAGTCGGTGAAGGCCGTCGGGGACGACCCGCGCACCGGGCAGGTCGTGACCACCGTGCCGGAGAGCGGGCTCGGCGAGACCTGGTGGACCACGACGGTGAGCGTGCACCGGCCGGAGAGTTCCTACAAGTACGTCAACGGTGGCATCTACAAGGCGCGTTGGTGGCTGCCGCGCTGAGAGGTCGTTTCATCCCTGAATGCGGCTTTGGTGTGCTGGTGTCGGGTCGCGCCAGGAGATGGTGTTCTCGCCGGTGAGGCGGCGGGCCATGAGGTCGGTCATGGCGAGGTGGATCATGGCTTCGGAACGCGGCGGCA